>QCJD01000001.1 GCA_003216255.1 Pelagibacteraceae bacterium AG-404-N13
ATTTTTATTAATTCTAGTATTCCAAATTGGTTTATTGTTTTTATTTTTACTCATGGTAGTTATTTATACAATTTACAATGAATTATAAAAATTTAAATTTATTAGTATTTTTAATTTACTTAATATCATCTAGTAGCTCATATTCAATAGAGCGACCTGATGTAAAAAATCTAATTATTCATAATGAAAAGAAGAAAATTGATAATATAGATTTTTTTAATTCAACAAATAAAAAAATAAGTTTAAATAATTATAAATCAAAAGTAGTAATTATCAATTTTTGGGCAACTTGGTGTGTGCCTTGCAAAGAAGAAATGCCTCATTTAGATAAGTTAAAATCAAAATCTACATTTCAAGATTTAGAAGTTATACCAATAAATATAGCTGATGAAGAATTAGCAAAATCTAAAGAATTTTTTGAAGAAATAAATATAAAAAATCTAGAAATTTTTTATGGACCTAGTATTGAATTGGCTAAAGCATTTAAGCTTCGTGGAGTTCCAACGACAATTCTTATTGATAAGGAAGGATATGAATTTGCAAGAATTATTGGTTATATTGACTTTGAAAATAAATCTCTTTTGGAATGGTTATCTAAACAACTATGAAGTTTTGTCTAAATACTACAATTATTGAGCCAGAAAAAAACAATGAGATAAAAAATGCAATAATATTACTCCATGGATACGGTGGAGATGGAAAAGATATAAGCATGTTAACTTTAAACTGGAAAAGATTTTTAAAGAATACAATTTTTTTATGTCCTGATGCTCCTGAATTATGCAAAATTAATCCAAGTGGTTTCCAATGGTTTGATCTTAACACTGAAGATAAAGATTTCATTTTAAATGAGTCTAAAAAAGCGGAAAAGAAATTGAAACAATATATAGAAGAAATTAAATTAGAGTATAAATTAAAAAATTCTAAAATTTGCATATCTGGTTTTAGTCAAGGTTGTATGATGTCAATCAATATTGGATTAACATCTAGTGAAAGCTTCAATTGTATAGTAGGATTTTCAGGAAAAATAATAGATAAAAATGACCTTTCATCTAGAATTAAAGCAAAAACGAATATATTGATGGTTCATGGTGAATTAGATCCAATAGTTCCACCAAATAATTTGTTAGATGCTAAAGACTTTTTTATTAGACACAAAATAAATGTTGATACATTAATGATAAAAAATTGTGACCATCATATACCAATTGAAGCATCAAGTGCAGCACTAAATTTTATTAAAAAAAATTTAGTTAATTAGTAAAATTTAAATTTTCATCTTGTGATCTTGATATAATCAAAAAGATATTATAGGATTGTTTTATGTTTGAAATGTCAGATCAAAATATTTCCTTAGAAAAGTGTCCAGCATTAGTTTTAAATGCTGATTATAGACCTTTAAGCTATTATCCATTATCATTATGGAGTTGGCAAGACTCAATTAAATCAGTTTTTTTAGATAGAGTGTCCATAGTAAACTATTATGATAGAACTGTAAGAAGCCCTTCTTTTAGTATGAAACTTCCTAGCGTAATTGCACTTAAATCATTTATAAGACCTCAATCTAACCCAAATTTTACTAGATTTAATGTTTTTTTAAGAGATAAATTTAGTTGTCAATATTGTAGTAGTAAAAATGAATTAACATTTGACCATTTGTTGCCAAGATCTAAAGGTGGAAAAACAGACTGGAATAATGTTGTTACAGCTTGCTCTTCTTGTAATGTTAAAAAAGGAGGAAGGTTATTAAAAAATTCTGGTATGACACTTAATCAATGGCCTTATCAACCAACTACTGAAGATTTACACAAAAATGGTAAAAACTTTCCACCAAATTTCTTACACGAAAGTTGGATGGATTATTTGTATTGGGATGTTGAACTTGAAGCCTAATTAGATTTTTTCTGAAATCTTTATAGCTAATTTAGACCCTGTTTTAATAACTTTGTCAATTATTGTATAAAAACCTTCTTTAGTAGCACCATTATCATAAGCAATATCCTTATGATTTATCTCGTCATTTCTAAATTTAATTATATTTTTTTTTAATTCAATTTCATCTGGACCAATTTGATCTATTTGGTTTTTATAGTGACCGTCAATTACTTCTTCAACAGAAGCAGTGCATAACATAGTTGCTTTTTTTCCTAAAATTGTTGATCCAAAACCTAGTCCAAGACCAAGCAAATCCCATAAAGGTAATAATTTCGTAGGTCTTATATTTCTTTTTCTGATTTCATCTTCAAAAAAATTACAATGTTCCTGTTCATGCTCTTTCATATCTTTAATCATTTCTTTTAAATCATTATTCTTAACAACAGTGCTTAATGCAAGTAATTGTCCTTCATAAATCTTAATTGCTCCCCTTTCACCTGCATGGTCTACTCTTATAAATTCTTCTAGTTTTTTTGGATCAGTTTTTTTCATAAAATAATGTTAAAAATGAATATATAATAATTAATAAAGATAATACAAAATTAATTCCAGCTAAAGACATACCAAATAATTTAAAAATTGCATCTTTACAACTTGCGACATTTTCATTTAATGAGTTTAGTAGCTCTGTTTTATCAACTATTCCAAGAGAGTTACCAGTACAACCAGAAAATTCTTCAAAAATATTGTTCTCAATTCCATAATGATAACCTGAAATAAGAACACTTAATAAGAAAGTTAAAATTACTAAAAATAATATTTTATCATTTTTAAAATAATTATAACCAACAAAACTAATAAAAATTGAAATTATATAAGGAATTCTTTGATATATACATAACTTGCAAGGTTTATAGCCTAAAATATATTCTATGTACAATGCAAAAAAAATTGCTGATAAAGAATAAAATAAAATGAATAAGTAAAAGTTTTTTTTATTAAAAAAAATATTCATATTAATTCATAAAATTTATCAAAAATTTGTAAATTAAATAAGCAAATGTAATTAATACAGCTGAAAAAATTAAAGAAAATTTTAATAATTTTTTTTCAATGATTTTTTTCATAGCAGATCCAAAATTTCCAACTAAAAATGCAATTATAAAAAATCTTGAACCTCTTGTAATTAATGAAATGACTATAAAATATATTAAATTGAATTCAACAAAGCCACTTGTAATAGTTAATAGTTTAAACGGTATTGGTGAAAATCCAGCTATGGCCAATAATGTTATCCAAGCAATAGTTCCACCTTCTGAAGACATTTTGTCTTTTAAAAATGAAGTATTGTCGACACTATACAGTTCAAATATCTTGACACCTATTTCATTAAAAAAAACATATCCAATTAAGTATCCTAAGCACGCACCAAGTACTGAGCCAATAGTAGCAATTAAAGCAATTTTAACCCATTCATTTTTTTTTGCTATTGTCATTGGAATTATTAAAACATCTGGCGGAATCGGAAAGATAAAACTTTCAATAAAAGACATTATGCCTAGAAAAAATTTTGAACTTTTATGCCCTGCTAGCTTAATAGTTTTAAAGTATAAGTCTTTAAACATATTTTCTTTTATTATATTACATGTTTTAATACTATTATTTATATTGTATGAAATTTATTATCTTTGGGCGAATGGCGGAACTGGTAGACGCGTTGGACTCAAAATCCAATAGTAGTAATACTGTGAGAGTTCGATTCTCTCTTTGCCCACCAAAAAATTATGAATTTAGATAATCAAAATAGTTTAATCGAATTATTTTTTTCTCAAACAGATAAACAGGATAAAAAAAGTATTTTTTTGCAATGGTTAAATCCAAACAATAAAAAAACTTATACATGGGAAGAAGTTGAACAAAATATTTTTAAGTTATCAAAAGTTATAAAAGAAAATATACAAGAAGGTGATAGATGTCTTTTAGTATCAGAGAATAGACCTGAATGGTTTATTTCTGATTTAGCAATTATGTTGTCTGGTGGAATTACAGTTCCGGCATATACAACATATACAGAAGAAGATTATAAGTATTTAATTGAAGATTGCGAGCCCGCCTTAGTCATTGTTTCAAATAATGAAATGTTTAAAAAATTGAAAAATATCATAGAGGAAAAAATATTTATTAAAAAAGTTATTACATTAGATAAAGTTGATTTATATAAAAAAGAAAATTATTTAGATTTTGAATCAATAATAAAAAAAGATTTATCTGAGAAAGATAAAATAAAAAATAATAATTTAAAAAGAACATCGCCTGCTTGTATAATTTATACTTCAGGAACAGGCGGTAATCCAAAAGGAGTAATTTTAAGTCATGGTGGTATTTTAAATAATATCGTTGGAGCATGTGAAATTTTAAAACCAATAATTAATACAAAACCGGTATTTCTAACTTGGCTTCCACTTTCACATTCTTATGAACATTGTGTGCAATTTGTACAGATAGCAGTTGGAGCAAAAGTTTTTTATGCAGAAAAAATAGAAAAGCTTTTAGAAAATATCTCTGAAGCAAAACCAACAATTATGACAGCCGTTCCAAGATTCTATCAAAATCTTTACAATAAGATAAATATAAATTTAAAAAAACAAACAGGCTTGAAAGCTAAACTAATTGAAATAACAATTAGATTAGGAAAAAAAAGATTAAAAAATGAAAAAATGTCAACTTTTGAAAAACTGCAAAATCAATTGGTCGAAACATTAGTAAGAAAAAAAATTAAAAAACAATTCGGAGGTAATTTGAAAGCGTTTGTTTCAGGGGGCGGAGCTTTAGACAAAGAAATAGGAGAATTTTTAAATTCCATAGGTTTACCAACACTCCAAGGCTATGGTTTAACAGAAACATCGCCTGTAGTTAGTTGTAATCCTATAAATAAAATAAAGGTCGAAACTGTTGGTCCGCCTTTTAAAGGAAACCAAGTCAAAATTGCAGAAGATGGAGAAATTTTAGTTAAAGGTGAAAATGTAATGCTAGGGTATTGGAATAAAAAAGAAGAAACAAATAAAGTTATAGTAGATGGATGGCTTCATACAGGCGATATAGGAGAAATAAACCCAGAAGATGGTTATTTAAAAATTACTGATAGAAAGAAAGATATAATTGTTAGCGCTGGAGGAGATAATATATCCCCTGCAAAAATTGAAAATATGATTTCAAATGAACCTGAAATTGATCAATGTATGGTTTACGGAGACAACAAAAATTATTTAGTAGCTTTAGTTGTACCTAATAAAGAATTTTTAAATGAAAAAGAAATAATAAACAATGTAATTGAAAAAGTTAATAGAAAATTAACTTTAGTGGAAAAAGTTAAAAGAATTCAATTAATAGATGAAAATTTTTCTATAGAAAATGGTTTGTTAACACCAACAATGAAAGTAAAAAGAAAAAAAGTTACAGAAAAATATAAAAATAAATTAGAAAAACTTTATTAAATTAATTTTAAAAACAGTTTATTAATCGCAATTTACTTAACTTTTTTTTATTATTTTTAAAAAACAAAAAAATAAATTTTTTTCTTTAAATTAAGAATAATTAAAGATTTGACATAACTATTCAAAAAAAATAAAAAAAGGTAACTAAACGAATCAAAAAGATTCGTTATTAAAAAAGGGAGCTAAAGATGGCTAAAAGAAGAAAAAAAGCTGCAAAGAAGACTAAGAAAAAAGCTAAGAAAAAAGCTAAAAAAAGAAGAAGAAGATAGTTTTATTCTTTTTAAAGAACGCTTCTCATGGCGCTTGCGTGGGAAGCGTTTTTTTTATTTAGATACTACTGCTTCGTCTAATTTTTGTGCAGTACTCGACTCTTCAACTTGCTGAATTTGTTTTTCTAAATTTCTTTTAAGTGCTTTATCAAGTTTTTTCTGAGTATCTTCCAAGTTAGTATCCATAACAATTTGAAACTCAGATAAAAGTCTATCGTATGCTTTTTCAAATAATTGTCTTTCGCTATATGATTGGTCTATCATTAAATCATCACCTTTATTAAGATCTCTAACAACTTCAGCTAAATCATAAATCTTACCCGAAGATATTTTGGCTTCATACTCTTGAGCCCTTCTGCTCCACATAGATCTCTTAATTTTTGGTTTACCTTTTAATATACTTATACATTTATTGACTTGGTTGATTGTAGCTAGTGGTCTTAAATAAATTTGTTTATTTACAGGCACCATTCCATTAGCTTTATCCTTTTCAAATTTTAAAACGTAAGTTTCAACTTCAATTCCACCAATATTAATTTTCTTTATTTCATTTATTTGACCCACACCATGTTTTGGATAAACTACATATTCTTTAACTTTATATTGTTTTTTTTCAGTTTCTTGTTTTTTAATTTTTTTTATTTCTGGTTTTTGTTCATTATTTTTAGATATTCTTAATGGCTCAGTTTTAACCTCAACATTTTTTTTTGTGTTGCTTTTATTAACTTTCAAACTCTTTGATTTATTCTTTATTTTTTTAGCCTTAACTACTTTTTTTGTTATTTTAGTTTTTTTTGTTATTTTAGCTTTTTTTGTTATTTTAGCTTTTTTTGCTACTTTTTTTTTATTCAAGATTTTCTTTAAAATATTTTTCATATTTATTTTCTACATCTTTAAATTTTTCATGATCCTCAGGCGGATCTTTTTTTTTATTAATGTTTGGCCAAATTTCCGAGTACTTTGTATTCATTTCCAGCCATTTGCTGCTTCCATCTTCTGTATCTGAAACTATAGCATTCACTGGACATTCTGGCTCACAAACGCCACAATCTATACACTCATCCGGTTTAATTACAAGCATATTTTTTCCTTCATAAAAACAATCAACAGGACAAACTTCTACACAATCTGTTAGTTTACACTTAATGCATTTATCATTTACTAGATATGTCATTTTTTTTCATAACCTTTCTTTTTATATCTCCCACAACCTTATTATCTAAATATAACAAGCCTGAAAGTCTTCTCATAAGGTTTGTTTCATACATATCAGCATTTTTGTCTGAATAAACAATATTCCATAGTGCCTCAATAATTAATTTTTTCTTGTTTTCATCAACATTTTTAATTTCTCTAGTAAATTCTAATATTTGATTTGAATCTTTTTCTTTTTTTTCTGCTTCTTCTATAATTTCTTCAATATTTTTAACTTGAGCACCCATTTCAATTAGTGTTTTTTTAATTATTTTTCTTTCATTTTCTGTAAAGTTTTCATCTATTTTTGCTGAATGGATTAAAAGAGAAGTAATAGCGATTAAAGAAAAGTTATCTTTAGGATTAACCTCGTCTTTTTTGAATAAATTAAACATTATTTTAAATTCAATTGGCTTAATATTTTAAAAGGATTATCTGTTGTTTTTATTACTTTTTCTTTTTTTCTAATATTCTTTTTATTCGTAATATATTTAAAATATATATCATTATTTTTTTTGTATGTCTTATAATTCATTTTTTGTAATAATTTTACAAAATTTTCTTTATTTGATCCAAGCAAATTTAACATTTCAGGAATTAATTTAATTTCATTATTATTTTTATTTGAATTTAAAATCAAAATAAATAGTCTTTCCAATATATCTATTCTAACGAAAAAATTTTCAAATTTTTCAAATCCACAAAGCAACATAAAACTTTTACTAATATTTTTCTTATCTTCTAAAAAATTAAGACCAAAGGTTGGTGGAAAAAGATTTAAGTCTTTTTCGTTATAAATTTTCCACAAAAGAATTCTTAACGAAACAGCATTAGGTTTAAATAATTTAAATAAAAAAATATGGTATCTTCCAAATTTTACTCCAATTTTTCTTAACTTAGCTCTTTCTTCTTGATCTAATTTTTTCAAATATGAAGAAACATTTTCTCTTTTTACTACTCCATTATTCTCATATAAATGATAGGATAAAGCTCTAAGTTCTGAATTATTTTCTTTAATATTTTTTAAGTCTAAAAGACTTTTGAGTTCTGTTTTTATTTTATCATTTATCCATTTTTGTAAATAATTATATAATTTTGACTTTTCATCATTTTCAATCATATCATCAATGATTAAATTAATTTTAGGATTTAAATAGTCAGATCCAGAAATTAATTTAGCTATTGGATATTTTTTCCAATAAATTTTAAAATCATCTTTTAACTCTATCAATCCTGTATCAATAATTTGTAAAATTCTTTTTATTATTTCTGGGCTAACATTATGTCTTGCAGCTTTTTTTAACGATTTAATATCAGCATCTAAATCATCCGATTTAAAATCCAATTCTAATTTTAACCCTTTTAGATGACCAATATATTGTTGATTAATCATAACTCTTTCCTCATCAACTATTTTGGTATCAAATAATATGTCTTGTTTTAAACCTCTAGCTAAAACGCTTGCCCTTTTATCAATAAATGTTTTTGTTAATTCTTCATGCAGTCTGTCAGATAATTTGTCTTCTAAATTTTTTGTCCTTTCTATCCAGTAATCTTGATTTTCAACCCAATTTGATTTGTTTGAAACATAAGACCAGGTTCTGACATTTGCAATTCTATTTGATAAAGAGTCAACATTTCCTTCTAATTTATCCAAAACTGATAATTGTTCTTTCATGTACTGGTTAGGAATTTTTTTTGTTTTTCCTGTCAAGAATTTGAAAACTTTACTTACAACATCTAAATGATTTCCGTAAGCTTTCTTAACAAAATCAGGAATTTGACAACATTCCCAAATTATTTTTAAAACTTCTAAACTATCCTCGATATTAATGTTGTGTTTATCATTTAAAAAATACTTTAAAACTTTTTCATCTTCACATTCATTTATCCTTTTAAGCCAATCTTTATTTGGTCTTTCTTCTAAAGACTTTAATAAACTTATTTTGTTATTAAAATTTAAATTAGAATTTCTCCAAAAAATGCTTTGAATTTCATTAAAATTGTGTTTCTCAACTATTTCAGTCTCCTCTGAGTTAACTTCCCCACAATCTCCAGTTATTCCAAAATAACCATTATTTAAATATCTTCCAGCTCTTCCCGCAATTTGTCCAATTTCATATAAATTTAATCTTCTTAATTTTTTTCCATCAAATTTTTTTAAATTAGAAAAATAAATGTGATCTAAGTCCATATTTATACCCATTCCTATTGCATCAGTAGCTACAAGATAATCGACATCTCCAGACTGATATAAATTCACTTGAGAATTTCTTGTTTTAGGACTTAAGGATCCCATTACAATTGCTGCACCACCTTTTTGACGTCTAATTAATTCTGCAATTGCATAAACTTCTTCAGTAGAAAAAGCTATAATTGCACTTTTTCTATCAATTCTAGAAATTTTTTTATACCCACTATAAGATAATTTTGAAAATCTTTCTTTATTTATGAATTCAATATCGTCATCTAATTTTTCAATAATACTTTTGATTGTGTTTGATCCCATAAGCATTGTTAATTTTTCACCTCTGAGATTTAAAAGTCTATCTGTAAAAATATGTCCCCTTTCATGATCATTGCACATTTGAATTTCATCAATACCAACAAACTCTAAATCCTTATCAATAGGCATAGATTCAACTGTACATAAATAATATTTAGCATCTAAAGGTATAATTTTTTCTTCACCTGTGATCAGGGCAACTTTTGAAGCGTCAATTTTTTTAATTACTTTATCGTAAACTTCTCTTGCTAATAATCTTAATGGGAAACCTATCATTCCCGAGTTAAATGAAAGCATAGTTTCAATAGCTAAATAGGTCTTTCCAGTGTTAGTTGGCCCGAGTACCGCTGTTAGTTTATTTTTTTTCATTTCAACTTTTAGTATGATATTTTTTTTATCTACTATATTTTGTTATCCAAAAAGAACAAAAATAGTCTAAAACAGGTCCGAATCAACGAGGAAAAAGTTCTCATTTTAGTTTTTTGTATATTAAAGGTTATCATAGATTTGATAAATTCAATATAATTTTTTTATGAGCAAAAAATTGTGGGAAGCCTCCTTATCCATTAAGCAAAAATCAAATTTATTTAAGTTCGAAAAGTTTCTTTCGAAAAAATTTAATTATAAAATAAACAAAAATTACAGCAAATTATTTAAATGGAGTATTAACAACCTAGATCTATTTTGGAGTTCAGTTTGGGATTTCACGAATGTCAAAGGAAAAAAAATTGATAAATTTATACATTCAAAGGAATTTATAAAAAATAAATTTTTTGTAAAATCAAAGTTAAATTTTGCCGAAAATCTACTTTCAAAAAATGACAATTCTAAAGCAATTACATTTATAAGTGAAAATGGTCATAGGGAAGTTAGATCTTGGAAAAAGTTAAACTCAAATACATCAAAATTAATTAATTTTTTTAAAAAAAATAATATTTCTGAAAAAGATCGAATAGCAGCATATATGATAAATCAAATTGAAACAGTTGAATGTTTTTTAGCATCTTCATCTATAGGTGCTATATGGTCTTCTTGCTCCCCAGATTTTGGAACAGAAGGTTTAATCGAAAGATTTTCTCAAATAAAACCAAAAATATTAATTATAACTGATAGATATTACTATAATGGTAAAGAAATTAACATTTTAGAAAGACTTCCTATGATTTTAGATAAAATAAAATCAATAAAAACTGTTTTGGTAGTTAATTATCCTGGAAAAAAATATTTAAAACAAAAAAAAATAAAAGGAATAAGATTTTATCAGCTTAAAAAAATAAATAAAATTAAATACGAGGAAATTAAATTTAAAAGATTTGATTTTGACCATGAATTAGCAATTTTATACTCTAGCGGAACAACTGGTAAACCAAAATGTATCTGTCATAGATCAGGTGGAGTTTTATTACAACATTTAAAAGAGCATAAATTGCATTGTGAAGTAAAACCTGGAGATAATGTATTTTACTTTACAACTTGTGGCTGGATGATGTGGAATTGGTTACTAACATTTCTTGCATCTAAAGCATCAATTGTTTTATTCGATGGTTTTCCTATGTATAAAAAAGATGATTTATTACTCAAAATTGCAAATGATGAAAAAATTACACTTTTTGGAGTAAGCGCGAAATATATTGATCAATTAAGAAAAAAAAATATTTATATAAAATCTAAATTTAAATTAAATAAATTAAAAATAATTTGTTCAACCGGATCGCCTCTTTCAGGTGATAACTTCCAATATGTTTATGATAGTATAAAAAAAAATGTTCACCTTGCATCTATAGCTGGAGGCACAGATTTAGTTTCTTGTTTTGTATTAGGTAATATTTATTCTCCTGTTTATAAAGGGCAAATTCAAAACAATGGTTTGGGAATGAATACCGATGTATTTTCAGATAAAGGCAAGTCACTAATAAATAAAAAAGGAGAATTAGTTTGCAAATCTCCATTTCCGTCAATGCCAAAATTATTTTGGAATGATAGTAACAATAAAAAGTATAAGAAAGCTTATTTTAAGAAATTTAAAAATATCTGGCATCATGGAGACTATGCCGAAAGAAAAAAAAATGGTGGTTATGTAATATATGGCAGATCAGACGCAACATTAAATCCTGGAGGTGTAAGATTAGGAACAGCAGAAATTTATTCAGTTGTAGAAAAATTCAAAGAAGTAAAAGAGTCAATTGTTGTCAGCCAAACTTGGGATAATGATGTAAGAATTATATTGTTTTTGGTTTTAGATATACCCAATTCATTGAATGATGACCTTATTGAAAAATTAAAAAAAACTATAAGGTCTCAAGCATCTCCAAGACACGTACCCTCAAAGATTATTGAAGTTAATGATATTCCTAGAACAAAAAATGGCAAAATTGTTGAACTAGCAGTTAAGAATATAATTGAAGGGAACAAAATTAAAAATATTCAAGCTCTAGCGAATCCAAATGCCCTTAAGCAGTATAAAAATTTAAAACAATTAAAAACTTAATGATAAAAAGCAAAATAAAAAATCTAGATTTATCTGCAACATTAAAAATAAATGAAATTTCAAAAAGTTTAGAAAAACAAGGAAAAAAAATAATTAAATTTGGATTTGGACAATCACCATTTCCAGTTCCAGATAGCATTGTTGAAGAACTAAAAAAAAATGCTCATCAAAAAAGTTATTTACCTATACAAGGATTAGATAATTTAAGAGATGCTATTTCAAAATATGAGTCAAATAAGAAAAATAAAAATATTTCTTCAGATCAAATAATTGTAGGACCTGGATCAAAAGAACTTATGTTTTTACTTCATATTTCTTTTGATGGAGATGTAATACTTCCTGCTCCAAGCTGGGTTTCGTATAAACCACATTCAGTTATTGCTGAAAATAAATATCATTGGATTGAAACTATTGCTGAGAATAATTGGTATCCAACAGGTGAAAGTATCGAACAATTAGTTAGAAAGGACAAAGATAAAAATTATTTATTGATCTTAAATTCTCCAAACAATCCTTCAGGTCAGGTATGTAAAAATTTAAAAGAAATCAGTGAAATAGTAAAAAAATATAAAATAACTGTTTTATCAGATGAAATTTACTCTGAACTGACTTTTGATGAAGTAAAAGAATCAATATCAGATTATTGTCCTGATAAAGTAATTATTAGTAATGGTTTAAGTAAATGGTGTGGAGCCGGGGGATGGAGACTCGGTTATTTTGTAATTCCACATTCATTAGACAATATAAAAAATTCTATGAAAGTTTTAGCTAGCGAAACGTTTTCAGCTGTTAGTTCGCCGATACAATTTGCTGCAATTTCTGCATTTAATAATGACCATTCAGATTATATTATAAAATCAAAAAAAATTTTAAAAGGAATTGGTGATTATGTTTATAATAATTTAAGGTCAAACAATATAATCATGAATAAACCTATGGGTGGATTTTATTTAATGCCTGAGTTTTTAAATAAAAAATTTGATACATCTACTCTAATGTGTGCAGACCTTTTAAACAAAAAAAATGTAGCGATATTGCCCGGGTCTGATTTTGGTTTTCCAATTAATAAAATGATAAGTCGTTTAAGTTATACTGATTTTGATGGAAAGAATTTTATGTCTAAAATAAATTTAGAAACATCAATTGATAATGATCTAATTATAAAATATGCACCTAAAGTTGTAGAAGGAATAAAAAGACTGAAAGAGTGGGGTGAAATAGCCTAAATAACTCTGGACAATCTTATTAATTTTTGTTTCAATTATTTATTATAACTAACTATAGAGAGGGAAAATGAAAAAAATATTATCTACCCTATCGAGTACTTTAGTTCTTTTTGCGGCATTGTTTTCATTTAATACAGTGGCAAAATCTGCAGAGTTTTTCACGATAGGAACAGGCGGACCAACTGGAGTTTATTTCCAAACTGGTAATGCTATATGCAAAATGTTGCATAAATCAGCAATAGCAAAAGAGCATGGTAGAAAAAAAGGTTTAGATAAAGCTTATAGATGTACTGCTCCTTCTACTGGAGGATCAAACTATAACATTGGCCAAATTAAAGAAGGAGAGTTTCAATTTGGTGTTGCTCAATCAGACTGGCAATTTCATGCTGTTAATGGATCAAGCAAATGGGAAGGAAAACAGTTCAAAGGTTTAAGAGCAGTATTTTCTGTACATAATGAACCATTTCAAATCTGGGCAAGCGCAAAATCTGGCATTACTAATTTTGAAGGATTAAAAGGAAAAGTAGTTAACATAGGTAACCCTGGTTCTGGACAAAGAGGAACTATGGAAGAACTTATGAAAGCGATGGGAGTTGATAACAGTTTCTTCAAATCAGTTACTGAATTAACTTCATCTGAACAAGTTAAAGCTTTATGTGATGGTAAAATAGATGCTTACGGTTATTCTGTTGGATTTCCTAATGGAGCTATGGAGCAAGCAGCTACTTGCGCGGCTAAAGCAAGACCAATTAATTTAACTGGCGGACCTGTTCAAGGGCTAATTGATGGTGCTGATTATTATGCTAAAGCAGTAATTCCTGCTGGAACTTACACTGGACAAACATCAGATGCTACTACATTTGGAGTTAAGGCAACAGTAGTAACCAGCAATGCAGTTGAAGCAGATCTAGTATATTTAGTGGTAAAAGCAGTTTTCGAAAATTTTGATGATTTTAGAAAACAACATCCTGCTTTCGCGCCTCTAAAAAAAGAAGATATGATTGCAGACGGTTTATCTGCTCCTTTACATGAAGGTGCTGTGAGATATTACAAAGAAGTTGGCTTAATGTAATACAAAGATATAAACGAAATTGAAAAAGGCCCAATATAATTGTTGGGCCTTTTTTTTTGTAGTATTATAATTTTTTAAATGGACCAAAATACAAGTATAAAAATTAAAACTAAAATTCAGGAAGACTTATCTCCAACAAGAAATATTACTGGATTACATTTAAAAATTGTTGCAACTATAGCAATCATTTGGTCTTTATTTCAACTTTGGTATGCCTCCCCTTTTCCATTTTGGTTTAATATTGGTATGTTTAAGGGTTTGCCAGCAAGAGCTATTCATCTAGGTTTTGCATTATTACTTGCATTTTTAATATTTCCTTATTCAAGAGGAAAAAAAATATCAGCAATAGATATTTTGATAAGTATAATTGCAGCATTTTGTTGTCTCTATATTTATTTTTTTTATGATCAGTTAGTAGATAGAGGAGGTATTTTATTAAAAATTAATCTAACTGACGATTTGACAATACCTGTTGAATTAATAATTGGTATTTGTGGAATTTTAATATTACTTGAAGCAACAAGAAGAGTGATTGGAATTCCTTTAGTTATCATAGCAATCTGCTTTTTATTATTTTCATATTTTGGGAAATATGCTCCCGAAATGATATCACATGGAGGTTTATCACTAAAAAGATTAGTAGGATTTCAATGGTTTGATCAAGAGGCTATATTTGGAATACCAATCGGTGTTTCTGTAGACTTTATATTTTTATTTGTACTGTTTGGCGCATTGTTAGAAACTGCTGGTGGAGGAAAATATTTTTTAAATTTGGCATTTGCCATGGTTGGAAAAATGATAGGAGGTCCAGCCAAAGCAGCAATTTTAGGTTCAGGTATGACAGGTTTAATTTCTGGATCATCGATAGCGAATACCGTCACTACTGGCACTTTTACAATACCAATAATGAAAAAAACTGGTTTTTCAAAAGAAAAGGCAGGAGCAATAGAGGTTTCATCATCAGTTAATGGCCAAATAATGCCTCCTGTAATGGGAGCAGCAGCATTTGTAATGGCAAGTTTTATTGGTGTAACTTATTTTGAAGTTGTTAAGCATGCATTTTTGCCTGCAATAATTTCATATATTGCATTATTTTATATTTCTCATTTAGAAGCATTAAAATTAAATCTTAAAGGAATGGATGCTGATGAAGTTCCCAACTTAAAAAAAACTTTTCTTTCTGGACTTCATTTTTTAATTCCTATTTTTGTATTAGTTTATTTATTAGTTTTTATGAGATTTACAGCATCTTATTCAATATTTTATGCAACATTATCTTTAATATTGGTTAACTTATTAAATAAAATTATTAAAGAATCTAATTTTAAAGATGCATTAGTAGTTTGGTATAATCAGACTATAGTTGGATTTGAAAAAGGTGCTATCAACATGGTTGGAGTAGGTATTGCAATTGCTACCGCAGGTATAATTGTTGGTGCAGTTGGTTCAACTGGTCTAAGTACTAACTTGATTATTGTTATAGAGTCTATTGCTAAAGATAATGTAATTATACTTTTATTTTTAACAATTATTTTATGTTTGTTGCTGGGGATGGGACTTCCAACTACCGCTAACTATGTTGTAGTAGCGTCACTTATGGCGACAGTCCTAGTTGATGTAGGTAATGCCTCAGGATTTATATTTCCACTTATAGCAGTTCATCTATTTGTTTTTTATTTTGGTTTAATGGCTGATGTTACTCCTCCTGTAGGCCTTGCATCATATGCAGCAGCAGCTATATCTGGTGGAGATCCACTTAGAACAGGAGTACAAGCTTTTTGGTATAGTTTAAGGACTGGAATTTTACCAATAGTATTTTTATTTAATCATGAATTATTATTGATAGGAGTAGAAAATTTTTGGCATGCAATTTTAATTATAGTAACTTCTTTAATTGGCATTTTAATATTTACTGCAGCCACCCAAGGATGGTTTATTAATAAATTAAAATGGTATGAAACTATAATTTTTCTTGTTATTTCAATTTCATTCCTTGCACCAGAGTTTGTTTTAAATAAATTTTATCCAAAATATAATTATTTTGATATCAATCAAATTCAAAATTCAAAATTAGATTCAGATAAAGAAGTAAGAATAAAGGTTACCAGATTAAGTGAGTATGGGGAAAGATATAAGCTATTTGTAATTAAAAAGAATACATTTAAAGAAAATTTCAGTTTTCAAGAATATGGAGTTAATCTAATAGAACAAGAGAACAAAATATTAGTTGATACGATAAAATGGAATGGTCTTGCAAAAAAATCTGGGATAGAGATGGGAGATATTATTACTGAATTTAAAATTGAAAATTTAAATAGACCTGATAAAAAAATAATATATCCAATAGCACTATTCTTAATTTTAGTTTTTGGTTTTTTAAATAAGAGAAGGACTAACTAGCCGCCAAAGCCAGCATTAGGCAAAGGTTTTTTTAATATTTTCCATATACCAGACGCAGAAGCAATTAGTTTACCTTTACACTCTAAATGGCAGATTAAGAAAACTAGACTATTTGTTACTTTTTGAATTTTAGTAAATCCAACTATTTCATCACTTAGTTTAGTTGAACCAATAAACTTAATATCAAGAGAAATAGTAACACAGGATTTATTATTAGTTGATCTATGTGCTCCTGTACCTGCGCCCGCATCAATGATAGAAGCTATATATCCTCCATGCGTAATTCCTGCCTTATTTAAATGGTTTTTTTTTATTTTGGTTTTAAATTCGTATTCATGTTTTGATATTTTTCTAAAAAAAAGTCCTCCATTATGTTTCATGTATCCGGACTTACTGCTCAACTGTTCAAATTTTTTTTTCATTATATAAATATTGTGATTAAAAATAATAATATTAATACCAAAGAAAAAAAATAAACTACAGACTTTTGTAATGATACTTTCATTTAACCTCTTTTTGGTGCGCCTGCTAGGAGTTGAACCCAGAACCTCCTGGTCCGTA
Source organism: Pelagibacteraceae bacterium AG-404-N13 (assembly GCA_003216255.1). GTDB lineage: Bacteria > Pseudomonadota > Alphaproteobacteria > Pelagibacterales > Pelagibacteraceae > Pelagibacter. The sequence continues at coordinate 17,086 of QCJD01000001.1, forward strand.
GCCAAGCGCTCTATCCAATTGAGCTACAGGCGCAATTTGTTAATTTTTTACATTATTATTAATGTAAATTATTTATTTAGCAATTATTGATATATATTATACTAGATTATGAGTTTAGAATTATTAGTTCCGGATATCGGTGATTTTGAAAACGTAGAGATAATCGAAATCTTGGTTAAAAAAGGTGATAAAATCAATAAAAATGATTCTGTTGTAACATTAGAAAGTGACAAATCAAGTGTTGAAGTTCCATCAACCTTTGAAGGCATTATTGAAAATATCAAAGTTAAAATAGGTGATAAAGTTTCTAAAGGAGATTTAATATTAACTTTATCTTCTAGCGAAAATCAAATTAACAAATCATCTGAAAAACAAAAAATTGATGAAAAAATACCTCCTGTAACAGAAAAAATTATCCAAGAAGCTGAAGGTTCAATAAAGAAAATAGAAGAAAAAATTGAGGATAAAAAAATTGAAAATGAAGTTAAAATGATAACTAGCAAAGATGATATTGACCCAGTTGAAACAAAAGAATGGCTTGATTCATTAAGTGCAGTTCTTCAAAATGATGGTTCAGAAAGAGCTCATTTTTTAATTAAACAACTAATAGATCAATCATATAAGGCTGGATCTAAAATCCCTTACACTCAAACAACACCTTATATAAATACCATACCTCCAGAAGAAGAAAAAAAATCACCAGGCGATCAAAACATAGAGCGCAAAATTAGATCCTTCATAAGATGGAATGCTGCTGCGATGGTAGTAAGAGCAAATAAAAAATTTCCAGAATTAGGTGGTCATATTGGTACATTTGCATCAGCTGCAACCTTATATGATGTTGGTATGAATCATTTTTGGAGAGCAAAAAATAATAAATTTGGTGGAGATTTAATTTATTTTCAAGGTCACAGTGCACCGGGTATGTACGCCAGAGCTTTCCTTGAAGGAAGATTAACGGAAAGGCAATTAAATAGTTTTAGGCAAGAAGTAAAAAATGATGGACTTTCTTCCTACCCACATCCATGGTTAATGCCAAAATTTTGGCAGTTCCCAACTGTTTCAATGGGTCTTGGACCTATGTTAGCAATATATCAAGCTAGATTTATGAAATATTTAATTAATAGAGGTCTAATTAAAGATGAAGGTAGAAAAGTTTGGGCATTTCTAGGAGATGGAGAAATGGATGAACCAGAGTCATTAGGCGCAATAGGTTTAGCAGCAAGAGAAAAGTTAGATAATTTAATTTTTGTAATTAATTGCAACCTTCAAAGATTAGATGGCCCAGTCAGAGGAAATGGAAAAATTATTCAAGAGCTTGAGGGGATTTTTAGAGGAGGAGGATGGAATGTTATAAAGGTAATTTGGGGATCTTATTGGGACTCTTTATTAGCTAATGACAAGACTGGTCATCTAGTTAAAATAATGAACGAAACAGTTGATGGAGAATATCAAGCATTTAAGGCTAGAAATGGTCTTTATGTTAGAGAAAAATTTTTTGGAAAATATCCAGAAACAACAGAATTAGTTTCATCTATGTCAGATAAAGATATTTGGAGATTAAACAGAGGAGGTCATGATCCCCACAAAGTTTATGCAGCCTATGACAAAGCAATAAAAAATATTGGAAGCCCCACTGTAATAATAGCAAAAACTATCAAAGGTTATGGAATGGGTAAAACTGGTGAAAGTGTTAATACAACTCATCAGCAAAAAAAATTAGATGTAGATGATTTGTTATATTACAGAGATAGATTTGATGTTCCTTTAACAGATGAGCAAGTTAAAAATATAGAATATTATAAACCAGATGAAAATTCTGAAGAAATTAAATATTTGAAAAAAAGAAGAATGGAATTAGGAGGCTTTATTCCGGAAAGAACTTCATATTCAAAACCAATTAAAACTCCAAATAAAGATATTTTTGATTTTATGAAAATTTCAACTGGAGAAAAAGAAATGTCAACTACAATGGCTTTAGTAAGGTTGTTGACTAACTTGTTAAGAGATAAAAATGTGGCGCCTAAATTAGTTCCTATTATTCCAGATGAAGCCAGAACTTTTGGTATGGAGGGCTTTTTTCAAAAAATTGGAATTTATGCTCATGAGGGTCAAAAATATGAACCAGAAGACTCTGCTCAACTTTCATCTTATAAAGAAGAAAAGAGCGGACAAGTTTTAGAGGAAGGAATAACCGAGGCAGGATCGATGTCCTCATGGATTGCTGCAGGTACGTCTTATTCAAATCATGATATTGAAATGATTCCAATTTATTTATTTTATTCCATGTTTGGTTTTCAAAGAATAGGGGACTTTGCTTGGGCAGCTGGAGATAGTCAAGCTAGAGGATTTTTAATAGGAGCAACAGCTGGTAGAACAACATTAGCTGGTGAAGGTTTACAGCATCAAGATGGACATAGTCATCTAATTGCATCAACTATACCAAATTGTATATCATATGATCCAACTTTTCACTATGAGCTAGCAATTATTTTTAGAGAAGGATTAAGAAGAATGCATGAAAAAAATGAAAATGTTTTTTATTATATTACAACTATGAATGAAAATTATACTCATCCAGATATTCCAAAAGATAAAGATTGTGAAGATGGAATTTTAAAAGGTATGTATAAAATTAAAGATTATTCAAATTATAAAAAAAATAAAATTCAATTGTTGGGATCAGGAGCTATACTTAGAGAAATGATATCAGCTGCCGAGATTTTGCAAAAAGATTACCAAATAGATAGTGAAGTATGGAGTGTAACAAGTTTTAATGAACTAAGAAGAGATGGGCTAGAAACTGAAAGATATAATTTATTAAATCCTGGAGAACATAAAAAAATATCTTATGTTGAAAAATGTTTAGGAAAAAAAGATGGTCCAATTTTAGCTGCATCGGATTATATGAGGATGAATTCAGATCAAATTAGACCTTATACATCAAAAAGCTTTTATTCTCTTGGCACAGATGGATATGGAAGAAGTGATACTAGAAAAAGTTTAAGGAAATTTTTTGAGGTTGATAAAGAACATATTGTTGCATACAGTTTAAGTGTGTTAGCGAATGAACAATTAATTGCATCCAAATATGCAAAAGAAGCAATTAAAAAATATAATATTGACAAAGATAAACCAATGCCAACAAAACTATAAATGACAGAAAATATAGAAAAAAATTTAGATAAAACTTCTGCAAGCCCAAAAGCAAGGAAGTTTGCTAGGGAGTTAGGCGTAGATATAAATGAAGTTTCAGGTAGCGAAAGAATTGGAAGAGTAATTGAAAAAGATATAAAGCATTTTATATCTTCAAAAATAAATAAATCTAATAAACGTGAAAATGAAATAAAAAATAAATCTATAAAAATGGAATATAAACACTCCGAATTTGGAGAGATTGAAATTAAAGATATTCCAAGAGTAAAAAAAATAGCTGCTCCTCATTTAAGTAATTCTTGGACAAATATCCCTCATGTCACAAATCATGATGAAGCAGATATAACTGAATTAGAAGAATTTAGAAGTTCATTGACAGACAGTTTTACAGGAGAAAGAAAAAAAATTACTCCTTTAGCCTTTATAATAAAAGCAATTGTTCTATCTTTAAAAAAATTTCCAAGATTTAATTCATCAATTGATGATATTGAAAATGGAAAAATTACATTAAAAAAATATTTTCATATAGGTATAGCAGTGGATACTCCACACGGTTTAATGGTTCCAAAAATAAGAAATGCAAATGAAAAAGATATTAATCAATTAAGCATAGAATTAAAAAATGTAAGCGATGATTGTAGAAATTTAAAAATAGATAAGAAGGAATTTTTTGGAGGATCCATGACAATAACAAGTTTAGGAGGAATAGGTGGATCATTTTTTACACCAATAATTAACTATCCAGAGGTCGCAATTCTTGGTGTAGGTAGATCTTATAAAAAACAAGTATTTTTGGATGGAAAATTTATGCCTCGAACAATTTTACCTTTATCATTATCCTATGATCATAGAATTATTGATGGCGCAGAAGCAGCAAAATTCAATAATGATTTAAAATATAATTTAGGTCCAAATTTTGCATATAATTTAGCCAAATGATTAGAAAGATAAAAATTTTATCTGATGATCTTCATGTATATTTCAATGAAAATGATGAGATATTTTCAAATATATGGCTTAGAGATCATGCAAGAGATGAGGAAAACTGGGATAAAAGATCTAGTCAAAGGAAAACATTTACAGCAGCTTTGGATTTCAAAATTAAAATTAAAAGTGCTGAAATTTTTGATGATGGAAAATCTATAAAAATATTATGGCCAGATTTACAAAAGCCTGTAACTTACTCTTATGAGTTTCTATCTAGTAACTCACTTAATAATAAAAAAAAAATAAGTAATTTAAAATTGTGGAAAGATATTGACTTAAAAGATCAAATTTATATAGATTTTGAAACTATTCAATCAAACCAAGGTTATAAAGATTTTTTAAAAAAATTATATAAATATGGATTTGCCGTTGTGACAAATTGCAAAACAGAAATTGGTTCAGTTGAAAATATTGCAAAAAAAATTGGTTATGTAAGAAATTCTATTTTTGGAGGTTTATGGAGCTTCGAATCTAACGAAGATAAAGCAGACAGTGCGTATACACAAGAAGAGTTAAGACCTCATACAGATGCAACATACAGTAATGATGCTCCAGGTTTGCAATTATTGTTATGCTGCAAATATAAAGCTAAAGGTGGACATTCAATAATGGTAGATGGATTTAAAATTGCTGAAATAATAAAAAAGGAGAGCAAAGAACTATTTGAAATTCTTTCGACAATAAATGTTAAAGGAAATTATATTGGTGATGGCGTATTCTTAGAAGCAGAAAGGCCAATTTTTAATTTAAACTCGAATAAAGAACTTTTTCAAGTTAGTTTTAATAATTATGATAGAGCGCCGTTTAGGTTTGAAAAAGAATTAACAACTAAATTTTATGAAGCTATAAGAAAATTTGATTTAATGGCAAATAGTAGAGAATTTCAATGGAGACATATTTTAAAACCTGGAGAATTATTGATATTTAACAATTGGAGAGTTCTTCATGGAAGAGGTTCATTTGAAGGAACTAGAAAAATATCTGGCTGTTATATTAATAAAGAAGATTTTGATAGTTCTTGTAGAATGAATGACATTTATTAAAGAATTTAATCTAAAATAAATAAAATGAAAATGAGTAAATCTACTTCAATGATTTGTGCTTTAATTACAACTTTTATTTGGGGTACAGCATTTATCGCTCAAGATACTGGAATGGATAATATAGGGCCATTAACATTTAACTTTTCTAGATTTTTTGTTGGATTTATTACAATTTTGCCTATTGCATTATTTTTTGAGAGAAAAAAAATACTTGTAGAAATAAGTTCAAATTCAAAAGTTTTTTATAAATATCTTCTTTTTATGGGGATATCTTTATTTTTAGGAACTTATTTACAACAAGCTTCTCTTCAATATACAAATATTGCAAATGCAGCTTTTTTTACAGTGTTTTATGTACCTCTAGTACCTATCTTATTATTTTTTATTTATGCAAGTAAAGTTCACTGGAGCATTTGGCCTTCCATAGGTCTGTGTGTTTTTGGTGTTTATCTTTTAAGTGATTTTTCTAATTCAGAAGTAATGTTAGGTGACGCATTAGTAATTTTATGTTCAGTATTTTGGGCTCTTCATATTATTTTTGCTGGAAAGTTCATGGAGACTTTCAATATACCCATTTTTTATGCTGCGCTTCAGGCATTACTTGTTGCAACTTTATCTCTTTTATTTTCATATTTTTTTGAAGAAATTAAATTTTCAAATATTCTTTTAGAAAGTAGTTCTATTGTTTATGCTGGTGTTTTTTCTGGTGGAATTGCATTTACACTTCAAATGTTTGCTCAAAAAAATATAGAAGAAGCCCCAGCAGCAATTATATATTCATTGGAGGGTGTTTTTGCAGCATTGGCAGGTTGGATAATATTAAATCAATTTTTAGACTTAAGCAATATAATTGGTTGTTGCTTAATTTTGATCGCTGTAATATTTTCACAACTTGCTCCAACTTCAAAAAATTAATTATAAACTATTACAAAAAGTATTAAGGCTAAAAGTATTCTATAATATATAAATAAGTTTAAATTAAAATTTTTTATATAAATTAAAAAATACTTAATTGTCAGATAAGAAATTACAAATGATAGAATAATTGAATAAAAGAAAATAAAATTTAAAACAACTCCAGTATCAAAAATATCTTTAAGACCCAAAAAGCTAGCACCACTTATTGCAGGTATAGACAAATAGAATGCAATCTTCGAAGAGTCTATTCTGTCAAAATTTAAAAATCTTGATGCTGTTATAACTATCCCCGATCTACTCACACCCGGAATTATTGCCAAAACTTGAAGTAAACCAATTATAATAATATTTTTATAACTTAGTTTTGTATCCAACTTATTGTTTATTTTTGATCTATCTGAAAAATATAGTAGAATTCCAAAAAATAACGTGGTCCATGCAATTACTTCTAAATTTCTGAAATAATCAATTAAACCAGTAGAATAAAAAATATAACCGACAATTATTAACGGTATAGATCCTACAATAATTAAGAGCGCTAAACTTTTATTTTTTGTTAAATTAAATAAATCTTCTCTAAAGTAAAATATGATTGCAATTAAAGACCCCAAGTGAAGACTAATATCAAGCTGTAAAGAGCTAAAATTAAAATTATTAATTTTTGAAAATAAAATTAAATGAGCTGAGGAGCTTACAGGTATAAATTCAAATACACCTTGAATGATTGCTAAAAAAAAAGTTTCAATGTATTGAGAAATCATTACAATTTTACTTGTTAATTAAAAGTTACCCAAAATAAAGCAATAACTTTAGTGCATAACTATTATGCATAAATTTCTAAAATCCCTTATTTTAATGGTTTTTTTAAAATATAAGACATAAATTATGACCTTATTATAGTTTATTCAGGAAAAATATTGTTATATAGCAATCGCGATGTCAGAAAAAATGTTAAAATTTATTGATATTGATCAAAAAAACCCCTCAAAAAGGAATGAAATAGAGAGAAAGAGTGATTTTAACGAAATATATGCTGAATTTATTCATGAAAATGCAAATAAACAGTCTAGTAGATGCTCGCAATGTGGAGTTCCATTTTGCCAAGTTCATTGTCCTTTAAGCAATAATATCCCAGATTGGCTAAAATTAACTGCAGAAAACAGACTTGAAGAGGCTTATGAATTATCACAAAGCACAAATAATATGCCTGAAGTATGTGGAAGAATTTGTCCACAAGATAGATTGTGCGAAGGAAATTGTGTTATTGAACAATCGGGTCATGGAACAGTAACAATTGGTTCAATAGAAAAATATATAACAGAGACAGCATGGACAAAAGGCTGGGTAAAACCGATAGAGGTTAAAAATGAAATTAATCAAAGCGTTGGTATTATTGGAGCAGGTCCAGCTGGATTAGCATGTGGAGAAGAACTAAGAAAAAAAGGTTACCAAATTACCATATACGATCGTTATGACAGAGCAGGAGGTTTATTAATTTATGGGATACCAAATTTTAAATTAGAAAAACATGTAGTTAATAGGAGAATTAAACTTTTGAAAGATGGGGGTATTAACTTTGTTCTTAACTTTGAAGTTGGAAAAGATTTAACTTTAAAAGATCTTAGAGAAAAACATGATTCAATATTAATTGCGACTGGTGTTTATAAACCTAGAGAAGTTGAAATACCAGGAGGAGATTTAGAAAATATTTTCCCTGCAATGCAATTTTTAACAGCATCTAATCGAAAAGGCTTAGGAGACAAAGTTGAATTATTTGACAATGGAATTTTAGATGCAAAAGATAAAGATGTAATAGTTATAGGTGGTGGTGATACTGCTATGGATTGTGTTAGGACATCAATTAGACAAAAAGCAAAATCAGTAAAATGTATTTACAGACGAGATAAAGAAAATATGCCAGGATCAGCAAGAGAGGTTGCGAATGCTGAGGAAGAAGGTATTGAATTTATTTGGTTAAGTAATCCGAAAGAATTTAAAGGTAATAAAAAAGTTCAAAGCTTAATAGTTGATAAAATTAAGTTAGGAGACCCAGATGAAAGTGGAAGAAGAAAACCAATAATAGAAAAAAATTATGAATTTGAAATTAAGGCAGATATAGTTATAAAAGCTTTGGGTTTTGATCCAGAAGAACTTCCTTTATTATTTGACGAGAATAGATTGCAAACTACTAAATGGGGAACAATAAAAACAAATTTTGATACAATGGAAACAAATATACCTGGTGTATTTGCTGCTGGTGATATTGTAAGAGGAGCATCACTTGTTGTTTGGGCAATAAAAGATGGAAGAGATGCAGCGTTGTCTATAGATAATTATTTACAATTAAAAAAAAATAAGAAAGTAGCTTAATGAATTTAAGAAAAAAAAATTTACAAATTTTAAAAAAAAATTTTATTTATGATGAGTCAATGGAACATGACTCTTGTGGAGTTGGATTAGTAGCATCAACAGAAGGTATAAAGTCCAGAAAAGTTGTTGAGCAAGGAATAGAGGCTCTAAAAGCAGTCTGGCATAGAGGAGCGATTGATGCAGACGGAAAAACGGGAGATGGCGCAGGTATTCACATTGAAATACCTTCAGACTTCTTTATTGAAAAAATAGAAAATTATGGACGTAAATATGATGGAGGAATAATTTGTGTTGGAATGATTTTTTTACCTAGAAATGACTTTAATTCACAAGAAAAATGCAAAACAAATATAGAAACTGAAATTTTAAAAAATAATTTTAATATTTACAGATGGAGGCAGGTTCCAATTAATACTAGTGTATTAGGTTCAAAAGCTGAAATAACTAGACCTGAAATAACTCAAGTTTTATTCACTCCTAAAGACAAAACTTTAAATGGAAAAGATTTAGAGAGGAAACTTTATGAAACTAGAAGAAAAATAGAAAAGGAGTGTTTAAAAAATAATTTAAACCAGTTCTATATTTGTTCTTTTAGTTCTAAGTCAATTATTTATAAAGGAATGTTCTTAGCAGAGTCTTTATCAGAATTTTATAAAGACTTAAATGATGAAAGATTTATATCTAGGTATGCTATTTTTCATCAAAGATTTTCAACAAATACTGCTCCTAGTTGGGACCTAGCTCAACCATTCAGATCTATTGCTCACAATGGCGAAATAAATACTTTAAAGGGTAACATTAATTGGATGAAAGTTCATGAAGAAGAAATGTTTAGTCCTATGTTTGAAGATATGGAAAATTTAAAACCGGTAATTCCCAAAGATAATTCAGACTCAGCTTCATTGGATAATGTTTTTGAATTATTGAGTATATCTGGACACTCAGCACCCTTAGCTAAAATTATGTTAATACCCGATGCATGGTCTAAAAAAAGCAAAATACTACCAAGAGAACATTTGCAATTGTTTAATTTTTTAAATAGTACCATGGAACCGTGGGATGGTCCTGCAGCTATAGCTGCTACTGATAACGAATGGGTTATTGCAGCAACAGATAGAAATGGTTTAAGACCTTTAAGATTCACAGTTACCAAAGATAAATTATTATTTGCAGGTTCAGAGACTGGAATGGTTAATGTAGATGAAAATAAAATTGTTAATAAAGGAAGATTAGGGCCAGGAGAAATTATTGGTATAAGAATTGAAAAAGGAAAAGTTTATAATAATAGCCAAATAAAAAATTATTTAGCTAAAGAATATAAAAATTTTAATAATCAAATTATAGATTTAGATAAAAAATTTTTAATTAAAGATGAAAAAAAACAATTTTCTGGAGAAGAATTAAGGATCTTTCAACATTGTTTTGGTTATAGTATTGAAGACTTGGAGCTAATCCTTCACCCAATGGTAGAAGATTCTAAAGAGGCAACAGGATCTATGGGAGATGATACACCTCTAGCAGTTCTTTCAGATAAATATCGGCCACTTTATCATTTTTTTAGACAAAATTTTAGTCAAGTGACTAACCCACCAATTGATTCTTTAAGAGAGAATAAAGTTATGAGTCTTAAGACTCGATTTGGAAATTTAGGTAATATCTTAGACTTTAAAAATTTAACCGAAGAAAATATTTATGTCCTAGATAGTCCTATATTGTCAAATTCTCAATTTAATAAATTTATTAATTATTTTGGTGATAATTCCAAAATTCTAGACTGTACTTTTAAAAAGGAAGATAATCTTGAATCTGCATTGATTAACCTTAAAAATAATGCTGAAAAATCAGTTCGAGAGGGAATCAAACAGTTAATACTTACTGATAAAAATATAACAAAAGATAAGTTACCAATTCCAATGCTATTGTGCATTGGTGCTATTAATTCTCATTTAACTAATCTTGGATTGAGAGGATATGTTTCGATTAATGTTCAAACAGGAGATGCTCTAGATACCCATTCTTTTGCAACCTTAATTGGTGTTGGGGCAACAACTGTTAATCCCTATTTAGCTTTTGATAGCATACATCAAAGGTACTCAAAAATGCTTTTTGGTAATTTGAGTTTTGATGAGTGTGTATCAAGATATATTAAATCAGTTAATCTTGGATTGTTAAAAATTATGTCTAAGATGGGTATTTCAGTGTTAAGTTCATATAGAGGAGGATGTAATTTTGAAACAGTGGGATTAAGCAGGACACTAGTAAAAGATTTTTTTCCAGGAATATTATCAAAAATTTCTGGAATTGGATTAAATGGAATTGAGAAGAAAATAAGAGATATTCATTTTGACAGTTTTCAATCTAATTCTAAAGTTCTACCAATCGGTGGAATTTATAAATATAGAAAAAATGGCGAAACTCATCAGTATCAAGGTAAGTTAATACACCTAATTCAATCAGCTGTTACGCAAAATTCCTACGATATTTATAAAAAATATGTTCACGGAATTTACAATCTTAAACCAATTAATTTAAGAGATTTAATTGATTTTAAGATAAAAAAACCAATAAACATTGATGAAGTAGAATCTGTTCCAAGTATTATGAAAAGATTTGGAAGCGGAAGCATGTCTCATGGCGCTTTATCAAAAGAAGCACACGAAACTTTAGCAATTGGAATGAATAGAATTAAGGGTGCATCATGTAGTGGCGAAGGAGGAGAAGATGAAAAGAGATTTAAAGTAAAAGAAAATGGAGATAGCGAAAATTCTAGAGTTAAACAAATAGCATCTGCTAGATTTGGAGTTACAATTAATTATTTAAATAATTGTAATGAAATAGAAATTAAAATTGCACAAGGTGCAAAACCTGGGGAAGGAGGCCAACTTCCTGGATTTAAAGTTACTGATGAAATAGCAAGGCTAAGACATTCAACACCTGGAGTTACATTGATTTCTCCTCCTCCACATCATGATATTTACTCCATAGAAGATCTGGCACAATTAATTTATGATCTTAAACAGATAAATCCTAAAGCAAGAATAAGTGTTAAATTAGTTGCATCTTCAGGAATTGGAACAATTGCAGCTGGCGTTGCTAAAGCAAAAGCAGACATAATTTTAATAGCGGGACATTCAGGGGGTACTGGAGCGACTCCTCAAACAAGCGTCAAATATGTTGGAATTCCATGGGAGATGGGTCTAACCGAAGCTAATCAGGTGTTAACACTAAATAATTTACGACATAAAGTTACACTAAAAACTGATGGGGGTATAAAAACTGGCAGAGATGTAGTAATAGCTGCAATGATGGGAGCTGAAGAGTATGGCGTTGCCACAACTGCTCTTGTCGCAATGGGTTGTATTATGGTTAGACAATGCCATTCAAATACTTGTCCTGTAGGCATTTGTACACAAGATGAAAAATTAAGAGAAAAATTTAGTGGAACCCCAGAGAAAGTTGTAAATCTTTTTAAATTTCTTGCTGAAGAAGTAAGAGAGATTCTAGCAGAATTAGGATTTAAAAATTTAAATGAGATAATTGGAAGGACTGATCTACTAAAACAAATTAGCAAAGGTTCCTCCAATTTAGATGACTTAGACTTAAACCCTCTATTTGTTCAAGCTGATCCTGGTTTAAACAAGAGATATTGTGACAATAAAATTATTAATTCTGTTCCAGATACTTTAGATCAGGAAATATGGCCTAAAATAGAAGAGCATATTAATAAAGAAGAGAATGTGGATAAAGTATTTAAAATTAAAAATACTCATAGAGCAGTAGGAACTAGAATTTCTTATCATCTATATAAAAAATTTGGCAACGATATGCTAAATGAAAATTCAGTTTCTTTAAAATTTGAAGGATCGGCTGGACAATCTTTTGGCGCTTTTGGCATAAAAGGATTAAAGTTAAACTTAAAAGGTGACGCAAATGATTATGTTGGAAAAGGATTGTCAGGAGGAACTATAGTAATCAAACTACCTGAAGAAAGTAATATAATTTCTAATGAGAATACAATAATTGGAAATACTGTTTTATATGGAGCTACATCTGGATATTTATATGCAGCTGGTCAGGCGGGAGAAAGATTTGCTGTTAGAAATTCTGGAGCATCAGCAGTAATAGAAGGGTGTGATTCTAACGGATGTGAATATATGACTGGTGGAAATGTTGTTATTCTAGGTGAAGTTGGAGATAATTTTGCAGCTGGAATGACAGGAGGAATGGTATTCGTTTATGATGCTAATAATAATTTTGAAAAAAAAGTCAATCCAGAAAGTGTTATTTGGCAACGACCAGAAACAGATTATTGGATAAATTTTCTAAAAAATTTAATTTTAAATCATTCAACGGAAACAGATTCAATTTTTGCAAAAAATTTAATAAATAATTTTGATAATGAAATTGAAAATTTTTTTCAAGTATGTCCAAAAGAAATGTTAGATAAACTTGATAATCCTATATCGTTGAATAAAAATTTAAGTGTTGCAATTTAATTTGTTTGATTAATTATATTTTGTAATTCATTTATAATCTTTTTTTGATATTTAACGCTGAAAAGACTATGATCTCCACCTTTAATAATTAAAACTTTTTTTTGAGAACTTTTAAAAATTTTTATAAGTTTTTTTGAATACACAGCCGACACAGCCTCATCTTTAGATCCATGAAATAAAGTTATAGGTATTTTTGTATAAATTTTTTTATTTAAAACCTTATTTTTTCTTCCATCTTTTATTAATTGATATGTAATTGGATACTCAAAACCACCATGTTTAAGGTTATAAACCCCATTTTTTATTGTTTCTTTTTTCATTTTTTTTGAAAATTTTTTCCACATAACTTTTTCTAAAAATTCAGGAGCTGACCCTATTCCAATGAACCCCTTAATTTGGTTTTTATAATATTCAAATTGTTTCGTTGAAATCCAAGAACCCATACTTGAACCAACTAGGATGAAATTATTTTTTTTTACTATTTTTTTTATTGTAAATTTAACTTGATGACTCCATTTACTAATATTTCCGCTGGTAAACTTTCCAGTTGATTTGCCATGACCAGAATATTCTATTCCTAAAAAGCCAATCCTTTTTTTATCGCAGAATTTTTTTAATTTTTTTGGTTTTTCACCTTCCAGATCTGACATAAAGCCATGTAAAAAAACAACATAAGGATTCTTCTTAAAGTTGTTTTTTAAATATCTAATTTTTATGGATTTTGATATTTTTAAGTATTTAAATTTGCTCATAAAAGTTTATTCAGATTATTACTTAATATATAAATATAACGAATGTCATCAAAAATAAAAGTTTTACAAGTAATTCCAAAGCTTGGTTATGGAGGGGCAGAAACAGGATGTTTTGATATTGCACATTATTTAAATGAAAATGATTGCAAGTCTTACATTATTACTAGTGGTGGTGAATTAACAAAGTTTATAAACAAAAAAAAAGTAAAATTAATAAAACTTCCAGTTCAATCTAAAAATCCAATAATTATGTTATTTAACACATTGATAATTTCATTAATTATTCTTTTTTTTAATATCAATATAGTTCATGCAAGAAGTAGAGCGCCTGCTTGGTCTTGTTTTTTTGCAACAAAAATTACAGGTAGAAAATTTGTTACAACTTTTCACGGAACTTATAATTTTAATAGTAAAATAAAAAAATTTTATAATTCTGTTATGGTTAGATCAGATTTGATAATTGCAGGTTCAAATTTTATTTTTTCACATATAAATGAAAATTATTCTGAATATTTAAATACAAATAAAAAATTCTTAGTAATTTTTAGAGGGATCAATACAGACTATTTTGATCCTTCAACGACATTAGAAAAAGATGAAGATAATTTATTTAAATCTTGGGAATTAGTTGTTGGAAAAAAAATTATATTATTTCCAGGAAGACTAACCTCTTGGAAAGGTCAAGAAATATTTTTAGAAGCAGTTAATAAAGTTAATATTCAATTAGGTCATGATGCGTTTATTGCAGTATTACTTGGAAGTGATCAAGGTAGACATTTATATAAAAAAAAACTTATTAGATTAGTAGAGCAATATAGATTAACTAATCAGATAAAATTTATAGAACACTGTAAAAATATGCCAGCAGCATACAAGATTTCTAATTTTGTCGTATCTGCATCTATCGAGCCAGAGTCTTTTGGAAGAGTATCTGTTGAAGCTCAATCAATGCAGAAGCCAATTTTAGCAAGTAATATTGGTGGATCAAAAGAAACTATTATTGATAATAAAACTGGTATTTTGTTTGAAGCAGGTAATTCAGAAGATATGTCAAAAAAAATTATTGAATTATTAAATTTAGACGAAAGTACACTAAATCAAATGGGTATTGAGGGTCGAAAAAACATAATAAACAAATTTAATGTTGAAAAAATGTGTTTTTCTACTTATTCAGAGTACAAAAAACTAATAAATTAAATGCCTAATATAACTCTTCCCGATGGAAAAAAATTAAACTTTGAAAAAAGTGTAACAGGTTCAGAAGTCGCAGAAAAAATTAGCAAATCTTTAGCAAAAAAAGCTTTAATAATGAGTGTAAACGGTGAGTTAAAAGATTTATATTCAATAATAGATAAAGATAGTTCTGTTAAAATTTTTACTTCAAAAGATCCTGAGGGATTAGAAGTTATTAGGCATGATACCGCACACATAATGGCTATGGCTGTTCAAGAATTATACCCAGGTACACAAGTAACTATTGGACCAGTAATAGAAAATGGATTTTATTACGATTTTGCAAGAAAAGAACCTTTTACTAACGATGATCTTAAAAATATTGAAAAAAGAATGTCCGAGATAATTGATAAGGATGTAAAAACAAGAAGAGAAGTTTGGAAAAGAGATGAAGCTATTAACCATTTCAAAAAAATTGGTGAAAAATATAAAGCAGAAATAATTGAAGGTATTCCTGAAAATGAAATGCTTACAATTTATCATCATGGAGATACATGGTATGATTTATGTAGAGGTCCTCATTTAGTTTCCTCTGGTAAAATTGGAAAATCTTTCAAATTAACAAAAGTATCAGGAGCTTATTGGCGTGGAGATTCCAATAATGAAATGTTGCAAAGAATTTATGGTACTGGATGGGCCAATCAAAAAGATCTAGATTTATATCTTCAAAGAATAGAGGAGGCAGAAAAAAGAGATCATAGAAAAATTGGAAAAGAGATGGACCTATTTCATTTTAGAGAGGAAAGTCCTGGATCTGTATTTTGGCATCAAAAAGGATGGAATTTATTTCAAAAACTTATTTCCTATATGAGAATGAAGCAAGAAACTGCAGGTTATCAAGAAATTAACACTCCAGAAATATTAGATCGATCACTTTGGGAGAAATCTGGTCATTGGGAAAAATTTGGTGCAAACATGTATACATCTACAACACCAGATGAAAAAGTTTTTGCAATAAAACCGATGAATTGTCCTGGATGTGTTCAAGTATTTAATCAAGGCTTAAAAAGTTATCGAGATTTACCTCTTAAAATGTCAGAATTTGGAAAGGTGCATAGGTATGAGCCATCTGGAGCACTTCATGGACTATTACGTGTAAGGGCTTTTACCCAGGATGATGCGCATATTTTTTGTACTGAGGAACAAATTACAGAAGAATGTTTGAGCGTAACTAACTTAATTTTAGAAATTTACAAAGATTTAGGATTTGAAGACGTTATTTTAAAATATTCTGACCGTCCAGAGTTAAGAGTTGGTGATGACAAAGTTTGGGATAAATCAGAAGCAGCTTTACTAGAAGCAATTAAAGCTACAAATTTAGAATATTCTATAAATAAAGGAGAGGGAGCATTTTATGGTCCAAAAATAGAATTTGTTTTAAGAGATGCAATTGGTAGAGATTGGCAATGTGGAACTTTACAAGTGGATCTTAACTTACCAGAAAGATTGGGTGCGTCTTTTGTTGATAAAGATGGAAACAAAAAAATTCCAGTTATGCTTCATAGAGCATTATTTGGTTCTTTAGAAAGATTTATTGGAATATTAATTGAAAACTATGCAGGAAAATTACCTTTTTGGATAACTCCCCTACAATCAGTCGTGATACCCGTTTCAAATGATTTTGATGGATATGCAAAAAAAGTTTGTGAACAATTAAAAAAATCAGGAATATCAGTAGAGGCAGATCTTAAAAATCACAATTTAAACTATAAAATTAGAGATCATTCTTTATCCAAGGTACCTATGCTCTTAATTTGTGGAAAAAAAGAAGTTGACACAAACTCAGTAACTATTAGAAGATTGGATTCTAATAAACAAGAAAATATGGAACTAAAAGAATTTATTAAAAAATATTCTGCTCTTAACAAAGCACCCTCAATCTAAGTGGCAGACTTCAAACAAAATTATTTTCAAAGAAGAACTAAACCTAAGGGGCCTAGGTCAAACAACAGAATAACTTCACCTGAAGTTCAAGTTATAGGAAGTGATGGAGAAAATCTTGGAATATTAAATTTGAATGATGCAATTAATAGATCAAAAGATTTAGGTTTAGATTTAATTGAAATTGCTCCAAATGCAAAACCCCCAGTCTGTAAAATTATGGATATGGGAAAGTATAAATATGATGCCCAAAAAAAAGCAAATAAGGCAAAAAAGAAACAAAAAAAAATTGAATTAAAAGAGATAAAATTACGACCTGTTACAGAAACTCATGATTATAATTTTAAAATTAAAAATGCACAAAAATTTATAGCCAAAGGAGATAAAGTTAAATTTACTATAAGATTTAAAGGCAGAGAGCTACAACATTCAAGTCTTGGAAATGATCTAATGGAAAAAATAAAACAAGATATGCAGTCAATTGGTAGAGTTGAGTTACAGCCAAAGTTTGATGGAAAGCAAATGATTATGGTAATTCAGCCTTTATAGTCTATATTTCTAGTTGTAAATTAATATTAATATTTGTATAACCCCGTGAAATTATGCCTAAATTAAAAACAAAAAGTTCAGCAAAAAAAAGATTTAAGATTTCAGCTAAAGGAAAAGTGATTACCTCACAAGCTGGTAAAAGACATGGCATGATTAAAAGAACTAACTCACAAATTAGAAATCAAAGAGGAACAACGGTAATGTCCAAACAAGATGGTAAAATTGTTAAGTCATATATGCCGTATAGTTTAAGAGGATAAAATGGCTAGAGTAAAAAGAGGCGTAACAAGCAGAGCTAAACATAAAAAAGTTCTTAAAGCAGTTAAGGGTCAGTGGGGACGAAGAAAAAACACCATAAGAGTTGCAAGACAGGCAATGGAAAAAGCTATGCAATATGCATATAGAGATCGAAGAAATAAAAAAAGAGAATTTAAATCTTTGTGGATACAAAGGATTAATGCAGGGGTAAGATCTGAGGGAATAACTTACTCAAAGTTTATAAATGGATTAAGCAAATCAGGTATTAAAATAGACAGAAAAATACTTGCAGAAATTGCATATGATAATCCTGAAGCATTTAAAACTATAGTTAAAAAGGCTCAAGCAGCATTAAATTAATCTTCACTATTGTTTTTCTGAAGTTAACAAATAATCTACAAATATGTCCGATATTAAAAAAATCAAAGATGATTATTTAGGTAAGTTAAGTTGTGAATTAAATCTAGATGAAGTAAATCAAATTAAAATAGAATTATTTGGTAAAAATGGTTTAATTTCTAATTCATTCAAGGAACTTGGTTCGGTGCAATCAGAAGATAGAAAAAAATTTGCATCAGACTTAAATTTTATTAAAGATGAGTTGCAAGAAAAGATAAATAGTAAAATTCAAGAAATTGAAATAAATGAAATCAATTCCAAACTAAAAAATGAAAAAATAGATGTAACTTTACCTGAAAGAGATATTAATCAAGGGAAAATTCACCCAGTCTCCCAAGTAATTGATGAGATATCATCAATCTTTTCAGAAATTGGATTTAGTGTAGAAGAAGGGCCAGATGTTGAAAATCAACATTATAATTTTACAGCGTTAAATACACCAGATAATCATCCCGCAAGAGATATGCATGATACTTTTTATCTAGATGATAAAAAAGAATTACTCTTACGGACACATACTTCCCCAGTTCAAGTACGTACTATGTTAAAAAGTAAGCCGCCTTTTAAAATAATAGCGCCAGGAAGAACATATAGATCTGACAGTGATCAAACTCATTCTCCGATGTTTCATCAAGTTGAGGGACTTCATATAGATAAAGATATTAATATGGGTCATTTAAAAGGTTGTTTGAATTATTTTATTAAAGAGTTTTTTGAAGTTGATAAAATCCAAATGAGATTTAGACCAAGTCATTTTCCTTTTACTGAACCGTCTGCAGAAGTTGATATTGGGTACGAGTTAAAAGATGGTAAAATAGTTATTGGAGAAGGCGATAAATGGTTAGAAATTCTGGGATGTGGAATGGTACATCCAAACGTTCTTAAAAATGTAAATGTAAATCCAGATAAATATCAAGGTTATGCTTTTGGTATTGGTATTGATAGACTTGGAATGCTTAAATATGGAATAAACGATTTAAGAGCTTTTTTTGATACCGACTATAGATGGCTTAACCACTTTGGATTTGATCCATTGGATGTACCATCGAACTATAGAGGCCTTAGCAGATGAAATTTACAATAGCATGGCTTAAGGAACATCTAGATACAAAATATAAAGATAATAAAATAATTGAAAAGTTAACTGATGTTGGGCTTGAAGTTGAAAGTTTTGAAAATGTTAAATCTGAACTTGATAGTTTCAAAGTAGCAAAAATTATAAACGCTAAGCAACATCCAAATGCTGACAGATTAAGAGTATGTGATGTTGATATAGGTGAAAAAGAAACAATTAAAGTTGTATGTGGTGCACCAAATGCAAAAAAAAATCTTTTAACAGTTTATGCTGGTCCAGGATCAATAATACCAAAAAATAAAATGAAGATTACCATAAGTAAAATTAGAGGAGTCACCTCACACGGAATGTTATGTTCAGAATCCGAATTAAATTTATCTAATGAGAGCGAAGGCATAACAGAGCTTAAACAAGCAAAATACTCAGATCAAATAGGAAAAAATTTTTTTCAAAATGATATTGAAAAAGTAGTTGACTTATCAATAACCCCAAATCGTTCTGATTGTTTAGGTGTGAGGGGTATCGCCAGAGATCTTGCGGCTGCTGGAGTAGGTAAATTTAAAAAAATTCAGATTAAAAATATTGAAAAAAAAGGATCTCAAAATATTAAAGTTTCAATTTCTAAAGATAAAAATCAAGGATGCACTATATTTGGAAGCTGTTTGATTAAAGGCGTTAAAAACAAAGAAAGCCCGAAGTGGTTAAAAGATAAAATTGAGTCACTTGGTCAGAAACCAATCTCCGCAATAGTTGATATAACTAATTATGTAATGTTTGATTTAAATAGACCACTTCACGCTTACGATGCAGATAAAATTGATAAAGAAATCATTGTGAGAAATTCTAAAAAAGGTGAAACTTTTGAAGCACTTGATAACAAGAAATATAAACTTGATGATAATATGTGTGTTATATCTGATAAGTCAGGTGTATTAGGTTTAGGTGGTATAATTGGAGGTACACGATCTGGAACTGAATTTAATACTAAAAATATTCTTTTAGAGGCCGCATATTTTATACCGAAATCTATAAGAAAAACTTCAAAACTATTAAATATAAATACAGATGCAAAGTTTAGATTTGAAAGGGGAATAGATCCAAAATCAATCGAAGAAGGCTTAACTAGAGCCGCAATGTTAATTAATGAAATTTGTGGAGGTAAAATTAGTAAATTTGATATTCAAAATACTAAAAAATATAAAAAAATTAAAATTAAATTTAAACTTTCTCTCTTTGAAAAAGTTACTGGTTTTAAAATAAAAGATAAAGAAATTATAAAAATTTTATCAAATTTAGGTTGTGAAATAACAAAAAAAAAATATGAACTAGAATTGAAAATACCTTCTTGGAGACCCGATATAACTCAACCAATCGATATTGTGGAAGAAGTAGTAAGAATTAAAGGTTACAATAATATTGAGACTTTAGAACCAGAAAAAATTAGAAATAAAGATACTTTAAACAAACAGCAAAAACTTTTCCATTTCCTTCAGCGTTCAGTAGCATCAAAAGGTTATTACGAGGCTGTTACTTGGTCTTTTACAGATTCAAAAATTAATGAATTATTCAAAGAGTGTAAAAATGAAGTTAGAATTGTAAATCCAATTAGTTCAGATCTAAATGTTTTGAGAAATTCTATTCTCCCAAATCTAGTGTTTTATTTAAAAAAGAATTTAGATAGAGGATTTAAAGATATTTCACTTTTTGAAATAGGCCCAATTTTCAAAGGCAATCAACCCGGGCAACAATTAACTGTTATAGGAGCGATAAAATCCGGAAAGATAAATAGATTGATCTGGAATGAAAAAGATAGATTAGTTGATGTATTTGATGCAAAAAAAGATGCTATTCAAACACTAAATGAAGCAGGATATGATAAAAATGCTTTTTTTATTAGAGATAAGTCTCCTTCATATTATCACCCAGGAAAGTCAGGATCAATTTATCTTGATAAAGATGATATAGAACCCGTTGCATATTTTGGTGAAATTCATCCAAATATTATAAAAAAATTAGATATTAATACAGAAGCATTAGTAAATTTTGAAATATATTTAGATCACCTAAAAGATAATAAAATAATGCTAAAAGATAGGAAGTCTAAATTTGAATACTCAGATTATCAAAAATCTGAGAGAGATTTTGCTTTTATTGTTGATAAAAATATAAAAGCTCAGGATTTGATAGAAATAATAACTTCTATTGATAAAAATTTAATTAAATCAGTAAAAGTATTTGATGTTTATGAGGGAGAGAATATTCCTTCTGATAAGAAATCAATAGCTTTGAATGTTACTATTCAATCGTCAGATAAAACATTAGAAGAAAAAGACTTAGAAAGAATTAATAATTTAATAATTTCTACCGTTGAAAATAAATCTGGCGCAAAAATTCGATCTTAAATATGACCACTGCTCTAGAGAACATAAGAAATTTTGCAATTATTGCACATATCGATCATGGAAAATCGACAATTGCAGATAGAATAATTCACAAGTGTGGAGGTCTTACAGACAGAGAGATGAAAGCTCAAGTTTTAGATTCAATGGATATAGAAAGAGAAAGAGGGATAACGATTAAAGCCCAAACAGTTAAATTAAATTATAAAGCTAAAGATGGGAAAATTTATGTTTTAAATATAATTGATACTCCAGGTCATGTAGATTTTAGTTATGAAGTAAGTAGGTCTTTATATGCATGCGAAGGTTCAATTTTAATTGTAGATAGCACTCAAGGTGTAGAAGCACAAACATTAGCAAATGTTTATCAAGCATTAGATATTAATCATGAAATAATACCAATATTAAATAAAATTGATTTACCAGCGTCAGATATAGACAAAACAAAAAAACAAATTGAAGATGTTATTGGTATTGATACCTCTAATGCTGTTTCATGTTCAGGAAAGACTGGAGATGGAATAGAGGATATTTTAGAAACAATAGTTACCGCTTTACCTTGGCCAAAAGGTATAAAAAATGAGAAATTAAAATGTTTATTGGTTGATAGTTGGTATGATGCCTATCTAGGTGTTGTAATTTTGGTAAGAGTTATAGATGGTAAAATTTCAAAAGGTATGAAGATTAAAATGATGTCAACAAATCAAGATTATATCGTTGAAAAAGTTGGTGTTTTTACCCCCAAACCAAAAGATATTAACGAATTAAATGCTGGAGAAATTGGTTTTATTACAACTGGTATAAAAGTTTTATCTGATACCAAAGTAGGAGATACAATATGTGATGCTAAAAATATTTTAAATGAAGCGTTACCTGGATTTAAACCTAGTAAACCAGTTGTTTTTTGTGGTTTGTTTCCTGTTGATAGTTCTGAATATCAGAAATTAAAAGATGGTCTGGCAAAACTACAATTAAATGATGCTAGCTTTTCATTTGAACCAGAGTCGTCTTCAGCTTTAGGTTTGGGTTTTAGGTGTGGTTTTCTTGGTCTATTGCATCTTGAAATTGTGACGGAAAGACTTGAAAGAGAATTTGATATAAATTTGTTAACAACTACACCAGGAGTTGTTTATAAAATTCACTTGAATAATGGAAAAATTGAAGATTTACAAAATCCTTCAAGTTTACCAGATCCAACGCTTATAAAATTTATTGAAGAACCTTGGATAAAAGCTACTATTATTACTCCCGATCAATACCTAGGTTCAATAATTAAGATGTGTCAAAGTAAACGAGGTGTTCAAACTAACTTAAGTTATTCAGGAAATAGGGCTGTTATAAATTATGAATTACCTTTGAATGAAGTAGTTTTTGATTTTAATGATAGGCTTAAATCTATGACTAGTGGATACGCTAGTTTTGATTATGAAATAATTGGCCACAAAGAAGGAGAGTTAGTAAAAATGGGAATTTTAGTAAATGGCGAACACGTAGATGCTTTAGCAATGATGATCCATAAAGATTTTGCTCAATCTACAGGAAGAGATGTATGTGAAAAATTAAAAGATCTAATACCAAGGCATAATTTTATGATTCCAATTCAAGCTGCAATAGGAGGTAAAATTATTGCAAGAGAGACTATTAAAGGATTTAAAAAAGATGTATTGACCAAAATCCATGGTGGAGGAGCCACTGATAGAAAAAGAAAACTCTTAGAGAAACAAAAAAAAGGTAAAGCAAGAGCAAAACAATTTGGTAAAGTTGAAATACCCCAGGAAGCTTTTATTGGCGTATTAAGAATTAATAAAGATAATTAATGATAAAGTTAATATTATTTTTTTCATTATTTGCAAATTTATGTTTATTTATACTGTTAAATAAAAAAAAAATTAAAAATTTTTTTTACAAAAAGAATATAACAACTGTTTCGATAGAATTTATTCATCCAATATTTAAACATAAGATAATAAACAGTGAAACAAAGTTTCCTTTGGATTTGCACGTTTCAAAAATGATTTTGGTTCATGACAAAGATTATAACGTTAAAGGTTTAATTACTGATTATGAAACATGGATATTATCATTAATGTCAAAAATTTCGCCAAATATATTTGAATTTGGAACTTGCAGCGGAAAAACAACTTATATAATGGCATTAAATTCACCTCCGCAAGCAAAAATTAAAACTATCACACTTAATGAAAGTCAGGCATCAAAATTAGTAATGAGCAAAGGTGAAAATAAAATTGCTTTTAAAAATATAAAAAATGAAAGTTCTTATAATCAATTCATGTTTAGTAATACAGATTGTGAAAATAAAATTGAAATTTCTTATGAAAATTCAATAGATTTAAATATTGAAAATTTAAAGAACAAATATGATCTAATTTTTATTGATGGTGGACACACTTATTCAATTATAAAAAATGATTCTGAAAAAGCATTACAAATGGTAAAAAAAAATGGATATATTTTTTGGCACGACTATATTCCAGGAAAAACTTCCACAAAAGATGTTTATAAATATCTAAATTATTTATCAAAAAAAATAAAAATTTTTCATATTAAAGATACCAATATGTGTTTTTATAAAAAAGATTAACGTTAAATTTTTTATGAAAGATAAAATTGCAATTTTGGCTCTAGGTAAACATTGAAGCAATCTTATTTCATATATATAAAATTTGAAAAAGTAACAAATATTTTTAATAATAATGAAAATTGATTTTAGGAGAGATGGCCGAGTGGTTTAAGGCGCACGCTTGGAAAGTGTGTGTACCCTCGCAGGTACCGTGGGTTCGAATCCCACTCTCTCCGCCAAATATTTAGTCAAAAATTGCAATTTTTTGCTAGATAATCAAAAATAGAAAAAAATATAAAAAAACATCAAAAAAGCTTTGATTTAAAAGGTTTTTAAACCAATAAAAATATACTTGATTTTATAAAAAAATCCAAAAATGCTATAAATAATCTTTCCTAAAAAAATAAAATGGCAAAAAACAACACAACTTATCAGGCAGATTCTATAAAAGTTCTTAAAGGTTTAGAGGCTGTAAGGAAAAGACCAGGAATGTACATCGGAGACACTGATGATGGCACGGGCTTGCACCATATGGTATATGAGGTTGTTGATAATTCTATTGATGAAGCTCTAGCCGGGCATTGCAAAAATATAAAAGTTGAAATTAATGGAGATGGTTCGATTACAGTTGAGGATGATGGAAGAGGAATACCTGTAGATATTCATAAAGGTGAAAAAAAGTCTGCAGCAGAAGTTATCATGACCCAATTACATGCTGGAGGAAAATTTGATCATGATTCTTATAAAGTTTCTGGCGGGCTTCATGGAGTAGGGGTTTCTGTAGTTAATGCACTTTCTGAAAAGTTAGAATTATTTATAGAAAGAGATGGAAAAAAACATTTTATAGAATTTTATAATGGTGATGCTCAAAACCCACTAAAAGTAATTGGAAAAGCTAAAAGCACTGGTACAAAGATAAATTTTTTGCCTTCCAAAAATATTTTTTCATCGACTAAATTTAGTTTTGCTATTTTACAAAAAAGAATGAGAGAATTAGCATTTTTGAATAAAGGAATTCAAATTTCTCTAAATGATTTAACCCAGAAAAAAGCAAAAAATATTATTTTTAAATTTGATGGAGGTATATTAGAATTTGTTGAATATTTAGATCAAAATAGAGAAAAATTAAAAAATAAAAATGATAATGATTTATTCAAAAAGCCAATCTATATAGAAGGGCTAAAAAATAATGTAGATATTCAATGCTCATTAAAATGGAATGCGGGATATAATGAAGATGTTTATCCTTATACTAATAATATTTATCAGAAAGATGGAGGTACTCATTTATTAGGTTTTAGAGCTGCACTCACTCGAGTAATAAACAAATATGCTTCAGAGCAAAATTTACTTAAAAAAAGTAAAGTTTCTCTTTCTGGAGATGATGTAAAAGAAGGCTTAACTTGTGTTTTATCAGTAAAAATTCCTGACCCAAAATTTTCATCTCAAACTAAAGATAAATTAGTTTCCTCTGAGGTTAGAAATATTGTTGAAAATATAGTAAGTGAAAAGTTATCAATATGGTTTGATCAAAATCCTTCTGTATCAAAAATAATTTTAACAAAAATTATTCAAGCAGCTGTTGCAAGAGATGTTGCTAGAAAAGCTAGAGAAAATGTAAGAAGAAAAGGTGCTTTAGAACTTACAGGACTGCCAGGTAAATTGGCAGATTGCCAAAATTCCAAGCAAGAAGGAACTGAATTATTTATTGTTGAGGGAGATTCAGCTGGTGGTTCAGCTAAACAGGGGAGAAACAGAGAAAATCAAGCAGTTTTACCACTTAGAGGTAAAATACTTAATACATTTACTGAAACAAATGGTTCTAAAAAAAATGGAACTTCAAACGATCTTAGAACTAAAGCTCTTTCAAAGATGATTTCATCAAATGAAATTATTACTTTAATTAATGCGCTGGGATTAGACCCAAAGAATGAAGAAATAGATTTAAAAGATTTAAGATATGGTAAGATTATAATAATGACCGATGCTGATGTTGATGGATCACATATTAGGGCATTACTGTTAACTTTTTTTAACAACAAACCATTTAACAAGTTAATCGAACAAGGTCATGTTTACCTGGCACAACCACCTTTATTTAAAATTAATAAAGGATCAAAAGGTATATATATAAAAAATGAAAAGGAACTTGAAAATTATATTTTAAAAAATTCTAAAGAACTTAAAAAATTAAATAAAAACTCAAAAAACTTTGAAAAATACATTCAAATTGAAAAATCAAAATTAAATATTCAAAGATTTAAAGGACTTGGAGAAATGAATCCCGAGGAGTTATGGAATACTACTTTAAATCCAGAAACTAGAAATTTACTTCAAGTTCAATATTCAAAAAATTTACAAAAAGATCAAAATCTTATTAAAACTTTAATGGGCAGCGACGTTGCTTCAAGAAAAGATTTTATTGTGGATAATGCAATTAATGTTTTAAATTTAGATGTTTAGCGAATGGAGTTAAAGCAAGCTTCCGAAATTTATTCTTTAAATAAATCAACATATGTTAATCTTAGATGGATAGGAATACTTGGTCAACTTATAACTATTAATTCTGTAAAGTTTATATTTAATTTTGAATTTGATTTTCTATCAGCGAATTTAATTATATTTATTGGATCAATTAGTAATATTTTTTTAATAACCAATTATAAAAAAATACAATTACCAAATAGATCAGCTTTTTATTTTCTTTTAATTGATATTATTCAGCTTAGTTTATTATTATTCCTAACAGGAGGAGTTGTGAATCCTTTTTCTATTTTTTTGTTGATTCCAAGTGTTTTTGCTTCATCTAATTTAAAAATTGAAACCAATTTGTCACTTATACTTGTGACATTAATTTCAATTATTTTTCTTACTTTCTTTTCATTAGATTTACCAAAACCTTTAAGCGATCATTTTCATATTAGTCCATATTATTATTACGCTATTCCAACTGGCTTAGTAATTGCATTATTATTTTTAAATTATTTTGCTTTAATCTTTGGCAGAGAGTCAAATCTTAGAAAAGAAGCATTAAATAAAATTCAAGAATTGATTTCCAAGGAACATGAATTAGTATCTTTAGGTACTCAAGCGGCTGCAGCAGCACATTCATTAGGAACTCCCTTATCTACTATAAAAATTATATCCCAAGATTTACTCCTACAGTTTAATAATGATAAAGATACAAAGAAGGATATAGAGCTACTTGTAAGTCAAGTTAATAGATGTAATGAAATTTTAAAAAGGTTATCAATAAACTCTACTCTCGAAGATGATTTTATAGACAAAGATTTGAGTTTAAATAACTATTTAAAAGAAATCATAAATTCTTTTAAAGAAATCTCAGACAAAAATTTTATTCTAAATACAGAGCAAGATTATAACTCATTTGATATTAGGAAATCTATTGAGATTATTTATGGGATTAGAAATTTTGTAGGAAATGCAAATAAATATGCAAAAAAAAATATTTATGTTTCATTAAAAAGTGATAGTGAAACTTCAGAAATAGTAATAGAGGACGATGGTCCTGGTTTTTCAAAGGATATATTAGTCAAGATTGGTGAACCTTATATCAAATCTTTAAGAACAAAAGATAAGCAAAAAGCTGGATTAGGACTTGGTATTTTTATTGGAAAAACCCTTTTAGAAAAAAATTATGCTAAAATATTATTTAGAAATTCGGAAACAAGAGGTGGAGCAGAAATTAAAATTGAATGGACAAATAAAAATTTAATCAAAATTTAATGAAATTTTTTTTTATTTTCGAATAATCCACTTAGTTGACTTATCATTACATCACCAAGTTCCTGGACGTCTGTAATTTTAATAGCTTTTTGATAATATCGTGATACATCATGACCTATTCCAATGGCTAAAATTTCAATTTGACTATTGTTTTCAATAAATTTTACTATTTTTTTTAAATGCTTTTCTAAATAATCTCCAGAATTTACGGAAAGTGTTGAGTCATCTACTGGAGCACCGTCTGAAATTACCATTAAAATTTTTCTTTCCTCCTTTCTTTTGTTCAATCTGTTAAAAGCCCAAGTAATGGCTTCTCCATCAATATTTTCTTTTAATAAACCTTCTTTTAGCATTAATCCTAAATTTTTTTTTGATTGTCTCCAGTGTGTATCTGCAGATTTATAAATTATATGACGTAAATCATTCAATCTACCAGGAAATTTTTGTTTACCTTTTTTATTCCAATCTTCTCTACTCTTGCCTCCTTTCCAATTCTTTGTTGTAAAACCAAGTATTTCAACTTTGACCGAACATCTTTCTAGTGTTCTTGAAAGTATATCTGCACATATTGCAGCAATAGTAATAGGTCTCCCTCTCATTGAACCAGAATTATCAATTAATAAAGTAACAACTGTATCCTTAAATTCTAAATCTTTTTCTTTTTTAAATGATAATGAATTATATGGATCAATTATAACTCTAGGCAATTTAGAACTATCTAACAATCCTTCTTCTAAATCAAAATCCCAGGATCTATTTTGTTTAGCTAATAATTGTCTTTGTAATTTATTTGCTAATTTTGTAATTAAATTTTGAAAATTTGTAAGTTGCTGATCTAAATTTTTTCTAAGTTTAATAATTTCATCTTGTTTTTCTAATGTTTCAGCTTTTGCTATTTCGTCAAATTCAGTTGTAAAAATTTTATATTCTTTATCACTTATACCAGATTTTGATTTTTGAATTATATTTTCTGAACTATCACTTTCAGAGTCAGCATCTAATAATTGTTCGTCTAATCTGAATTCATTATTATCATCAATTCCATCTACTCCTTCCTTCAAGTTATCATCTTGACTACTTTCTTCTGATTTAGAAGATTCATTCGTTTCATTTTTATTTGAATTATTTTCGTCCTGCTTATTTTCCTCTTCTGATTTTTTTTCATCCTCATTTTTTTCTGAGTCAAAAATCTCCATATTTTGTAAAATTTCAGAGAATTTAGAATTGTAAGAATCTTGATTTTCCAAATTATTTGATAAGTATTTAATATGATTTTTAAATGAATTATTAAAATCTTTCTCCCAATAACTTAATGTTTTTTCTGATAAGGAGTCTAATTTTATTTCCATGAAATTTTTTAACATATATAATTCGAATGCTTCTGCTATTTCGACATCTTCTTTAGATTTTATATGATCCTTTTTTTTATTTAATATTTTAAAAGAATAATTATTTTTTAAGTTCCTTGATATACCTTTAAGCATTTTTGTTCCAAGAACTTCGTACCTTATTTTTTCTGAAATATTATAAAGTAATTTGCATGAAGAATTGTTTGGGGAATTTTTTTGATAAATGTCATTATTAGAAAATTTTCTTTTTAAAGCTTCCGAGTCAGTTTCTGCTCTAATTTTATTATAATCTTGTTTATTTTTTATTTTATCAATTTCAAGAAAATTAAAGTTTTTTGATTTAAGATTTTTGTTTTCATTCTCATTAACTTTATAGTCATCTGAAATTACCTTTAAAGTCGAGATTAAAGCTTCTTTAAATTTTTCTTTAAAATTATCTTCTTTATTCATTTAAATCTGAATATTTATCATTGATTCTGGCAAGTCTTCGCCAAAGCATCTTTGATAATATTCAGCTATAGTAGCTTTTTCTGAGTCGTCACATTTATTTAAAAATGTTATTCTGAATGCATATCCAGTATCTTTAAAAATTTCTGAATTTCCACACCAATTTAATACTGTTCTTGGGCTCATCACCGTAGATATATCGCCCGCAATAAATCCTTTTCTAGTTAGTGACGCTACTTTAATCATATTCGCAACTTTTTCTTTTCCCTTTGGATTATTTAATTTTTTATTTTTCGCTAAAATAATTTCCATTTCTCTTTCTAAACTTAAATAATTTAGTGAAGTTACTATTTCCCATCTATCTAATTGTGCCTGATTAATTTGTTGTGTTCCAGTATATAAACCTGAAGTATCTCCTAGGCCAATTGTATTAGCGGTTGCAAATAATCTAAAATATTTATTTTGCTTTACTACTTTGTTTTTGTCTAAGAGAGTAAAATAACCATCGCTTTCCAAAATCCTCTGAAGCACAAACATAACATCACTTCTTCCTGCATCATATTCATCAAATACTAATGCCACAGAAGATTGAAAAGCCCATGGCAAGATACCTTCTTTAAATTCTGTAACTTGTTTTCCATCTTTTAGTACAATTGCATCTTTTCCAATTAAATCTATCCTACTTATATGAGAATCAAGGTTAATTCTAACACATGGCCAATTTAATCTTGCTGCAATTTGAGTAATATGAGTAGATTTTCCAGTACCATGATATCCATGAACTATTACTTTTTTATTATGTAAAAAACCGCTCAGTATTGCAAGAGTAGTATCACGGTCGAACTTATAATCTTTATCAATTTCTGGAACAAATTCATTTTTTTTAGAAAAAGCTTTAACTTCCATCTCACTTTCTATCCCAAAAGTTTGCTTAACTGATAAATTTATATCTGGTTCTATGTTTAAATTAGTAGTCAATTTTCTCTCTATATGTATTTTTTAGTTGAGTATAAGCTAGTGTTATTATTTTTAGTTTATCTTCAAATTTTTTATTTCCAGAATTCATATCAGGGTGAAATTTTTTGACAAGCTTTTTGAACTTCTCTTGAACTTTTTCCCACTTTAAGCCCACATCTACACCTAAAATACTAAAGGCTTTAATGTCGCTGTGGTTAAACTTAAATCTATGCATGTTATTAAATTCTTTTTTGAATTTTGATTTATCTTTTTCATCTTTTAATGCATCATTCCATAATATTTTAAAAAAATTATACGAAGAACTAAAACTTTGTGTGGGTTTGTGCCAAGTCATATCTGACTTTAAAAACTCCATTATTTGGTCGTCATTCATACCAGAAAAATAATTCCATTTTTTGTTGAATTCTTTTACATGCTTCAAGCATAGCAATCTAAAATCCTTACTATTATCTCTCTCTTTTGGCGCCTTATAGTTGGCTTCTTCAGAACAATTATCCCAATCACAAATATTTTTCATGCTATATAATACTTTAAAATATGGATATAAATCAACTTTCAAAAATTGTAAAAAAAAAAATTCTAGATAATAAATTAATTGAACATTTAGAAATAGAGGATAAATCATTTTTACACAAAAATCATAAAACAAATAATCCAAATAAATTTCATATTAAGCTTAAAATAAAGTCAGAAAAACTAAAGAATATGGGAAGAATTCAATCTAATAAAATTATTTTTAAACTATTAGAAAATGAATTAAAAAAATATATTCATTCCCTGCAAATATTATTTCTTTAATTCAGAAATAAGAAACTGTTTTAAAGTATTCTGATCAAACTGATAATTTGTTTTAATTTTTCCAAAATCTTTAATTAAAATAATATTTATTTTTTTTGTGGTATTTTTTTTGTCAGATTTCATAAAAGAAATGATTTTACTTACATCTTTCTTATTAAATATATTTGTAAATTTTTTTTTTAATGGGATTCTTTCTAAATGTTTTTTAATAAAATTATATGTTTTATTTTTTATAAGTCTTCTTTGGTAGCTAAATTCTAAAGCGATTGTTATACCAATTATAACAGCCTCACCATGATTCAATTTACTTGAAAAACCCAAGCAAGACTCAAAGGCATGAGCAAACGTGTGACCTAAATTAAGTATTTTTCTTAAATTTTTTTCATCCTCGTCTTTCTGAACAACCATTTTTTTTAAATTACAACTGTTTAATATTGCATTCTCAATAAAGGGTTGTTTTAATTTTAATATGCTGTTTAGATTATTATCCAAATATTTAAACTTTTTAATACTGTCCAATAGACTACTTTTAAGTATTTCTGCATAGCCACAAATTATCTCTCTTGAGTTTAGAGACTTGAGTAAATCTGTATCTGAAATTACCAAATTAGGTTGATAAAAACTTCCCAGTAAATTTTTACCATAAGAATTGTTTATTCCAGTTTTACCTCCAATTGATGAATCTACTTGGGAAAGCAAAGTTGTTGGAATATTAATAAACTTAATTCCTCTTTTATAGATACTTGCACAATAGCCAACTACATCTCCGGTGATACCCCCTCCAAACGCAACTATACAATCATCTCTATTGAATCTATTTTTAAATAAAATATTATGAATTAAATCTACATTTTTTTGATTTTTATTTCTCTCATTTGCAATAAAAATATATTTTTTTACAAATTTAGAATTTAATTTTTTAATTAATATTGATTTAAATTTTGAAGGTATATTTTTATCAATAACCATCATAACTTTGGGAAATGAAATTTTTTGAGATATTAAAATTTTGTCTAATTTACTTATTAATTTAGACCCTATAAAAATAGAATATTTTTTTGATTTAGTATTAATTTTTATTTGTTGAGCTTTCATATAATTCTATAATTTTTTTTACAATTTCTTTTTTACTCAATTTATCACAATTAATTTTGTAGTCAGACAAATTATATGTTGTTGATCTTTTGCCTATTAATTTATTCAATTCCAAGTTATTTAATTTCATAGCCAAAGGTCTTTTTTTACTATTTTTTATTCTGTTTATTAAAGTTTCATTTTTCCAATTAAGCCAAAAAGAAATACAATTTTGTAAAGTATATTTTCTGATAGCTGGATTAATATATCCACCTCCTCCTAAGGCTATAACTTTATTATTTAATTTAAGTGATTTTAGAGAAATTAGTTCTTCGACATCTCTAAAATATTTTTCACCATTAATTTTAAATATCTCAGGAATAGCTTTTTTTTCTTTTTCTTCAATTTGACTATCTGTATCAATGAAATCAAAATTTAGTTTTCTTGATAATATTTTGCCAATTAAGGATTTTCCAGATCCCATCATTCCTACTAGAACTAAACTTTTATATAATTTCATGAGTTTCTATATTGAAATAACACAAATTTGTCGTATTTTTGAAATTACTTAAAATATATGCAATTTACAAAAAAAACAAGCTCAGGAAAACTAGGTGCAATTGGTAAATTTTCATTAAAATTTATTTTAGTGATTTTAATTATTTTTATAGGAATAATATTGATTTCTAAAATTGATTTTCCCGCTCCAAATAAACAAATCCAAAAAATTATACCTAATGAAAATTTTAAAACAATTAAGTAAATATTTTACAATTTTCACTTTAAATTGCTTTTTTATAAATACTGCAATTTCCAATGAACCTGTTGATATATGGAGTATTGAAAAGACAGAAGATGTTATTCAAAAAAAATTAACAAATGATGATAAAGAAAATATAAGCGAAAACATTATTCAAGAAATCGAAGTTGGAGAGAAAAATGAAAATGTAATTGTTAATACCTCATTAGATTTAAATGCCATAAAATTGGCAGGCCTATATGATCCCGCTGAAAATGGATTATCAATTGATATGTGGTCTTATAGCAATGGAAACGATATAAAAAGTATTTTACAAGAACTAAATTCAAAAAAACTATCAAAATTTTCAGAAAAAATATTAGATGTTGCCTTACTTACAAATTCTTATTTACCTTCAAAAAATATTTCTAGTCAAGAATTTTTAGATTTTAAATTTCAGCACTTGATAAATAAAAAAGATTTTGAATTAATAAAAAATTTTATAATTAAAAATCCTTCAATTAAAAATAGTGATAAATTAATAAGGTTTTATGTAGATTACTATTTGTCAAATTCTCAATTAGATAAATCGTGTGAAATTTTTGAATATGCAAATGAATTAATAAGCGATTATTTAAATAATTTTAAAATTTACTGTCTAATAAATGATAATAAAAAAGAAGAGGCTCAACTTTTAATAGATCTTAAATCTGAATTTGGATCACTAGATGAATTTTTCTTAAAAAAATTTAATATTTTAATGGGTTATGAAAAAAAAGATGAACTTATATCTGATAAAAATATATTAAAATTTCATTTATCACATAAAACAAATGAGGTTTTTTCTTATGAGCCAAAAATTGATACACCAAACTATTTATGGAAATATCTTTCAACTTCAAATCTACTAAAAGATACAGATTCAATAAATATAGAAAATCCTGAGCAAGTAAAATTAATAGAAAAAGCAACAAATGAGGGAGCTTATGAGGAAAAACAATTATTTAATTTATATAAAAGATTCCAATTTGATATAAATCAATTAATTAATGTAAATGATGCCTATAAACTTCTTCCTGACTATCAAGCTAGAGCTCTAATTTATCAAAGATTATTATTAACATCCGATAATTCTCTGAAGCTTAATTTATCTTTAATGCTAAATAAATCTTTTGATGAGTCTAATTTATCAAATACATTTGATGTAGAACTTTCAAAAATTTTAAATTCAATAAATGAAGATCAAATTCCATCAAATTTTTCAACTTTTTATAATCAAAATAAAGAACCAGATAAAAAAGAAAAGGTAAAGATAAAAATTAATAATAAAATTTTCCATCAATCAAAATTATTAAATTATTTTTTAAATAAAACTAGCCTTCCAAAAGTAGAAAAAGAAACAAATGACTTTCTAAAAAAAATAAAAAAAAATAAAAAATATATTTTTTCGAAAAAAGATATAATGATGATCGAATCATTAAAATCTGATGGAGTTCAAGTCTTAAAAAAATATGATAAAATTTATGAAAACAAAAAAAATGTTCCAGTTGAAATTAACTCTATGATTGTAAATGGAGAAACAGGATTGATTTTACTCAAAATAGCCCACTTAATAGGAGAAGATGAACTAGAAAATATTGATCTAGACTCTTTAAACTTTATTGTTGGAATACTGAACGAATTAAACACAATTAATTTAAGAAATGAAATTTTACTATCAGTTCTTCCTTTAAAAGTTTAAATAATATTATAAAATTGGTTATGGCAATTAAGACTATCATTACAGAACCTAACAAAATTTTAAGACAAAAATCATTACCAGTAAAACAGGTAGGTGTGGAGGAACAAAGGTTAATGGATGATATGCTAGAAACCATGTATGATGCAAATGGAATAGGTTTAGCTGCAATTCAAATAGGAGTTCCAAAAAGGATAATAGTAATGGATATCTCAAAAAGTGGTGAAAAAAATAATCCTATGTATTTTGTTAATCCTTTAATAAAGGATAAAGTTGATGAAACTTCAACATATGAAGAAGGCTGTTTGTCAGTTCCTAATTTCTTTGCTGAAGTAAATAGACCAAAAGAGTGTCATGTTGAATATCTAGATTATGAAGGTAAGAAAAAAAAATTAAAAGCAGAAGGTTTACTAGCAACCTGTATCCAACATGAAATGGATCATTTGGAGGGAATTTTATTCATTGATTATTTGTCAAAATTGAAAAAAACAATGATTGTTAAAAAATTATCAAAGCAAAAAAATAGACCTGATAGAATAATTGTTTAACAATGTTTAAAAAAATTGTTTTTATGGGTACTTCAAATTTTGCTGTACCGATTTTGAAATCATTGTATCAAAATGGATACCCAATTTCAGTTGTTTACACACAGGCACCTAAAAAATCAAATAGAGGTCAAAAATTTAACAAATCACCAATAAATTTATTTTCTGAAAACATTAGCTTAGAGATTAGAACACCTAATATTTTAAAAAATAATATTGAAGAAGAACAATACTTAAATAAATTAGAACCTGATCTAATTTTGGTTGTTTCATATGGTCAAATTATTCCAAAAAATATTTTAAAAATTCCTAAATATGGATTTCTAAATATTCATGCTTCTTTATTACCAAAATGGAGAGGAGCAGCCCCAATACAAAGATCGATAATGAATTTAGACAAAGAAACAGGAATTAGCATTATGAAAATAAATGAAAATTTAGACGAAGGTCCAGTTTGTAATCAATACCAAATTAAAATTTCTGAAAATATGAATGCAGATGAATTATCAGGTAAACTATCATTGCTGGCCTCAGAAAAAATATTAGATATTTTAGATAATATTTATCGTAATAAAACACAATTTAAAGATCAAGACCATTCAAAAGCTAGTTATGCAAAAAAAATAGAAAAAATTGAAGGAAAAATTAATTGGGCCGAAAGCCCAGATAAAATAATTGGAAAAATTAATGGACTTTATCCATTTCCTGGAGCTTTTTTTTTATTCAATGGAGAGAGATATAAAATACTTAAAGCAGAAAAATCCCATACTAATGGAGAGCCCGGAAGTGTAATAAGTGAAGATTTAGAAATATGCTGCGGAGAAGGATCGGTAAAAGTATTAATTATCCAAAGGGAAGGTAAAAGAGTTCAAAAAATAAATGAATTTTTGCCTGGAAATCAAATAAAAAAAGGCTCCAAAATTACCTAATGCACAGGTATCAAATATTAATCGAGTACGTTGGAACGTCGTTTGTTGGTTGGCAAATTCAAAAAAAGGGAACTTCTATTCAAAAAGTAGTTCAAATAACCTTATCAAAATTATTGAAGCAGAAAATTTTGTTATATGGTTCTGGTAGAACTGATTCAGGAGTTCATGCATTAGAACAATCAGCTCATTTTGATGTAAAAAACAAAATTCAAAATATCCACAAAATAATTAAGTCACTAAATTACTTCTTAAATAATAAAATGATTTCAATAATTGATATTAAAAGAAAAAAAAATAATTTTCATGCAAGGTATTCTGCTAAAGAAAGGATATATTTGTATATAATTAGAAATAGACTATCACCTTCAATTCTTAACAAAGATAGAGAATGGCATATAAGAAAAAAATTAGATTTAAATTTAATTAAAAAAGGATCTAAAAAATTAGTTGGAAAACATGATTTTTCAACATTTAGGTCTTCTAACTGTAGTGCAAAAAGTCCAGTAAGAACTATAAATGAAGTTATAATTAGGAAATCAAAAGATCAAATTAAAATAAAATTTAAATCCAAATCATTTTTGAAAAATCAAGTTAGATCAATGGTAGGATGCTTAAAATATCTTGGGGAAAAAAAATGGAATCTAAAAAAGTTTGCAAAAGTTATTAAAATGAAAGATAGAAGAAAAGTTGCTCCTCCTGCTCCTCCTCATGGACTATATCTTGAGAAGATTATCTATTAATTTCTAAGGACTTTTTAAATTTTTTGTTTATTCTCCAACGACTCTCAGTTCTAACAATATAACCACAGCAATTGTTTGATTTACAATTGCATGGAAATTGTTTGTAATCTGAATCATATCCAAAACCATAGTCACATGTAAATTCTTCACCTTTTTTTATATCTTTTATTGAAGTTACCCATAGCTTTAAACCTTTGCCTTCATATTCACAGTTATTAGAACAAGAATGGTTAATTAAGCGTGCAGTATTCCAAGGAACATCTCCATCTAGATCATATCTACTATTCAAATTAAATAGATAAATTGGTTTTGCGTTATCAAACTTTTCGGATTTTTCAGTTTGTTTTTTCGTAATTATATTTCCAACATAATTTATAATTTTTGTACCTGCTTTAATGTCTTTTGTGGCGTAAAGTCCACGACCTTTTCTATCAATATTAGATTTTTTTATTCTATAGAGTTTCATAATTATTTCTTTAATGAAAATTATTTTAATTTCAATTAAATTCTAAAAGAGCATCAACATGTCTCTTAGTACTATCTCGAAGCGCTTTCAGGTCATAACCGCCCTCTAAAATTGAAACAACTTTTCCATTACAAAATTTTTTAGAAGTCTCTAATATTCTATTTGTAATAGTGAAATAATCCTCTGTTTTTAGATTAAATTGAGCGAGAGGATCATCCTCATGGGCGTCAAAGCCAGCACTGATTAATATAAATTCTGGATTAAACTCTTCCAATTTTTTCAGCACACGGTCAAATACGTTTAAATATTCTTCTGAACTTATACCAGCTGGCAAAGGTATGTTAAAGATGTTGTTAAACTTACCTTTTTCTTGTTCCGAACCAGTTCCAGGATAGTAGGGATATTGATGAGTTGATATAAAAAGGACATTTTCATTTTCATAAAAAATATCTTGTGTTCCATTACCATGATGTACGTCAAAATCTATTATTGCAACTTTCTTATATTGATATTTTTTCAACAAATAATTTGCACCGATACTCACTGAATTTAAAATGCAAAAACCAGCTGCCTTATTTTGCGAGCTATGATGTCCAGGAGGTCGAACACCACAGAATGCATTTCTAAATTCTTTTTTTTCTACTCCGTCAATTGCAGTAATTATTGATCCTACAGCATCAAAAGTTGCTTCTTTGCTTCCAGGTGAAATAATTGTATCACCATCAAGTGAAGAAAAACCTTTTTTTGGAAAAGAACTTTTAACTAAATTTAAGTAATTCGTTTCATGTGTCGTTAAAAGAATTTCATCTGAAACTTTAGATGGTTTCTTCCATATAAGATTTTTATTATTAAGTTTTTTAAAATTTTCTATTATGACAGATACTCTTGCTATTTGCTCTGGATGACTAGGACCTGTATCATGATTTTGAGATGTATCTGATGTAATTAAACCAGTTTTCACTTAAAGTAATTCTTTAAAATATTATAATAAATAAAAGTTAATTTTTTCAAATCTGAAATTGAAGTTCTTTCATTTACTTGATGAATACTGTTATTTCTTAAGCCTAATTCAAGTCTTGGAATTGAACCCAAAAAACGACTATCACTAGTTCCACCTTTACAATTTAATTTTGCATTAAGTTTAGTAACTTTTTTTACGACTTTTTTAACCATATGAATATCTTTATTTGGTTCAGTATAAAAAGCCTCACCACTTACTTTATATTCTATCTTAGTTTGACATTTTTGTTTTTTTGCAACTGCATTAATAATTTTATTTAGTTTTTTCTTTAAAGCAGAAGATTTGTATTTAGAGTTAAATCTCACATTAAATTTTGCACTTGCAGACTGAGGAACTACATTTTCTGATAAATTATCAACATTTATTTTAGTAAATTCTAGATTAGATGGTGGCATGTATTTAGTTCCATTATCTAAAGTAAAACTTTTTAATTTTGCAATTATTTTAGCTAAAGCAGTACAGGGATTAATATAAGAGCCATAAAATGCTGAGTGACCACTTTTTCCAAATACAGTTATAACTCCATTCATAGAACCACGTCTTCCAATTCTTATTTCATCTCCAACTGACTTGTTTGAAGATGGCTCTCCAACTATAGAAAAATCAATTTTTTCACCTTTTTTTCTTAAATATTTTATAACTGCTGGGCAACCATAACCCGTAGTTTCCTCGTCTGCAGAAATAATAATCGAAATAGATCCTTTAAATTTATTATACTTTACAAAATTACTCACTGCACTTATCCAGCAAGCTATACCACCCTTCATATCTTGAGCACCTCTTCCATTTAAATATCCTTTGCTTACAACAGCTTTAAAAGGTGGAAGTTTCCAGTTATCTAAGTTCGCAACAACATCTGTATGACCTAAATACATAATGTGAGGCTTTGATTTACCATATCTTGCATATAGATTGAGAGCTCGTTTTGATCCAGTTCCTCTTGATTTTATTATTGTGCATTTAAAGCCGATAGCAGTTAATTTTTTTGATAAGAATTTCATTATACCCTTATCCTCTGTTTTGATCGTAGGAAATCTTATTAGCTCTTGAGCTAATTTTATTTGATTGTAAGTTTTCATTAATCTATTCTCTCAAAAGATCATTAACTGAAGTTTTTGATCTAGTTTTTTCGTCAACTTGTTTAATTATTACTGCACAATATAAAGATGGTGCTTGTGGATTTTTTTTGTCTGGCAAAGATCCTGGAACAACTACTGAATAAGGAGGTATTTTTCCATAAGATATTTCACCTGTTTTTCTATTAACAATTTTTGTTGATTGTCCAATGTACATTCCCATACTTAAAACAGAGCCTTCTCCAATTATTACACCTTCTACTACTTCTGACATTGCACCTAAAAATACATTATCTTCAATTATTGTTGGTAGTGCTTGAGCGGGTTCCAAGACACCCCCAACTCCAGTCCCAGCTGAGATATGACAATTTTTTCCAATCTGACAACAACTCCCTGCACGACTGAATGTATCCATCATAGTACCTTCGTCAATATATGCTCCAATATTTACATAGCATGGCATCAAAACTGCATTCTTTCCTACAAAAGATCCTTTTCTTACCGGTGAATTAGGCACCATTCTAAAACCAGCTTTTTGATGATCTTCTTTTGTCCATCCAGCTGTTTTTCCTTTTAGTAAATGAGCTTTATCATACCAGCTACTGTAAGGACCATTTAAATTTTCCATTGGATACATTCTAAAGCTTAACATGATAGCTTTTTTAAGATGTTGATGAGTAATCCATTCACCATTGATTTTTTCAGCTACTCTTACTTTTCCACTGTCTAAATCATCAATAATTTGATTAACAGCATTCCTTAGAGACTTATCTGAATTTTGGTTAACTTGGTCTTTATTTTCCCAAGCATCATTTATTATTTTTTCTATGTCGCTCATAATTTTATTGTTCTTTTAATAACCTTATTTTTTTTAAAAATAAAGCAAGATTATCAATTTTATAATCTACTACATTTTTATATTTATCAATGTTATTTATTGGCTCATCATTACTAAACCAAACTTTGATCATATTTTTTGCTGTTTCAGAAGTAAGATTTTTGCAAATATCTTCTACATAAACAGTTTCTTCGTTAGTGGGTATTTGAAATTTATCACATAACAATTTTAGAGATTCTGGGTTTGGTTTTGGTTTGAATTTGAAATCTACAATATCCATTATTTTTCCTTCAAACAAATCATCAATTCCTACTCTTTTCATACAGTTTATTGCATGTTCTCTAGAGCCATTAGTTGCACAAAATGTTTTTGCATCAATTTTCAATAATTCTTCTCTAAGTTCAATATCTTTATCAAGACAATCATAATTTATTGAATGAACAAATTTCAAAAATTCGTGGGCATCAATTTTATCTGGATAATTTTTCATTAATCCATTTAAAGAAGTATCGTACTTATAAAAATAATCTGCTTGAATTTCTTTTGCCTTAATTTTATCTATACCAAGTTTTATTGAGATAAATTCTGTCATTCTTGCTGATACTTGGCCAAATAAAGTTTTCAAATATTTTGGATGGTAGACACATCCATCCATATCAAGAATAATATATTTTACTTTTTTTAATTCCTTCATTTTCTGATTAAGGTTCCAGCTCCTTTATCAGAAAAAAGCTCAAATAGAATTGAATGGGGTTTTCGGCCATCGACAATCACAACACCTGTTACCCCATTGTTTACCGCATCAAGACAAGTATTAATTTTTGGTATCATTCCTCCAGAAATATCCCCATCTTTTAGCATTTTTAAAGCAAGTTTAGAGTCAATTTCAGAAATTAAATTTTTATCTTTATCTAGAACTCCTTCAACATCAGTCATCAGCAGCAATCTTCTTGAATTTAGCTCCTTTGCAATTGATCCACTGACTACATCAGCATTTATATTGTAAATTTTACCATCATCCCCAACTCCCATTGGAGCTACAATCGGAACTTTTTTTTCTGTTACTATATTTAATAAAGCTTCTTTATTTATTTTTTTTGGATTTCCAACAAATCCAAGTTCTTTTTTTTCGGGAGTTATTTTAATTATATTTTCACTCTTAGGAGTTACCGATTTTGCATTTGCTTCTTTATTAGTTAAATTGTTTAAAATCTCAGTATTCAACTCCAGTAATGCTTTTTCAACAATTGTCATAGTATTTTCATCCGTAACTCTTAAACCATCTATAAATTTTGATTCTATTTTATGCTTATCAAGTTCCTTTTTGATATTTTTTCCACCACCATGCACGACAATTACAGATAATCCCAGATGATTAATTGCTGATATATCTTCTATAAACTGGTTAAACAAACTCACATCAAGTAATACTGAGCCACCACACTTAATTACAATTAGTTCATTAGAATATTTTTTTATATATTTTTTTACCTCTTCGATGGATGGTCCATCTTTAGGTATAATATTCTCTAAATTCATTTAGCTAAACTGTTTTTATTTTGGTCTGTCTCATGACAATATACTGCTGAATCATTTGAAGTATATTATTTGTTACCCAGTAAAGTAAAAGTCCGCTTGGAAAAGGTGCGAGTATCACCGTTAAAAATATAGGAAAAAACATAAAAATTTTTGCTTGAACAGGATCTGGTGGGGCAGGATTCATTTTTTGTTGTAACCACATCGTGAAACCAAAAAATAGAGGTAGCGCTCCTATAAGTAAAAAATCTGGAGGCGTCCAATTTATTAACCCAAATAAGTTAAACATAGAGGTTGGATCACGTTCAGATAGGTCAACCAAATATCCATAGAATGGTTTATGTCTTCCATCTAAGGTTACAAATAAAACCTTATACAGAGCAAAGAAAATAAAAATCATG
Source organism: Pelagibacteraceae bacterium AG-404-N13 (assembly GCA_003216255.1). Classification (GTDB taxonomy): domain Bacteria; phylum Pseudomonadota; class Alphaproteobacteria; order Pelagibacterales; family Pelagibacteraceae; genus Pelagibacter. Next base: position 59,605 of record QCJD01000001.1, read on the forward strand.
GGGAGAATTGGCAGGCATCCACTCAAAGGATTTACCTTCTCTCTACGGTATAGGTTCATCATTTCCATCTGAACCTTTTTCTTATCATCCTTATTTGCTTCCTTAATTCTTTGCATCTCAGGTTGCAATAATTTCATACGTGACATCGACTTAAAAGAAAGTTGTGCTAATGGAAAAAGTGCTACCCTAATACAAACTGTGACTGCAATAATTGCTAAACCATAGTTTCCTAGCAATTTATAAAAGTAATCCAAAGCAAACCACATTGGGCGTGTTAAAAAGTACAGATAGCCCCAGTCAATAACTAAATCTAACTTTTCAATATTTAAATTTTTAGCATATTCATCAATAACCCTTACTTCTTTTGCAGCTAACAAAATTTTTATCTCATTAGATTTAGTTTCATTTGCACCAATTTCAGTTGCGTTTGTTTCAATAAAGTTAGTTCTAAATTTATTTTTATAATCAAAATCTGCTCTAAATTTTCTATTTTCTTGTGGTATTAAACTAGTAATCCAAAATTTATCAGTTATTCCAACAAATCCTTTTTCAGCATTAATTGAAAATGGTTTTTCTTGAATATCATCATAATCTTCTTCGACAAGTTCAGAGTCAAATACGCCTAAAGGTCCCTCATGTAGTATGAAAAAATTAGTTATTTTAGGTATTTCATTTCTAATTATCTGACCATAAGGATAAAAACTATATTTTTTTTCAGAATTATTAGTTATTTTTTGTTTTACGGTAAACAAATATTGATTATCGATACTTATTTCTTTTTCAAATTTTATATTTTGATTGTTTAACCAAACTAAATTTATTGGAGTATTGGGAGTTAGTTTACTATTACCTTGGATTTCCCAAATTGATTTTGAATTTGGAGTGTCTATGTTTTTATTTGTTGTTGCCCAACCTGTTTCAACATAATATCCACTTTTAACTTTACTTGGGTTTAACAAGATAACATTTTTAACTCCATTTAACTCTTCCTTAAACTTTTTAAATTCTAAGTCGTCAATTTTACTCCCTGTCAATGAAATTGAACCTTTGATATTTTCATTTTCAAATAATATTCTTTTGCCCTCATTCATGGCTTCTTCTCTTGAAATTTTTATAGTCTCATTATTTTGGTCAAGTGATGGTGCGTCACCAGATGCATTTTGGGAAGTTTTATTTTTTTCTGAATAAATTTGCTTTCTTTCCTGAGGTGAAGGAGCAAAAAATAAACTATAAAGAATTATTACAGCAGCACTTAATGATATTGCAGCAATAATATTTTTTGTATCCATTTTTATTTAATTTTCTTTTTTACAGGATCAAATCCTTCACCACCGCCTAAAAATCTTATAGGATGGCAAGATAAAATTCTTTTAGTTCCTTTTAAAGATCCTTTCAAAACACCATACTCTTCTAGGCTCTCCACAAAATATTCAGAACAAGTTGGCATATATCTACAATTATTACCAAGGTATGGAGATATAAATAATTTATAAAGTTTTATTATTTTTATTAATATGAATTTAATTATTTGCATTATTTTATTTTTTGAAAATCACTAAACAAAACTCTTTTAATATTCTCATATGGTTCATTTAACACCGATATCTTTGCAATTAACAAATAACAATATTTTAAGTTAAGATCTAATTTTTTTGTTGCATCATTCATTATATTTCTAAGTCTTCTTTTTATTTTATTCCTTCTTACTGCGTTACCAATTTTTTTTTTTGTTACAAAACTTATATTTAATTTTTTTTCGTTTTTATTAGATATTTTTTTAAAGAAAATTGTTAAATATTTATTTGAGATTTTTTCTCCATTAAGAATTGATTTAAAATCCTCGTTTTTAGAGAGACTTGTTATCTTACTTTTCATTAAACTGTAAGTTTTTTTCTTCCTCTTGCTCTTCTTCTTTTTATTAATTTTCTTCCACCTTTTGTCTTCATTTTAGATCTAAATCCGTGACGTCTTTTTCTTACTTTTCTACTTGGCTGATATGTACGTTTCATTTTGTTTGTTAGTTTATTGTTAAATTTCGGTAGTTATACAAAAATATATATATAAATAAAGCTATTTTTAATAAACTTAAGTTATATGAGAAAAGAAAAAAAAATAAAAATTTTTTTAGGCATAACTTATATTCTTATAATTATAAGTTTTTTATGGGTATTTTTTGATAAATTCTCATTAAACGAATTTACAAGCTACGAATTTATTAAAAATAATATCGATTATTTTAATCAACTTAAAAATAAAAATTTTTTAATAATAAGTTTATTATTTTTCATTTTCACAGTTCTTTGGGTATTGCTTCTTGGATTTGGATCTCCAATATTACTTTTATCAGGTTTTATTTTTGGAAAATGGTTTGGATTCATTTATGCAGTTCTTGGTTTAAGCTTAGGAGCCACTTTACTTTATATTTTTGCAAATTATTTTCTTAAAGATTTAGTTGAAGAAAAATTTTCTAAAAAGTTTTCTAATTTAAATGAAAAATTTAAAAAAAATGAATTTATATTTTTTATAATATATAGATTTGTGGGTGGGATACCGTTTCAAATTCAAAATATTTTACCGGTTTTATTTAATGTGAAATTAAAAAATTATTTTTTTGGGTCCGTATTAGGAATGACCCCTCAAATTTTTGTTGGCGCAACTCTTGGCGCTGGTATTAATGAAATAATCCAAAAAAATATAGAAGTTCCATCATTAATAGATCTTTTGTTTTCACAGGAAATTTATGTTCCAATAATTGCTTTTATTATTTTAATTATAATTGGGATAATTATTAAAAATATTTTTTATAAAAATTAATGGTGCCCCCACCCAGAATTGAACTGGAAACTCATCCTTACCATGGATGTGTTATACCATTTAACTACAGGGGCTATATTTAAATTAGTGTATAAAATAATATTTTTCAAATTATTGCCTTAATTTTTTTTAAAAATGGGTTATATCTATTTAAAAATAATGCCATGGGAATTCATTACGATTATAAATCTACTAGAGGGGCCAAAGCTATGGAGAAGCAAGCAAAAAGAGAAAAAAAACTTGCTGAGAAGAAAGCTAAAAGAGAAGCCAAACAAGGACCATTAAAAACAAAAGAAGATAAATCAATTCCTTTAGATCAGGTAATCACATTAGACCATCTTACAAATCCTGAAAAAAAGTAATTAATGAATTCAAAAAAGGAAAAAATTACCAAACTAGAGATTGCACTAAAAAAAAATTTGAAGAAAAGAAAAATTTTCCAAAAAAAAAATAAAAAAAATAAACAATAATGTCTATTCAGCCAGATTCTTGGATTAAAAAAATGTGTAAGGAAAACAAGATGATAGATCCTTTTGTAGATCATCAAGTATCAGAAGGCAAAATATCTTACGGTCTAAGTAGCATGGGATATGATGTAAGAATTTCTGATGAATATAGAATTTTTACAAACGTAAATACCTCTTTGGTTGATCCAAAAAATTTTTCGGATGATAACTTCATTGAAAAAAAAGGACCTTATTGCATAATTCCTCCTAATTCTTTTGTATTAGCAAAGACTGTTGAATATTTTAAAATACCAAAAGATGTACTTTGTATATGTGTTGGCAAAAGCACATATGCAAGAACTGGTATTATTTGTAATGTTACTCCTATTGAAAATGAATTTGAAGGAAATATAGTAATTGAACTTTCAAACACAACTCCTAATCCTGCAAAAATTTATTCAAATGAAGGAATAGCTCAATTTTTATTTTTTAAATCTGAAACTCAACCTGAAACAACATATAAATCAAAGAACGGTAAATATCAGGGACAAACAACGATACAGGTTGCTAAAATAAAATAAAATGGATAAGTTTTTGATCAAAGGTCCCTGTAAAATTAAGGGGCAGGTTTCAATATCTGGTAGTAAGAATGCGGCCTTACCAATTTTAGCATCAACCATTCTTTTTGATAAAACAGTTATCATAGAGAATCTTCCAAGAGTTAAAGACATAGTTACAATGCTAAAATTATTGAAATCTCTTGGCTCTAAAATTGAATTTTTTCAAAATAAAAAAACTGTAAAAATAACAAAGAGCAAGAAACGAAAAATTCTTGCATCTTACTCACTAGTTAAAACTATGAGAGCAGGCATTCTGGTGCTCGGACCAATGATTGCGAAGTTTAATAAATCAATTACTTCATTACCGGGAGGATGCTTGATAGGAGCAAGGCCAGTTAATTATCATTTAAATGCATTAAAGAAACTTGGAATGAAATATGAAATTAAAAAAGGATACATCCATGCATTTTCAAAAGGAAAATTAAGAGGAGCAGATATAAAATTTTCAAAAATAAGTGTTGGAGCAACTGAAAACACAATTATTGCTGCTTGTCTTGCTAAAGGAAAAACTATTTTAAAAAATTGTGCAATTGAGCCTGAGATTAAAGATTTAACAAATTTTCTTAATTCTGCAGGTGCAAATATTAAATGGATAGGAAAAAGAACAGTAAAAATAATTGGAGTAGATTCTTTAAAAGAAATAAAATATTCAGTTATGGGAGATAGAATTGAAACAGGAACATTCTGTGTTGCTGCAACTCTGTCCAAGGGAGATTTGTTAATTCAAAACTTTGATCCTAAATTAATACAATCAGAACTTAACCTATTAAAAAAAATTGGCGCTAAAATAAATATTTTTAAAAATAAGATTCATATAAAAGGCCCAAAAAAAATTAAAAATATAAATAATATTGAGACAAAAGAGTATCCTAGCTGTTTATCAACAGATTTGCAGGCACAATTTATGGTATTGTTATGTTTAGCTAGTGGAAGAAGCTCAATAACAGAAAATATATTTGAAAATAGATTTATGCATGTTGCTGAACTACGAAGATTAGGTGCTAAAATAACTATAAAGCGTAATAAGGCTATTATTGAAGGCCCGTCAGAATTCACTGGGGCGGAATTAATGTCTAGTGATTTAAGAGCATCAGTAGCATTAGTTTTAGCATCAATAGTAGCTAAAGGACAATCTATAATAAATAGAATTTATCATTTAGATAGGGGATATGAAAAGATAGAAAATAAACTAAGAAAAATCGGAGTTAATATTAAAAGATTGTCTTAATGAATAAAAAGTTTTTTAAAAAAATTATTGCCCAATCACCAGATGATCTTCAAATTATTTCAGCTTGCTGCTCAGAGGCAAAAGTTAAAACATCTGAAATCAAATATCTTTCATCAAATAAAATTTTCTTATTATCATTATTAAGATTTGATAAAGAAAATGAAAATAATAAAAATTCAATAAAAAGCATACTTAAATTTGAATTTATACAATCATCCAAATCTAAAAACATTGATCAAAATAGTCCAAAAATATTAATGGAATTAATTGCAATAGATGTTTTTAAAAAAGAAAATAATTTTGAAATTATTCTATTATTTTCAAAAAATAGATTTATAACTCTTTCATCTGAAGTAATCGAAGTAACTTTGGAGGATCAAAAACTAGAAAAATGATTAAAGAAATTAACTGTAAAAATAGTAACTTTAAAAAGAAATTAAAAATTTTTTTAGAAAAAAGAAGGTCTGGAAAAACTATTAATACATCAATTGTTTTAAAGATAATTAAAGATATTAAAAAAAACAAATTGAAAGCTTTAATTAAATACGAAAAGAAGTTTAGTAAGAATACAAAAATTAAGCCATCCCAAAAAGAAATAAATCAGTCTATAAAAAATTTAGATCCTAAGATTAAAAAAGCTATTGATTTTGCTTACTCTAGAATATTCAAGTTTCACTCAATGCAAAGAGCAAAAAATATTAAATATGTGGACCAATATAAAAATCAAATTGAATATAAACACATCCCAATTCAAAAGGTTGGAGTTTATGTGCCTGCAAATTTACCCTCAACATTATTAATGAATGTTATTCCAGCCAAATTAGCTGGAGTAAAAAGAATTGTAGTTGCTAACCCATTAGTAAATGGAAGATTAAATGCTGCTGTTATGTATGCTGCAAAAATATGTAATGTAAATGAGGTTATAACTTGTGGTGGTGCCCAAGCTATTGGGAGTTTAGCTTATATTCAAAAAGTAAATAAAATTACTGGGCCAGGCAATGATTATGTAGCAAAAGCTAAACAGTTAGTATTTGGTGATGTTGGGGTTGAAGGTATGATAGCTGGTCCTTCAGAAATTTGTATTCTTGCAGATAATAAAACTGAAATTAATGAAATTACTACTTCGATATTAGGACAATCAGAACATGATGAAAATTCTCAAAGTATATTAATTACAAAATATAAAGATTTGATTACTAAAGTTAAAAAAGATATTAAAGTTAAATTAAAAAAATTACCTAGAAAAAAAATTATTTCAAAAAGTTTAAATAATCATGGTCTTTTAATTCTTTGTCAAAACGATAATCAAATAATAGATTTAATTAATGAGATTGCACCTGAACATTTAGAGTTAAATGTTTCAAATGCAAAAAAATATATTAATAAAATTTTTAACGCTGGAAGCATATGCATTGGTAAATATAGCCCTATGGCAGTTACTGATTATAACGCAGGAAGCAACCATACTTTGCCAACTTTAGGATCCGCAAAATTTTCTTCAGGTTTAAATCTAAGCGAATTTTACAAAAAAATTAGCTATATTAATCTTTCAAAAAAAGGTGTTGAAAAAATTGGTGAAAGTGCGATACATCTTGCAAATTATGAAGGCTTAACGGCTCATATGTTAAGTATAAAATCAAGAATGAGGAGAAAATAATTTTGTCAAAACAAGATGTCTTACAATTCAAAGGTAAAGTTGTAGAGATTTTAAAGAATGCGCAATTCAGAGTTCTTTTGGAAAATGGACATACTGTAACGGCGCATACGGCAGGAAAACTCAGAAAGAATAGAATAAGAATATTAAATTCTGATAATGTAAATGTTGAAGTTAGTCCTTACGATTTGACAAAAGGAAGAATTATTTTTAGATTTTAGTAAAATGGGTCTCTGGTGTAGCTGGTGCGCACGAACGCCTGAAAAGCGTTAGGACCTGGTTCGTTTCCAGGGGGACCCACCTTAATGTCATTTTTTTTAAATTAATCTTGCAATCAAATTTAAAATCTAATAATTATCGCGCTAGCTGAAGTTTAGCTAAGTTTAATATAATAAAGAAAGAGTAAAAATAAGTATGAGTACATTAAAAGGCAAAGTAAAGTGGTTCAACGGTAAGAAGGGCTACGGTTTTATAGAAAGAGAAGACGGAGAAAAAGATTGTTTCGTTCATGCAAGCGCAGTTCGTGAAGCAGGACTTCGTTTTTTGAATGAGAACGACGCTGTAGAATTTGAAATTCAGGACGGTGAAAAAGGTCCAAGCGCAGTGAATTTAAAGAAAACATCTTAAAATTTATTTCATTTAAAATAATTGTATAGGGATTATGTAGTGTAAAAAGCTGTATTTATTCCTATACAATTCTTTATTGCATTTTAATTTTAAGCTGTTATTTAACCTCCAATGATTAAAAAGAAAAATTTATTCAAATTTGTACACAGACACCATTTTCATGCTGGCTGCACGCTAGCAATTTAATCATTTTATAAATTTAATTTTATCCACATTTAGTATAAAACAATAATAGGAGCACGAGTAGCTCAGCTGGTTAGAGCAGCGGTTTGTGGAACCGAAGGTCGGCAGTTCGAATCTGCCCTCGTGTACCAAAAAATGCAAAAACAAAAAAAATTTAAACCTTCTAAGGAATTACCATCAGGTTTTATAGATAGACAAGAAAAAGAACTGTTAATTAGAGATTTTGTAATTTCTAACATTAAAGAGGTAATGATCAAATATGGGTTCCAATATCTCGAAACTCCAAGCTTCGAGTATACGGATAGTATTGGAAAATTTTTGCCTGATAAGGAAAGGCCAGGCGAAGGAGTTTTTTCTTTCGAAGATGAAAATAGATGGATTTCACTTCGATATGATTTAACCGCACCTCTAGCAAGATATGTTGCAAAAAATTATAATGAAATTCCAAAACCTTTTAAACGTTATCAACTAGGAACTGTTTGGAGAAATGAAAAACCTGGACCTGGGAGGTATAGAGAATTTCTTCAATTTGACGCAGATTATGTTGGAACAAATAATCTTCAGGCTGATGCAGAACTTTGTATATTAATTTCTGAAATATTAGAAAGATGTGGGTTAGATAAATCTGACTATATAGTTAATATTTCTTCTAGAAAATTTACAGATAATTTATTCAAAAAATCAAATATTATTTCTGACGAACAAAAAACAACTACTTTACGTGCCCTTGATAAAATTGAAAGACTTGGATGGATCGAAGTTCAAAAATTATTAGGCGAGGGTAGAAAAGATAAGTCAGGAGATTATACAAAAGGTGCAAACTTAAAAAATGACCAGATTAAAATAATAGAAAAAGCCTTAAAAAATAATGAACCAGATACCGAAGATGTATTAGAAATTATAAATATATTTAATGCCTATAACTTTAAAAATTATAAATTTGATCCATCAATTATACGTGGTTTAGAATATTATACAGGTCCTATTTTTGAGGTTAATTTAAAGTTTGATGTAAAAAATTTAAAAGGACAAAATATTCAGTTTGGTTCAATAGGAGGCGGAGGAAGATACGATAATCTTGTAAGCAATTTTGGAAATCTTGATTATCCTGCAACTGGAATATCAGTAGGCCTAGATAGACTTGTTTTTGCTTTGATGCAAAAAAAAGATTTCAAATTTAAATCTACAAGACCAATTGTGATTTGTGTATTTGATAAAAATAATACTAAGCAATATGTAGAAATATTAAATAAACTTAGGGAAGCAAATATCAGCTCAGAAATTTATCCAGGAGAAGGAAAGTTAAAAAAACAAATGGAGTATGCAAATAAAATACAAAGTCCTGGTGTAATATTTTATGGTGATGATGAAATAAAAAAAGCTGAAGTAAAATTTAGAAATCTTAAGACTGGTGAAGAAATATCTGTAAAAATAGAAAATTTAGCAAATGAAATCAAAAAATTTATCTGAAAAAATCCTTAGAACAGTTAAATCTAAAGGCTTTAATTATATAGAGTTAGACTCAGTAATTGAAACAAATCATATAGTTGAAAGATCTGGTGAAACTTTTAGAAGATTTATTTTTTCTTTCAAAGATCAAAAAGGAAATGAACTTTGTCTAAGACCTGATTTAACAATTGCATCTTGTCTAAGATATTTAAATGAAAAAGTTAAAGGAGCAACCAAGGTACATTATTATGGTCAAGCTTTTAGAAAGAATTTAAACAAAACTGATCCGATAATAAGAAACCAGATAGGTTTTGAAATTATTGGATCTAAAAATGAAAAAAAAGATGACAAACAAATAATTGAGACATCTATTAAATCATTATCTAAATTTAATTATTCGTCAGGCAATCTAGTAATAGGAAACGTTGAAATATTTAAATTATTATTAAATAAACTTGATATTCCAAAAAGATGGAGGCTAAGGATGCAAAGGCATTTTTGGAGAGAAAGTTATTTTAATGATTTACTAAAAAGATTAGAAACTAATTCAGATGTTGACCCTACGATTGTTGAAATTGATAAGGCAAAATATCGAAGAATGTTAAAAGGAGATCAATCAAAACAAATTGCTGGAAGATCAGTAAATGAAATTTTAACTAGGTTTAATAATAAAATTAAAGATCCAAGACGTGCAAAAAAAGGAAGAAATGTTGCAAAAATAGTCAAAGAATTTTTAAAAATAAACTGTCCAATAGATAAAGCAGCAAATAAATTAAATCATTTTTTTAAAAAAAATAAAATTAATCTAAGGGTTCAAAAAGATTACTTTCCTATTGCTAAAAATAAATATGCTAAATTAAATATTAGATTTTCAGCATCTTTTGGGAGACAGCTTGAATACTATACTGGCATGGTTTTTAAGATAGATATTAAATCAAAATCAAAAAAAATTAATATAATCAATGGCGGCAGATACGATAATCTTATAGCTGATCTTGGATCTTCTAAAATAATTCCGGCTGTTGGAGCGGCCATTAACTTAAATAATTAAATGATTAAAATAGGAATACCAAGTAAAGGCAGACTTAGAAAAGATACTTTAAAAGTATTTAGTAAAAAAAAACTAAAAATTTATTCTGAAAGAGGTGAAAGAGATTTATTTGGATATATTACAAGTTATAAAAATATTAAAATAACTTATTTGCACGCAAGAGAAATAGTCGAAAGACTTGGCGATGGATCATTGGATATTGGATTTTCTGGATATGATTTACTTAAAGAAAGTGAAATCAACATACAAAATAAAGTAATTGTTAAGAAAAGATATAACTTTGGTAATGCAACATTAGTGGTTGCTATTCCTAGTGATTGGATTGATGTTCAAACGATAGCTGACCTAGAAGAAATAGCTTTTGAATTTAAAGATAAAAAGAAGAGCAGGCTAAGAGTTGCAACCAAATATCCTAATTTGACAAGAGAATTCTTGTTTTCCAAAGGAGTTACTCAATTTAAATTAGTTAAAAGTCTTGGTGCTACAGAAATTTATCCCTTCACAGGATCGTCAGAGATTATTACTGATATCACTTCAACCGGAGAAACATTAAAAGCAAATAATTTAAGAATTTTAAAAGATGGAGAGATACTTAAATCACAAGCATGTTTAATGATTTCTAAAAAAAATAAAATGTTAAAAAAATTTCAAAGTTTTTTAAATTTACTTATCAAATAATTATATTGACAATTAAAATAGCTTGATATATAGTAATTTTACTAAGTTAATGCTACTTGTTTAGACGCGAAAATTTAGTTTCTTATATTTTTTCACTAAATAATAGACTTAAATTAGAACGAAGCTACTTGTTTAGACGCGGAGTTTATAATTAATTTTAAATTTCCTCACTAAATAGTAACTCAAAAAATAAAAACTAAAGAGGTACTAAATATGAGATACAATTTTGATGAAATAATTAAAGAAAGATTAGAAAATAGGTATTTATGGAGATCCTACTTAGGATGGCTTTTAACCCATAAAGATTTGACAATTTATGCAAAAAGAGAGTTTTATAAAGATAAACCATTTTTAGCATTAATAATAAAACTATATTTTTTACCTTACAATTTAATAAAATATTTTATTTATATAAGTGAAAAACACAGATTAGATATGATTAATAAGGAAATTGAAATTTTAAATGAATTTCAAGTTGACAAAAATGGGACAAAATTAATAGATGGAGAAAGTAATGATTAATTTTTTAAGTTTAGAATTTCTTTTAGGTATAATCTTTGGATTATTAGCTGGTTTAACTATAAAATCTTTTTTTTCTAGGAAAAAAGATAATGAAGTTAATTTAGATACTTATGCTCAAAATTTAAAAGATCTAAAAACAGTAATCGAGGGATACCAGACAACAAATAGTGAAGACAGGGGAGCAGTCCAAACACTTTTAGCATCAGTACAAACCGGTCAAGCTGCAGTTAAAGAGGAAGCTGAGAGAATTGCTAACACTTTTATTTCTGGCGGAGGTCAAAAACAAGGTGCTTGGGGTCAAATGGTGCTTAATAATATTTTAACTAACAATCTTGGATTTAGAGAAGGACATGAGTACCTTACTCAGGAGAGTTACAATACCGAAGAAGGTAATTTACAACCAGATGTAATCATAAATTATCCAGATGGAAAATGTATGATAGTCGATTCAAAAGTAAGCTTAACAGCATTTGATGAGTATGCAAATTCATCAGATGAGAGAATAAAAGAGGATGCATTAAAAAGACATAAACAGTCATTAAAAAATCATATAGATAGTTTAAATAAAAAAAATTATCAGGGTATCAAAGACTTAAAAACATTAGACACTGTGATAATGTTTGTACCAAATGAAAAAGCTTTAGAGTTACCAGAGAAAGGTGGCTTAAAATTAGTGGAATATGCTTTAAGTAAAAAAGTTACCCTTTGTGGACCATCAATGCTTTTTCTAATTTTTAAAGTAGTAGAGTATTTTTGGAAAGCAGATAAACAATCTAAAAATATAATGGATGTGATCGAGTTAGCTAACAAAATTAGTACTCAAACAGTCGACATTTATAATAGCGCCAAAAAAGCTCAGGACTCAATTCAAAAAACTTCACTTGGTGTTTCAGAAGTAATGGATAAAATAAAAGATGGCAAAGGAAGCCTCTTAAGCAAAACTTCAAAAATGAATAAAATTGGAGGACTCACTCCAAAAAAATTACCTCCAAGCGATATAGAAGATGATCAAGATAAAATAGATGGATAAAAAAAATAGAAGTAAATGGACTAATAAATTTAATTATCCAAAATCATCAAGATCTATTGAAGACGGGATGAGAAAGTATTTATTTGGAGATGAAAGATTACCAAGTGTTACTTCTATTTTACAAGCAACAAAATCTGAAGAAGATAAAGCTGCATTAGAGAATTGGAAACAACGAGTAGGGTACAAAGAGGCTAATAAGATAAAAACTGAAGCATCAAGCAGAGGAACATCAATGCATTCTTATATAGAAGATTTTTTAAGAGGGCGAATTAATGAAAGTTTTTTTGAAAGCAATGAACAGTATAAAAATATGGCAAGAGAAATAATAGATAAAGGCATTAAAGGAAAATTAGAAGAAATTTATGGAATGGAAACTACCTTATATTATCCTGAAAAATATGCTGGAACAGCGGATTTGATAGGTGTTTATGAAGGAAAAGAATGCTGTCTTGACTTTAAGCAGAGTAACAAGTTGAAAAAAGTTGAATATATCCAAGATTATTTTTTGCAATTAGGCGCATATACTCTTGCACATAATGTTGTTCACAAAACAAATATTACTTTAGGAGCAATATTATTATGTACTGTAGATAATTTTTATCAAGAATTTAGGATTGAAGGACCAGAATTAGAAATGTATCAAAATTTATTTTTAGGAAGGGTAAAAAAGTTTTACGAAATGAATAATATATCTTGACTTTTGTTTACCAATTCTTAGAAGAGATATTACTAACTAGAAGCTACTTGTTTAGATGCAAATGGTTTAGTTCTAACAAAACTACTCAAATACCCATTAAAACATAGCTTTTTAAGGATAATGAAATTATGAATTTAGTTATATGGGATATCGAGTCATCAAGTGCCAGCACTGATTTTGGAAGTATAATTGAAATTGGTGGAATATTGGTTGATGAAAATTTTAATGAAAAAGATAGGTTTAACTTAAGAGGCAGATTGCCAGAAGGAGAAATTCCTCAAGCAATGGCTCTTATTGTGAATAAAACAAGCATTAAACAGTTAACTCAAGTTAATTTAAGTCATTATCAAATGCTTGGAGAAGTAGAAAAAATATTCAAAAAGTGGAGTCCAGCTATATTTCTAGGATGGTCAAATATTGGATTTGACGACGAGATGATAAGAAAAGAATTTTTTAAAAACATAAGATACCCTTATATTACTAATGCTTCTCCAAATAAAAGACATGACGGCATTAATATAGCAAGAGCAGCATACGCAATAGATCCAAATATATTACAAACAGAAATTAATGAGAAAAATAATCCTGTATTTAAGCTTGAGTCTTTAAGCAGAATGAATGGCTTTGATTCTAGCGATGCTCACTCTGCTTTTTTTGATGCAACTTTAACAATGAAAATTTTAAAATTAATTAAGAAAAAACAACCTCATACATGGAATACTTTTTTAAAAACGTCAAATAAATCTGATACAGAAACTATATTTAAAAAAGAAAATATTATTACATTAAATGAATATTTTTATGGGAAATCTCGTTTATATTTATGTGCACCATTACACCCCAAGTATTGTATTCATCCAATATATCAATGGGGTCAAGCAGTAGATTTGAGAGTTGATGTAGAACCTTTGTTAAATATGTCAATTAATGAATTAAAAGTAGAGATGAAAAAAACGCCTAAATTTTTAAGAACAATAAGATCCAATAAAGCGCCAATAATAATTGAAGCTGAATATGCAATGAAATCGGAACCATATAATGCCATGGATCCAAATTTAATAAAGAAAAGAGCAAAATTAGTTAAAGAAAATGAAAAGTTTTCACAAAATATACTTACAGCACTTAGAGAAATAGCAGAAGAAAAAGAGCAATCAAAATCACAAGAGGATATATATGCTGAAGAAAGTATTTATACAAAATTTACATCAAATAAAGATACTGCCCTTTTTCCTGCTTGGCACGCAGCATCTTGGAAAGATAAACTTAGTTTATTAGATAAATTTGATGATGAAAGACTTGTAGGTTTTGGAAAAAAAATAATTTTCCAGGAAGCACCAGAAGTTCTACCTAAAGATATGTTTAAATCGATTAAAAGAGAATTAGCAAAGAGAATTTTAAGTGAAAGGCATGAAAAGTGGTGGACAGTCCCCACCTGTTTTAATGAAATAGACACTTTAAGAGACAAGTATACTAATGAAAATGATCAAGAAAAGTTAAAATTTTTGGATGAACTCAACGATTTCGTGATGTCAATACAAAAAAAATATGAAAATGTTTAGTGTGGATAATTATAATTTGCTGTTTTTACTAGTTGAATTAATGAAATAAATTTATATATAGATCTCATGGCAACATTAAAAGTAAACGACGAAAACTTCGACACTGAAGTTTTAAAATCTTCTAAACCAATAGTAGTTGATTTTTGGGCTGAATGGTGTGGTCCTTGTAAAATGATTGGTCCAATTTTAGAAGAAATATCTGATGAAATGAGCAAAGAAGTAACAATTGCTAAACACAACATTGATGAAGAACCAAACACTCCAACAAAATATGGTGTAAGAGGAATACCAACTATGCTGCTATTTAAAGATGGAGAGTTAAAATCAACTAAGGTTGGAGCTATTCCTAAATCTGAGGTTGTTTCTTGGATCAAAGAAAATATTTAATTTAAATTTAAAACTTCCCCAGCAAGATACAACGATCCTGTTATTAAAATAATATCATCGTTAGAAATAGGTACTGATTTAATAGCTTCTTCTATTGTCTGCTTATAACTTATATTAGGAAATATATTTAATTTATTTTTTAATTCTTTTCCATTAATTGCATTAGGTTGATTTGGTATATCAATTGTTGTTAAGGTGGAAATATTTTTAAAATAATTCATATATTCATTGTGATCTTTGTTAGACATCATGCCTATAATAACATGCTTGTTGCAATTTAGAGTTTCTAGGTATTTATTTAAAGCTTTTGCTCCAAGAGGATTATGAGAACCATCAACAAATATTTTATTATTTTTACATAAATCTTTTATTTTACCACTTTTAATTTCTTGAAGTCTTGCAATACTCTTTATTTTGGTTATTCCATTTTTTATATTTATATCTTCTACCCTCAATTTAAGACTTCTAATTGTTGCTATAGCAGTTGCAACATTTTCAATTTGAAATTCTCCTAAAACATTAGGTTTAGGAAGCTTCAATCCACCAATTTCATCTTCATAATAAATGAAACCATTTTCGTTTTCTGAGCAAGTAAATTGTTCATTAAATATAATTTTCTTTGAGTTATTTGAGGATATAATTTTTTTGATTATATTCATAGTTTCTATATCTGATTGTTTGCTAACAATTATTTTTGAACTTAATAACGATGAAGTCTTTTCATAAACAACTTTTTCGATCGTTTGCTCATTTTTAGGAAGCCAATCTAGATGATCTAATCCTATTGCTGTTACTACACTTGCTAGGTTTTCTTTTATAATATTTGTAGCATCAAATCGATGAAATAAGCCACTTTCTATAAGATTTATATTATCAAAATTTTTTGCATAATAAAAATAAGCTGCTGTTAATATTTCAAAATAAGTTATTGGTTCACCTTGGTTAATTTCTTCCACTTCAATTAATAATTTTGCCAAAATATCATCTGAAATTTCTTTATTGTTAAAAATAAATCTTTCATTAATTTTTTGTATATGTGGACTTGTATAAATATTAAAGTTTATGTTGGCCTCATTAAAAATTGCTCTTATAGCTTGAATTGTAGAATACTTTCCATTAGTGCCAACAATAGAAATACACTTTAATTTTTCTTGTGGGTTACCTAATTTTTTACAAAGATTTTTAACTCTATCTAGACTTAGATCTATCTCTTTAGGATGCAGCTTTTGTAAACGGCTCAATATTTTCTGAAGTTTCATTTAAACTTCCTGAAGTTACCTCAGATTGTTTTTTTAGCAATATTGATAAAATGTTACCAATATCTTTTCTTAAGTCTTTTCTATGAACTATTTTGTCAACAAACCCATGCTTTTCACAAAATTCAGATGTTTGGAAGTCCGCACTCAATTCTTCTTTTACTGTTGCTTTAATCACTCTCTTACCAGCAAAAGCAATTAGACAACCCGGTTCTGCAAAGTGAATATCACCCAGCATTGCAAATGATGCAGTTATTCCGCCTGCAGTAGGGTCTGTAAAGCATGAAATATATGGAAGTTTGTTTTTTTTAAGCTCATTAATCGCAAGAGTTGTTCTTGTCATTCCAGCAAGAGCTATAGGACTTTCGAACATTCTTTGACCTCCTCCACACGGGAAAAAAACATACGGGGTTTGATTGTCTATTGCATGTTGAACTCCATAAATTATTGCTTCAGATTCGGCTGCACCACAAGACCCTCCAATAAAATCAAAATTAATTGCTCCTGCAGTAATTTCTATTCCATTTACTACGCCCTTAGCAATCATCACCGCACAATTTTGATTAGTTTTTTTTCTGGCTTGTTTTAGTCTATCTTTATAAGATTTTGTATCAACCCAGTTTAGTGGATCATCAGATGGCTGCGGGGTTTCTATAATTTCATAAGCATCTTTTCCAAAAAATATATCAAATCTTTGTCTGCAAGAAATTCTATGATGTTTGCCACATGAGTTACATACCCATAAATTATCTTCTAAATCTTTTTTTAAAATTGGACCCTTACAGCAACTTGTCCAGTCAGAATTTTCAATTTCTTCTTTTGAAGGTCTTTTTCTTAAAACCTTTTTTATTTTTTCGCCCAGTTTAATTGCTTTTGTTAACCAATTCATAAAATTTTATTTTTTAATTTAGCTACTAACTTACTTACATTTATGACAGGATTTTGTCTATTCTTTAAACTTCTTGAAATTTCTTTACAAATAGCGCTTCCAACCACCAAACCATCTGCTGATTTTAAATTTGAAATTGTTTTTTCCGTTATTCCAAAGCCAATAACGCAATTTTTTCTTGGACTAATTTTTTTAATTTTATAATAATTTTTAAGTATTTCCTTAGGAGCAATCTTTAGTTTGCCCCCAGTAGTAGATAACATACTAATGTAATAAATCATATCGTGAGAGTCTTTTACGATTTTTTTTAATCTTATTTTTGAAGTTGTAGGAGATAATAGTTGTACAAAAGTAATTGATTTTTTTTTACATTTACTTGCAAAAGTTCTATTTTCAGGCCAGGGAAGATCAACAACAATAAGACCACTCACACCTGCTTTTTTACATTTATTTAAAAACTTATTCTCACCAAATTGAAAAATCATATTATAGTAACCCATCAGTATTACTGGTTTAGAAATTTTATTTTTTTTATATTCTTTTACAATTTGGAATATATCTTTCATTTTTATTCCATTCTTTATTGATCTATAAGAGCTAGTTTGTATTTCTCCGCCATCACCAATAGGAGTATTATGTGGAAACCCAAGTTCACAAATGTCAATATTTTTAGATATAGAATTTAAAATTTCTAATGATTTTTGTTTAGTATTATCTCCTGCAACTGTATAACTTAGTAATGCAGGTCTTTTTTGTTTTTTTAACCTTTCAAACGCAAGACTAATTTCATTTCTCATATTTTTTTACCTAATTTTTTTTTTAGAATATCTTTATCTTTTTTTGCATCACCACAAGAATTTACTATAATAATTGTATCTCTATTTAATTTTGGTGCTATTTTTATTGCTTCAGCAAAAGCATGACTTGGCTCTAAGCTAGGTTTTAAATTTTCATATTTAGTTACCAATTGATATGCATTTAATGCATCTTCATCACTGGCAGCCGTGTATCTAGCTCTTTTAGTGTCTTTCAAAAAACAATGGAGAGGGGAAACCCCAGGATAATCTAGTCCTGCGCTAATAGATTCAGTCTCTTCAATTTGACCCATTTTATCTTGATTTACATATTGCATAGCACCATGAAGTACCCCAATTTTTGAACCATAAGTTAAAGGAGCAGCATGTCTTTTACTCTTTTTGGGTCCACCAGCTTCTACACCAATAAATTCAATTTGTTTTTTATCATAATGCATAAATTCATTCCAAAAACCAAAACTTGAAGACCCGCCTCCAACACAATTTATCAATTTTAATTTTTTTGGGATATTTCCAAAGGTATCTTTAATTTGAATATAAAGTTCCCTTGAAATTTGCGAGGTACTCCAACCACAAATTTTTACAAAGATATTAGGCCCAACAGTAGATCCCACACACATATGAGTAGTATCACAGTTCGAAACCCAGTATCTCATACATTCACTAACAGCATCAACAAGTGTTTGACTACCGGTATAAACAGGAACAATTTCTGCTAAATTTTTTCTCATAGCTCTTACATTTGGTCCTTGTCTTTTTATATCTTTAGCACCCATAAAAATTTTACATTTTAATCCAAATTTTTTTGCTGCCATGCTTAGCATTTTTCCTGCATATCCAGCGCCAGTATCTCCTACGATATATTTTTTTCCTGCTTTTTTGGCGATTAAACAATGTACAGTAGCATTGTAAATTTTATGTGCGCCCCCATTTGCGTCAGATACTACTTTTGACCAAATTTGTGCTCCACCAAGGTGCTCTGTCAAATTTTCAAGTTTTATAAATCTTGTAGGCGAACCTACCCAATTTTTAAAATATTTATCTCTATCAGAAATAAATTTTTTACTATTTCTTAATCTAGCAAATAGTATTTCGAGATCTTCAACAGGTTTTTTAAGAGTTTCTGGAATGAAATTACCTCCAAATTTGCCACCCCAAAATCCATTTTGGTTGTGCTGATCAATTAGAGGAATATTTTTTTTAATTTTCATTTTTGATTTCAATAGTGTTATTTAATAAAGTATTTATTTTTGAAATATCTTTTTTTCCTTTTGTTTCTAAACTTCCTGAAATATCAATAATATCAGCTATTTTTGAAAATTTTTCAAGTGCATCATTATATTTAATGTTTCCAGCTAACATTTTTTTAATTGTATTTGGAACATTATTTAAAAGATTATGATCAAATCCAAATGATTTTTCATAACCTTTTCCATCAAATAAAATAATATCTGATATGTTTTCATATTTTTTATATTCATTAACATCATCTTTATTATTTATTGTAAGAGCAGAAATTATTTTAATATTATATTTTTCTTTTATTAATTTTGTTTCTTTAGGCTTAACATCATATAATTGATAATAGTCGAATTTTAAATTTTTTATTTTTTCTAAAATTTCAATATCAGGATTTACCATTACAGAAACAAAACTAATTCCATTTTTTTTAACATTTAAAAGTTCTTTTAATTTTTCGAAATCAACATATCTTTTTGATTTTTTATAATTTGTTATGAAACCAATAAACTGAGGTGGAAAAGGATGATCAGTAATATATTTTAAGGTCTTAAGATCAGAGATACCACATATTTTTATGCCGCTGATCATTTATTTAAATGATCGATCAACTTTTTAATATTATTTTTAATATTACCTTTTACTAAAGATCTACCCATCACAATTGCATTAACTCTATTTTTTTTTAATGCTTCGTAAGGAGTTACGACTCTTGCTTGATCATCTAAATTATCACCTAAAAATCTTATTCCTGGAGTTACAATGAATAAATTTTTATATTTTTTTTTTACTAGTTTAGCCTCTTTTGCAGATAGAACTGCACCATGCAAACCAGCTTTTATAATTAAGCTGACTTGTTTTAAAACTAATTGCTCTAGCTTTCTGGTATGACCAATTTCTCTTAAAGATTTATTATTAAGACTAGTTAAAACAGTTACACCTAAAACTTTTAAATTTTTATTGGTCTTAGATGCAGCTTTTTTAACTGCTTTTAACATTTCTAATCCACCATTTGTGTGTACTGTTATATATTTACACTTTTTTAAATCTTTTAGAGAATCAATAGCCGATAATGCTGTCTGTTTAATATCATTTATCTTTAAATCTAAAAAAAAATCATATTTAAACTTTTCTAAAAATTTTCTTCCATTTTTGCTATAGAAGAATTGCATGCCAAACTTAGGTATAATCTCTAATCTTTTATTTTTTGTATGTTTTATGATTTTTTTTACTAGTAACAAGTTTGAAGTATCACATGCAACAAATATTTTACTATTTTTCATTTATTATTTTAGACCATTTCTTAGACATTTTAAAAAATATCTTTCTCTTTTCCTTTGCAAAGAATGTCTTTCCATTTTTTGGATTTCTTCTAAAGCCAGATTTTTGTATTCTTGGTTCTATAGTAAATATATCTCGCAATTCCACTCTTTCGCTTCTTTTAAGAGAATTGGTCATTTCGTATAATATTATATCAATTAATCGTGTAAGATCTTTTCTCAAAAAATTAGGATAAGAATTTGCTAGCTCTTTTATTAAGTCTGATTTTGCAATTGACAACTTTTTAACTATTTTTTATCTTTTTTTTTATCATCTAGTTGATCAGAAAGCGATGAAAAAGGTAAATTTTTACCACTTAATGGGCTTGAGAACTTCGATACAGCTTCTTTATTTTGTAATTCTTCTAATAATTTAATGCTTAAACTTACCTTTCTTCTCTCAAAATTTAATTCAGCAATTGCTGCATCTATTCTTTCACCTCCCACAAATCTTGAAGGTCTAGCATCTGCTGCACTAACTGCAATTTGAGATTTTTTGATTGAAAATTGTAAATCAGAACCTTCTGGTTTTACCATTAGACCTTTGTTATCCGATGAAATTACTTGTACAGTGATTGTATCATTTACCTTCTTGTCTTTAAACCAATCAAATGGATCTTTTTCCAACTGTTTTAATCCAACTCTTACTTTTAGATCATCTTTATTAATTTCTAAAACTTTTACTTTTAGATTTAAACCTTTTTTAAATTTTTTGAGTTCTTCTTCTGGTTTACCAGTATATGAAAGATCATTTGCGTGTAAAAATCCGTCAATATCAAAATTATGAAGTTTAACATATACGGCATACTCATTTGTACTCACTACTGTACCTTCTATTTCTGATCCAATTGGATATTTTTTTTCTAAAGATAGATATGGATTTTCAACAGTTAATCTATGAGAAATTGCTACCCTTCTTTTTTCTTTGTCTATTTCTGTAATAATACAATCAATGTGATCTCCTACTTTAAATATTTTTTTTGCTGATATATTTTTTTTTGTCCAACTAATTTCACTTGAATGAAGCAAAGTACTTAGACCTGATTCTAATTCACAAAAACAACCATAATCTGTAATTTTTACTACTTTGACCTTATATTTTTTACCTACTTCATAATTAGAAATGTGTTCAAATGGGTCAGGCGAAAGTTGTTTAATTGAGCAACCTATTTGTAATTTTTCATTATCAATAGAAATAACCTTTAGGTCATGTTTTTCTCCAATATTAAAAATCTCATCAGGATGATTTACTCTCGAATACGAAATTTCTTGTAGATGAACTAAAACATCTATTTCATTATTTACATCAAAAAAACATCCAAATGATGAGTAGCCTTTGACAGTCGCATCTTTAATAATATCTCCAACTTTAAACCTTTCTACTATTTTTGCTTTATCTTCTTTTTTACTTGATGAAACTATTTGTCTTCTTGATACACAAGCATTTCCTCTCAATTTATCTAATTTAATAATTGCAAATTTTTGTTCTACGCCGATCAAGTGGTCAATATTTTTTATTGGCTTGTCTGATATTTGTGAACCTGGACAAAACATTAAAGATTGTGTTTCAATATGTTCGACAATAACTCCTCCTTTACATTTAGAAACAATTTTTCCATTAATAGACTCGTTTTCTTCATATGCTTTCTCCAATTCATACCAACCTTTAATTTTCTTTGCTTTTTGAGCAGATACAATTACATCGCCATTTTTATCTTCAATTTTTTCTAATAAGACTGAAATATTCTCACCTTCAACAATTTTATCTTGCATTCCAATTGTTTTCATTTCATTGATATCAATCACAGGCTCACTTTTTAAACCTGGAATGAATAAGAAAACGTATTTTTCTGTAATTTTGGTAATTTTACCCTCAATTATCTTTCCTTCTTCAATTTTGTTTTTTGATAATTGAGTATTTAGTAACTTTTCAAATTGTTGGCTGGCTGGCGAAGATAAGTCTTTATATATTTCCATTAAGTTTTAAGTTTCCAATCCATAATAGCTTTTATTTTCTTAAAGCACGCTTTCTTACTTAATTTAGTTGTATTAATCAAGATTGAATCTTTAGTTTTTTTTAAAGGTCCATATTTTCTTTCACGATCAGATTTATCCCTATTTTTAAGGCTTTTGAACACAATGTTTAAAGTAACTTTTTTATTATTTTTTTTTAACTCCTTATACCTTCTTTTTGCACGTTCTTTTAGGCTAGCAGTTATAAAAAATTTAAACATTGCATCTTTTACTTGAACCGTGATTATATCTCTACCGTCAAGAACTGATCCGGCAAATTTTAATGGAGGAGAATACGCGCACTTTTGTTGAAAATTATGCACGATATTTCTAATTTTTTTATCTTTAGCAATAATTGAGGCTGAAATTGCGACTTTATCAGATAATAAACTTTTGTTACCTAGATTTTGAATTTTTAAATTTTTTATTTTTTTTTTTATATATGAGTAGTTAAATTTTTTGGGATTATCTAATTTTATTTTACCAATCATTCGGTATATGCGTCCTGTATCTAGGTGTAAAAGATTATATTGTTTAGCTATAAGTTGAGCCTGAGTACCTCCTCCCGCTGCCGCAGGTGAGTCAATTGCAACAGTTATAATATTTTTTCTTTTTTTCAATTTATCTTTGCTCCTAAATTTTTTAAAATATTTAAGAATTTTGGAAATGATGTATTGATCGAGTCTTTATCATTTATCTTCCAATTTCCACCCAAAGTCAAAGCAGCTACACACGACATCATAAAAATTCTATGATCCTTCAAAAAATTTTTTATTTGGTAATTTCCATTTAAATCAATTTTAGGATTACCATAAATTTTGATATTATCTTTATTTCTCAAAACTTTTATTCCTATCATTCTTAAAAAATTAACAGCAATATTTAATCTGGGGCTTTCTTTTTTGTTTAATTCACCCAACTGGTTAAATTTTGAGACTCCTTTTACTTTTGTTCCTGCTACAAGGAAAATTAATAGTAATTCATCTATAGCAGAGCTGTTCAAGCTTGAAGGGCAATTTATTGGTTTTAATATTTTTGAACTTTTTACGAAAATATCTGCAATTTTTTCACCTTTATAAATTTTTTTATTTTTAAAAATAATTTTACAATTCATCATTTTTAAAATTTTGACAATTCCAATTCTACTTTCATTTACATTTACATTTCTAATTATTAATTTTGAATTTTTAGAAAGTATAGTCAAAACAATAAAAAAGGAGCTAGAACTGATATCGCCAGGTATAACATATTTAAATGCATTGAACTGCTGCAGGCCGTTTATTTCGATTAAATCAAATTTTTTATTTGATTTTACTCTAATTGGAATCTTCAAATATTTAAATAGAAGCTCAGTATGATTTCTACTTTTTCTAGCGAGTATTATTGTTTTTCCAGGTGCATTTAAAGCACCTAAACAACAAGCAGTTTTTATTTGAGCTGAACCAATATTTTCAACATAATTAATAGGTCTAACAAATGAAGTGCCATGTATTGTAACCGGCAAACGATTTTTATTTGATTTTATTTTTGCTCCAAAAAGTTCTAATGGCTTTGTTACTCTAGAAAAATCTCTTTTTGATAAACTTTTATCTCCTATCAATCTTATTTTTTTATCAGTTTTAATTAGGAGAGAAAGTATTAGCCTGCCTAAAGTTCCAGAATTTCCTGCATTAATTGTTAAATTATTTTTGGGATTAAAGCCATTTAGTCCAAAACCATGAATTTCATAAAAATTTTTTTTTTTTTTATAATTTATTCCAAGTTTTTTTATTACTTTTAATGCATTTAAAACATCTTCTGATTCAAGAATATTTGAAACTTTTGAAATACCAACTGCTTGAGATGCTAGTAAAATCGTCCTTATAGACAGACTTTTATCAGAACTTACTTGAATTGTTTTATTATATGGGGATATTTTTTTATTGATAAAAATATGTTTTGGCATTTAAAAATTAATTAATTTTAAATTCTTCACCAAAGTATACCGATCTAGCCTGCTCATCATTTATGATTTCTTGAGGACTTCCCGAAACAATTATTTTCCCATTAGATAAAACTATTGCTCGATCTACGCAGGTTAAGAGATCTCTCGCATTATGATCGCATACTAAAATTGACATCCTGTCCATTGATTGTAAGTTTATTATAATTTCTTGTATCATTTTTATTGATAAAATATCTAATGCAGCATACGGCTCATCTAGCAATAATATTTCAGGATCATTAATTATAGCCATTCCTATTGCAAGCTTACGTCTTTCCCCTCCAGAAACATGTTTGGCCTTTACATTTAAAATAGAGTCAAATCCAAATTGTGCAATAATTTTATCTATTTTTGAAATTCTTAAATTTTTTTCTTTAATGTGTATTTCAGCAACTGATGTTAAATTTTCAAATACAGTTAAATCATAAAAATATCCTCCATATTGAGGACAATACGAAAGATTAAATCTACTGGATCTTTCATGAATAGGAATATTTGAGCAATCAACACCATTTAAATAAATTTTACCACTTTTTTGCTGTTCTATATTCATTATTATTTTAAATATTGTGCTTTTGCCCACTCCATTTGGACCTAGCAATCCTAAAACTTCTGAACGATTAACTTTAAATGATATATCATTTAAAATTCTTCGTTTATCATAGAACATAGAAATTTTATCTAGTTGAAGTAAAGTCTCTTGTTCTTTGAAGCTTTTAATTCGAAATTTTTTTATAACTGCCATTTCTTTAATTTATTGTTACAGATACTTTTTTTTTGTCATTATCTGGATTAATATTAATTACTTTTGTTTCAATATTTAGAATAATCTTGCTTGCTTTCATTATAGATTTAGGATCTTTTACTACAACATTATTATAGGCTTTTGCAATATTTGTTTTCATATCTACATCAAAATAATCACATGTAATTTCTTTGTCTTCATAATTTACTACAACATTTTGATAAAATCTTGAGTGTAATTTGTAAGCATTATACTCTGCAAAATCTGATATAATGTAAACCGTAGATCTTTTACTTGAGGTTATATTACCTCTCACATTATCTAGATCTAAAATATTTTTATTTTCAGAATTAGTTCTACCAGAGGTTGCTAATATTTTATATTTATTTCCATTTTTATCAGTTGTTAAATATTCTATATCTTTTACAGTATTATCAATCTTAGGTTTTTCTGGTTTTAATTTTTTTTGAGTTGCAGTAATTTTA
The DNA here is from genome assembly GCA_003216255.1 of Pelagibacteraceae bacterium AG-404-N13. Classification (GTDB taxonomy): domain Bacteria; phylum Pseudomonadota; class Alphaproteobacteria; order Pelagibacterales; family Pelagibacteraceae; genus Pelagibacter. The sequence continues at coordinate 85,295 of QCJD01000001.1, forward strand.
TTTTTGACAATTTTGGTTTCTTCAATTTTTATATTTCTACCATCTTTATTTTTTATTTCTTCAACATTATTTATTTTTTTTTTCTCAATTGTTTCATTAGTCAAATTTTCAGTTTTTACAATTTTATCTGTTTCAATATTTTTTTGATTATCTTTTTCTAAGCTAATTTTTTTATTATTTGCAAAATAATTATAATAAACACTGCTTAAAATAATGATAATTATAGATATTATAATAATTTGAATTAGGGATTTTAATGACATTTAGCTAATATTTGCGCCTAAAATATTATGTATATGAATTATACCAATAGTTTTATTTTTTTGTTTTCTACGATGAATACACAAACTAGTAATTTTTTTTTCATTCATAATCGAAAGCGCTTGAGCTGCAAGAGTATCTTTGTCGACACTAATTGGGTTTTTTTTCATTACTTTTTTTATTTCTAATTTTTGAAAATCTTTAAATTTTCTGTTTAATCTTTTTAAGTCACCATCGGTTAAAATCCCTTTTGTAATTTTATTTTTTTTAATTAAAATTACTCCCAAGCCTTTTTTTGTTAATACTTTGAGAGCATCTTTTACTAAGATTTTTTCCTGTACAAATGGAATTTTATTACCTGTAATCATTAAATCACTTACTGTTTTAAGTTTTGTTGAAAGTGAACCACCAGGATGAAATTTTTTGAAATCTAATCTTCCAAAATTATTATATCTCATACAAGCAATAGCTATGGCGTCACCTAATGCTAGCTGGACTGTAGTAGAAGATGTTGGAACTATATTTCCTTGATCTGCTTCTTTTACGTATGGCATTAAAAATTTAATGTCTGAATTTTTATAAAGAATAGAATTTTTTTTAGATGTAATACCAATTAATTTAATTGTTTTATTTCTAGATGTGTACTGGATTATATTTTTTAATTCTTCGCTTTGTCCACTTAAACTTATTAATATTACAGTATCATTTGAAGTTATTTGACCCATATCCCCATGGCTAGCATTTGAAGCATCTAAAAAAAAAGATGGGATGCCAACCGAAGAAAATGTTGCTGCCCATTTTTTACTTATAATTCCACTTTTTCCAACTCCAGATATAATTATTTTACCATTTTTTCGATTTAATATTGTTTTAACTATTTGATTAAAAGAATTTCCAATAGATGATTTTATTTTTTTTAAAGCATTAATTTCATCTTGGATTACATTTTTTGCAATAAGTTGAAGTTTTTTATTTTTCATTTAATGAGACCATATATCTTCTTTAAAAGATGCAAAATCTAAATCAACTCTTGTAGGAAGAAATTTTATAGCTTTATTATACAAATCTAATCTATTCTCTCTAAATAAAATTTTATACAACCCTTCATAAATCTTATGAAGATGAACTACATCATTGGCACAATATTCAAGTTGTTTTTTTGATAGATCTCCACCAAAATCAGAAGTTTGTAATTGTTTGCTTACATCAATTCCAATAAATTCTTTTATTAAATCTTTTAGACCATGTTTATCCGTATAACTTCTTGCAATCTTACTCATTATTTTAGTGCAACTAATATTATTAACATTAATATCCAGATATTTTTTTATAAATAGCAAGTCTGCTCTTGCAAAATGAAATACTTTATTTATTTTTTCATCGATCAATAATTTTTTAAGATTAGGTGCGTTGTAATTATCTTTATTCAATTGAATTATATGTGCATCATTATTACCAGACGAGATTTGCACTAAACACAACCTATCTCTTTCAACATTCAAACCCATGAATTCACAATCTATTGCAATTTTGTCTTCAAAGTATATTTGATCTGGTAAATCTTCTTTATGTAATTTAATATCTAAATTCATTGAGCAATATATATTATGAAACCTAAAGAAATTCTAGTTTTCGGCGCTTCTGGACAAATAGGAAGACACTTAATAAGAAAGTTAACGAAAAATAACTATAAAGTTATAGCTGTTACAAGAAACATCCATCAAAAAGGATATATTTTAAAAACCCAAGCAAATCCCGGCTATCTTGAAATTGTAGAACTAAATTATTTTAATATTGAAATGATAGATAGTTTATTAGAGCAATGCTCTGTTTGTATAAACTTAATTGGAATATTACATGAAAACAAAAAAAATTCTTTTAAAAAAATCCATACAAATTTACCAGATCTTTTATCAAAATTGGCAGCAAAAAATAATATTGAAAAATTTATTCATCTATCATCTCTAGGTATTGAAAAATCAATAGATAGCAATTATGCTTTAAGCAAACTTGAAGGTGAAAATAAAATAAAAAATAATTTTGAAAAAAGTGTAATATTAAAACCTTCTGTAGTTTATTCTGTAGATGATAATTTTACTACAAATTTTATGACATTATTAAGTCGATTACCATTAATGCCAATTTATTATAATGGTAAAACTAAATTTTCACCAATACATGTTACAGACTTAGTTGAAATAATTTTTGGAGTTGTTCAGGGAAAAACAAATGAAAAAACTATAGAATGTATTGGACCTGAGGTTTTTTCTTTTAAAGAAATTATTCTGAAATTATTAAAAGCTATAGACAAAAAAAGATTACTAATACCATTACCTTTATCAATAGCTAAATTGACTGCTAAAATATTTGAAATAATGCCAAACCCATTAATAACAGTAGATCAAATAAAATTATTAAAATATGACAATATTCCTTCAGGAAAATATAAAACAAATTTTGAATTAGATCTTAATGCAAAAAAAATGTTTGATGAAGAAATAGAAAAATATAGTTTTAACTGGAGAACTGGCGGTCAATATTCTAGAACTAAAATCTTGAGGATAGAAAAGTGATAAGCTATCTAGTTTATATTATAATACTTTTAATATTAATTTTTGTATTTTTAATAGCGTTGAAAGCATTGTCCAGAGGTATAAAGGCAAGGAAGAATTTAAATAAAAATTATATTGGTAAAAATAAAAAAATAAATGATAAAGATTAAAATAATCTTACCTTACAAGTTAATTAAAATTAATATTAAAAAATAATAATAATTTAGTTCAAAAAATTTATTAAGCTGATTTTACTTTTTTTTCTATGAATTTAGGAACGTCATCTTCTTTATCTATTACATCTTCTTTTTTTCCTTTAGGCTGGAATACAATCATTAAATGTAGAGGGCAGTAAGAAAATTTTTCTACATTTTTTCTACCACAAAAAGAAGATTCTTTTTCATCAGGATTTCCTTCCATATACTTGCATGTATGTTCTGTTAATTCTTCTAGTTGTAAATTTTTTGCTGGCTCAAAGTCTTTACTTAATATTAGCGATCTGAATTTGCCTCTTTTACTTTTTTTTGAAATTTCCTGTTTTTCTGATTTAAAGCAATCTTTGTTTTGGTTTGTTGCCAATCTAGTTTTAATTTTTGCAGAAAGGTTTAATCTGTGAGCTTTTCCTATTACTGCATTTCTACTTATACCACCAATAATTTCTGCAATTTGGCTTGCAGTTTGTCCTTTACCCCAAAGCTCTTTTAATTTGTTAACCTTTTCTTCTGTCCAGCTCATATCACAACATTTAGTATATACGCATTTTTATAATACATTATGTTGAAAACATAAATATCAATAAATAACAAGTTTTTTTTCTCGTTTTTTAACAATTTTTAAAAAAAAAGTTTAAGAGTATCTATTAATGGTTGAACTAGAAAAAAAATATCAAGTTGGTGTACGTCGTTTTGGTTTAGTTAATTGGGTGGGAGCTTACAGCCTCTATAAGAAAGAAGTTTTACGATTTCTAATTGTATCAGGACAAACTCTATTAGGTCCCATACTTACATCTATTTTATTTTTGGTTGTAATATCTTTAGCAATCGGAGATGAAAGACCAGATGTATTGGGTGTTCCTTACATAGAGTTTTTAGCTAATGGATTGATTATGATGCAAGTAATTCAACAAAGTTTTTCTCACTCAAGCTCGTCTTTAATGATGAGCAAGATGATGGGAACAATTGTTGATATAGTAAATAGTCCTTTGTCCGCACTTGAAGTAACAATTTCATTAGTTCTTGCTTCAATAACAAGAGGTTTATGTATTGCTTCTATATCAACATTTATTTTTGTTTTATTTATAGATCTAAGTATAGAAAATTATTTTCTTTGGTTTTTATATATCTTCCTCGCAGGTTTTTTTTTAGGATCTGCTGGTATGATAGCAGGACTTTATGCTGATAAATTCGATCAAATGGCGACAGTTACAAATTTTGTAATAGTACCGTTATCTTTCTTATCAGGAACTTTTTATAGTATTGAGAGATTGCCTGATATTTTAAAAAGTTTAAGTAATTATAATCCTTTTTTTCATATGATTGATGGTTTTAGATATTCTTTTATAGGGCAATCCGATGGTTCAATAAAATTTGGAATACTGTTTTTATTTATTATATCATTTATGACTTTTTACATTTCTTATTTATTGTATAAAAAAGGTTATAAAATTAAAACATAATAATGAGTGCTTTAGCAAAAAATTATAACAGAAGAAAAATTTCTTTTTTAAAAGGAAAGGGAAGTTATTTATATTCTACAAATGGTAAAAGATATTTAGATTTTGTGCAAGGTATAGCCGTGAATTCCCTAGGTCATGCTAATCCTAATTTAATTAAAGCAATAAACAAACAATCAAAAAAAGTATGGCATGTTTCAAATGCATTTTTAATACCTGAGGGAGAAAAGCTAGCTAAAAAATTAACCCAAAAAACTTTTGCTGATTCTGTAATATTTCAAAATAGTGGCACAGAAGCTACAGAGGCCGCAATTAAAATTGCCAGAAGATATTTTTATTCAATTGGAAAACCAAATAAAAATAGAATTATTTGTATTAAGAATTCATTTCATGGAAGAACAATTGCAGCGATAAACGCAAGTGGTTCTAAAAAAATGACAGAAGGATTTGGTCCAAAAGTTCCTGGCTTTGATCATTTTGAATTTGGAAATCATAAAAAAATGAAGAAATTAATTAACAAAAATACAGCTGCTATCATGGTAGAGACCGTCATGGGAGAAGGGGGAATAAAAGTAATACCTAGCTGGTGTATAAAAGAATTGAGAAAAATCTGTAATAAAAAAGGAATTTTGTTGATATTAGATGAAGTACAGTGCGGAATAGGTCGTAGTGGAAAGTTTTTTGCATTTGAGAATGCAAAAGTTAAACCAGATATTGTGCCTATTGCAAAAGGAATAGGGGGAGGATTTCCCATAGGTGCAGTTTTAATGTCAAAGAAAGTTGCAAAAGCAATGACCCCAGGTACACATGGTTCGACATTTGGAGGAAATCCATTAGCTATGAGTGTAGGAAATGCAGTAATTGATCAAATATTAAAAAAAGGTTTTTTAAACAATGTTAAAAGATTGTCCGATTATTTTCATTATGAGCTTAATAAAATTCAAAAGCAATTTCCAAATATCATAAAAGAAGTAAGAGGAGTTGGTTATTTAATTGGTCTACAACTCTTTTTTGATCAAACGAAATTTATTCAACAGCTTATGAAAAATAATTTACTAACAATTCGTGCCGCCGAAAATGTTATAAGAATTCTTCCTCCACTGAATGTAAAAAAAATTGAGATTGATTTAGCTTTAAGAATTATAAAAAAGGTTTGTTATAACTATAAAGTATGAGGAATTTTATTAATATTAAAGACATTTCATCTAAAGATTTAAGAAAAATTTTAAATGATGCAAAGAAAAGAAAAAATAAAAGAAAAAAAATAAGTACTCTAGATATTGATCCGGATCGACCGTTAAAAGGAAAGTTACTTATACAAATGTATGAGCAACCAAGTTCTCGAACTCGTCTTAGCTTTCATATTGCAATTAATCAACTTGGAGCTGGTTCAATAATTGTTAAAGCAAGTGAATTACATCTAGGAAAAGGAGGTGAAAGTTTAGCAGATACCGCAAAAATTTTATCTACTTATGGAGATGGATTTATGCTTAGAACAGATAGTGATAAAAAAATAGAAGATTTTAGCAAAAATTTAAGCATTCCTATAATAAATTTATTAAGCCCAAGCTCTCATCCTTGTCAGGTTCTTTCTGATATATTCACAGTTGAGGAAATTAAAAAAAAGCCAATATCAAAATTGAACATTACATGGATTGGAGACTCAAATAATGTACTTAATTCATTGATTGCAACTTCGGTTAAGTTTAAATTTAAGTTAAATATAGGATGTCCAAAAAATTATAGACCTCCAAAATTTGTAATTGACTGGGTTAAAAAAAATAAAAGAAAAATTTATCTTTATAACGATCCAAAAAAAGCTGCAAAAAATGCAGATGTAATTTTCTCTGATAAAGTAGTTTCTTTAAATGATAGAGTAAATAAGAAAAAAAAAATTAGAGATTTCAGAAATTACAGAGTTAATTCAAGTTTACTCAAATATGCAAAAAAGGATGCAATATTTTTACATTGTCTTCCAAGAGGTAATGAAGTTACAGATGATGTTTTTTTAGGTAATAAATCTAAAGTTTGGCAACAAGCTCTCAACAGAGTCCATGTTCAAAAAAGTATTTTATTATATTGCTTTGGAAAACTAAGGTAAATCTAAAGGGCTATCAGAATTTGCATTCATATAAAGTATAACAGAAGCTCTATCTTTTTCTTTTTTAAGTCCTGCAAAAGCCATTTTTGTCCCTTTGATATAAGTAGTAGGTTTAATTAAAAAGTTATTCATTTCATCAAATGTCCAATCTTTACCAAATGCTATTAAGGCTTTTGAGTATTTGTAATCTTCCAGAGCACCCATATTTCTCCCTAAAACATTATAAAGTGCTGGGCCAATGTTATTTCTTCCACCTTTTTTGATTGAGTGGCACGCACTGCATTTTTTGAAAACTTTTTGACCGTGCTCAACAGTTCCCAAAGCTAGTAATGCTGCTATATCTACCGTTTGAACAGATGAAGAAGCTTTAGTTTGATCTACCTCTGCGAATTCAACTTTGTATGCACTAGTATTTGGCTTTTCTACATGGAAAACTATATCTGAAATTTTACCTATTCCAAAAATTACAAGAAAAACAACCAGAACAGCTGTTAATATTTTATTTATTTCAAAGGAATCCATGATTTTTTATTATTATGGTCGTATAACATGTTAAACAAAAAAAATACTAAATTTAATTTCAATTATTGCGTCTGAAAGACGCATAAAATGCTTAAATTTATGACTAAAACTATAATTTTAATACCCTCAAGGCTTGCAGCAACCAGATTGCCTAATAAACCTCTTTTAAAAATTAATGGACTGTCAATAATTAATCATGTTTACGATAAAGCGCTTTCCACAAATATAGGAGATGTTTTTGTAGCCACAGGAGATAAGGAAATCTTCGAAGAAGTAAATAAAAAAGGCGGAAAATGTATTCTAACAAAAAAAGATCACCAAACAGGAACGGATAGAATTTTTGAAGCTTTTGAACAGTTAGACTTAAATCAAATTGAATATGTAATAAATTTACAAGGAGATGAACCAATGATTGATATAGATGATATTAGAAATCTTAATAAAGTTGGTACGAATAATAAATCTGATATTGCGACATTAGCATGTGAAATAAAAAATAAAAATGAATTAAATAAAAAAAATATAGTAAAGGTATATACTGATAATAAAATATCAAGCACAGATGCATCCAAAGCTATTACTTTTTCAAGAGAAAACTTGTTAAATTATAATTTAAATATTTATCATCATATAGGAATTTATATGTATAAAGTTTCAATCTTGAAAAAGTTTGTAAATTTGAAACAAACTAAAAGTGAAATAGATCAAAAATTAGAACAATTAAGGGCAATTGATAATAAAATACTTATTGATGTCATTTTGGCAAACACCTCTCCAATAGGAGTGGATACAGAGGAAGATTTTGTAGAATTAAAAAAAATAATGAATTATAAGAATTAATATAATGAAAATAGCTTATCAAGGCATACCAGGAAGTTATAGCGAAAGTTGTGCAAAACAGATGTACCCTGAATGTGAAACAATATCTTGTAAAACATTTGATGAATGTTTCGAAAAAGCTAAGCAAGACAATTCAATAAGAAGCATAATACCAGAGTCAAATAAAACAACTGGAAATATTGGCGTCGAATATTTAATTTTTAAGTATAGATTAAATATTTATGCAGAACATTTTTTTCCAATAAAGCATAATTTGTTAGGAATTAAAGGATCAAATTTAGATAGTATAAGGGATGTATATTCCCATGCACAAGCATTGAGTCAGTCATCTAACTTTATAAAAAAAAATAATTTAATAGAAAACGTTAGAGCAGATACGGCCGGTTCGGCAAAATATATTTCAGACACTAACGATAAAACTAAAGCAGCTATAGCTTCCAAACTTAGTGCAAAAATTTATAACCTTGAAATTTTAAAAGAAGATATTCAAGATGAAAAAAACAATGTAACTAGATTTTTGTTAATGGGCAAAGAAATTTACCAGCCTGAATTAAAAGATGAAAATTATATAACCTCTTTTTTATTTAAACTAAAAAGTAAGCCAGCAGCACTATATTCAGCACTTTCAGGGTTTGCTATTAATGGAGTTAATATGACAAAACTTCAAAGTTTCCCTGAAAAAAACTCATTTTCTTCATTTTTCTTCCTCTGCGATATAGAGGGACATATTGATGATCAAAAAATTAAAAATTCATTAGAGGAATTGGGACTTCATTGTGAAGATATGCACGTACTAGGTGTTTTTAAATCAGATAAATTCAGACTAAAATAATTATTAAGTTTCTGGTGGAATAGAAAATTTTATTGGTATAATAAACTCGGGGGCCAATCAGGTGGAGTTACCATGAACTCCCCCAGGCTTGAAAAAGAGCAAGGGTAATGAGTATTTTCCAGGTTGGTTGGTCTCCTAAAATAATGACAAATAAAACAACAGTTTTAGCTTTAAAGTACAGACCTCAGGTTTTCGATGATTTGATTGGTCAAGAAATAATTGCTGAAACTATATATAATTCTATAAAGCACAATAAGTCAGCTAACGCATATTTGTTTACTGGAATTCGCGGAATTGGAAAAACTACTATTGCTAGAATTGTTGCAAAATCTTTAAACTGTGAAAATGGGATCGACAATTTATGTAAAGAAAATTTTTGTACTCATTGCAACTCGATAGCTAGCTCAAGTCATATTGATGTTCTAGAAATGGATGCGGCTAGCAAAACGGGAGTAGATGACGTCAGAGATTTAATTGAATTTTCTCGATATGGCCCAACTTCAGCAAAATATAAAATATTCATTATAGATGAAGTCCATATGCTGAGTAAGCAAGCATTTAATGCTCTATTAAAAACTTTAGAAGAGCCCCCAGATTATCTAAAATTTATTTTTGCCACAACAGAAATAAAAAAAATACCAGTTACAGTGGTCTCTAGATGCCAAAGATTTGATTTATCAAGAATAAAGACCGAAGAGTTGTTTCAATATGTTAAAAAAATTGTTGAGAAAGAAAAGGGCAATGTAACAGATGATGCAATAAAATTAATAGTTAAAATTTCTGAAGGGTCTGTAAGAGATGCCTTGTCTTTATTAGATCGTGGACTAGTAAGTAATTTAAATAATGAACAATTAAATTTGGAAAAAGCACAAAAGATTTATGGTCATTTTGATAAAAGTTCACTAATTGAACTATTTTATAATTTGTTTAAAGGAGATGAAAATAAAGTTGTTAGTTTATATAGAGAAATATATCGGACTGGAGTTGAGCCAAAAGTATTTTTAAATGATTTTTTAGAAATATTGTATTTTATTAAAAATATTTCTTCTATTACTTTGGATGGATCTAATTTTTCTTTAAATGATAAAGAATTTAATGACATCAACAATATTTCAAAATTAATTGAAGAAAAAGATGTAATCTTATTTTGGCAATTTACAATAAAGGCGATGGAAGAATTAGATATAGTTTCAAATCCAAGTTTAAGCGTAGAAATGTTATTAATTAGATTAATGTATTTAAAAGATTTTAATAAGCATGACTTTGAAGAAAAAATTATCACCAAAAATAAATTAGATAGTACTATAAATAAAAATGAAATTTCTATTAATAAAAAAACTATTGGTCAAATGAAAAGTACATCACAACAGGATGAAATTAAACCAAAATTAAAATCTAATGAAAAAAATAACAAATTACTTATAAATAATTTTGAAGAATTGATTGATCTGTGTACAAAAAAGAAGGAAATTAAATTAAAGCATGAATTAGAATCAAATATAAACCTTGTTGCATTTGACCAGGGCAGGATAGAAATAGCTTTCAATGAAGATTTAGATAAGAATTTTATAAAAGAATTATCGACCAAATTATATGAATGGACTAATCAAAGATGGATTATTTCACTATCAAAAAAAGAAGGTTTGAAAACAAGAAGACAAGAAGAAAAAATAAATAAAGAAAAAATTTTTAAGGATGTTAAAAAAAGTAAAATATATAAAGAAATAATAAAAATTTTGCCTGATGCGGAATTGTTAGAAATAAAAAAAAATAAGAAAGAAAATGACTGATTTTAGTAAAATATTAGAAAAAGCCAAAGAAGTAGAGGCAAAAATGAAAGAAAGCCAGGAAAAAATAAAACAAATTGAAGTAATTGGTATTTCTGGTGGCGACTTAGTTAAAGTTACATTAAACGGTGAAGGCGAAATGATTAACTTAGAAATAAACGATGAGGCAATGAAAGAAGACAAGGGTATTATAGTTGATTTGATAAAAGCTGCACACACAAACGCAAAAATTCAATTGAAGACAAAAACTACTGATGAAATTACTAAAGCAACCGGTGGATTTGGAATACCAGGCTTTAAGTGGCCACTTTGAGTTAATGCAGAATATTTCTCAGATAAATAAATTAATAAAACTTATTTCCAAGTTACCTGGATTAGGCCCGAAATCAGCTAAAAGAATTATTTTAAAATTAATTAATAATCGTCAAGAAATAATGAAGCCACTAGTACAAACATTGAGCGAGACATATAAAAATGTAATCAGATGTAATAATTGTGGTTCTTTAAAATCTAATGATGCAAATTGTGAAAATTGTCAAATTAATACAAAAAAACAGAACAAAATTTGTATAGTAGAAAATATAGCCGATCAGTGGACTATCGAAACTTCTAGTATTTTCAAAGGATATTTCCATATTCTTGGGGGGACATTGTCTAGTTCAAATTATCAAAATAAACAAGACTTACTTTTAGATTCACTAATCGAACGTGTAAAAAAAAATAATATTGATGAAGTGATTTTAGCTACAAGTGCAACAGTTGAAGGTCAAACAACTTCGTTTTATATTCAAGATAGTTTAAAAAATCTTAATGTAAAAGTTTCTAAACTTGCCCAAGGTTTGCCTGTAGGGGGAGAAATTGAAAGTCTAGATGATGGAACATTAATTTCAGCATTTAAAAATAGAAAAGGATTAATTTCAGAGTCTGATTGATTTTTTCATTAATCTATTAAAATGTAATAATGGTTCAGTATACCCTGATGGTTGAAACTTTCCGTGAAAAACTAAATCACAAGCTGCTTTAAAAGCAATTGATTTTTCAAAGTTTCCCGCCATAGGCTGATAAGGGTCTTGATCTTTCATGCCACGATCTTTTAAATTTTGATAATCAACTACTTTGGCCATTTTCTTCATTATTTCTAAGACTTGTTTTTTGCTGCATATACCATGATGAAGCCAATTGGCTATATGCTGACTACTTATTCTGCATGTGGCCCTATCCTCCATTAAGCCTACCCCATTTATATCCGGAACTTTTGAGCATCCTACCGATTGATCGATCCATCTAACAACATAGCCTAAAATACCTTGGGCATTATTTTTTAATTCTTTTTCAATATCTTCCTTAGACCACTTTTTTTTGTTATCTACTGGTATTGTAAGAAGATCATCTAATTTAGCAGATTTTCTAAATTTTATTTTTTGGTGAATAGAGAAAACATTTACTGCATGATAATGTATAGCATGGATTGCTGCTGCAGTTGGAGAAGGTACCCATGCACAATTAGCTCCTGACATTGGATGAGAAATTTTTTGTTCCATCATCTCTTTTAATAAATCTGGCATTGCCCACATTCCTTTTCCAATTTGAGCCTTTCCAGAAAAACCACAGGCTAATCCGATATCAACATTATTATTTTCATAGGCCTTAATCCATTTGGAGGATTTCATATCACCTTTCTTTATCATTGGGCCAATTTCCATTGAGGTGTGTATTTCATCTCCAGTTCTGTCCAAAAAACCTGTATTGATAAAAAATACTCTTTTCTTTAAAACTCTTATACATTCTTTAAGATTAATAGTTGTTCTTCTTTCTTCATCCATAATTCCACAAAGAATTTGATTTTTTTTAAGTTTAAAAACTTCTTCAACATTTTTGAAAATTTTATCTGTAAATGCACATTCATCTGGTCCATGCATTTTTGGTTTAACAATATAAATCGAGTTAGTTCTAGAATTTCCCTTTCTTTTAAAATCATGGAGACAAGCTGCTGAGGTTACAAAAGCATCTAAAATTCCTTCAGGGCATTCTGATCCATCTTTTAAGAGAATTGCTGGATTTGTCATTAGGTGCCCAACATTTCTGTTGAGCAACAAGGATCTGCCATGTAATTTAAATTTTTTTCCCCTTTTTGAAATATATTCTCTATCAGGATTTAATTTTCTTACTATATTTTTATTATTTTTTTTGAATTTTGAGGTTAAGTTTCCTTTCATTAAATAAAGCCAATTTCTGTAACCTAAAACTTTATCTTCAGCATCTACAGCGGCAACACTATCTTCATGATCACATATTGTAGAGATTGCTGACTCTAAAAATATATCATGTATTTTAAGTGGATCTTGATTTCCATCAGGGTTATTAACTTCTAGATTACCTTTTTGATCAAATAAAATATCTAAGTGCAAATTATTATTTACAAAAAGTAATGAGAATATTTTCCCTTTTTGTTTTCTAAATCCTACAAACTGTTCAGGATTTTTTAGTTTAATGCTTAATTCTCCTTTTTCTATAAAGGGAATTTTTTTTATATTTTTCCAACTTTGTTTTTTAAGTGGAATAAATTTATCTAAAAGTTCTCTTGCGTAATCAATAACCTTTCCTCCTCTTATTGGATTATAAGTTTTACCCTTTAATGCTCCTTTTGCTTCAGGTATAATATTTGCTCCATAAAGACTATCATAAAGACTCACCCATCTTGCATTTGCAGCATTTAGTAAAAATCTTGCATTAGAAACTGGGCATACTAGCTGTGGTCCACAAATGCTGGAAATTTCTTTATCAACATTTTTTGTTTGTATTTTAAAATTTGGTCCATTTTTTTTTAAATATTTAATCTTTTTCAAAAAATTTTTGTAATCTTTTAAATTTATTTTTTTTCCTTTTTTTTCTAGATTATAAGTGTCAATTGATTTTTGAATTTTTTCTCTTGTATCAATTAGTTCTTTATTTTTTTTAGCTAAGTCATGTATGGACTTATTAAATTCCTTCCAAAAATGATCTTTTGAAATTTTTGTTCCTGGTAATAATTCTTTGTTAATAAAAGATAAAAGTACATTGGATACAGATAAGTCATGTATTTTAACAAATTTTTCTTTTTTACTCATAAATTTTTACCATTTTATTGCCTATTTTTAGTTTATAAAGACTTAATATGAAAAATTATTTAAATTTTGAAAATGATGTAAAAAACCTTGAAAATGAATTAGAAAAATTAAAAGATCCATATAATCAAGAAGGGTTATCAGAAGTTGATACAAAAAATATATCCAAAGTTCAAAGTGAAATAGATGATAAACTCAAAGAAATTTATTCTAATTTAAATCCTTGGCAAACTACTCAAGTAGCAAGACACGAAGATAGACCTAAGGCAAAATTTTTTATTGATAATTTATTTGAAGATTTCATTCCTTTGTCTGGAGATAGATTTTATGGAGAAGATAAATCTATAATAGGAGGTTTTGGAAAATTTAATAATAATTCAATTTTAATTCTTGGCCAGGAAAAAGGAGATAACCTTGACTCCAGAATAGAGAGAAATTTTGGAATGATGAGGCCAGAAGGTTATCGTAAATCAATTAGATTAATGAAGTTAGCAGATAAGTTTAATATTCCAATAGTATCATTTATAGATACTCCCGGAGCATATCCAGGAGTTGGAGCAGAGGAAAGAGGCCAGGCAGAAGCAATTGCAAAATCCATTGAATGTTGCATGGAATTATCAGTGCCTACAATATCAATAATTATAGGCGAAGGAGGGTCTGGAGGGGCGATAGCTTTAGCATCTTCTAATAAAGTTTTAATGTTACAAAATTCTATTTATTCAGTTATTTCCCCAGAAGGATGTGCAACAATTCTTTGGCGAGATCCAAAAAAAACATTAGAAGCATCAACTGCCATGAAACTTTCTTCAAATGATCTTTTGAATTTAAATATCATTGATGAAATTATTCCTGAACCAATAGGTGGTGCGCATAGAGATAAAGATTTAATTTTAGATAATGTAAGGGCTTCAATAAAAAACAATTTAGATTTTTTTTCAACAATGGATAAAAATGAAATTATTAATCATAGAAAAAATAAATTTTTATCAATTGGAAGAAATAAAGGATTTACTAAGACTATAGATTCAGAAAAATTATCAATGGAAAAAGGTTTGTTACAAAAATTAGTTAAAAATCAAAAAATTATCTATATAGTTAGTGCAATAATATTGTTTTTATCATTTATAATTATTTTGTTATAAAGATCCATGACAATGCTTATATTTTTTACCTGAGTTACAGGGACAAGGTTCATTTCTGCCAATTTTTTTTGATGATAATTTTCCAAAATTTTCATTTTGTTTTTGTTTAAAATTATCTTCATTTTCAGGGCTGTCTACTACTTTCATGTTAATTAATAAAGTAACTAAATCTGATTTAAGTTTATTGAGCAGATTTTCAAATAAATTAAAAGCTTCTTTCTTATACTCAACCAAAGGATCTCTTTGACCAAAAGATCTTAATCCAATAACTTGTCTAAGTTGTTCAAGATATTGTATATGCATTTTCCAATTTTCATCAATTACTTGTAAAAAAATTCTTTTTTCAATTTCTTTTGCTTTTTCTTCTCCTATCAAATTTATTCTTTCATTTCGTTTTTCTAAAAATTTATTTTTAATTAAATTTTCAAACTCATTACCATTTAAATTTACTAAATTATCAATTTCTTCACTATTAAAAGATTTTCCAAATAAAGATTTAAATTGATTTGTAAAATCATTAGAATTTGGTTTTGCTAAATACTTAGATTTAGTTTCTTTTAAATCATCGATTATTTCGCTTAGAAAGTCATCTGATAATGTATCAGCATTATTACTACTAATAACATTGTTTCTTTGACTAAAAATCACTTGTCTTTGGTCATTTAATACATTGTCAAATTTTAATAAGGTTTTTCTTATATCAAAATTTCTAGCTTCAACTTTTTGTTGTGCTCTCTCTAGAGCTTTATTTATCCAAGGGTGATCAATACTTTCACCATCTTTTAAACCTAGTTTTTCTAAAATCTTATTCATAGACTCACTTCCAAAAATTCTCATTAAATCATCTTCAATACTTACAAAAAAAATTGAATTACCTTCATCTCCTTGTCTTCCGGATCTTCCTCGCGCCTGATTGTCTACTCTTCGGCTTTCCATTCTTTCTGTTCCTAAAACAAATAATCCTCCGAGTTTTTTAATCTCTTCTTTCTGGCTTTGATCTTGACCTCCTAATTTTATATCAACTCCTCTTCCCGATATACTTGTAGTTATGATAATGGAATTTTTTCTCCCTGCATTTTCTATAATTTCAGCTTCTTTTTCATGATTCTTTGCATTAAGCACAATATGTTTAATTGATTTTTTTTCTAATAATTTTGAATAGTGTTCAGATTTATTAATGCTTGCTGTAAATACAAGAAGTGGTTGCCCAAGTTTATTACATTCAGAAATTTTATTAACGATTGCATTATCTTTTTCTTCGATAGTTCTAAATATTTGATCATTCCAGTCTTTTCTAATCATTTGTTTATTAGTAGGAATTGAAATTACTTGAAGATTATATATTTCAAAAAATTCTTGTGACTCAGTCTGTGCAGTTCCTGTACATCCTGATAATTTTGAATACAATTTAAAAAAATTTTGATATGTAATAGAGGCAAGTGTCTGGTTTTCAGCGTTTACTACTAATTTTTCCTTAGCCTCTAAACTTTGATGTAATCCATCTCCAAATCTTCTTCCAGGTAACTGTCTTCCTGTTTGTTCATCGATTATTACAATTTGATCATCTTTTACAATATAGTCTTTTCCATTTTGGAAAAGGTGATTGGCTCTCAATGCTTGATTAACATGATGAACCAAATGTAAATTATCTGGGTCATAAAAGTTATTATTTTTTAAAATTCCTGCGTTTGAAAATATTTTTTCAATATTATCTATTCCTTTATTTGTTAGTAAAATATTTTTATCTTTTTCATCTATTTCATAATCATTATTATTTAAATTTTTAATTAATTTATCTATTGCAATGTATTGACTAGTTTTATCTTCTGCTGCACCCGAAATTATCAGAGGTGTTCTTGCCTCGTCAATTAAACATGAGTCAATTTCATCAACAATTGCATAATTATGTTTTCTTTGAACCATATCCTTTTGAGAATATTTCATGTTGTCTCTCAAATAATCAAAACCTAACTCGCTATTTGTTGCGTATGTTATGTCTTTAGAATAATTTGCTTTTCTATCTATATCTGATTGATCTGTATTAATATAGCCACACTCCAAACCTAAAAAGTTATAAATTTTTCCCATATTCAGACTATCTCTTCTAGCCAGATAGTCATTTACAGTTACAATATGAACACCTTTTTTTTCTAGAGCATTTAAATATGCTGCAAGAACAATCGTTAGGGTTTTACCTTCCCCTGTTTTCATTTCAGCTATTTTATTTTCGTGAAGTGCTATGCCGCCAATTAATTGTACATCAAAATGTCTTTCATTATTCAATCTTTTTGACGCCTCCCTTACCAAAGCAAAAGCTTCAGGCAAAATTTCATCAAGTTTTTTGCCATTTTTTATTTGTTCAATAAATTCATATGTTTTTTTGGGAAAGTCATCATCATTTAATTTTTCAATATCTTTTTCTAATAAATTAATTTTTTTTACTATCTTGCTAATACGATCCAACTCTTTTTGATTGCTTCCCTTTATAAATTTTGAAATTATATTTAATGGATTAAACATTTTGGTGTAAATTAATTATTATAATTATATAGTAACTATTTAATTATTTTAAATACCATGGTTTTTAACATAAACAACTTTTTTGATGATAGAAACAAAAACTCAAAAATTGCTGATTTTCAAGACTTAGATCATATTGATGGAGTTTCTATATCTACAGTTAGTGCAAATTTGTATAATCAAAAAAGAGATGATTTAGTTTTATTTTATTTTAGAGACGGAGCTAGCTATGCTTCGGTTTTTACACAATCAAATATAGTTTCAGAAAACATAAAATGGAACAAAAAAATTAATTCAAAAAAATTAAGCGCATTACTGATTAATACAAGAAATGCTAATGCTTTAACTGGACCATCAGGTTTTACTGCTATCAAACAACTTGCAAATGATCTTTCTGATAAGTTAACTAAGAAGCAAAATGAAGATGAGGAAGATCCTAAAGAAATTAAATCAAAGGAAATATTATTTGCTTGTACAGGAACTATAGGGGAAAAATTTCCAATTGATAAAATTAAAAATGCATTTCCTGATTTAATTAAAAATTTAAAATACACTCAAAATAAATTAATCTGGGTAAAAGCGGCAATGGGAATAATTACTACAGATACAAAACCTAAACTTGCAATGTCAGAATGTAAAATTGGAACTACAAATGTAAAAATCTATGGAATTGCAAAGGGTTCGGGCATGATATATCCAAATATGGCTACAACCCTAGGATTTGTTTTCACTGATGCTAATTTATCTTCATCAATTTTAAAAAAAACTCTTAATGAGAGTATTAAAAAAACATTTAATGCAATCTCTTGTGATGGAGATACAAGTACAAATGATATGGTTTCACTTATTTCAACGAATAAAGCTAATAATCCAAAAATAAATGATTTCAAAGACACGAAACTAAAAAATTTTCGTCAATCTTTGAATGATGTACTGTTAAATTTAGCTAAGAGAGTTGCTTCAGATGGCGAAGGCGCTTCAAAATTTATTACCATAAACTGTAAAAATAGCAAAACAGAACAAGATGCCAAAAATATATGTTTTTCTATAGCCAATTCCCCATTAGTTAAAACTGCAATTGCAGGAGAAGACCCTAATTGGGGAAGAATTGCAATGGCAGTAGGAAAAAGTAATGCTAAGGTTGACGAAAAAAAGCTATCTATAAATATAGGTTCTTTTAAAGTTTTAGTTAAAGGAAATTTATATCAAGATTATGATGAAAAAATTGTCAGTGAATATATGCAAAATGAGTTAATAGATATTACCGTCGATATAGGTTTAGGAAATAAAAATTTTACAGCATATACAATGGATTTAACTAAAAGGTATATAGAAATAAATTCTGATTATAGATCTTAGGGGGTGTTGAATTTTATTAAATTAATATTTAGATAGAATAAAATGATTAAGTACTGTTTAAAATGTAAAAACTGCTCATTAGAATTTGAAAGTTGGTTTAGTTCATCTAGAGAATTTGACCGTCTTAAGAAATTGAAATATCTTAATTGCCAAAAGTGTAATTCTAAAAAAATAGAAAAAACATTAATGACACCAAATCTTACTAATACAAAAAATAAAAGTTTCCACCAAAACGAAAAAAAAATCAAGGAAGTAAAATATCAACTAAAAAAATATCAAAGGTTTGTAAAAGATAATTTTGAATTTGTTGGTGATAATTTTGCTTATGAAGCTAGATCGATCCACTATAATAAACAGAAAAAGAAAAAAGGAATTTATGGAAATGCCTCATCTGAAGAAGTTAAAGAATTAAAAAATGAAGGAATAGAAACAGAAATACTTCCTTGGATTGACGATAAAGAAAATTAATTTTTTTCAAATTTAGTAATATAATTTATAGATTTATCCTTAGAAATGTTCCATTTATCTACTATTGGGTTGAAACTCATTCCATCAATATTTTTTAGAATTAGAGAATTTTTTTCACAAATTTTGATTAGTTCATCAGGTTTGATAAATTTTTGCCAATCATGTGTACCAATAGGGAGCCATCTTAGAATATATTCGGCACCTAAAATTGCAAAAATATAAGATTTTAATGTTTGGTTTAATGTAGCAATAAACATGACTCCTGATTTTTTTAAGAATTTTGCACTTTGCTCTATAAAGAAATTTACGTTATCGACATGTTCTACAATTTCCATATTTAAAATTACATCATACTTATTTTTTGGTGAAAACTTTTCAGGAGAATAGTTATAGTACTTAATACTAAGATTACTTTTTTTTAAATGGTGTTTTGCTATTTCTATATTTTTTTTCGATGCGTCTATTCCAGTTACTTTAGCTCCTAATCTTGCCATCGGCTCTGAAAGCAAACCTCCTCCACAGCCTATATCTAATATTTTTAAACCATCTAGGGGTTTTTTTTTATTTTTTAAAGAAAAATCATTAATTAAATTATTTTTTATATATCTTATTCTAATCGGGTTAAATTTATGTAAAGGCTTGAATTTACCAGTTGGATTCCACCATTCTTCAGCAATTTTTGAAAATTTTTCTATTTCTTTTTTATCTAATGTGTTATTTTTCATTCTTAGTTGACTTTATAATCAAGATGTATTTTATCAATATATTTTAACTAATTAAAAAATTAATTTAATGAAAATTGTCGTTTTAAAATTTGGAGGCACATCAGTTGGTAGTATTGATAGAATAAAAAAAGTAGCTGATTTAATAATAACTTATATAAAAAAAAAATATAAGGTAATTGTTGTTACATCTGCTATGAGCGGTGTAACAAATGATTTGGTAAATAAATCAAAGAAAATAAGCAATAATTTCTCAAATGCAGAATATGATGTACTAGTTTCCTCGGGCGAACAGGTATCATGCGCTTTAATTGCTGGAAGATTAATTCACAAAGGTTTTAATTCAAGGTCATGGATGGGATGGCAGATTCCCATTATTACTGATGATAAGCACAAGTACTCAAAAATTGATAAAGTAAATAAGCAAAAAATAATCAAGTATTTAAAATCTGGAGGAATACCAATTGTCACAGGTTTTCAAGGAATAAACAAAGAAAATAGAATTACAACAATAGGCAGGGGCGGATCTGATGCAAGTGCAATTGTACTGGCGAAATTTTTTAAAGCTGAAAGATGTATAATTTATACAGATGTGGAAGGTGTATATACTACTGATCCAAAAAAATTAAGGAATGCCAAGAAAATAGAAGTAATTTCCTATGAAGAGATGTTGGAAATGGCATCATTAGGAGCAAAAGTAATGCAGCCGGTATCTATTCAAGACGCTAGATTAGGTAGAGTCAATATAGAAGTAAAATCTTCATTTAAAAATAAATCTGGGACTTTAATTACCAAAAGAAAAAATATAACTCATCGCAAAACTATTACTGGAATTTCCACTACTCAAAATGATGCTAAAGTTACTTTGGTTGGGGTAAAAGATAGACCTGGAATTGCCGCATCAATATTCAAACCCCTTTCAGAAAGTTCAATTAATGTAGATATGGTAGTGCAAAATATATCTGCAGATGGAAAAGAAACTGATTTAACATTCACAATTAAAAATGAAGATTTAAATAAAACAAGAAAAATAACTAATTCTAATAGAAAAATTAAATTTAAAAAGTTATTATTTGATAAAAATGTTTCAAAAGTTTCTATTATTGGCGTTGGCATGATAACGACTCCAGGAGTTACTTATAGAATGTTTCAGGCGTTAGCAAAGCATAAAATAAATATTCAAGTTATTTCTACATCTGAAATAAAAATTTCAGTCTTAATTCACAAAAAAAACTTAAATAAGGCGATTAAAGCTCTTCATAAAGAATTTAAATTAGAGGCATAAATAAAATAAATGAGTATTAGGCCATTTAGAGATATTAAAAGAAAACTTACAAAAGAAATAAGTGTAGGAAATGTTAAAATTGGTGGAAATAATCCTATTTCTGTTCAATCAATGACTAATACTTTAACTAAAGATATTAAAAAAACAGTAATTCAAATAAATCAAATAGCAGAAGTAGGTGCGGATTTAGTGAGAGTATCTTGTCCAGATGAAAATTCTACCAAAGCTTTAAAAGAAATAGTTAAACATGTTTCTATCCCAATAATTGCTGATATTCATTTTCATTATAAAAGAGCAATTGAAGCTGCAGATAATGGAGCCAGTTGTCTAAGAATAAATCCTGGAAATATTGGAAATGAAAATAAAATTAAAGAAGTAATTAATGCAGCAAAGAATAATAACTGCTCAATTAGAATTGGAGTGAATGCTGGATCTCTCGAGAGGGACATTTTAGAAAAATATAAGGAACCTTGCCCAGAAGCTCTTGTTGAAAGTGCGTTAAGAAATATTGGTATTATTGAAAATGAGGATTTTTATAATCTTAAAGTAAGCGTAAAATCATCCGATGTTTTTTTATCAATAGCCGCATATAAACAATTATCATTGAAAACCAATTACCCTTTGCATCTAGGGATTACAGAAGCGGGTAGTTTTTTGCCAGGAAGCATTAAATCATCTATAGGATTTGGAGTATTATTGCTAGAGGGCATTGGTGACACAATTAGGGTTTCTTTGTCTGATGATCCAGTAGAAGAAGTAAAAGTTGGAAATGAAATACTAAAATCATTAAATCTTAGAAATCGAGGGGTAAAAATTATTTCGTGTCCTTCATGTGCAAGACAAGCATTTGAAGTTATTGATACAGTAAAAATTTTAGAAGAAAAACTATCTCATATCAAAACACCGATTACATTGTCAATTATTGGTTGTGTGGTTAATGGACCTGGAGAGGCCTCCCAAACTGACATTGGCATAACTGGAGGTGGAAAAGGAAGTAACATGCTATATTTAAAAGGCATTGAGACAGAAAAAATTGCTACAGAAAGTATTATTTCTAAAGTTGTAGATTTAGTTGAAAAAGAAGCTGAAAAAATTGAAAAAAAAAACTAATGCTTCCAAATACAAAAGTTCAAAACTTAATCTTCAAACATTCTGAATTAGAAAGAGAACTTTCTTCAGGAGAAGTGGATAAAAAAAATTTTGCAGAAAAATCAAAAGAATATTCAGAATTAAACGAAATAATTAAAGAAGCTAAGGAATATATTTTATTTGAAAAAAATAAAAATGAGTTAGAAAAAATAGTTAATGATGAAAAAAATGAAAAAGACATAATAGATTTAGCAAAACTTGAACTAAAAGATTTAATCTT
The DNA here is from genome assembly GCA_003216255.1 of Pelagibacteraceae bacterium AG-404-N13. Classification (GTDB taxonomy): domain Bacteria; phylum Pseudomonadota; class Alphaproteobacteria; order Pelagibacterales; family Pelagibacteraceae; genus Pelagibacter. The sequence continues at coordinate 107,831 of QCJD01000001.1, forward strand.
AAAACATGATAAAAATGAAAACAAAATAAAATTATTTTTATTGCCTAAAGATGAAGCTGATACAAAGAATGCTATTATAGAAATTAGAGCAGGCACCGGAGGATTAGAGGCTAGTCTTTTTGCATCAGATCTATTTAAAATGTACGAAAAAGTTAGTCATAAAAAAAAATGGATAATAGAAGTTATAACTATATCAAGAAGTGATGCAGGTGGTCTAAAAGAAGTGATAGCATCCATAAAAGGAAAAAATATTTACTCTTCTTTAAAATACGAAAGTGGAGTTCATAGAGTACAAAGAGTTCCAGATACAGAAACTCAGGGCAGAGTCCATACTTCTGCAGCTACAGTAGCTGTTTTGCCAGAAGCCGAAGATGTTGATGTTAAGATAGAAGATAAAGATTTAAGAATTGACGTTTTTAGAAGCAGTGGACCCGGTGGTCAAAGTGTAAATACGACAGATTCTGCTGTCAGAATTACTCATTTACCTACTGGAATAGTAGTTAGCCAACAAGATGAAAAATCACAAATCAGAAATAAGGAGAAGGGACTCAAAATATTAAGATCAAGAATTTATGAAAAAGAAAGACAAAAAAGAGATGATGAAAGATCACTAGATAGGAAGAGTAAAATTGGAACAGGAGATAGGTCTGAAAGAATAAGGACATACAATTTTCCACAAGGAAGAGTTACAGATCATAGAATAAATTTAACTTTGCATAAGTTAGAAGAATTTATGCAAGGGGAAATATTTGATGAAATGATAGAAAATTTAAGCATTCAAGCTCAACAAGAAAAGCTAAGTAATTTGAATTAAATGAATTATCAAGAAATCCTAAGTATAGGAAATCAAATTTTAAAAGATAATAATATAAAAAGTTCTAACTTAGATTGTGAACTTATTTTGTCTAAAATTTTAAACAAAACAAGAGAAGAAATTCTAACAAATTTAGATAATAAAATTAACGATATTGAAAAAGATCAATTTAATTTTTATGTAAATAAAAGAAAAAGAAAAAATCCAATGTCATATATCTTGGGTTTCAAATATTTTTGGAAATATAAATTTTATATTAATAAATCAGTGCTTATACCAAGACCCGAAACAGAGCAACTTATTGAGCAATCCTTAAAATATATACCAGTTGAAAAAGAATTAAATATTTTAGATATTGGCACTGGTTCTGGCTGTCTTATAGTTTCACTGCTAAAAGAGAGGAGCAAATGTTATGCTACTGCTATAGATTTGTCAAAAGAAGCATTAAAAGTAGCAAAAATTAATGCAAATATGCATCACTTAGAAAATAAAATAAAATTTTTTAATATCAATATTGACAAATTTAATTCAAGTAAATATGATTTAATCATATCTAATCCTCCATATATTAATAAAGTAGATTTAAATAGATTGGAAGATGATGTTAGGTTATATGAACCAAAGCTAGCACTGTACGGTGGAGTTACTGGATTCGAAAGTATAAAAAAAATAATTAAAAATAGTTATAAATTATTAAAATATAACGGTAAATTGGTCATGGAAATTGGAGAAAAGCAAAAAAACTTTTCAACTAAAATTCTTGTAAACAATGGTTTTTATATTAATTCAGTATGCAAAGATTTTTCCGGCAAAGACAGGTGCTTAATATCTACAAAAATTTATAAATGAATAATTTTAAAAATAATCATAGAAGAAATAGATATAAGTCAAATGGAGATAGAAGTTTTAGAAAAAGAAATGGAAATGGACATAAAATAAATGGAGAATTTAATAATAATTTAGATTTCAAAAGAAAAAATCCAGGTAGAAATAATCAGAACGCTTCTAAATTAATTGATAAATATAATGATCTAGCAAAAGAAGCCATTTCAAATGGGGACAAAATTTTATCAGAAAATTATTTACAACACGCTGATCATTTTGCTAGAATTTTGCAGAGTCGCGAGGTAGCAAAAGAAACAAACTTAAATACATCATCTATAAAAGAGACAACATCAGAAAACGTAAAAGAAGTTGAAATTAATACTGAAAAAAATTTAACAGATAAGTAATTTTAATTTTTATAATTTTGAAATTAGCTCTGATTTTAATACATCAACTTTGATTTTATTAACTTCAAATTTCTTTCTCAGTTTTCCTTTTAAGATTTTTCCTGATGGTAGTTTCATTTTTTGAGAATTTATTTTTCTACCATTCTCTATTACCTCATAGTGTAAATGAGGACCAGTTGATAAACCAGTTGAACCAACGTATCCAATAATTTGTCCTTGTTTTACTCTTACACCTTTTTTTATCCCTCTTCCAAATTTTGACATATGTGCGTAGACAGTTTGATAAGTTGAATTATGTTTTATTTTTACACAATTTCCACCACCACCACACCAACTTGCTTTAATTACTCTACCATCACCTGAAGCCATTATAGGAGTTCCTTTTGGAGCTGCAAAATCTGTACCAGTATGCATTTTGGTAAAACCAAGTATTGGGTGCTTTCTTTTACCGAAGGAAGAAGAAAGTCTTGCACCATTTATTGGTGTTTTCATTAAAGTTTTTTTTACACTTTTTCCGTTTTCATCAAAATAATCAATTTTATTATCCTCATACTCAAATTTATAAAGCTGATGATCTTTGTTTTTAGTATTTAAATTTGCATAAATTATATTTCCTGTTTCTATTACTAAACCATCTTCATTTTTAAACTCCTCAAATATTATTTGAAAAGTATCATTTTTCCAAATATCCCTTTGAAAATCAATTGTGAAACCATATAATCTTGCAAATTCAATTATTATATTTGGTTTAATTCCTTGTTCTATAGCAGCGCTGTATAAGCTATTAGCGATAACACCCTCTTTAAAAATTTTTGATTTAGTTAAATTTTTTTCAATGACTCTTGAAACAAAATTTTTTTTAATTTCATTTCTTTTAAAAAAAATATTTTTTTTCTTATCTATTTCAATTGTAAAATTAACAATTTTAGTATTATTTCTTTTGTCAATTGTGAAATAAATTTTTTGATTTACCCTTAAAATCTTTACATTTTTATTTTCGACAATTGTTTTTAAAAATAACTTTTTTTCTAAATTTGGTACATTGATATTGTTTATAATACTCTCATAAGTATCACCTTCATTTACGCTATATTCTAAGTTAATGTACCTTGGGCTTAGTTCACTAGTTATTTTTTTTAGTGAATTCTTAAGATAACTATTATTTAAGAGCTTATTTAAGTAAATTATTTGATTATTTTTATTTAGATCATAAAAATAAGTAACAAAAACCGTAAAGAAAATTAATAATAAAAGCCAAATTAAATTATTAAATTTTCTAATTATTTCAAAGATAATTTTTTTATTCATTAATAATTTTGTTCAAAATGCATTGATTTATGTGGCTTTTTAGCATATTTTTAAAATATCTAAAAACTTGATTTATTAATTTTTTCCAATATAAGCGGACCACTCAACATAAGAAAAAATGTTATTTATTAGGCTTTATAGCCTAATTAGCTATTTTATTTGTAAAAATTTTAAGAAGAGAAGTGTGGACGGTTAAGGTTACCAAAATTTGTCGTACACACTTCAAACATGCATAAATATTATTCTTAGTATTTATGTAGAAGCTAGTGTGCGCCGTTTTTAAACTTGAGAGTTTGATCATGGCTCAGAACGTACGCTGGCGGCACGCCTTATACATGCAAGTCGAACGAAGTAGCAATACTTAGTGGCAGACGGGTGAGTAACATGTGGGTATCTTCCCTTTGGTGAGGAATAACACGAGGAAACTTGTGCTAATACCTCATAAGTCTTTACGGAGAAAGCTTTATGCGCCAATGGATGAGCCCGCACTTGATTAGTTTGTTGGTGGGGTAATGGCCTACCAAGACTTTGATCAATAGCTGATCTGAGAGGATGATCAGCCACATTGGGACTGAGACACGGCCCAAACTCCTACGGGAGGCAGCAGTAGGGAATATTGCACAATGGAGGAAACTCTGATGCAGCGATGCCGCGTGAGTGAAGAAGGCCCTTGGGTTGTAAAGCTCTTTCGTTGGGGAAGAAAATGACTGTACCCGAATAAGAAGGTCCGGCTAACTTCGTGCCAGCAGCCGCGGTAATACGAAGGGACCTAGCGTAGTTCGGAATTACTGGGCTTAAAGAGTTCGTAGGTGGTTAAAAAAGTTGGTTGTGAAATCCCGGAGCTTAACTCCGGAACTGCAATCAAAACTTTTTAGCTAGAGTATGATAGAGGAAAGCAGAATTTCTAGTGTAGAGGTGAAATTCGTAGATATTAGAAAGAATACCAATTGCGAAGGCAGCTTTCTGGATCATTACTGACACTGAGGAACGAAAGCATGGGTAGCGAAGAGGATTAGATACCCTCGTAGTCCATGCCGTAAACGATGTGTGTTAGACGTTGGAAATTTATTTTTAGTGTCGCAGCGAAAGCAATAAACACACCGCCTGGGGAGTACGACCGCAAGGTTAAAACTCAAATGAATTGACGGGGACCCGCACAAGTAGTGGAGCATGTGGTTTAATTCGAAGATACGCGCAGAACCTTACCAACACTTGACATGTTCGTCGCGACTCTAAGAGATTAGAGTTTTCGGTTCGGCCGGACGAAACACAGGTGCTGCATGGCTGTCGTCAGCTCGTGTCGTGAGATGTTGGGTTAAGTCCCGCAACGAGCGCAACCCTCACTTTTAGTTGCCATCATTTAGTTGGGCACTCTGAAAGAACTGCCAGTGATAAGCTGGAGGAAGGTGGGGATGACGTCAAGTCCTCATGGCCCTTACGTGTTGGGCTACACACGTGCTACAATGGTATTTACAATAGGAAGCAAGATGGCGACATCAAGCAAATCCTAAAATGATGCCTCAGTTCGGATTGTACTCTGCAACTCGAGTACATGAAGCTGGAATTACTAGTAATCGCGGATCAGCGCGCCGCGGTGAATGCGTTCCCGGGTCTTGTACACACCGCCCGTCACACCATGGGAGTTGGTTCTACCTTAAGGCAAGGTTTAAAAACCTTGACCACGGTATAGTCAGCGACTGGGGTGAAGTCGTAACAAGGTAGCCGTAGGGGAACCTGCGGCTGGATTACCTCCTTTCTAAGGATGATTAAGGATTATTTCTTAATCTAAATAATATAACAGGTTAATGTTGACCGTCCTCATTTCTCTTCTTGAAATAGTGTTTCTCTTTTCTGCATAGGGGCCGGTAGCTCAGTTGGTTAGAGCACACCCTTGATAAGGGTGGGGTCGAAAGTTCGAGTCTTTCTCGGCCCACCAAATATACTGGGGGATTAGCTCAGCTGGGAGAGCGCCTGATTTGCATTCAGGAGGTCAGCGGTTCGATCCCGCTATCCTCCACCAAGAAACACTTAGTTATTTTATTATGTGAAAAATTTTTATATTATCAATATCTATATCCGATTGTTCGAATAGATGAACAATCATAGAATGTTCGAATAGATGAACATTACAAAAATTTAATTCAACACAGAATTTTTTTCTGTGCATAAATTAAGCGTTTAAGGGCGTGTGGCGGATGCCTTGGCACTGAAAGCCGATGAAGGACGTGGTATACTGCGATAAGTTACGGGGAGCTGTATGCAAGTTTTGATCCGTAAATTTCCGAATGGGAAAACCCACCACTTTATGTGGTACTTTAAACTTAATACATACGTTTAAAGAGACAACCCGGAGAACTGAAACATCTAAGTAACCGGAGGAAAAGAAATCAATTGAGATTCCGTTAGTAGTGGCGAGCGAAAGCGGACTAGGCCAGTAGATTTGTTAAAAAAATTTGAATAGTTTGGAAAAGCTAACCATAGAGGGTGATAGTCCCGTATGAGTAATGTTTAACAAATTTCTTGAGTAAAGCGGGACACGTGAAATCTTGCTCGAATATAGGGGGACCACCCTCTAAGCCTAAATACTCTTCAGTGACCGATAGTGAACTAGTACCGTGAGGGAAAGGTGAAAAGAACCCCTATTAGGGGAGTGAAATAGAACCTGAAACCGCATGCCTACAATCAGTCGAAGCTCTTTTTAGAGTGACGGCGTACCTTTTGTATAATGGGTCAGTGACTTAATTTATTAAGCAAGCTTAAGCCATCTAGGTGTAGGCGCAGCGAAAGCAAGTCTTAATAGGGCGATCAGTTTAATGAATTAGACCCGAAAACGAATGAGCTTACCATGAGCAGGTTGAATGCAAGGTAACACTTGCTGGAGGACCGAACCAGTTGACGTTGAAAAGTCTTTGGATGACTTGTGGTAAGGGGTGAAAGGCCAACCAAATTCGTAGATAGCTGGTTTTCCGCGAAAACTATTTAGGTAGTGCGTTGAATAAATATGCGTTTAGAGGTAGAGCACTAAATGGGCTAGGGGGAAGAGATTCTTACCAAACCTAATAAAACTCCGAATGCTGAACGTAGTTCTTCAACAGACAGACTGTGGGTGCTAAGGTCCATGGTCGAGAGGGAAAGAGCCCAGACCACCAGATAAGGTCCCAAAATTGTGATTAAGTGTGAAAGGATGTGGAAATTCCTTAACAGCCGGGAGGTTGGCTTAGAAGCAGCCATCCTTTAAAGATAGCGTAACAGCTCACCGGTCTAATAGAGTTTCTGCGCCGAAGATGTAACGGGGCTAAAATCACATACCGAATCTGTGGGTTTATAAAATTTTCGAATTTTATAAGCGGTAGCGGAACGTTCTGTAAGCCTGTAAAGGGATACCCGTGAGGGATCCTGGAGGTATCAGAAGTGCGAATGCTGACATGAGTAACGATAAAAGAAGTGAAAAACTTCTTCGCCGAAAATCCAAGGGTTTCTGCGCAAGGTTAATCCGCGCAGAGTTAGTCGGCCCCTAAGGCGAGGGCGAAAGCCGTAGTCGATGGAAATAAGGTTAATATTCCTTAACCAGATGGAAGTGACGGATTTTGTAAGTTGTGAGTTCTTAATGGATTGAACTTGCCGCGAAAAAGTCCCAGGAAATAGCTCCATCATAAGACCGTACCCTAAACCGACACAGGTGGATTAATAGAGTATATTTAGGCGCTTGAGAGAATGATGTTGAAGGAACTCGGCAAAATGCTTCTGTAACTTCGGAATAAAGAAGACCTTTTAGTGGGCAACCATTAAAAGGTGGCACAAGCCAGGGAGAAGCGACTGTTTATCAAAAACACAGGGCTCTGCTAACACGTAAGTGGATGTATAGGGTCTGACGCCTGCCCGGTGCTGGAAGGTTAATGCGATGGGTGCAAGCTCATTTCTGAAGCCCCAGTAAACGGCGGCCGTAACTATAACGGTCCTAAGGTAGCGAAATTCCTTGTCGGGTAAGTTCCGACCTGCATGAATGGCGTAACGATTTCTCCGCTGTCTCCAACATCAACTCAGTGAAATTGAATTCTCCGTGAAGATGCGGAGTTCGCGTAGTTAGACGGAAAGACCCCGTGCACCTTTACTGCAACTTTACATTGGTGTTAGGAAAAACATATTTAGTATAGGAGGGAGACATTGAAGCAAGGGCGTTAGCTTTTGTGGAGTCACCAGTGAAATACCTCTTTTGTTTTTCTTGGCATCTAACTGATTGCCGTTATCCGGCATCAAGACATTGTATGGTGGGTAGTTTGACTGGGGCGGTCGCCTCCCAAATAGTAACGGAGGCGTGCGAAGGTAGGCTCAGAACGGTCAGAAATCGTTCGTAGAGTGCAATGGCATAAGCCTGCCTGACTGTGAGACTGACAAGTCGAGCAGAGACGAAAGTCGGTCATAGTGATCCGGTGGTTCTGAGTGGAAGGGCCATCGCTCAACGGATAAAAGGTACGCCGGGGATAACAGGCTGATACTGCCCAAGAGCTCATATCGACGGCAGTGTTTGGCACCTCGATGTCGGCTCATCACATCCTGGGGCTGGAGCAGGTCCCAAGGGTTTGGCTGTTCGCCAATTAAAGTGGTACGTGAGCTGGGTTCAGAACGTCGTGAGACAGTTCGGTCCCTATCTGCTATGCGTGTAGAAGAATTGAGAGGAGTTGACCCTAGTACGAGAGGACCGGGTTGAACGTACCACTGGTGGACCGGTTGTAGCGCCAGCTGCAGTGCCGGGTAGCTAAGTACGGACGAGATAACTGCTGAAAGCATCTAAGCGGGAAACTCACCTCAAAACTAGTTCTTCCTATAGAGCCGTGGTAGACCACCACGTTGATAGGCTGGGTGTGGAAGTGCGGTAACGCATGTAGCTGACCAGTACTAATAGCTCAATTGGCTTAATTTATGCACTGAAAAAAATTTTATGAAAAAAAAAAGGGTTTTATTACTCGGATATAAAAAAAATCAAATTGCTAATTTTTTAAGAAAAAAAAACATAGTTGTGATTGAATATGGTCAAAAAAAAATTACATCAAAAACTTTTATTAATAATTTTGATTTAATCATAAGTTACGGATATAATAAGATCATTAATGAAAAATATCTTAAAAAGCTAACCAGACCTCCAATTAATCTTCACATATCTTACCTTCCCTATAATAGAGGAAGTCATCCAAATTTTTGGTCTTTTGTGGACAAAACACCTTCAGGTGTAACAATCCATGAGATTAATTCAAAAGTAGATGCTGGTGCAGTAATTTATAGAAAAAAAATTAAATTTAACTTGAATAAAGGTTTAACTTTCAGAAAAACATACAAAATATTAAATATTGAAATACAAAAATTATTCATGATTAAATTCAATAAAATTATAAATAGAACATACTATTTAAAAAAAACCAAAGATATTGGAACATTTCACTTCATAAAAGATTTACCAAAAAATTTTAAAAGTTGGGACACAAAAATATCTGAATATATCAGATAATCACACAATATTTTTTTTAAAAATAGGATCTCCAGGCTTTAAATTTTTGTTTATTTTTTTTCCTAAAATACGAAAGTATTCTGAAGCACAAACTCCTATTTTTGGTCTATAGGTTTCAATATTTGATGTAGAAAGTTTTTGGTTTTTTTTTATGTTTTTTTTTGCAAATATAGATCTTCTTAGTTTATAGCTTACGTTTTCAGAATAATTACTTTTATTTTTAAAAGAATTAAAAATTTCTACAGTTTTTTCTTTTAGTTCTTTTAATTGCATTGGTGTTATTGAAAAAGACGAATCTGGTGTTTTTAATTTATCATCAATTTTAAAATGTTTTTCAATTGCCACGACTCCAAATGCAGTAGAAATATAAGAAGATGTTAAATCTTTAGTATGATCAGATAATCCAATTAAATTAGCTTTAAATTTTTTCTTTAATTCTTTAATTCTTTGTAAATTTACATCTTGTAGTTTAGTTGGATAAGACGATACACAATGCAGAATTATAATTTTGTTGTGGAATTTTCTTATTTCTTTAATAGCTAACATTATTTCTTTTTCAGAAGCCATACCAGTTGAAATTATTATGGGTTTTTTTTTTGAAGCTATATAATTTATAAGTTTTAAATCGGTTATTTCAAACGATGCAATTTTATAAATTTTACAATTTAAACTTTCTAATTTGTCGACAGCTCTTATACTAAATGGACTACTAAATAATACTTTATTATATTTTTTTGCTATATCAAATGCATCGTCATGCCAATTAAATGGTGTACATGCTTTCTTATATAAATTCCAAAGAGTTTCATTTTTCCATATGCCACTCTTTATTATAAATTTTTCTGAACTTTTGTTTAATGTAATATCTTTTGGTTCATATGTTTGAATTTTAATAAGGTCTGCACCATTTATACAAGCGAGTTTAATTAAATTTAAAAATCTTTTTTTACTACCCCCATGATTGCCTGAAATCTCAGCAATTATAAGAGGTGGTTTGTTTTTATGAAAAAAAAAATTTTTTTTTGTTTTTGTCATTTCAAATATATATATTATATTATTAATAGTTTACTTTACTGTCTAAAAATATGAAAAAAAACTATAATCAAATAATAAATAAAATTCAAAAAATAAGAGCAAAAAATAATGTCAATTGGATGAATATACTTAAGCTTGCTTTTAAACTTGACCCAAAAAATTCAGCAAAAATAATGAAGAAAATAAATTATGATGATAAAAAAATATCTGAATTACTTAAAAAACTAGGTTAAATTAACCAAAAATTAACGCTCTAAAAATATAAACTAAAAAAATATATCTTAAATATGGTGATTTTTTCTTTTTATTAAAAAATTTTGAATCTGCTTATGATCTAATTCCACTTTACCATAACTCTCTTTTTTACCCCATATAGTTTCTTTTACCCATACATTGTCCTGAATATTCCATACTCTGGGATCTCTAAATGTGTCAGCAATAGACCAAAAATAATTTTGATCTCTATTTACATATTTTAACCAATAATCCAAATCACTCGAAACTATGTGATCATATTTTTTGACATACTCTATTCCTTCAGTTCTACTAATATGTCCGTCTCTAATATCTTTTGATGCATGATCACTAGATCTTCCATAACCAAATTTAATGAATTTTAATAAATCATGTATTCCATTTTCGTACCTATCATCTAAGTTTGAGAATTTTCTGTAAGTTCTTTCAAATGGTTTTTCTGACTCTTTCCAATTATATTTTTTTTTAACGAGTTCAAAGTGTTTGTTCGCATCCCATTTAAAAAAATTTCCAATATAGAGCCCTCTTACGCCAGACTTAATAATTTCTATATCAGATGGATATTTGGCCCAAACCATATCTTTTTCATTCAAATCTTCTGACTTATAACTTATTAAATCTTTCCATTCATAACCTCTAAGCCCATGTTCATGCCTAACTCTTGCGCTAAATTCTATAAAATCTTCAGGATTAAACATTCCTGAAATGTCCCAAGCAATTTCTCCCCAAAAAATTAACGGAATTTTAAATTTTGTTGCAATTTCAATAGGTGCAGTAAAAATACCACAATGATTTTGCCAGTTCATATCTCCCATTAGTTCAAAACCTACTCGGTTGAGTTTTTTTAGAACATTAATACTTGGACCCCAAACAATATGATCAGAGTTGAAGTGATGTCTCATCATATCTCTATTATAGTCACCCTCTGGCAAATAGTTGTTTCCATGATATGTTACAAGAAGTGCTTTAAGATTATAAATCTCACATAATATGTGGGCCTGAAAATAGCTATCTTTACCGCCACTTACTGGAATTACACAATCATAATTTGATGTATTAGATTTTAATCTTTCTTCTAAAATATTCTCAAAGATTTTTCTTCTTTTTTCCCAAAATTCTTCTGTTAAAGAATTAAATTTTTCTGCAGTTTTACAACTTGAACAGACACCTTGGTCATCAAAATTTAAATTAACTGCAATTTCAGGATATACACATCTTGTACAATACTTCATATACTAAATTTCAAATATTTTAGGTTCTCTAAAATTTAAACTAGAGTCAAATAAGTGTTTTTTTATATAGTATAAACTTTGGTCTGAAAAATGAAATATATTCGCTGCTGCGACTGCATCAATATCAGTTTCTTTCACTAATTTGCTAAAATCTTCTTTTGATCCTGCACCTCCACAAAAAATTATTGGTATCTTTACATTTTTTTTAATTTTATTGGCTAAATCAATATCGTATCCATCTCCAACACCATCATTATCAATTGAATTAACAAAAATTTCTCCAACACCTAATTCCTCAATTTTTTTTACCCAATCAACTATCTGTAAATTTGTATTTTTCATAATTTTTGAGTTAATTACAAAATAATTGCCATTTATTCTTTTTGTATCCACAGAATTTATAATACACTGTGATCCAAATTCTTTCACTGCCTCTTTAATTAAATTTTCATCATTTAAGGCAGCTGTATTAATACATACTTTGTCAGCTCCTTTTTTTATTCTGATTTCTATGTCCTTAATACTTTTTATATTTCCACCAACCGACAAAGGCATAAATGCCATCTTAGCAACATCCTCAATAATATCCAAAAAAGATGCTCTGTTTGGATAATTTTGATCGTCCCTTTTAATGTCATATTTTCCTTCTTTTGAAATGTCTAAATAAATTAATTCATCTGAGCACCACTCACTTAATCTTTTGACAGATGTTATTGGATTGCCTAGATTTTTGAAGTTTGTAAACTTATGACTTTGTACAATCCAACCATTTTTTAATAACAGGACAGGAATAAGTCTTTTTTTTTTCATAATTTAAATTGAAACAAAATTTTTTATTAATTTTATACCATCTTGTTGACTTTTTTCTGGATGGAACTGTACACCAAATATATTTTCTTTTTGGATGGATGATACAAATTTTTCATTATAATTTGTTGTACTTAATATGTCATTTTCATGATTACATTTTAAGGCATAACTATTAACAAAATAGAAATCTGCATTGTTATTAATGTCATTAAATAACAATGAATCTTTCTTAATTTCGATATTATTCCAGCCAATGTGAGGAAGTGTAAAATCCTTGGAGTCGATTTTTCTAACCTCACCATCAATTGCACCGATTCCTTTAAATTTTCCAAACTCATGGCCATATTTTGCAAGTATTTGCATCCCTACGCAGATTCCTAGATAATTTTTTTTTTTCATAATTACTTCTTCTTCAAAAATTTTATCGAATTTAGAATCAATTATTTTTTTCATTAGTGATCCAAAACTTCCTACGCCAGGTAAAATTAAGTGTGAAGATTTTTTTATATCACTTTCTGTTTTACTTACACAAAAATCTACTTCTAAATATTTTAAAATATTTTTGACTGACCCAACATTTCCAGAGCCCAGATTTATTAAACAAATTTTATTTTTTTTCTGCACTTTTAAAATTTTTCAAAAAAATTGCTTTGACAACATTTAGATCATTTGGTTCGTCAATATCAAATATAGAATGAGCTGAGAGATCAAAACAATAAGTATTATTTGTAAAAATTTGTTTATTTTTAATCCAATTTTCTTTTGATCCTATATAAAATTGGCCTAAGTCAAAATATCTTTTTTCAAATGATTGTGTATTTTTTGATAAATTTTTAAGAGTTTTTTTCTCAATTATTCTATTTTTATTTATTGTAAAAGATCTTTCAATGGGATGATTAAATTTTCTTACACATATTAAAAAATTATATTTTTTTTCAAGATACTTCTTAATAGCTCTTTTAACTAACGTTTTATTTATCAATATAGAAGTTGGGAATATACAAAAAATTATAACCTTTTTTTTTTGCGATTTGATTGATAAACAGTAATCTTTAACAACGTCCATAATTGTAGCGTTATCATCTGATAGAGATTTTTTTCTTAAAGAAGGTACTGATGCACCTGACTTTAGCGCTATTTTCTTAATTTTACTTGAGTCTGTTGAAACTATGATTGATTTAAAAATATTAGTTTTTTTTAACATTTCGATCACATGAACTAACAATGGTTTTCTATTTATTTTAAAAATATTTTTATTTTTAATTCTTTTGCTGCCTGATCTGGCAGGAATAAAAGCTATTATTTGCATCTACTAAAATATTGGAAAATTTTTTTTAATATATAAGTGATATCTTTTTCTTTTAGTGAGTAATATATTGGAATTGAAACTTCATTTTGATAAAAAATTTCACTATTTGGATAATCAACGTGTTTAAATTTATACTTATTTTTATAATATGGCTGTTTATATATTGGAATGTAATGTACTTGCGCATTTATTAAATTTTTTTTCAGATAAATAAAAAAATCTCTTTTATTTTTTTTTAACTTTTTAAAATCAATTTTTAAATTATATAGATGATATGAACTTAAAATATCTTTATTCCTTGGCGGCACTTCAAAAAATTTTAATTTTTGAAAATTTTTATCGTAAATTTCAGCAATTTTATTTCTTTTCTTAACAAATTTATCAATTTTTTTTAATTGAGATCTTCCTAGTGCTGCATTTATGTCGGACATCCTGTAGTTAAAACCAAGATACTTCATTTGATAAAGCCAAGGCTTTAATTTTTCTGACTTTTCTCTATTTACAATTCCATGATTTCTCAAAATTTTAATTTTACTATCTATGATTTTGTTGTTTGTAAGGATTGCGCCACCTTCCCCAGTCGTAAAAGATTTTACAGGATGATAGCTATGTGTAATTATGTCGGCGTACTTTAACGCATAACCTTTGTCACCTTTAATTGCTGTTCCCATGGCATGACAATTATCATTGATTAGTACAATTTTATATTTTTTTGCTATTTTTTTCAGTTTGATCCAGTCACATGGATATCCCGCGTAATCTACACCAATAATTGCTTTTACTTTTTTACGGTATTTTCTTATTTTTCTATCTACATCATTTACGTCTATTGTATTTTGATTTTTATTTACATCAACAAGACAAACTGTTGCGTTATTGTATTCTACACAATTAGCTGTAGCTAAAAATGTTATAGCTGGTAGTAATATAACATCACCTTCTTTCCAATTTAAAGCTTTACCAACAAGATGAAGAGCCGCAGTTCCACTTGATACTACTGAACAAAACTTAGACTTAAAATATTTTTTTAATTCGTTTTCAAAATTAATTGTTTGAGGACCTTGAGTAATTTTATTAGATTTTAGAGTATTTAATACGTTTTTTAGGTCGTCATCATCAATAAAATGTTTTCCATAATTTATGACCATTGTTTTTGAAATTTATCTATCATTTTTTTTAATTTTGCTATTGAGAGATAATCATTATTTTTGTAACTGTTGTAAGTAAAATTTTCTTTACATCGTTTGTATCTTAAATATTTATTTTTAGAAATATAGTCTTTCATATTCCAATCTAGAAAACTATTGTTAGGTAAGATTGCATAAAAATTTGTACTTTCAACTGTATTAAATGAGTCTGATATTGAAATCATCTCTTCATGTAGTTTTTCACCTGGTCTAATTCCGATAATATTTATTTTTGCCTTTGCATTAATTGCTCTAGCAACATCTAATATATTGTAGGATGGAATTTTTGGAACAAATATTTCTCCTCCCCACATCCACGTAAGACATTTTATTACAAAATTTACACCTTCTTCCAAAGAGAGAGAAAACCTTGTCATTCTTTTGTCTGTAATATCAAATTTTCCACTCTTAGACATTTTAATGAAAATAGGAAGCACAGAACCCCTACTACCAAGAACATTGCCGTACCTTACAACAGAAAGTTTTGTTGTCGGATTAGCATAATTATTTGAAGATACGAAAAGTTTATCCGAAGCTAATTTTGTTGCACCGTACAAATTGATTGGAGAAGCTGCTTTATCTGTGCTAAGAGCAATTACTTTCTTTACTCTAAATTTTACACACGAGTTTATTATATTTTGTGCGCCAATAATATTTGTTTTTATAACTTCAAAAGGATTGTACTCAGCAGTCGGGACTTGTTTCAAGGCAGCTGCATGAATAACAATATCAATTTTATTTCCTCTAAATGCATTATCTAATCTTTCTTGGTCCCTAACGTCTCCTATAAAAAATCTCAATTTTTTTAAGTAATTTTTGTTTTTAATGTTATTTTTCATTTCGAATTGCTTTAACTCGTCTCTACTATAGATAATAATTTTTTTTAAATTATACTTTTTTAACAATATATTTGTTAAACATTTACCAAATGATCCTGTTCCACCAGAAATAAGAATAGTTTTGTTATTTAAATTCATTAAATGAAGTTTTATATTAATATATTTTTTTTATATAATATAATTTTTGATAAATGAATAAAAAAATATGTATTGTTGTTGATCATCCAGATAGAGATTTGAATGGATATATTTATTTAATTAGTAAATTAAAATTGAAACAAGCAGCTTACTATCTAGTACCTTATTATAATTTCAGAGAAATATATATTATTCGACCAGATATAGTAATTTTAAATCATTCAAGATGGATTTATTCCAATTTTTTAAAAATTCTGAAAATTTTAAACACTTCCATATTCATATTAGATACTGAAGGTGGAATGATAACTACGGATTTAATTAAGGAATATATTTTGTTTTCCCAAATAAAAAAGAATGTGAACTATGTTGATGGTTTCTTTATTTGGTCTGATAAAATAAAAGAGGAAATCTTAAAATTAAATAAAAATTTAGATGATAAGAAATTAATTGTTACAGGTAATCCTAGATTTGAATATATTTATAGCCGTAGAAAAAAAAAAATAAACGGAAATATATTATTCAATTTAAATTTTGCTACAGTTAATCCAAAATTTTCAACTATAGAAAATGAAATAAAACTATTAATTAAACAAGGTAAATCGAGGAATTATTTAAAAAATTATGTAGCACATCAAAAAAAAATGCAAAAAAAATTTATTGAATTAATTAAGTTCGTATCAGAAAGTAAATTAAAAAAAATTGTTATTAGACCCCATCCATATGAGTCAAAAAAAATATACGAAACAATTTTTAAGGACAAAAAGAACATTGAAATAAATCATACAAGAAATTTAATTCAAGAGATTTCAAACTCATCAGTTGTTATACAAAATAATTGTGCAACGGCAATTGATGCAGTCTTATCATCTAGGCCTACTTTTTTTTACAAACCTTTTAAATCGAAATATTTAGATCAAAAATTAATTTCTGATATTAGTTTTGTATATAAATCTAAAAAAGATATTTTATTCAATATTTTGTCATTAAAAAATAAAAATAAACTTTATAATAAAAAATCATTGAATTTAATAAATAAAAAATACTCAACAATAAATGGAGGTATAAGTTCAATAGAAAAAACACTTAAATCAAAATTCAAAAAAAATAACAATAATAATATTGATATGTTTGCTTTATTATTAAGATATAAAGAATTTTTTTATTTTATGAAGACTTTGGTTAAAGTTTTTTTAGGTTTAAGATTTATTAATTATTTTAGAGCACAGTTTTCTAAAAAGTGTATTAACATTAATTTACTGTATGATTTTATAAACGCTGATCCTAAATTTAAAAGTTTTTTTAAAAAAAAAAAAATTTCAAATTTTGAAAAATATTCCAAGAATTTCTTTTCAATTAAAATTAATTAAAACCTTTAATTGTCCATCCACCATCTACAACTATATTTTGCCCGGTTATATAGCTTGATAGATCAGACGATAAAAATAACACTGGACCCAAAACCTCTCTATCTTTCCCCCATCTTTGAAAAACTGTATGCCTTTCCCTTGCTTTACGAGATTTAGAGTTTTTGAAACTCTTTATAGTCATTTTTGATTTAAAATATCCAAGTAACAGACTGTTGCATCTAATATTAAATTTTGCAAAGTCATTTGCTAATGATTTTGTCATAGAATTTAATGCAGCTTTAGAAGCATTATAACCCGGATTATTTGGAAACCCATAAAGAGAAGCAATGCTTGAGATATTTATTATACTTCCCCCTCTGTTTTTCATCAGATCTATCAATTTGTTTGTAAGTGAAATTGTAGAAATAAAGTTTGTATTAACATTTTCCTTTATATCTTTTAAATCGTACCCATTTTTTGATACTCCTGCATTATTAATAAGAATATCTATTTTCTTATATTTAATTTTCAAAAATTCTAGAAAACTTTTTTGATCATCTTCAATAAGAATATCACCGAAATAATTAAAAAAATTTTTATTTTTTATATTTGTTTTTTTTCTGCTTAATCCAATAACTTTGCATTTATACTTCAATAACTCATTTGCCAAATAAAAACCTATCCCCGATGAAGTACCAGAAATAACAATTATTTTTTTTTTAATATCAAGCATATAATTTTTTTATAATTTTAAGGTCTTCCAAATCATCTAATTGATGAGAATTTTTTTTAGACATTAAATGTATTCCTATTTTTCCAAATAGTCTACATTTTGATTTTATAAATCCTTTTGTTTTAAAAACATAAATAGATCCATTCTCTATATATTGGGCTCTCATTTTTTGCTCTGTTAATCTTCTTTTAGGAATATAATTTATAGGTTTAATTTGTTTTTTTTTGACCCAAAAAAGATTCTTGTTAACAGCACCACTAAAAACTGAGTCATATTTTTTTGAGATCAACAGACTTATTGATTTATCAATATCATTTTTCTCTCTAAAAGGAGAAGTACACTGTAAAAGAACAATATATTTTGGTGCTTTTATTTTTTCTTTTTTTAACTTATTTAAGAAATGAAAAATAACTTCCTCAGTTGAAACAGAATCTCCAGAAAGGTTTATTGGCCTTTTAATAACATAGATATTTTTGGGTAAAATCTTGATAATCTTTTCTTCATCTGTAGATACAAATATTTTATTAATTTTTTTTGAATTAAGTGCATGTTTAATTGTGTGATTAATCAAAGGCTTACCTTTTAATTTTAACAGATTCTTATTTTTTATTCTTTTAGAGCCGCCTCTCGCTGGAATTAAACAGTATATTGACATAATTAATATTTAATCTTTATGACAATTGTTATTTCTAATTTTATAAAATTTCAATAATTTAAACGTTGATCACGTTTATTATCTATTATAAGAATGAATATGTCTCTTCTTTATAGAAAAAAAAGAATTAACAAAATTTGCAAAGAATGGAATTTAAAGAGAAACCATGACTTAATGGTATCGCATAAATTGGATAAAAATACTTTTTTTGATTTTAAATTAAAAGTTAAATTATATATATCAAGAGCACTTAATATAAAATTTGAAAATGATGATAAAATCTTTGTTAAAAAGGTCAATCTAGCAAGATCAAATAGAACTAATGTAACCCCTAATGGTGCAGTTGTTCCCAAAAAGGAGTTTCAATTGGAGTATAACATGATTTTGAGAGATTGGTGCAAAATTATAAAAAAGCTTATTAGAAAAAACCCTAGTCTAATCACAAGATTTAGAACTACACCAAATATTAGGATAAAATATGGAAAAGAGCTAGATGATAATTTAGGTAGAGGATTGAGCACTTCTCTACCACATTCAGATGGATGGGTTGAAGGACCCTGGGGCATGAATTGTTTTTTTCCACTTTTTGGTGACGCCAAAAATAATAATTTAGTATACTATGAGCCAATAACTTTTAAAGAAAAAATGATATCAACTGCTGCAACGTATACTGAAATGCAGTGGGTAATGAAATATTTTAAAAAAATAAAAATTAAACCACAAATCGGTTCTATTTATTTCAGCGATTATGCATTAATTCATAATACTTTTAGAAATAGAAATTCTGGCACGAGAATTTCAATTGATACAACTTTATTTGTTGGGGACCACAAACCTCATAAAGACAGGGAAAAGGAATATCGAAAAAACATACCTGAAGTAGGTTTAGATGAAATAGTCCGCGTGAGAAACTCTGAGAGTAAGAAATTTTCTGAAAAAAGCTCAGTATTTTCACATTATACTGCAAATTCATTAAAAACAATAAAACTTAATTAGATATTTATGAGATCAGCTGTAATTATTAGTGGACCAATGGCACAAGATCATGAGTTTATTTATCCGTATTACAGATTATTAGAAGAAGAAATTAAATTAGATGTTTGTTTGATCGGCGGTAAACCTGTAACTGGCATATTAGGGACTCCTTTACCACCTAATAAAAATCATACCGTTAAAGATATAGATCAGTTAAATGTTAATGATTATGATTTACTAGTGCTACCTGGTGGAGTTAAAGCAATGGAAAAAATCAGACAAGATAAAAGATTAATTTCGTTTATAAGCAATTTTCACAAAGCAGATAAATTGATTGCATGTATATGTAGTGGAGCACAACTTTTAATTTCTGCAAAGATAGTAAAAGGAAAAAAAATTTCTGGTTATTATAGTATGGAAGATGACATTACAAATGCAGGAGCAATTTATACTGATAAAGAAGTTGTGTCTGACTCAAAGATAATCACTACTGCTCATTATAAAGATATGGGCCCCTGGATGAAAGAAACTATAAAACAATTAAATAATGCTTAAAGATAAAATTTATGATCGAAAGGTTGTAAAAAAACCTTGGGGTTTTGAATATGTGGCCTTAAGAAATAAAAATAAATTAGCTATTACATTTTTAAATATCAACCACAAAAAAAAAACATCTCTTCATTGTCATCCATCAAAAAAAACTGGATTTATTCTTTTAAAAGGCACAGCAAAAATACAGCTCGGTTTGTGGAAAAAAAACTCTTATATTTTTAAGTCACCATCTAAATTAATGATCAGAACAGGATTATTTCACTCTATAGAGGCAATATCAAAAAATGGAATTAATGCTTTAGAATTTGAGACGCCTGTAAAAAAAAATGATTTAGTGAGATATGAAGATTCATATGGGCGAAAGCTAAAACCATATGAAGGTAAAAAATTTATAAAGTCTCTAAAAAAAACAGATTTTTTTTTTAAGAAAGCCACTAGCAGTATTGATCAAAAATACAAACTTGGAAAAGTAAAAATAAAACTAAAAGTTTACAAAACATTTGATAATATTGTTAATCAAAAGGATACAACAATTTTTGCTGTAATAGATGGTAACATTATAGATGACCAAAATAGAAAACTATTATCTGTTGGAGACATAATCAAAACAGGAACATTTAAAAAACTTTCTAAATACTTCAAGATAAATAAATCAATAACTTTATTAAGTGTTTATTCGTGAGGAAAAAATACAATAATAAATTTGTAAAAGTTTTTACAGAAAATTTTTCTTATAAAGGAAGAAAATATAAAGATTTTCATAAAGTTATTTTTAAAAATGCTGCGATGGTCATTATAAAGAAAAAAAATAAAATCTTAATTACAAATCAGTATAGAAGAGGTCTGAAAGATGTATCTTTTGGATTTCCTGGTGGGCATATTAAGAGAGGCGAAACTCCAATGAATGCTGCTAAAAGAGAATTATTTGAGGAAACTGGTTTAGAAGCTAAATCATGGAGTTTATTATTCAAATACATTAATTCTGGATCATACAATTGTGGTTATGAATATATATTTACTGCTAAAATAGAAAATAATTTAAATATAATAAAATTATCTAATGAAATTGAATCATATGAGTGGATAAGCATTAAGAATCTATTAAATAAAATAAAAACAAAAAAATTTATGCCCGCAGGGATAATTGCATCTGTTTTATATTATAAATTATTTAACTGATGCTCTTTTTTTCTTCTCTTTATATATCTTGTAAAAAGTTTCAATAATCGCTGAAAAAAATAAAGTTGAAATTATTGAATAGCTAAAAAATGGTATTGCTAGTATATAACAGTTTATTAGACCATCTATAGTATAACCATAAAAACCATTAAGCCAAACCCCGAAATTTGTTAATACAAAAAAAATAACTGCTCCTAATAAAGCACCAAATATTCGTACTAAAATTGAAACATTAAAAAATTTTGATAATAGACCAATTAATATTACACTCCCCCAAGTGAATAAAATAGTTGAATGAAACCCAAGAATTAAATCTGTAAAAACAAGTGAAAGAACTACAGCTGGTATAAATTTAAATCCAAACACCATAGGAATATAAAAACTTAAGGCCAAGAGACTGGTAAAATTAGGAGGGTGGGGTATAAATCTGCTCGCTGAAAGAGTAAACAATACTACTAGTGAAATTTTTACATAATTCATTGTAAAATTTTAACATTTAGTTTCAGTAAAACAAGCTATTAATATTTTAAACCAAATTTTATAATTCTTTTATCTTGGTTATAACCATGTGGTCTTTGGAAATTTTCACTTAATAGATTTGTTATTTTTAAAAAGTAACTTTTGTCTCTCAATTTTTTTTCTATTTTTAAAGATACTAAATCAGTACTATCCATTTCTATGGTACTAAAATTAGTAGAGTGCGTATCAAAATGTTTGCCATAATGATTATAAAGAAGATTTAAATCCAAATCTCCTAAATAATTTGTGTCAATTCTTTTAGAAAAATTGACTCCGTATGTTTTTTCAGGCCTTCTTAATTGGTCTGATCCATTTTCTTTTTTTGATGATAAAAACGATGAAAATATTTTAAAGTTCATATTCTTCAAATTTAAATTCAAATTCAAATTTACGCCAGATTGATTTAAATCCACATTATCAGTATCGTTGATATATTTGTTATTAACATATTCAATATTATTTTTTATATTAGATCTAAAAGCTCTGATAGATGTATTTATATAATTATTAATATTCAAATCTGAATATAATTCCAATGTATTACTTTTTTCTGCTTTTAAATTTCTATTTCCAGAATATCCAAAATTATCTGTTCCAAAAAGTTCATAAAGAGTAGGGTTTCTAAGTCCTTTCATATATGACACTCCAATATTTGATTTATCAATTTTTCTATCTAAATTAATTTTGTATGTTCTATTATTTCCTGAATATTTGTGATCATCATTTCTTGCAAAAAATGATACATTAAAATTTTTGTTTAAGTTCCATCCAATATTACTATATAAAGATATATTATCAGAGTTACCTTTTGTAGATGCTTCATAAGACCCATTGTTATCAAAATATCCCCAATTATATTTATACTCAGAGCCAGCGCCGATCGAAATTTTTTCATTAAAAATTTTAGATAAATCATACTTTAAACCTATAACCTCACTCTCATAACTATCTATTACACCTCTTTCATCGTATTCTCTGTCATGTAAATTGTAATAAATAATATATTTCTGATTGCTAAACTTATTTAATTTCTCAAAACCAGTTTGTAATATTGCCATTCTATTATTTCCTATATAGCCTGCTTGATTAGTATTAGAATTATCATACTCAGATTTTGTTTGTCTTAAATAGATATGGTTAAAAATTCTTTTATCTAAATCTAAATAGTTTTCATAATTTAAATTACTTGTATAATTTACCACTTTATCATTTTCATCATTAGCTTCTCCTCTTGCACTTATTGTTTCATGTTTCACGGTCCCAAATTTTATATTTAAAGATGAATTGTCATAAATAAATGTTTTGTTTCCTGATAATTCATAGTTTTGGTCTTTATCTAAAGAAATTGAATGAGCATCTTTGTAATCACCTGTTAAAATAATATTTATTGCCCCACCTATTGCATTTGTTCCAAAATTAGATGTGCTTGAGCCTGGATAAATTTCAATTTGTTGAATGGTTTGAATAAAATCTACACCAAAATCATGAAGCCCTTGTGTCGATGATTGATCGTTAATTGGAATTCCATTTATCATAACTAAAGTATGATTTGATCCCGTCCCTCTCATAAACATTGATGCTTGTTGTCCTTTTGGACCAGATTGAGTTATGTTTATGCTTGTTTCAGATTGTAATACATCAATTAGATCTACTGCTCCAATTTTTTCAATTTCGTTTTTATTTATTACTATCTTGTTAATTCCATTTTTAGAATATTTTGAGGAATTTGATATATAACCCTTGATTTGAAGACACGTTAATTTCTCTTTATTATCCCATTTACAAGAGTTATCTATTTTATCTTTTGAGCTAGAATTACTTATCGAAAGTAAAAAAATTATTAATATAAAAATTAACTTGTTCATAAATCCTTAAAGACAATTAAGTCTTACTAATTTGTTTATGCCTCTGCTAATTTTTCATTGTAGAACTAGACTTTTCCTGGCCTTCGTTCAACAGTGGACTTTGCTGGGTGGCACTCCGACTATACGGTTCCAGGAAGAGCCAATGATTTGCACATCGATTTCCCACCAAGATTCAGCTAAAACACTATAAAACAATCAACTTATATGTCAAATAAACTTTGACTATTTACAATAATGTCATATTTAATAATTATAATATCAATTTTAATTTACTCATATGTCGCAAATTGAAAATGAAAAAATAAGAGACGCAAACTTACTCAAAAAATATCATAAATCTTTGGTTTACGATTACACAGAATACCCTACTAAAGGTAATTGGGATCAAACTTTTGGTTCAGAAGAATACAAAAATTCTTTAAAAGATTGGATAACAAGAAATCCAAGTAAGCCAATTTTATTTTATGTTCATACTCCATTCTGTGAACAGTTGTGTTGGTTTTGTCTTTGCAGCAAAGAAATAACCCAGGATTATAATAAAGTAAAAAAGTATCTATATGATTACCTGTTTAAAGAAATGGATATGTTATTTAATTTTTTAGAGCAAAATAATTTAAAATTGAATGTTAAAGAAATATATTTTGGCGGAGGTTCTCCCACATATTATAAGAATGAAGAATTTGAAAAATTGACAGATAAAATGAAAAAGATGTTTGATTTCAATCAAGTTGGAGATTGGACTGTTGAAATTGATCCAAGAAGAGTTGACGAGGAGAAGCTACTATTTTATAAAAAATGTGGTGTCAACAGAATCTCTTTTGGTGTGCAAGATTTTGATAAAAAAGTTCAAGAGAGGATAAATAGAATTCAACCTTCTGAAATGTTAGATAATCTCTTGACAAAAAAAATTAGGAAAGAGTATCCAGTATTTAATTTTGATTTATTAATTGGATTACCTGGTCAAACTACAACAAGCATAACTAATACTATGGACAAAGTAGTAGAATTGAAACCCACTCAACTTCAAACGATGATGATGCATTATAAACCCAATACAAGAAAATATATGATTAATATGTTAAGAGATGGATCACTTCCTGATTTTTATGATAGAAAAATTTTATATAAAATTGTTGACGATAAATTAATCAAAGCTGGCTATAAGAGAACAGGATACGAGAGCTACGCGTTGCCTGGAGATCCGATTGAAAAAAGTTATAACGAAAAGAAAACTTTATATGCTTCTCTAGGGTCTCAAAAAGGTGAAGCGGTAAATTTTATAGCTGTTGGAAGCTCTGCTCATGGAGCATTAGGTGACGAATATTATAGTCAAAACTTTTATGAACAAAATTTATATCGAGATAAAATTGATGAAAGTAAATTTCCAATTTACAGAGGTCTTAAATTAGAAAAAAATGATCAAATTAGAAGAGATGTTGTAAAAACATTAAGGACTTATTTTGAGATAGATTTTCAAGAATTTGAAAATAAATATAGTATCGATTTTAAGAAATATTTTGAAGATAGTTTCAAATATTTAGACGAACACTCAAGAGATGGATTGATAGATATTGATAAAAAGAAATTAAAAATCACTGAATTAGGCTTCCAATTTTCTTCTGTTATTTGTCATGCTTTTGATGACAAAAATTTATAAATGAAAAAAAAAATAACTTTGAGTAATGATGATAAAAATTTTTTCAAAAAAAACGGTTATTTAATTTACAAAAACTATTTAAATAAAGACAAAATTAAGTCTATAAAGATTAAAATTTCAAAAGTTTTTGACGGTTATTATGAGACAGGTATATCTCCTGATAAAGTAAAATGGGATAAAAATAATAAAAAAAAAATTCCGAGACAACTATGTAACGTTTGGAAATCTAACAAGTCTCTGAGAAATATAATTACAGATAAATCATTAGCAGAAATAGCAGCTAAGTTAATGGG
The DNA here is from genome assembly GCA_003216255.1 of Pelagibacteraceae bacterium AG-404-N13. Classification (GTDB taxonomy): domain Bacteria; phylum Pseudomonadota; class Alphaproteobacteria; order Pelagibacterales; family Pelagibacteraceae; genus Pelagibacter. The sequence continues at coordinate 133,270 of QCJD01000001.1, forward strand.
ATGGAGTGGCATAAAACTTGGCCAAGATAGTTTAATGTGGGTTCCGCCTCGTAATGGAGGAGTAAGCATGCATCAAGATAACCCTTATCAAGATTGGCATACTAAAAAACAAACAATAACATGCATAATTGCATTGACAAAAATATCCGAGAAGAGTTCTGGTATACAATTTTTAAAATCATCACATTTAACAAAAAAAAGTAAGCCAATAAAACATTTTTTTAATGGAAAAAAGTATGATTATACTATTAAAAAAAACAGTTTAAAAAATTATGAAAAAATTTTTATGATTGGAGATATGGGAACAATTTCATTTCATCATGGAAACATGTGGCATGGTTCAGATATCAACAACTCTTCAAGTGATAGAGTATCTATTTCAATACATTACATACCACAAGACACAAAATACTCTAATAATATAAAACATCCTATTTATAGCAGATATAAGAAATTTAATTCCAATGAAATGGATGAAAACTTTTTTCCAGTTTTATGGTCAAAAGGAAAAAATAAAAGAAGTAATTTTTTAACATAATGCATAATAGTCAAGACTACAAAGAACAAAGAAATCTGAATTTTACACCTAAAGAAAATTTAGAAAAGATTTCGTCACATTTAGACAAGATATTTTTAAATAAAAAAATAGATAAAATTTTGTTAATCAGTCCTCCTCAATTTCAAACTTCTAATTTTGATTTGGAAATGTTTAATAATAGAAGATATTTTAATTATCCTCCCTATGGCCTTGGATTATTAAAGTCTGCAATTAATAGGACTAATAACAAAACAGATGTAAAAATTATAGATTTAAATCATGATCTTTTAAGTTTTCTGAATGATTTTTTAAAAAAAAACGCAAAAGATTTACCAGAAAAAAAAGATATTGAATTTAATTCAAAGTTTAAAAATTATTTAAGTTCAAATTATGATTTTAGCTCTTTCGATATTAACCATGAAAATCAGACTGATTTAACGATTGAAGAAATAATGGTGCCAATTTTGAAAAAATATCTTAATGAATACAAGCCAGACTTAGTGGGTATATCTTGTATGTTTACAATGACACATAAAAGAATGATAAAAATTGCAAAGGTAACAAAAGAATGCTTGCCGGACTCAAAAGTATTTGTAGGTGGTGTGCACCCTACGTCGTCTTCAGAACTAATTTTAAACGAAGAGCCTTCAATAGATTTTGTAAATTTATTTGAAGGAGATATTAGCCTTCCGCAATTTGTAGAATATGTAAATTCAGAAACAAAAGAAAAAAATTTACTCAAACAAATTGGAATGAAAATTGATGGTGATTACTTAGAAATACAAAATAGATCTCATCCAGCTGGTGAAACTATAAATTTAAGACCTGATTACGGGGATTTAAAAATAAATAAATTTAGTAATCTAGGTGAAATAGGTGCATATAGATTTTGGTGGAGAAAAAATACTATAGCTTCTACAGTCTTATCTAATAGAGGCTGCAGGGCCAGATGTTCTTTTTGTAGCGTTAGAAATTTTAACGGCAAAGGTGTAAGGGGTCGAACTTTTTCGTCAGTTGTAGATGAATTGCAATATCTAAAAGAATATCATGGAGTCAATCATGTGATGTGGTTAGATGACGATTTGCTTTTTGATAGAGAGAGGACCATTAACATGTTTAATGAAATGGTAAAAAGGAATTTAGATATAACTTGGGATGCTTCTAATGGAATAATAGCATCAGCGCTTAAAGATGAAGTACTAGATGCTGCAGCAGCATCAGGCTGTATTGGTATGCATTTTGGTATTGAAAGTGGAAATGATGAAATTCTAAAAAGTGTACACAAGCCTTCTGGAAAAAAACATTATTTAGCTCTTGAAAACAAATTAAAAAAATATCCGCAAATATTTACTAAAGGATTTTTAATGGTCGGTTTCCCTAACGAGACTCTTGCTCAAATGCAAGAAACAATTGATATGGCTGTTAAAATTAATTTAGATTGGTATACAATTCAAGTTGTTCACCCATTGCCTCAAACTGAAATGCATCAGCAGATGGTTGAAATGGGATTAATTACAGACGATAAAGTTGAAGACGAGAAGCTAAATTATGGAAATAGATCTGGAAAAAGAAAACAAATTGAACAAGGAAATCAAATTTCAAATTTTAACGATCCATTCGTAGGAGATCTAAATGTAGTACCAGATAAAGAAAGCATGGAAGATATCTGGTTTACAGCAGATTTTAAAATAAATTATGAAAGGATTATAAAAATTCACAATCATCAAAAATTAAAAAAATTAAAATGTTTTTTGGAATATATCTCAAAAAAAATAAGTACCAAAAATCCTCTAGTAACTTTCTATTCAGAGTTAATAGACAAAAGACTAGGTCAAAATGAAAAAGTATCTATCGATATGAATTCCTTTGAGAAAACCAACTCTTTTTGGAAATCTAGATTAGACGTCTTGATGAAAGATACTTACGATATGCTTTAACGTAACTTAGTAATGAACATCTTGTGTATGATGTTTTCTTTTAATTTTGTAGTCTAACATTTTTTTTACATGTTTTACTGTATTTTGACCAAATTTTTCTTTTATCAAATTTTGATAGTTCGAATTACTAAAATATTGATTGAACGCATTATCTCTAAAATCTAAAATCTCTGATCCTTTTAAACTATTTGTTGGTAGGGGCATACTTTCAAATGCATGCTGTGAGTATCCAATCCAACCTGGGCCATTTTCATCATCAGGTAAAGGAGATTTTTGAGATTTTGCAATATTATATAATTGTGAGCCTGGATAAGCCATTGCAGAATAAAAATTTGCCCATTCACTATTTATTCTTAGCGACAGATTGAGAGTTTCATTCATACTTTCTCTGGTATCATCTGGAAGTCCAAAAATATAATTTGCTCCGACATAAAAACCCATATCTCTTACTTTTTTAACTATGCCTTCAATATCAAAGTTATCAAATCTGCCTTTTGTAACACCATCTCTTACATGCTCAGAGCTCGATTCAATACCTAAAGCAAGCCATTTAAATCCTGATTTTACCATTTTTTTTAACATCTCATCATCGTTGAGAGTGTCAATTCTTGCATATGCCCAAAAATTTAATTTATCTCCAAGACCCTCTGCTAGTATTTCGTCACAAATACCAACCACCTGTTTAGGATTTAATACAAACATCTCATCAGGAATTTTAATGTTATAAATTCCAAAATTATCAACAAGATATTTAATTTCCTTAATTATATGTTTTGGGGACCAAAATCTTATTGTATTTCTTTCAAAGGGAGCATTTATACAACAAAATGTGCATTTAAATGGGCACCCGAGGCTAGTTTGCAACGACGCATATTTATTTCTAGAATCTAAATCATGGAATGTATGCCAATTATGTGCTTTATATTTGTTCATATCCAATAACTCCCAAGCCTGACCTGGCAAGTTTAAATCTAAATTTTCAAACATATTTGCTGGCTTATTTGAAATAATTTGATTATTAGATTTATACCAGAGACCTGGAACTTTAGAGAAATCTCTTTTTCCTGTTTTTAATTCTAAGAATAGTTTTTCTATTGTTAAAGGCCCCTCTCCTTGACATACAAATGTGTAAGGTTCCTCCTCTAAAGTTCTTTTTGGCAATGCAGAAGAGTGTGTGCCAACTATAATAGTTGGTATTTCATTATTTGTAATTTCATTAAATTTTAAGCATGTTTTTCTTCCACCAGGCATGCATTGGGTTGATGCCGAAGGTTGTTGGCCATAAATCATAAAGACAACTAATTTTGGATTAAATTTTGCAATTTTATCGGCCGTTTCTTCATGTGTAAGAAATTCTGCCTCTGCATCAAGAATACCTGCATCAATATTTTTGTTAAGTAAATATTTTGCAATTAAGGAGGACCAAACAGGAGGCTCTATAGCAGCAAACTCGCCAGCAAGCTTTTGATATACTTCTAATCTTGAGGGAGGAGTAACAAGCAAAACATCCATAATTATTTATTTTTTAAAATACTTTTGATTTTTTTAGCTATCATATTTGCATCAGGTGTTCCATTTAATAAAGCAGGAGAGCATCCTGGTGATTTATCCCTCATACCAAAATTAAACACTTTTGCAGCATTTACTTTTAACATCAATTTCAAAGAAATATGCTCAGAAATACTACAAATTTCGTAAGTGGAGTCTATTACTAAACCTCTCTTAGTTTTTTTTAGTGATTCTATATATTTTTTTTTCATTTCGAAAGGTTTAAGCCAAACAATATGAAAAACATCTATATATATATTGTTTTTTCTTAATATTTTTTTCAATTTATCCTCTTCAAATCGCGAGGCTGAAATTAAAAATACAGAAATTTTCGATTTTTTTTGTGTTGTATCTCTAAACTCTCTTTTTTCTTTGTATGATCTTCTATGTTCACTAACTAGCACAGGTAAATCGCTTTTTAGGTATTTGTTCCAAATAGATATATATTCTTTTGGCGTCATTGGAGCACAAATAAGCATACCTGGCATATGTGCAAATGGTGAATGATAACAATTAGTATGTAGAGGTCCTGAACTGGGCCCTTCAGATGCTATCGCTCTTATGAATACAGGCGCACCATATCCAAACATTTCTTTTGCTTTTGCAGCATGATTTACTAATGGACTAGCATTTAGCCATAAAAAACTTTGAAATCTTAATATAAATATCGGCCTGATTCCCGTCAAAGAAATTCCAACAGCAAAACCAGCGCCTGCAACATCAGTCATTGGCAGTTCTATAATTCCTTTTTTTTGAGGAGGTACAGTATTTTGAACCCATCCAACAGCAGAGAGACATTGCCCAATTACAACTGCTTTATTTTTATCTATTATTTTTTTTGATAAATCTCTTATAGTTTCCGCAACCGACTTTCCCATAAATTTTTTGCCCATTCTTTATTTTTTTTTTCCAATTTATTTAAAAAAGCATTTTGACTTATTTCTGATAATTGATCTCTAACAATTTTATATCTATTCCAGAAATTTTTAGTTTCTTTATCTTTCCCAGCTCCTTCATGCCAGTATTCTCTGCATGTACGAACATTTATTACCGCAGGTAATTTAGAGCTTAATGATTTAACAGTTTGGTATATCGTCAAAGGATCGTCAGTTATATCATAAGCATTTAATCCAAATGATTTAGCAAGTTCAACTAATTTCCAATTTCTCCTATCTTTTGTTTTGGTTAAAACTGACAAATCATTATCATCACAGACAAAAAGAATCTTTAGATTATATTTTTTTACGAAGCCAAAAGTTGCCAATACATAATCTTCTTCTGCAGCTCCATCACCAAAAAAACAAACAACCTTTTTATTTTTCATTATAAGAGAATATCCAGCGGCAACAGGAACTTGATCTCCAATTAATCCAACATGTCCGTACATTCCTATTTTTGTGTCAAATATTGGAGGAGATCCACCCATTCCTTTATTCGTTCCAGTTTCTAATCCAATTAATTCGTCAACTAGTTTTTTTGGATCACCACCATATGCAAGATATATTCCATGACCACGATGTTGACCAAATATTGATACATTCTTCATCACCTCAGATATCGTAGCATATATACTTTCTTGGCCCAAACTTAGATAAATTAATGTATTAAATTTGTTATTTTTTTTGTTTTTATACGCCTCTAGTTCAAAACTTCTTATTAGAGACATCTTTCCAAAAATTTTTTTTAAAATATGAAGATTTTTTTTATCTTTTAAATTAAATTTTTTTATATTAAAATTTTTAAAGTTTTTAGACATCCCTAAATAGTTTTTTTGATTTATCTAATAAACTTATCAATAATTTGTAAATAAAATTCTTAAGAATTATCATTTTGAAATATAAAATATTTAAGAAATTACTCTTAATTGAAAATGACGAAAAAATAAATAATTTTCTAAATGTTTCGTTTGTTTTCCAATACTTTTTATTGACTTTTAAAGTTTTACAAAAATCTTTGAATAAATTGTCATTTTTTTTCCATAGATTTTGATTTAATACTTTTCCATTTATTTTCCTATTATCTAAAGTGGAATAATTAATTATATTATGAATTTTTGAAGCAAAATATATATTAATTCGATTTTTGTCAGAAAAGCAAAACCATAGCGCAGGCACAATTCCATGGCTCACACCGTGAATTTTGCATTTTTTCCAAGCAAGCTTATATTCCTCATCTAACATAATATTTCCATCAAAAAAAAATACATCTGACATTAATTTATATAATGGGGCTTGTAATTCATTTTGTATTATGCGTTCTCTAACTATATCATATTTTTTATTATCGTAATAATCTTCTAAATATTTGTAGTTTATTTGTGGCCAGGACGTTCCAGAAAATTTTGGACTATAATTGTCTATTATGGTCTGAAAAAAATTTTTTTCAAAAATAGCATCTGATAAGGTGCTTATTACAATATTTTGATCTTTTTTTAAAAAAGGATAAACATTATCAACAAATTCCCAATGACTATATTTTGCATCGAATTTTTTTAGTTCAGATAAAAATTTTGATTTTACTAATCTAAATTTTACTTTTAGCTTTGATAACTCAGTATTCAAATTTTTCTCATAGAATTCTGTAATAATCAATTCGTAGTTTTGATATGTTTGATTTTTTATCGAATTTAAAAATGCTATTTGAGTATTATTATGAATATCATCTTTAAATTCTCTTAATGTTGTAACGATTAAAATTTTTTTTTCCAAATTATTATATACTTTCTGTGCAAAATATATAATAAATGAGCTTATATGAAATTTCCAACCAAAAAATATAGTTCTATTAAAGAATTTTCTCTTGATTATATAAGGCTTAGATATGATGATATTTCTAAAATTAATTTTAATATATTAGAAAAAATAATTAAATTGCTAGAGGTAACAATCAAATCTGGCAATACACTATTTGTTTGTGGAAATGGAGGCTCCTCAGCAATCTCGAATCATTTTGTCGCCGACTATCTAAAATACGCCAGGACAAATACTACGATAAAACCAAAAATTATTAGCTTATCAAATAATTTAGAGACAATTACGGCTATTTCGAACGATTTCAATTTTATTGACGTCTTTTCTTATCAATTGGAAAGTCTAGGTAAAAAAGGTGATGTACTCTTAACAATCAGCTCCTCTGGCACTTCAAAAAATATTCTTAAAGTATTAGCGACTGCAAAAAAACAAAAAATAAAGACTATATCTTTTTCAGGTTTTGGTGGAGGTAAAGCACACAAAATTGCGGATTATGGAATAGCTTTAAAAAGTAGAAATTATGGAATTGTTGAAGATCTGCATCACACATTGATGCATTTTATTTGTCAATTTCTCCGTCAAAAGTATTTAAATAAAAAAATTAGTAAAATAAGTTTTTAAATGCAATTAAGCAGTTTACAAATTTGCATGATTTTTTCTTTTTTAATACTAGGGTAGTTACCAATATAATAACCAAATTTGTGGACAAATTCTATACTTTCATAACTATTTTTTTTGAAATCAGGTACAATTTTTTTTATGTAGGGTTGCCTTAATTGATTGCCTCCACCTGACATACCTCGTCTAAATTCTATTTTATTTGATTTAAGTATGTTTTCTAATCTCTGTCTACTTTTAAAATTAGCAAACTTCTTATTTAATAAAATAATTAATCCATAGTTAACAGATCCAGAAGTATTAAAATTAACAAAAAATTTATTTTTATCCAAATTTTTTAAAAATAAATTGAAATTTTTACTCCTTTTTAGATTATTGTTTGTCAACCTTTTCAATTGTGAAATACCTAAATTTGCATTTAATTCCGTTGATCTAACATTGTAGGATGGATATGAAAAAATAAAATCTTTATTCAAATCTTTGTATTTTTTTAAATACTTATTTCTCACTTTTAATGAACTGGCCTCTCTAACCATTCCATGAGATCTTAACATTCTTAAATTTTCATATGTATTAAAATTATTAGTGCATATCATGCCACCTTCAATAGTACTCATATGATGTGCATAATAAAAAGAAAAATTTGATTGATTTCCAAATGTACCAATTTTTTTATTATCAAATTTTGCTCCATGAGACTCACAACAATCTTCAATTAAATCAATTTTGTACTTTTTAATTAATTTAATTATTCTCGGAGTTAATGCATTTAATCCCAAGATATGAGTTAGGAAAATTGCTTTTGTTTTTTTAGTAATTGCTTTTTCTATTTTTTCTTCATCTAGGCCAAGAGTATTTAAATTAATATCGACAAATTTGGGTTTAAATCCATTATGTATTATCGAAAATATATTTGAGCTCCAATTAAGCGGGGGAACAATAATTTCACCTAAACCTTTTTCTATTCTCAGGGCTGCTAGACTTAACAAATTAGCTGAAGAACCTGAATTCACAAAAACACTATATTTAACACCTAGCCAATTAGACCATTTGGTTTCAAATTTTTTAACTTCAGGACCATTTGTAAACCTATTAGTTTTTTTGATGAAAGAAATTAAATTTGATATATCATCTTTGGTTATGTTATCTGACATCAAAGGATGTGAAAATTTATTAGTGACTTTTTTCATAATTTATATAATTACTGTTTTATTAATAAATATAATTATTAAATGAAAGAAAAAATTTTGGTTACTGGAGGAGCTGGATACATAGGCTCAATTCTTGTTGAAGAATTATTAAGAAACAAGTATGATGTTACTGTTTTAGATAATTTTACTTACTCAAATCTTTCTCTTTCACATTTATTTCATTTTAAGAATCTTAAAATTGTTAGCTTAGATATAAGAGATAAGCATTTGTATAAAAAATATATTATGGAGTGCGATATTATTATTCCATTGGCAGCCTTAGTAGGCGCACCTTTATGCGATGCTCAACCAAAAAATGCCAGCGAAATAAATGTAAACAGCAATACGTTTATGTTGGATAACTTGTCAAAGAATCAAAAACTTATAATGCCAACCTCTAATAGTGCATATGGAGTGGGAGATAAAAATAATTTTTGTGATGAAAGTTCAAAACTTACTCCTTTATCTAAATATGCAAAAGATAAAGTGAAAATAGAAAAAAAAGTCATGGAAAGAGATAATTCAATAAGTTTAAGATTAGCGACTGTTTTTGGAGTTGCTCCAAGAATGAGAACTGATCTTCTAGTTAATGATTTTGTTTTTAAAAGTTATTTTGATGGTTATCTTGTACTATTTGAACCTCATTTTAAAAGAAATTATATACATGTTAGAGACGTGTCTAAAGCTATCATGCACATGATAAATAATTTTAATAAATTAAAGGGTAATATATTTAATGTTGGATTATCCAATGCCAATATATCTAAATTAGAATTAGCTAATAGAATAAAAAAATTTATCCCTGGACTGGTCATAAATGTAGAGAGTTTTAAAGAAGATAAAGATAAAAGAAATTATATAGTATCAAATAAAAAAATTGAAAAAACAGGTTTTAAACCATCGCATCAATTAAATGATGGAATAAAAGAATTAATTAAATATTACTCAACACAAAAAAAATATTCTCAGGGTAATGTTTAGTTTTAAAAAATCTATATGAATCCAACTTCTATAAAAAAGCTAGATTTAAATTTGTGGCATCTTAAAAATAAAAAACAATTAGAATTTTCAGAAAATCATTTTAATTCATTTGTAAAAAATAGAGTAAAATTAAATTTTAAAAAAACTAAATGTCCCTGTGGAACCACAAAAAAATCAGTTTTAGTAATGAAAGTTTTTGATTTAAAATATTATGAGTGTGTTTGCAAAACAATATATTTAAACCCCACAATATCTGAAAATAATTTAACTGAAATATATAAAAACTTTGGAATTTATGAAAAACATAGAAAACAAATATTGTATGAGAAAAAAGCAAAGCTATTAAGAAGCTTAATAAACAAAAGAAAAGCTTCTCAAATTTTAACGTTATTAAAAAAAAAAAACTCTAGAATTTTAGATTTTGGATGCGGAGATGGAGATTTTTTAAATCAATTAAACAAAAAAATAAAAGATGAGCAATTGTATGGTTATGATGTAAACACAAATCTAAAAAAGATCTCAAAAGGAATAAAAATTATATCTGAGCATAATAAATTAATAAATCAAAAATTTGATATAGTTACATTGTGGGGTGTGCTTGAACATGTTATTGACCCAAAAAAATTAATTAATTCTATATCAAAAATAATATTAAAAAATGGTTTTCTTATTATCGAGGTCCCATCGAGCGAGTCACTTTTGTCAAAATATACATTTCAATCAAGCAATATACCAATTAGATGGTTGGAGCCATATAGGCATTTATTTTTCTTTTCGTTAAGATGTTTAAAAAAAATGTTTAATAGAAAATTTAAAATTGAATATATAGAAACTAACGGTTTAGATTTACAAACTATTTTTAATAATGAAAAAAACCCCAATGAGAACAATATAATAAATTCTCAAAAAAAACTAAACGATAATATGTTAGGAGATCATTATAGAATATTTTTAAAAAGATTATGAAAATAGTAGCACATATTCCTGCAAGGCATGGAAGTAAAAGAATTCCATTAAAAAACTTAGTTAAAATAAAAAATAAACCATTGATTGATTACTCTATAGAAACATTAAAAAAATCAATGATTAAAGATTTTTATATTAATACAGACTCAAAAAAAATTGCTGCACACGCAAGAAAGCGAAAATGCAAAGTGTATTTCAGAAAAAAACATCTTGCTAATGATTTAGCAAAAAGTGATGATTTCAATTATGATTTTATCAAAAATATTGAGTCAGATATTTGTGTTATGATTAATCCTGTATGTCCGCTATTAAAGTTCGAAGAGATTAATAAAATGATTAATTTTTTTATCAAAAAGAAATTGGATACTTTAATATCAGCAGAGGAAACTCAAATGCAAACTTTTTATAAAAATAAACCCTTAAACATAAAAATTAACGAAAAGTTACAACAATCACAAAAAAATGGTAAAATCATCATTTGTAATTGGGCTGTAACAATTTGGAGGAGTAAGATTTTTTTAAAAAATTATAAAAAAAAAGGATATGCCGTCTGGGGGAAAAAAAGAGAGTTTTTTATTTTACCAAAAACTAGCTCGATTAAGATCTCAAATCCAGACGACATCAAGCTTGTAAAACTATTTATTTAGCTGAAAAGTAATCGTTAAGGTAGCTTTTAAAGTGGTTATCTAATTTAATTGGAGTAATTCTTAATTTTTTATTTTTTATTAAAATTGCGTTAATAAAATTCTTTTTTGTATTTTTCTTATCATTATTAAGATAATTACATAAGTTTCCTATATTAGGTTTGTAATTTTTAAATTTTTCAAAATTTTGAACTAATATATTATTTAATTTAATATATTTTCCATGATTTATGAAATTATACCTCATTGATAAATAATTAGCTAAATCCATTCCTATATTAACTGCAATACCATGTGGTATTTTGTAATTACATTCACTTTCTAAAGCATGCCCAAAAGTATGTCCATAATTCATAATTTTTCTCTCTTTTTTATCAAATTCATCCATCTCTATTATTTTTTTTTTTATTTGAAGAGATTTGTAAATAAATAGTTCTAGATTTCTTTTATAATTAATTAGTTTTAAATATTGATTTTTATTTTTTAAGAATGTTTCAGAATTCGAAATTATACCACATTTTAAAATTTCACCTATACCTGAGGTAATCTCTTTATCTTTTAAAGTTTTCAGAAAGTTTGTATTAATGACAACTTTTTCTGGGGGATAAAAACAGCCTATCAAGTTTTTAGATTTATTAAAATTGATTGAATTTTTTGATCCAATACAACTATCCGCTTGAGCTAGTAAAGTAGTGGGATAAAAGTGCCATTTTATACCTCTATAATAAATAGAACAAATAAATGATGTGATATCTTGAGTAATTCCTCCTCCAATACAAGTTACTATGGTTTTTTTATTAACTTTATTTTTCTGAAAAAAAGATAAATATTTGTTCATTTTTTCAAAACTTTTATTACTTTCTTTGGCATCCACTATTAAAATTTTAGAAATATGTTTAAAGTTTCTAATGTAATATTTGTAAATATTTTTATCGATTACATATAAGAAATTTTTATTATTTTTAAATTTAATTTTTGATTTTTTAAAATGAACGTTGTATTTTCCAAAAATTGAGTTAATTGTTAAATTTTTAAACAATTGTATAACCTCCATCTGCTATTATTTGTTGTCCAGTTAAATAAGTATTTTCATTACTTGCTAGCCAATATACGACATTTGCAATTTCATTAACGTTACCTAATCTATTCATTGGTATATCTTTTTTAATATTATTTATTTTATTTTTTAAAACTCTTCTAGTTAATTCTGTATCAATAACACCTGGCGCTACACTATTACATAGTACGTTATATTTTGAATATTCTGCTGAAAGTACTTTTGTCAGTCCATTAACAGCAAATTTTGTTGATGAATATGAACTTCTCTTTTCTTTTACAACACTGCCAAATATAGAGGTAACATTTACAATTCTACCCCATCGTTTTGAAATCATATATGGGATGACACTTTGGCAGATTCTATGAATTGAAAAAAAGTTGACCTCAAATATTTTTCTTAATTCTGAGTTTTTTATATTATGAAAATCTCCTATTTTGTTAATACCTGCATTATTAATTAAAATATCAATTTCCATTTTTCTTAACTTTTTCGAAAACAAACCAACTTTTTTTGGATCAGAGAGATCTACTGAATAGTAATTTTTCAAAAATTTATTTTTTTTTTTGCCTAAACCTATCAAGTTAAACTTATTTGTATCAAAAGTTTTCAAAATAGCTTTACCAATTCCTCGGTTACAACCTGTTATTAATATATTTTTTTTTTTCATTTCAAAGTAATTCTTTTAATTTAAAAATATTATTATTTTCAGTTTTATTAATTTTTCCTTCTTTTAATAGATATATCTCGTCAAAAGAATCACAATAATTTAGATTGTGTGAAACAAAAATTAATATTTTATCCTTTGAAATACTAAATAAATTATTCATAAAAAATTCCTCAGTTTTTTTGTCTAGATTTGAAGTTGGTTCATCCAATACAATAATTTTACGATTTTTATAAAATGCTCTTGCAAGAGCTATTCGTTGCTTTTGTCCCGTTGAAAGATTAGAACCATTCTCTTTAATTTTAAGATTAAAATTTTCGTCTACACTATTAATTAGACTATTTAAATTGCAATCAATTATAGCTTTTTTAAACTTTTTTTGATTCTCTTCATTTTTAACGTCAAACATGCTAACATTATCAAATAAACTTCCTTCTACTAAATAAGGCTCTTGAGGAACGTAAGTTATAAGTTCAGAATTAACAAGATCTCTGCTGTATATTTCTTTTTTTGAAATAATAATCTTTCCTTCTGATGGTTCGAGTAATCCACAAATAATTTCAAGTAATGTCGTTTTACCGCTACCACTAGGTCCATAGATAAAATACTTTTTCTTTTCAATTAAACTCAAGTTTATATTTTCTAGTATCTTTGTATTTTCATATTTAAAATTGACATTTTTAAGTTGAACTTCTCCATCTAAATCATTCAAATTAATTTTATGATTAACAATTTCGTTGATCTTATTTGTTTTTAAAATCTCTTCACTAAAACTTCTTAATTCATTTGATATTGGTAAAGTTATTGAGATGGATGTAAGTGTGTTTTGGATTTTTGATAAATTTGGATATAATCTTATAATTGCAATTGCAAATGCGGCAAATGAAAAATCTATATTATCAAATGGAATATTATAAATTTTTAAAATAATAATAACTAAAACAATTAGACAAATAATAATCGTTTCATTGATATATTTAAGTATATTTAAAATAAACCTAGTTAGCATCCAAGATTTTGCAAAAGGAATGATTGAATCATTAAAGAATTTAATAAAATGACTTTCTTTATTGAAAATTCTAATTTCTTTGAAACCTCTAAAAATTCCTTGGGATGTAGAGAAAATTTTTGTAGCATTTTCTGAATACTGATTTCCAAGTTTTTTTGTAATAGATTTTATTTTAATGAATATAGTTATATATATTAAAGCAATTAAGGCTCCGCCTAGAAAAACATAATATGATATTGATAATGATAAAATTATTAAAATCATAAAAAAAACAAAAAATTCTGCTAATAGTGAAAAAAAGCCCTCTCCTAAACCAACAAATGTTCTTTCAGAGGAAAAATTAATGTTTTTACTAAATTCTGACGATTTTAACTTTTTGTGATTAAAATAATTCAATTTCAAAAAATTTTTCATATTTGTTCTGTGGAATATCTCAAAAAGGGAACTTAGATATTTAGACTTAAAATATTCTATCAAAGAAACAAAAATATTTTTAAATACAAAAAAAAATATAATAATAAAATAAATTAAATAACTATTAAAATTTAAAAAGTCAGGGATATAAGATGAACTTATAATTTCCTGTTTATTTGTGCCACTCAAAATTAAAACTAATAACGCGAGAAGAGAGATTGCAATCAATTCTAATAATGATGATAAAAATATGAAAACTGCCAAATAGACTGCTTTGAATTTACTTTTTTTATCAAAAAAAAAGAAATAATTTAGATTGCTGATGTATTGTCTAATCATGCATTTTAAACTGTTTATTCAAATGGCTAAAAAAATTTTTGTAACTAATTTTTTTAAAATATTTTAACAGTTTTAATTTATTTTTACGCAATTTTTTAAAATTATAATTAAAGTTAGTATTTTTGAAGTATTTATCTAAATTGGTATCTTTTTTTTCAACCAAATATGATAATTTATATAAACTCAAATATTCCCTATCCCACGAAACATTTCTTTTAATTGATGGGTCGTAATGGTAAATAACAGGTTTAGAATTTGCAATACCAAGAAGCAATAAAGTTGAATGATAAGAATAAATCAAATCAAAATTTCCTATATCAAATAAGATTGGATCAAATAAAATTTTAATATTTTTTAGATTATTTGCATTTAGAAACTGTTTTAACAAATTTATATCCGTTGTCGGGTGAGGTTTCAAAAATATCTCAAATATATTAGTATCTATTAATTTTAATCTATTCATAAAAGCTGAAAAAGTTTTAAAATCAGTTGTAAAACCATCTTCTTTTGAAATCTTTTCTTTTAAATCAAATTTACGAGTAATAACTAATATTTTTTTTTTTTTTTTAACAATTTTTTTCACAAAATAATTGCTCTTATAATTGAATGGTGGATACCCCATATTCATGCATCTTGATTTATTTATAAGCTTATTTAACCAAGGTTTTTCCAATGTGTTTGCAGAAATATTTATATAGTTTTCTTTTAAGATTAAATTTTCTGTATCAGTTAAAAACCTGTAAAATTTTTTTGCGTAATGTGGTCCGTGTGGAATTAAAATAAACCTAAGGTTTTTTTTTAGAAAGATTTTTTTAAAAATTTCTAAAAAAAATGAATTTATAAAATTTCTATGCCCTATAAAAATAAAATCATAACTTTCTACAAAATTTTTTGTTTTCTTCCTTAAAAAAATATAATTAAATATTCTCTTAAATAAAAAATTAAATGTATATTTTATTAAAAGAAAGAATTTTATAATCGTAAATTTATTCTTTAAAATACTAAGTAATGATTTAATTGAAATTGATTTTGATGTTATCTTTTGTGACAAAAAATTTAAAAAAAAAGATTTCTCTTTTAAAAAATCTTTTACATCTAAAATTCTAATATTATTTTTTTTAAAATAATTCTTGAGGATAGAGTTTTTATGAATTAAATCGTTTTTAGAATAATCAAAAACAATAATATCAACCTTGCATTTATTTTGTTCAAATATTGGAATTAGATACTCAAGTTCAGCCAAGTTTTTAAAAATTATTAAACAGATTTTGGATGTCATTAATTCAACATTTTATTTTCTTTATAAATTTTATTAACTATTTCCATTAAATATAAAGCATCATTAATATTACAACTCAAAATTTTTTTTTTATTTTTTAAACTTTTAAGAAATATATTCGTTTCATTTTCAAATGATTTATCCACATTATATTTTTCCTTATTAATTTTAAGCCATTTAATTTCTGGAGGTTTTTTTGAATTTTTACAATAAGATAAAACTTCTTGACCATATTTCCCAGACGGTGTTTTTAGGCCATTTAATACCGCAAATCCTCTTTCAAAAAATATTTCAATTGCAAATAGATGTCTCCATTGTGTAAGAGTTGAATGAATTGAAGCTGTTTGTTTTTTTTTATTTTCAAGAATGATGAAGGCATTATCTTCAATATTTTTTTTTATGAAATTGTTATTTAGTATTGATTTAACTTTAATAATTTTACCTAATAATAAGATTATAAGATCTAAAACATGAATTCCTTGATCAAATAATATTCCACCGCCAGATTTTTTCTTATTTCCTCTCCAGCCTTTAAGATAATTATTATCTATTGGTTTGCCATATCTAGATCTAACCCATAATACTTTACCATATTTATTCTTTTTAATTATATCTAAAATTTTTTTAACACTATTATGATGTCTATGATTGAAGCCGTACATTAGATTGATATTTTTTTTCTTTTTTAGAATTTTCTTTATAATTTTTAAATCATTAATTTTTGTTGCTGGTGGTTTTTCACAAAATACATGAATATTTAAACTTAAAAAAAACTTTGTATATTTAGCTGCCAAGAAAGTTGGAACAGATATAAATACAGCTTTAATATTCAATAATTCTAAATTATTTAAATTATCTAACACCATACCCTTTTTTATTTCATTATTTATGAATGGGTCATAAATAAATATTTTTTTTATGAAATTTTTTTTCTTCAAAATTTCATATCTAATTTTTCCAACTTTACCAAAACCAACAATTAAAATATTCATTTTTCCTTTATTTTGTTGTGACTCCTCCCTCAAGATCAATTAAAGTACCATTAAATGAGTTTGAGGAATGATTTAGTAGAAAATAAGTTAGCTCTGATATATCTTTTGGTTTTATCCATTCTCCACTAGGGATATGTCTATCAATCAGTAGATTAACTAATTTAGGATTAATTTTCTTTTTTTTCATCCAAACACTATCTTGGTGCATAACATGTCCTGGTAAAATACCAGTAATGCATACTTTATTTATTTTAAAATTTTTTGCAAAATTAACTACAAATGAATTTAAAGCAGCTTTTGCGACGCTGTATGCTATTGGAGTATCTACAATTGATTTTGACGCTATTGAGGAAATGCAAACTATTTTTGCATTTTTTTTGAATAATTTTTTTAACCCATAAATAATATTAATAGATGAAAAAAAATTTTTTTGAAAATTTACTTCATAACTTTTAATATTTTCCTCTCCATTTTTTGGATTAGAGCCACCACCGACGTTACAAACAATTCCATCTATTTTAAGTTTTTTTTTTCTTAAAAAAGCTTTTATTTTATTAATATTCTTCAATTTTGAAATATCTCCCTTAAAAAATTTAATATTGTGATTTTTTTTTGTATTTTTTATAAACTCGTTTTCATTTCTACTGTTTAAGATAAGAAAATTTGTATTATATTTAAGAAAATTTCTTGCTATTTCCTTACCAATTCCCTTTGAGGATCCCGTTATAATAATTATTTTTTTAGATAACATTCTTTATAAAATTTAAATTTTTGTTTAATTCATTTATATGTCTACCACTTTTTGATCTTGCAGTTTGCAAAACAAAATTACCTTTATAATTTATTATTTTTATAATTTTAAAAAATAAATTAAAATCAAAATCCCCTTCTCCAAGTTTAATAGTTTTACCTCTAAATTTACGGTCTTTTATATGAATATTATATATCCTTTTTTTTAAGATCTTTAACTCATTTTCACAATCATGTCCAAGATTAGCACTGTTACCAGTATCAAAATTAATGCCAAATTTGTCCTTAGGAAATTTTGAAATAAATTTTTTGAGTTTATTTGGAGCATAATCAGACTCAAAACATATAATCAAATTGCTTTTTTTAAGATGTTTTTTATATATGAATTTAAAAAACTTTATAATTTCATTTTCTTGTTTTTTATTTTTTATTGATGAATTATCTACTAAAGGAATAACTAATATTAATTTTTTTTTTTTTAATTTTTTAATAATTTTTTCTATAACTAATTTCTCATTAGCATAATTTTTTTTAAAAAAAGGCTTTTGCATAAAAAAATCACATGTTACGCTATTCATATTTATTTTAAATTTCTTAAGAATTTTATATGTACCTTTTGGATCTAAGATTAAAGGGTTTCTAACTAAGTTTGGATAATCTAAAGTCCATTCAATTCTAAATAAATTAATTTTTTTACATAAACTTAATTCTGTTTTCCAATTTTTCCATGGAAAACTCTGAATTTTTTTATTATGCATCGGGGATAGTCTACCTTGCATAAACCCTATTCTTTTATGAAAGTTTATTTTCATTATTGATTAGTTTTAATTCAAATTTATTCTTATAATATAAAATAATTGATATTTAATATATTTTAAAAATCAAGGAGTTTAATTTGAAAAATATTTTTGTAGTTTCTTTGGCTCTTTACCAAACAAAATTTTGGCACAAGGTTATAACTGATTTAAATATAAAAAATTATAAAATTAAAATTGTTATATTTGACACTGAAAGTAAAAACTATTTAAAAAATAAAAATAACATCTTTATTGATATTTCAAATGTAATAAAAAATAATAAATTTTCATCAATATCTGATATCAAAAAAAAACTTAAAGAAAAAAGAATAAAAAATATAAATCATATCCTTAAGCATGAAAAAGTATTTTATGGTAAACGAAATAATTTTAAAATTCTGAGTAATTATTTAGATATTCATGAATTTCTGGAAAATCATGAAGAATTTAATTCTCCAAATAATTTGTTTATTCAAGAAATAGGTGGGTTTGTTCCAAATTTATGTATTTATGAATTTTGTAAAAGAAAAAAAATAAACCATTATTTTCTTGAAACCTCTTTCTTCTTGAATCATGTCCATTTTATTAAAAATCATACAAAATGCATTCCAATAAAAAATAATGTAACTGATGAAAAATTTGAATTAAATCCTTATTTAAATAACTTAAAAGAAAATAACTTAATATCTATTCCGTTAAAAGACACCAGACACTTCAAGTTACCTTTAAAAAAATTATTTGATTTACATAATTTTAAACGATTTGTTCAAAAAGTATCAAAAAAATACCTGTTAAATTTTAAATATGTATTTGGAGAAGATATATTAATTTTATTAAATAATTTAAAATGTATATTGAATTACAATATTATAAAAAAATATTACTCTAAAGATATAAGGCATGAGTATGTATATTTCCCGCTCCATGTACCCAATGATTTTGCAATTACTTGTAGATCTTCAAATTATTATGATCAACTAAATTTTATCGATAAATTATGTAAGTTAATTTACCCCAAAACTATTTTTATAAAAGAACATCCTGCAAGGGTTGGATCATTTCAGGCTAAAAAGGTAAAAGAACTTCTTACTCAAAACAAAAATTTAAGAATAATTGATCCAAGGGTTAACAATTTTGAAATAATTAAAAATTGTCAATATCTTGTTTCTATAAACTCAAAAGCTGGATATGAAGCAATACTTTTAGGCAAACATGTCATAACTTTTGGTGAATCTTATTATAAAAATTCAAATTTAATTAAATACTGCCAAAATTTGTCTGAATTAAAGAATTCGAACAATTATTTAGAAAAAAAAATTTCAAATCAAGAAATTATGGATTTTTTTAGTAATATCAAACAACAATGTTTTAAAGGTGCATTATATGATACGAGTCATATAAATGTTAAAAATTTCTCAAATTCAATAAAACAAATTTTAAATAATGATTAAACAAAACGCTATTATAACAGGAGCATCTGGATTTTTAGGGTCTGTTTTTATAAAAGCTTTATTAGAACTAGAATTTAATTTAATTTTAGTAGATAAGAATGTAAAAAAGTTAAAAGAACTAAAAAAGACAACATCTAATATACATTTTTATAAATTAGATGTTTCAAACTCAGCACAAATAAATGTTTTTTATTCGAAAATAAAAAAAAAATTCAAAAAAATTGATGTTTTAATTAATAGTGCATCAATAGACTCAAAGCCTAATTTTTCTTCAAAAAAAAAAAATTTTGTGTTGGAAAATTTTAGTGAAAAACAATGGGATAAGGAAATTAATGTAAACTTAAAATCTGTGTTTTTACTATCAAGAAAAATAGGAAACCTTATGTCGATTAATAAAAATGGAATAATATTAAATATAGGATCTGACCTTTCAATAATTTCTCCAAGACAATCAATATATAAAAATAAAAAGTTTATTTATAAAAAACCTATAACTTATTCAGTCTCAAAACATGGTATAGTAGGAATTACTAAATATATGGCTGAATATTGGTCTAAATACAATGTAAGAGTTAATTGTATTTCTCCTGGTAGTGTTAAACATAAACAACCAAGTTCACTAAAAAAAAATTTAGTTAAGCTTATACCAATGTCTAGACTATTGGAAAAAAAAGAATTAATAAATGTTGTTAAATTTTTATGTTCTGATAAATCATCTTATATTACAGGACAAAATATTGTTATAGATGGAGGTAGAACAATAATTTAACTCAATGATCAAAATCGCAAACAAACAAATAGATAATAATTCTAAAACTTTTTTTATCGCTGAAATAGGTATCAATCATAATGGATCTATTAAAAATGCAGAAAAATTAATTAAGGAATGTAAAAAAGCAGGCGCAGACGCAGTAAAATTTCAAAAAAGAACAATTGAAAAGGTATATTCATCAGATGAATTAATGAAACCAAGAGATTCTGTTTTTGGAAAAACTAATGGTGATTTAAAGAGAGGTCTAGAATTCTCCAAAACAGATTATCAAAAAATTGATAAAATTTGTAAAGATTTAGATATTATTTGGTTTGCATCTTGCTGGGATATTGAAAGTGTAGATTTTATGGAAGACATGAATGTTCCTTGTTATAAGATCGCATCAGCTTCTTTAACTGATAAAGATTTATTAAATTATACAAAAAATACAAATAAACCAATTATTTTATCTACTGGTATGAGCACAGAAGATGAGATTGAAAGAGCTACAAGAATTATTGGAGAAGATAAATTAATAATTTTACATTGCACAAGTTCTTATCCTTGCTCGATAGATGAATTAAATTTGTCGTATATTCATAAACTTAAAGAGAAATATAAATGCCCTATTGGATATTCTGGGCACGAAGTTGGCTTATCTACCACACTTGCAGCTGTGGCAATGGGTGCAAAAGTTGTCGAACGGCATGTTACGCTAGACAGAAGTTTATGGGGAAGTGATCAATCTGCATCTATCGAGCCCGTAGGATTAAATAAGTTAATTAGAGATATAAAAGCTTTCGAGCAGGCTTTAGGTGATGGAAAAAAGAAAGTTTATGATACTGAAAAACCTATTTTGGAGAAATTGAGAAAAATAAATACTATCTAATAATAATTCAATAATTTAAATTTGAATAATTTTATCGATATAATTTTACCAGTTTTTAATTCTGAAAAATATATTGAGGATACTCTTAACTCAATATTGCAACAAGATTACGATAAATATAAATTATATATAATTGATGATTGTTCAATCGATAATTCTTTTGAAATTATCAAAAAATTTTCAAAAAAAAATTTTTTTTGTGAAAGGCTTAGTAAAAATATGGGGCCTGCTTTTTGTAGAAATTTAGGAATGAGACTGTCATCCGCAGAATATATTTGCTTTATAGACTCAGATGACCTTTGGACTCCAGATAAACTATCAACACAATTAGAATTCATGCTTAAAGAAGATGTCAACTTTAGCTATACAAGCTACAAAACTTTTAAGAAAAATGATAAAATAAGCAAATTAATTAATGTTCCAGAGTTTTTTAATTATGAAACTTTTTTAAAAAACACATCAATTGCGACAAGTTCGATTATGATAAGAAGAAATTTGATCGGTCACACTAAATTTAAAAAAATTGGATATGGTTTTGATGATTACATATTTAAGTCAGACATGCTCAAAAAAAATACTGTTGCCAAAGGTATCCAAAAATATTTGACAATTTATAGATTAAGAGAAGATTCTATTTCTAGTAATCCATTAAGGAATTTAAAATGGGTATGGCAGATTAATAAAAACTACCACAAAATTAAATTTTATAAAAATATATATTATATTTTATGTATTATTTTTAATTCATTAATAAAATATAGACTTAAGATTTAACTTTTTTATATTTTCTAAAATAATAAACTAAATAAATACTCGAAAGTATGGGCAAAAATAACAATAACTTATTTTCTTGGTAGTTAAGGAATAATATTAAAAAAAGAATATTAATAATATTATTTAGAATAATTTTATTGGTTACAAATGAGTGACTTTTTTTTCCATTTATCACAGGCATCAAAAAATAATAATCAAATAACCTAGCCCATGGTAGTTTTTTTCTTATAAAAGTTTTATCAAACAAAGTGATTGATACATCAACTAGTGGATATGCGAAAATGAATATTAGAGGATAAAAAATATCTAAAGAGAAAAAATAAAATGTTATATACCCAATTATATAACCTAAAGGTATGCTACCTGTGTCACCAAAGAAGATATATGCCTTGGGGTAATTAAAAATTAAAAAAGATGAAACTAAAATTAAAGTTAAAAAATTAATTAGTATAAAAAAATTATCATCTATACCATAATGATTTATTATAATTAGCGATCCGAAAAAAAAAGTGACACCATTAGATCCCACAACGCCATTTAGACCATCTATAAAATTAGTTGTATTTATAATATATACCCAAATAAATATTATTATTATAAATTCTAATTTAAGTGGTAATTGGTCCACTAATGGTAAATTCAATGCTGACAAGCTTGCAAAACAAATAATAATTTGAAAAATAAATCTTATTTTTTTTGATAAATCAAATTTGTCATCAATATAAGACAAAATACTTAGAGCTACTACACTTATGAAAAAGATATAGAACCTTGGAATTACTTGCAAATTCATGTTACCAAATACAAGTTTCGAAGTAGACAGTAACCAAGAGAAAAAAAGGAATAGAAATACGAATATTATTCCACCTTCACCAGCAATATTCCTAGAGTTTGGTATTAATCTTGATTGTATCAGCTTTTTCTTATTATAGGTCTTGTAATAAATGTAATAAAGCAAAGAAGTAATTGAAAGAATAATTAAAGCTAATATAAGAAAAGTTTGTAATTTTTCGACTATTATCATTGTAAGAATTTTTATACTATGAGATTAAATATAAAAATCAATCAAACTATAAATATCAATAATCTTCTTTTCTGTAGCCTGGTTTTGATAAGCTGGGGACTAGTAATTGGCCCTGCAGTTGGAGAATTTTTTTTTAATTTAAGTATAATACTTGGATATATATATTGTAATAAAAACAAAATTAAACTAGATAAAAAATACATAATAATTCTACTGATCTATTGGTCTTATTTAATTTTATCAAATTTATATCATTATTACTTTTCCGATGTTACCCCGAAAGTAATTACCTCTTTTGGATATATAAGATACATAATGTTTTTTCTTTTTATTAGAGAAATCTTTTTTAGACTTAATTATAAAAAAATTATTTTTTATCAAGGATTACCAGTTTTAATTATAGCTTTTGATGTGATATTTCAAAAAATTTTAGGATTCAATGTAATTGGTATGACAGCAAGTGCAGGAAGATTTAGTAGTTTTTTTGGTGATGAATTAATTTCTGGATCTTTTATATCAAAATTATTTTTTCCATTCTTGATAGTCACATCTTATTATTATTATAAAAAAAAATTTGTATTCGAAACTCTCATATTGTTTTTTTTAATTTCGTGTTTTTTTACAGGAGAAAGAATGGCATTTATGTCAGTTCTCTTAACTATACCGCTTAGTATTATTTTATTTAAAAATCAACGGAAGATTTTATTATTATTTTTAATTATAACCATGTGCATTGCACCATTTGTAACAAAAAATACTAGATTTGATGAAATTAAAAATATCATGACTCAAAATGAGGAAAAAAAAACTTACTTTCAAAACTTTAAAAATAATATCTATGTAATTTTAGATAAATCTGGCCATTTACCTTTATTTGTGACTTCAAAAGAAATTTGGAAAGACCATTTATTAATTGGTTCAGGTATTAATACATTTGGAGTTTATTGTTCTTATGATAAATATAAAACAGCTGAAAAATTTAAGTATGGCACTTGTTCAACACATCCTCATAATTATTATATTGAAATTTTAAATGAAACAGGTGTTATAGGGTTTGTATTAATATTCTTTTTTATAATTTTTGTAATAATTGATGCTGTAAAAAAAATATGTTTCTTTAACAATGATAATTACTTAACAAAATCTTATTTAATCTCAATATTGATTTTTTTAATTGTTCTCTCATCTGGTAGTTTCTTTAACAATTTTATAAGCATAATATTTTTTCTAAATTTAACTTTACTCTCATCTTTATCATCTAAAAATTTTACAGATAAATGAATATAAACTTTAAAACTAAATATCCCTCTTTTTTATTTTTAATTTTGACTATAAATTTATTGTTAAAAATATTTTTTTTTATTTTTTATAGAGATTTGAGTTTACAAAATGAATGGTCTGTTATGTTTTCAAACTTAAAGAATCACGGTATATTATCTTATCATTTAGCGCATACTGATGAATTACCCCCTAATAGTTATATGCCACCTCTTTACGCATTTAAGATATTTTTAATTTCTAAAATAAACATATTTCAATTTTCTTTAGCAAATAAAGTAATAGTGTTCCAAATATTTATAAATTCAATATCAGTTGTTCTGATCTATTTAACTTTTAAGAATTTTTTTAAAAATTATTATTTATATTTATTGGTAGCAATTTATGCATTTTATCCCTTAGCAATTTTTTCAACTGTACAAATATCATCTACAACACTTACAATGTTTTTATTGAGTTCGTTTTTTTACTTTCACTTCATTGAAAATAATAAATACTATTTTAAATATTTATTTTATGGATCATTTGCAGGCCTTTTAATTTTAATAAGAGGAGAATTTTATTTGATATTTTTTTTAATAATAGTTTTTGAGATTATTAAAAACAAAAAACTTTACAAAAAACTTTTATTTAGTATGGTGATTTCATTAATTATAATTAGTCCATACCTAAAAAGAAACTTTGATATTTTTGATAAATTAATAATTACTCAGTCAATAGGGTACAATCTTTGGAGAGGTAATAATGAATTGTCTAGTGTCGATAGTATAATATCACACAATTTTATATATAACAGCATTAATGATTTAATAGAATTTAAGTCATTGAGTCAAAAAGAAAAAGAAAAACTTTTTCAGCTAAAACAAAAAATAAAAAATATAAATGAAGATAATGAAAAATACGATTTAATTAGAGATAATATTTTTTTTAAAGAATTTAAGTCAAATATTTCAAATAACTTTTTTAATTATTTAACTCTGTCATCAAAAAAATTAATTTCATTTTTGTTTATAAATTTTGAATCAAATTACAAAAATTATTACAAACCTGGTGTAATTATACCCGAAATAATCATTTCAATAATGTCTTTTTATGGACTTATAATATGCATTTTAAATTACAGAAAAAATTATTTTTTTATAAATTTATTTAGTTATTATGCTTTTATCTTCTCTATTTTTTTTGTTCTACCGAGGTATAAATTAATTGTACTACCTATTTTATGTTACTTTTCAATAATTGGTCTTAAACATTTAACTGAAAAATTAAATTTTAAAAAAGCTATTAAATAATTAATGATATTATGAAAAACATTCTTATAACAGGTGGTGCCGGATATATAGGTAGTCATGTTTGTCACCTTTTAATAGATAAAGGTTACAAAGTTACTTGTATTGATAGTTTAATTACTGGAAACAAAAAATTAATTCCAAAAGAGGTTGAGCTAAATATTTTTGATATTGATGAAAAACAAAAAGTTTCTAATTTAATTAAGTCAAAAAATTTTGATTTGGTAATGCATTTTGCAGGTCTAATAAGGGTTGATGAATCTGTTCAGCAACCTGAAAGGTATAGAGAATTTAATTTTTTTAAAGCAAAAAATTTTTTTGAAACCTGCTTTGAAAACAATTTAAATAAAGTGATTTTTTCCTCAACTGCTGCAGTTTATGGCAATCCAAAAAATGCTAGAGTAACCGAGAAAGATAGAACAAATCCATTAAATCCGTATGCATCTTCAAAATTAGAGTTAGAAAATTTTTTAAAAGAAAAATCAAATTATTATAATTTTAAATATGTCATCTTGAGATATTTTAATGTTGCTGGTGCAGATTATAAATTAAGAACTGGACTTATTTCAAAAGTTTCCACACATTTAATTAAAATAGCTTCTGAAGTAGCAGTTGGAAAAAGACAAAAGTTAATAATTAATGGCGACGACTATGACACTCCAGATGGATCAACAATCAGAGATTTTATTCATGTATCTGATTTAGCAGATATACATTTAATTGCAGCTAATCACCTAATTTCCAACGGAAACTCCGAGTTGTTTAATTGTGGATATGGAATTGGGTATAGTGTTAAGGAAATTGTTCAAAATTTAAACAATATATTGGGAAAAGAAATTAATTTTGAAATTGGAAAAAGAAGAGAAGGAGATAGTAAAATGATTGTTTCAGATGTAAGTAAATTTAAAAAATTTTTTAAATGGGAACCTAAATCGAATGATATTAAAAAAATTCTTGAAAGCGCAATTAACTGGGAGAAAAAATTAAATTAAAAATAAAATTTGAGTAGAATTCTTATAGGTTAATTGTATAAAAAAATATATGGAAAAAAAATGTAAACTTATTTTTGTAATTCCAGTTTATAATGAGTCAGAAATAATTGAAAAAGTTGTTGATGATATAATTATTGAATTGAAAGATATTGATTTTAAAATTTTACTAATCAATGATGGGTCATCAGATAATACTTTAGAAAAAATAATAAAAATAAAAGATAAATATAATCAAAAAGTAAATTATCTTGATCAAGAAAACATTGGACATGGTCCAACTTTATTTAAGGGATATTCATATGCATTAAAAAATAATTTTGATTATATTTTTCAAATCGATAGTGATAATCAATTTGAAATTTCAGATTTTAGGAAGTTGTGGGATATAAGAGAAAAATATAATTTAGTAATTGGTTTTAGAAAAAATAGAAAAGATACATTTATAAGAATAATACTAACAAGAATCGTTAGAATACTTATCCAATTTTTATTTTTTGTCAGAATAAAAGATAGCAATTGCCCGTTTAGATTAATTAACAAAGATTTATTAATTGAGTGTATTAAATTAATTAAAAGTGATACATTAATACCAAATATATTTATATCGATCATAGCAGCTAAAAAAAAAACGTTATTTTTTAAGGAAATATCGCACTTGGATAGAAAAACTGGAAAAGTTTCAATTGTTAATATTAAGTTGATACTTTTTTGTTTAAAATCTTTAGTCCAAACTTTGAATTTTAGATTAAAAATTTAATTATGAAACAATATGATTTTGTATTAATTGGTTGCGGGTTATTCAATTCTGTTCTAGCAGAAAGGATTTCAAATATATTAAATAAAAGTGTTTTAATAATTGAAAAAAGAGATCATATTGGCGGTAATTGTTATTCAGAAATAGATAAAAACACGGGTATTGAATTCCATATGTATGGAACACACATCTTTCATACATCTATAAAAAGAGTAATTAGTTATATAAATAAGTTCGCAAAGTTTAATTCTTATAGACATCAGGTACTATCAAGTTATCAAAATAAAATTTATCAAATGCCATTCAATCTTGAGACAATAAACAGTTTTTATAAAAAAAACTTTTCGCCCGACGATGCAAGAAAATACATGAAAGAAATAATTCAAAAAGATAGTTTTCAAAATCCAAAAAATCTAGAGGAAAAAGCTATAAATATGGTTGGAAAAGAACTATATGAAGCTTTTATCAAAAATTATACTTCTAAACAATGGGGAAAGAAACCTATAGATCTTCCATCCAGTATAATAAATAGAATCCCTGTAAGATTTTCTTATAATGAGGACTATTTCAATAATTGTGAAATTCAAGGAATACCCATCGATGGATACAAAAAATTATTTGATAATTTATTATTAAACAAAAAAATAAAAATTATTCTAAATACAGATTATTTAAAAATAAAAGAAAACAAATTTAAACCTAAATATTATACAATATATTCGGGACCACTAGATAGATTATATAACTATAAATATGGAAAATTAGAGTGGAGATCGCTTTTATTTAAAAAAAAAATACTAAGAAAAAACGATTTTCAAGGTACTTCAGTTATTAATTTCTCCGATATTGAAAAAAAATATACACGCATACATGAGCCTAAACATCTCCATCCTGAAAGAAAAAAAATTTTTAATTCAAACAAAACTCTAATAATTTATGAGTTTCCAACTCAAGACAATAGCAATCCTTACTATCCAATTAATACATTAGAGAATAGGAGGTTACATAGAAGATATAAAATTCTTGCTGCAAAACAAAAAAATTTTTTGATTGGAGGAAGATTGGCTGACTACGCTTACTACGATATGGATATGACAATATCTGCTGCTTTAAAATTATTTGATAGAATTTCAAAAAAAATTACTCGTGCACTATAAATTTCAAATTAAAATTTTTCTTTTATTTTTGGTAATTATAACAACCCAGTCAATCTTAAATAGTATTTTTACTTTTCCAAAAGGTGATCAGACTAATTTTTTGTATGCTGCAGATCAACTCTTTAATGGAGGAAAATTAGGCCTTGATGTTTGGGAGGTAAAGCCACCACTTCATTTATTCTTAATTTGTTTTTTTTATTTATTTCATAAATCATTAATAGCTGTTCATATTGGAGAACTATTTTTAAATTTATTTGCAATATATATTTTTTACAAATTTT
Organism: Pelagibacteraceae bacterium AG-404-N13; assembly: GCA_003216255.1. Classification (GTDB taxonomy): domain Bacteria; phylum Pseudomonadota; class Alphaproteobacteria; order Pelagibacterales; family Pelagibacteraceae; genus Pelagibacter. The sequence goes on from QCJD01000001.1 coordinate 162,386, forward strand.
CGAAGGATAAACTTTCTAAAGAAACCAGTGCTTATATTTCTATTTTTTATCTATTTTTTTATTATTTTGGGACACCAAGTTATGAAAGATTTCAAGTTGAAGGTCTTTTTAACCCTATATTGATTATTTCAATTTCATTACTATTTTCAAATAAAAAGATTTTATATTTAATTTCTGGTATTTTCTTTTCATTTTTCGCCTTTTCTAAAATTTTAGGAATATTTTTTTTATTATTAATTGTTTATTTCTTTAAAAGATCAATCCTAATTTTTTCAAGTGGATTTATTTTAGGACTAATTGTAATTTTATTATCTTTTAGTTTTTTTGGATCAATAAACAACGTTATAGAAGACTTAAAATTAACTATTTTTTTTAGAGATTATTCATCTCAAATTAATTTAAAAAATATTATATTGGAAAACTTTTTTGGTAATATTTTTTTTTCTATTTTCTTTATAATTAAAATTTCATTTGTATTAATATTTTTTATTATAATGAATTCAGATAAATACTTTGGTCAAGTTAAAATTAAATATATTAAGAATTGTATTATAATTTTGCTGCCACCATTTCTTTGTGTTTTTTTGCAATCGAAGTTTTATTTATATCATTTTTATTATTTCTTACCTTGTTGCGCATTTATTTATGGTTGTATCTTCTCAAATTTTTATTCTTTAAACTTGGGTTTTCTTAAAAATTCGCTTATTAAAATTATGGTAATAATTCTAATTTTTTTCTTTCAAACAAGCGTGTTATTTTTTGCACAAAAAATTGATACAAGAGTATCGAAATTTGAAAATAGATTTTCATTCTCGACAAATATTTATAGTTTTTTTATTGAAACAAAATATTTTTATAGTTTTATCTTAAAAAATAATTCATTGAATAACTATAGAGCCTTTATATTCGAAAATATGGATACTAATTTAGAAACAATTTATAACTTAGATAAGAATGATGAATTATTAAAAAATAAAAAAAATTTCAAGATAAATAAAATTTTGCAGTTAGCTAGCCATGTTAAGAAAAACACTAAAAAAAATGAGTCTGTATTGTATTTAGTAAATGGATACTTTCCTTACCTCATAGAAAGAAAAAGTCACAATAAATATTTTGCTCCACATCCATTTAAAAAAATATACAAAAATGATAAAAAATTTGGTGAAAATTATAAGTTAATTACAAAAAACTTTGAAAAATCTTTAGCAAGTTACGAAGGAAAATTCATTGTTGTAAGCAATTGGTTTCCTTTAGATAAAGTTAATATCTTGAAAACGAAAATAAAAGAAAATTATAAATTAAATGAATATTCTTTTATATATGGCAAAGAAGAGTTCTTTTTATATGAAAAATTAAATTAATGGACGTAAATATTTTAAATAATCTTTACCCCAATTCTTCAACATTACTTGATATGTGTTTGCCTTTAAAAAAAAATTTTTATTTCTAAATACTTCTGAATGAGCATGAAAATGCAAAGTCAACATAACTCTCTCCTTAATATTTTTTGAACCTTTGTGAAAACCAGAAGTATCAGCAATTATTAAATCTGCTTTTTTAGCTGTTAGGTACTTTACTGAATCTTTATCATATCTTTTTACAATTTCATTATCATCATGTCTTAACTTTAAGTCATCTTTAAATTTGAATTCATCTTTATGTGAAGATCGAATATATGTAAAAGGTCCATGTTCTAAATTAACATCATGCAGGTAAACAAAACATTTTAAAAATTTATAACCAGATGCATCTCTATGAAATAGTTGAGTATCTGAAGCAGGTACTGAATTCGAAAATGAAATTCTTAGATTGCCAGATGTTATCTTTGGAAGATAATTTAGATATTCAGATAAAATATTCTTTAATAATTTAGTATTATACTTATCAAATAATTCAAATTTTGTAATTATATCAAATAAATATGAGTCATTTTCACTTTTTGCTGATCCATAAATTGCATAATTTACTTTTTCTTTATAATTAATGTTTTGTTCTTTTAATTTATTTAAACTTATTTTTTCATTTTTTAAATATGCAAAGAAATCATCTTCATTTGTATTCAGCTGTTTATAAAAATACTTATAAATGTTATCAATTTTATCCTTATCAAAAAAGTTTTTTATTACTACGTAACCATTTTTATTAAGCTCATTTACCAATTCATTTGATTTATTATTATTTGTAAGTTGATCCGAATTTTCCTTATTTTTTATTAAATATATTTTTTTTTGAAAAACGAAATATATGTGGGAAACAAAAAACAAAAAATGTTTAATAATAATTCTTAAAAATTTCATTGTTTACTGTCCAGCTATCATCTTATAATTTGAAAATTATAAATAAAAATAAAAAATAAATAAACAGTGCATTTTTTCATTAAAAATATAATTAGTAGAGCTTTATTGATATTTTTTGCTTTATTTTCTATTCAGATTTTATTTTTTTTGATTTTAGAGGACATATTTATTTTTACAATATTTCCTGAAAAAGTTTATTTTTTAAATTTTTATATAATAAATATAATTGTAACTGCTTGTACAATTTTAATAATTCTTTTTATTTTAAACAAAAAATTTAGTGATAAGAAAATCGAAGTTAATATTCAAGTTAAAGATTTAAACAAAATAATTAAAATTGTTATTTTAATTACTTTCTTAGGAATAATATTATCTCTAATTGCCAAATTTTTTTTATATGGTGATAAATTAATTCATCATTTTATAATTCAAAAAGATATTCATATAAGTTGTATATTCACATCAATTAGAAATTTTTGGATTGCTAATACAACTTTAATTTCGGAAAATTCAAATAAGTTATTTTTATATAATCTGTTTAGTCCTTTAGGAACATTATTTTTAAACTTTTATTTTATATTAATTTTTCTTTATCTATCTTTTGAAACGAAATTAAGTAAGAAGTTGAAATTTATTTCAGTCTTCACTATTTTTATCTCAGTATTAATTTACAGTGTAATTGTTGGGTCGAAAAATATTTTATTTAATACATTTTCATTTTCTCTGTGTTGTTTAATTTTAAATTTCATATTTAAAAATTTAAACTTTACCAAAATTTTTTTTACAATTTTAATTTGTATATATTCAATTTTAATAGTATTTGTATTTCAAGTTACTAGAACTTCATGCAGCTCCGTTGATCAACCAGAGTATAGTACAGAAATAGAGTTTGAAAATAAAACAAAAGATTTAAACGTAAATAATAAAACAAAAGATTTAAACATAAATAAAGAGATTCAACAGGAGGGTAATATTAAAAAAACTGGAAGATATATTTTAGAAAAAAAAAATTATAATTCAAAAGTTTTAGCATTATTCGGAAAAAATGATTATTTTTCAAATGTTACATTAAATCATACTTTGTGGTATTTGTTAACAGGAAAGAAAAATGGAGATTACATTTTATATAACATAGAAAGACCAAAAATTGGATCAGTAATAATTGCAAAATCTTTGAATATTATTTCAAGAGATTTTGGAAAACAAATACTACCTGTCAAAGTTGAATGGTTAAAGTCATGGGGAGGAATATCTTTTCTACACTTGCTTTGGTATGATTTCTATTTTTTTGGAGTTCCAATATTTTTGATATTATTTGTATCTTTAATATTTTTTGCCAGTAAATTAAAACCCAAAACTTCAAATTTTGGAGTAATAAATTTTCTATGCATTGCCTACATAATGTTAATTTTTTTCTATGTTTTCGTACAATTTTTTAACTGGTATGCATTGGAAACAATTAATTCCAGATTCATATTTTTTAATTTCTTAGTTTTTATTATAATTACTTATAAAAGACTTAATAAAAATAATGCAAAAAATATACAAAATTAAAAAAAATAAAATCAATTTTTTTTATTTAAAACCATTTAAAGATAAAAGAGGTGAATTTTATGAGCTATATAATAAAAAATTATTTAATAAAAAAATAAAAAAAATAGTCTTCGTGGAAGACGATCTTTCTATTTCAAAAAAAAACGTATTTAGAGGTTTTCACTCAGACAAAAAAGCTTGGAAACTTCTAACTTGTATACATGGAAAAGTTATTTTTTATTTTTTGAGTTTTATGGAATTTAAAAAAAAAAAAATCTCTTTAACTAAGAAAAACGTTAGTGATATGTCAGTTTATTCATTTCTAATACCACCAAACATTGGTGTTGCATATTTTACAGTTTCTAAAAAGGCAATCATTTCATACAAACAATCCGAGTACTATGATATTAAAAGGCAAGATACAATTTCAATTAACGATAACAAAATTAAAAAAATCATTAGACATAAAAATATTATTATTTCAAAAAGAGATAAAAAATCTGATATAAATATATAATGATAATATCTAAAACACCTCTAAGAATTAGTTTTATTGGAGGTGGAACAGACCATTTAATAAATGAAAATTCATACGGAAGCGTAATTGCTACTAGTATAAATAAGTTCATATATTTGTCACTTATTCATAATCACGAAAAAAAATTTTTAATAAATTATAGCTTAAGGGAGAAGGTTGATGAAATTCGTCAAATAAGACATTCCATAGTTAGAGAGACCCTAAAACATTTTAAAATAACAAGTCCGATAGAAATACATGTTGCAGCCGATATAACATCACGCGGCAGTGGACTTGGTTCATCAGGAACATTTTCAGTTGGTCTAATAAATTTATTAGCAAAGTATAGAAAAATTAATCTTACCAAAAAAGAATTTGCAGAAATTGCATATTATTTAGAGACTAGAAAATGTAAAAATATAAGTGGTAAACAAGATCAATATCAATCAGCATTTGGAGGTTTTAATCAAATATTTTTTTATCCTGACGGATCGGTTAAAGTTAAAAGATTAAAAATTAAGACAGATAGAGTAAAAAAATTTGAGAAAAATTTAATAATTTTTAATACAAATAAAACTAGAAAATCGGCAAATATTCAAAAACAATTATCTTTTAATAAAGCAACAAGAGTAGAGTTTAAAATTTTAAATTCACTTTTAAATAATTTCAAATATGAACTTAATTATGGCGATATAGACAATTGTGGAAAAATAATGCACCAAGCGTGGGAAATAAAAAAAAAAGTTTCTTTAGGTGCATCAAATACTTTAATTAATAAGTTATATAATACTGCAATTGAAAATGGTGCTCTTGGAGGGAAAATTCTTGGAGCAGGAGGCGGTGGTTTTTTACTTTTTTACTGTAAGCAAGAAAATCAAAAAAAATTAATCAAAAAATTTAATAAATTACAACAACTTGATTTTAAATTTTATAGTAATGGCTCAATTATAAAAAATATAAATTAAATGAATAAAGTAGACTTGGTGATTTTGTGTGGTGGCAGAGGGTCAAGATTAAAAAATTTAACAATTAATAATCCAAAGCCTCTGTTAAAAATTGAGGGAATTCCATTCTTAAAATTTATAATAAATCGATATCAAAAATTAAATCTGAAGAAAATTTATTTACTAGCAGGTTATAAGGGAAGTTTAATTAAAAAAAAATTTAACAAAGTAAAGCATAATTTAGTTGAAACAGAAGTTGTAATTGAAAAAAAACCAATGGGTACGGCTGGAGCTTTATCACAAATTAAAAAAAAAATTAAAAATGAATTTATATTATTAAATGCTGATAGCTATGTAGATCATAATTTGGATACCTTGTTAAAAAAAAAAAAAAAATTTATCGGAAAAATGATATTAGTAAAAAACAAAAATTATAAATCAAACTCAAAATTAGCTAATTTATCTTTAAAGAAGGAATTAGTTTTATTTAATAAAAACTCTAATAAAATGAATTCAGGAATATATTTTTTCGATAAGAGAATTTTTAAATTTATAAAAAAAAAATATCAATCATTAGAGGATGAAGTTTTGCCAATGTTAATTAATAAAAAAAAAATTTGTGGCAATTTAACAAAAAGTAGATTTATAGATATTGGAACTAAAAAAAATTATACATTTGCAAAAAAAAATTTTTTTATTAGAAAAAAAGCTCTTTTTTTAGATAGAGATGGAGTTATTAATAAAGATAAGGGTTATGTGCATAATATGAAAAGTTTAGAATGGACCAAAAATATTTTTAATTCCTTAAAATATGCGAATAAAAAATTTGATCATATATTTATCGTTACTAATCAATCTGGCATAGGTCGAGGGTTTTACACAGAACAAGAGTTTTTAAATTTTCAGGGGAAAATGAAAGAAATTTTTTTAAAAAAAAAGATATATATAGATGAAATTTATTATTGTCCACATCATCCAATTTATGGAATTAAAAAATATAAAAAAAAATGCAAATGTAGGAAGCCACAAAATTTTATGATTGAAAAAGCAGTGAGGGATTGGTTTATTGATAGAAAAAAATCTTTAATGATTGGCGATAATCTCTCGGATAAAATTTGTGCAACTAGAAGCAAAATAAAGTTCGCATATAAAGAGAATAATTTTTTAGAACAATTAAAAAACTTTAATTAATTGAGAATTTTTCAAAATTAGTAAGAAATAAATCAAAAGAAATTTCGAATTATATAAAGCTTGATTAAAAAATTAAATTATTTCGTTAAAATCATAAAAATATAGATCCGAAAGAGAAAAAGTGTAAATTAAAAATATATAATAGATTACTTAATTAAAATTTTTTCTATAAAACAATTAATAAATGTAAAAAAATATTTAGAGCTTAGTTCTTTTACCTTAAATTTAGAAATACCCTTTTTTCTATTTTTCCAACTTATTGGAATTATTTTATATTTTTTTTTTCTAATAATTATTTTTAGAGGTATCTCTAAAAAAATGTTAAAGTTTTCTGATATAAAAGGTCCAATTTGTCTTAATGTTTGTTTTTTATAAATTTTAAATGCATTTGTAAAATCATTATAATCTGAAATAAAAAAAATTTTTACAAAATAGTTAAATATCCTATTATAAACTAATTTCTGAAATGGGTAGTCAACTAGATTAGATCCTTTAATAAATCTACTTCCAAAAACTGCATCTAATTTATTAGTTGATATTATATTATAGTATTTAATTAAATCTCCAGGGCTATCCGATAAATCTGCCATCATTATACAAATAAATCTGTTGGTTGAAGTTTTTATACCTAAGTTTATTGCGCCACCTAAGCCTTTAATTTTATTATTCTTTACAATTATGTTTTTAAAATTCTTGGCAAATTTTCTAACAATTTTGAGTGTATTATCCTCACTAAAGTCATTAACAATGATGATTTGATATTTTTTTATACTTTTCTTAATCTTGTTATTAATCGAGTATAAATTTTTATATATTAAATCTTCTTCATTTTTACATGGAATAATTATAGATAAAGTCATAAAAAAAACTTTTATACTATATATATTTAAAATGAAAATTTTAATCACTGGTGGATGCGGTTTCGTAGGATCTAATCTAGCTATTTTTTTAAAGAAAAATAAATATAAAGTATATTCTTTAGATAATCTTTATAGGAAAGGTTCTAAATATAATTTATCTCGGCTAAAGAATTTAGGCATTAAAAACTACAATCTCGATATCAAAAATTTTTCAAAAATAAAAAAATTGCAAAAGTTTGATCTTATAATTGATGCTTGTGCAGAACCATCAGTGAATAGTTTTTTAAGTGATATAGATAGATTAATTGATACGAATTTAGTTGGTACTTTTAATATAATCAAAAAATGCTTAAGAGATAACACAAAGTTAATTTTTTTGTCCTCAAGTCGTGTTTATGATTTATATAGTCTAAATAGTTTAATAAAAAAAAAGAAGATTAAAAAAAAAATTAAATTAAAAAAAGAAATAAATATCAATTTTTCTACAAATGGTGTTAAATCTTTATATGGCTTTACGAAATTTACATCAGAGGAATTAATTAAAGAAATTTCGTTAATATCGAAACTAAGATATATAATAACAAGGTTTGGCGTTATAGCTGGACCATATCAATTTGGCAAAGTTGATCAAGGATTTTTTAGTCTTTGGATTTGGAGACATATAAACAAAAAAAAATTAAGTTACAAAGGTTATGGAGGTTATGGCAATCAAATTAGAGATATCTTGCATATTAATGACCTTTGTGAGCTAATTCATAGTCAAATAAAAAAAATAAAATTAATAAACAATGAGACATTTATTGCTGGTGGTGGATTAAAAAACTCAGTTTCTTTAAAACAACTGACAAGCATATGCCAAAAAATAACAGGAAATAAAATTAAGATCTTGAGAGAAAAAAAAACATCAATTTATGACATTCCATATTTTGTAACTTCAAACAGAGAAGTAAAAAAAATTTATAAATGGTCACCAAAAAAAAATATTGAAGATATTGCTAATGATATTTATTCTTGGCAATTAAAAAATTATAAAATTTTAAAAAATTATTTTAATTAGATGTCCTTAGCTATCATCACTGGTTCAAATGGCCTCGTAGGATCCGAGACAGCGATATTTCTTTTAGAGAAAGGATTTGATGTAATTGGAATTGATAATAATGAAAGAAAGAAATTATTTGGTAAAGATGGTGATACTACATGGTTGAAGAAATATTTAAAAAGAAAATACAAGAAGTACAAACATTATGATTGTGATATAAGAGATAATAAAAGCATAACAAAAATTTTTAGATATTATAAGAAAAGAGTTGAATTTGTTTTACATGCTGCAGCTCAACCTTCTCACGATTGGGCTTATAAAAATATTCGAAAAGATTTTGAGATAAATGCTTTAGGCACTTTAAATATTCTTGAAAGCGTAAAAAATTATTCTCCAGAAGCCGTATTCATATTTACATCAACAAACAAAGTTTATGGTGATAATCCTAATAAAATTAAATTAATTGAAAAAAAAAATAGATGGTCACCACAAAAAAAATCAATCTATGCAAATGGTATTAATGAAGAAATGACTTTGGATAATTGCACTCATAGTTTGTTCGGAACATCAAAAGTATATGCTGATTTATTAGTCCAAGAATATAATAAAAATTTTGGAGTCAAGACCGCATGTTTTAGAGCAGGATGCATAACAGGCCCCAACCATTCGGGAGCTAAACTACATGGATTTTTATCTTTTCTTGTTAAAGAATGTGTAAGAAATAAAACTTATCAGATAATTGGCTATAAAGGAAAACAGGTTAGAGATAATATTCATAGCAAAGATTTAACAGAAGCTTTTTGGTACTTTTATCAAGATCCAATTAATAATGCAGTGTTTAACATTGGTGGTGGAAAATATTCTAACTGTTCTATATTGGAAGCAATAAATTATTTAGAAAAAAAATTAAATATTGTAGTAAAAAAAAAAATTCTTAATAAGCCTAGAGTAGGAGATCATAAATGGTATGTAAGTGATATAAATAAATTCCAAAATTCTTACCCTAAATTTAAAATTAAATACAATACAGAAAAAATTATTGATCAAATATTAGAAGAGAATCATAAGAGTTTAAAAATCAATTTATAAAAAACGATATTTCATAAGTAAAATAATGATATATTTTAAAAAAATTATTTGCATATTATTTATTTTTATGTAATAGGTTCGTGCCTGGTGATTATTGCGAAAGTGAAATACCCGATCCCATTCCGAACTCGGAAGTCAAGCCTTTCTGCGCCGATGGTACTTAGTCTTAAGACTTGGAAGAGTAGGACATTGCCAGGCTAACCCAAATGAAAAATTTAATAATTGTTACTGGTGGAGCAGGGTTTGTTGGATCTAATTTAATTGAATACCTCATAATTAAAACAAATTTTAAAATTATTAGTCTAGACAATTACTCAACAGGAAGTAAAAAAAATCATATTAATTCGAATAGAGTTAAATATATAAAGGGAAATACACAAAATATTATTAAAATTTTATCAAAATATAAAAAAAAAATCAAAGTAGTTTTTCATTTTGGAGAATTTTCTAGAATTTTTCAAAGTTTTAAGAAATTTTATAAATGTTATGATTCCAATTCGATTGGCAGTAAAGAGGTTTTTAAATTTTGTTTAGAAAATAAAATAAAACTAATTTATTCTGCCACATCTGCTTCTTTGGGCAATAAAGGTTTTGACAAAAACCTTTCTCCCTACGCGTTTACAAAATCAAAAAATATAGAATTATTAGAAAACTTAAAAAAATGGTTTAATTTTAAATTTGAAATAATTTATTTTTATAACGTTTATGGAAAAAGACAAATTGAAAAAGGAGAAATGGCAACAGTTATAGGAATTTTTCAAAATCAATATAGAAAAAATAAACCATTAACTGTCGTTAAACCTGGAACTCAATCAAGGAGATTTACTCATATATCCGATACCGTTAAAGTATGTTATCAAGCTTGGAAGGCAAATAGATGTACTTACTACAGTATTTCTAATAAAAAATCATATTCAATTTTGGCTGTGGCAAAAATGTTCAAAACTAAAATAAGTTATTTAAGTCCTAGATTAGGGGAAAGATACGCCTCAGCATTAACAAATTTTTCATTTAATAAGAGAGTTATAAAGAAATTTGGTAAAATAAGTTTGAAAGATTACGTTGCATCGTTTATTAAAGAAAAAAATAAATTATGAAAATTGCTAGTTCTTTAAAATCATTGAAAAAAAGAGACCTTAACTCAAAATTAGTTAGGAGAAGAGGTAGAGTCTACATAATTAATAAAAAAAATCCAAAATTTAAAGCAAGACAAAAATAGTCTAAGTTTTATGATAATTGCTTCAGTATCAGAAAACAAAGATTTTGAGAAAAGAATTTCAATAACACCAGAAATTTCAAAGAAATATATTAATTTAGGATTTGAAGTTCATTTAAGTCAAAACTATGGAGCTCATTTGGGTTTCAGTGACAGTGAATACAAAGAAGTTGGAGTTAAAATAGTTGGTGATGAAAATCAACTATTAGAAAATGCAGATGTTATAATTCAAATGAGTTTGTTAAATGAAAATAAAACTTCACTTTTAAAATCTAATCAAACACTAATTGGAGTTCTTAATCCTTATGAAAATAAAAAAATATTAGATGAATTAATAAAAAATAAAATTAATTTATTTTCTCTAGAAATGTTACCTAGAATAACAAGAGCGCAATCAATGGATATACTTTCTTCTCAAGCTAATTTAGCTGGATATAAAGCTGTATTAGAAGCATTTTCAGTTTTTGAAAAAGCTATACCAATGATGATGACGGCGGCAGGCACTATACCTGCAGCTAAAGTTTTAGTTGTAGGTGCTGGAGTTGCAGGTTTGCAAGCAATAGCAACAGCAAAAAGAATGGGTGCAATAGTTTTTGCTACAGATGTACGAATGGCTTCAAAAGAGCAAGTTGAAAGTTTAGGTGGAAAATTTTTAACAGTAGATGGAGCTGAAAATTTAGAAACTGAAGGAGGGTACGCAAAAGAAGCATCAGAAGATTTTAAAAAAAAACAGGAAGAATTATTGAGTGAAACTCTAAAAAAAATTGATATTGTAATTTGCACTGCCCTGATACCTGGAAAAAAAGCTCCATTAATTATTAAAGAAGCCATGGTAGAAAACATGCAACCTGGATCTGTAATATTTGATTTAGCAGCTGCTCAAGGAGGAAACGTAGCGTTTACCGAGGTAGATAAAATTATAGAACGAAAAGGCATAAAAATTATTGGTGAGTCAAATATATTGAATAAACTACCAACCTCATCTTCAAGTTTGTACGCAAAAAATGTATTTAATTTTGTTTCTAATTTATATGATAAAGAAAATAAAAAAATTAATATTAATCTAGAGGATGAAATTATTGCTAAAACAATAATAAAATAAATTATGGAAATAGACCCATTTATATTTAGACTAAGTATTTTTATACTTTCAATTTTTATAGGTTATTATGTTGTGTGGAGTGTTACACCGTCATTGCATACACCTTTAATGTCAGTAACTAATGCAATCTCTTCTGTAATAATAGTGGGAGCAATTATTGCAGCTTTAGCTGGAGACTCAGTAAACTTGTTTGATACTGCAAATGTATTTGGATATTTAGCAATAATTTTAGCAGCAGTTAATATTTTCGGTGGCTTTTTAGTTACCCAAAGAATGTTAGCTATGTATAAAAAAAAGAAAGATAAAAAATGATTTCAGCTAATTTACTAGCAATATTTTATTTGATATCTGGAGTATTATTTATTTTAGCTCTTAGAGGCCTATCGTCTCCAGAAACTTCAAGAAGAGGAAATTTATTTGGAATAATTGGTATGGCTATAGCTATTGGAGTAACAATAGTTTCAGTCGGTAATTTTTCAACAGCATTTTTATATTTACTTATTTTATTAATAATTGGTGGATCAATAGGATCATTTATTGCATTTAAAATTCCTATGACTGCTATGCCAGAGTTGGTTGCAGGATTTCATAGTCTAGTTGGCTTAGCAGCAGTTTTTGTAGCTATATCAGCTTTTTTAAATCCTGAAGTTTTTAATCTAGGAAGTCCTGGTGATATCAAAATTGCAAGCCTTATTGAAATGTCTCTAGGCGCCGCAATAGGAGCAATAACATTTACAGGTTCAATAATTGCATTTTTAAAGTTAAGGGGAATAATGTCAGGATCACCTATTACATTTTTGGGACAACATTATCTAAACTTAATCCTGGGAATATCATTAATAGGCTTAATAATATATTTATGTAAAACTCAAGTTGATACTTGGTTTTGGATAATTATTGCCATTTCATTTCTTATTGGAATTTTGTTGATCATTCCAATTGGAGGTGCCGATATGCCTGTTGTAATTTCTATGTTAAATTCATACTCAGGTTGGGCAGCTGCAGGAATTGGCTTCACGTTAGAAAATACTGCTTTAATAATAACAGGAGCTCTAGTTGGTTCATCGGGTGCAATTCTTTCTTATATAATGTGCAAAGGAATGAATAGATCATTTTTCAATGTTATTTTAGGGGGATGGGGAGCAACAGATCAAACATCTTCTTCTTCATCAAAAGAGCAAAAACCAGTCAAAAATGGTAACGCAGATGATGCAGCATTTTTAATGAAGAATGCATCTTCTGTAATAATTGTACCTGGGTATGGTATGGCTGTAGCACAAGCCCAGCATGCACTTAGAGAAATGGTTGATGCACTAAAAAAAAATGGAGTAAAAGTTTCTTATGCAATCCACCCTGTTGCAGGTAGAATGCCAGGACATATGAATGTGTTGCTTGCAGAAGCCAATGTTCCTTATGATGAAGTTTTTGAGCTAGAAGAAATTAATAATGATTTTGCAAATTGTGATGTTGCTTATGTAATAGGCGCTAATGATGTTACTAATCCAATAGCAAAATCTGATCCTCAAAGTCCAATTTATGGAATGCCAGTTTTGGATGTAGAAAAAAGTAAATCAGTTTTATTTGTAAAAAGAAGCTTATCCCCAGGTTATGCAGGCATTGATAATGATTTATTTTATAGAGATAACACTTTAATGTTGTTTGCAGATGCTAAAAAAATGACAGAAGAAATAGTTAAAAGTTTATAAATTGACCAAAATATTTTGTGATATTGCAGATAAAAAATTAATTAAATTATTTAATAAAAAAAAAATTGTTAAAGGGTTTACAACAAACCCCAGCCTTATGAGAAAAGCAGGCGCCGGTAGCTATAAATCATATAGTTTAGAAATATTAAAAATAACGAGAAAGCCTGTTTCATGTGAAGTTTTTGCTGACGATGAAAAAAATATGATTTCACAAGGAAAAAAAATAAGTAAATGGGGAAAAAATGTATACGTAAAAGTTCCGGTTTGTAATTCTAAAGGTAAATTTATGGGAAAAGTTATAAAAAAATTAAATCATAACAATATTAAATTAAATATAACAGCAGTTTACTCATCAAGTCAGACAAAAAAGATTTTAAAAATAATTAACAAAAAAACTAAAGTTATAATTTCAATTTTTGCTGGAAGAATGGCAGATGTTGGTAAAGATCCAATCCCAGAAATTAAAACTAGTATTGCTTTAGCAAAAAAATTTAAAAACGTTGAAATTCTTTGGGCAAGTGTAAGAGAACCTTATAATTATTTACAAGCAAAAAAAATTAAATGTAATATAATTACTATTCCTCCATCAATTATAGAAAAAATTGAAAAATTTGGTAAGTCTTTTGAAAAACTCACTATCGATACTGTAAAAGGTTTTTTGATTGATAGTAAAAAATCAAATTATAAAATTTGATAGA
>QCJD01000002.1 GCA_003216255.1 Pelagibacteraceae bacterium AG-404-N13
CTTTAGATTTAATAACTACTTATGGTTGTTTAAAGAGAATTTATTTTTCTAGTTAATCGTGAAATGTTTCTTGAAGCGTTTTGTTTTTTAATAACTCCTGTTTTTGCAATTTTCATAAGTACAGAATTTAATTTTGGCAAATAAGCTAAAGCTTCTTTTTTATCCTTTTTATCAATAAGAACATTCATTTTCTTCAATGATATTCTAAATTTACTCTTTCTAGATCTATTAACTGCAGTTTGTTTTGAAATCCTTCTGACCCTTTTAATCGCTGATTTTGTATTTGCCATAGACGCGAGTGTATATATTGAGAATTTAAACTGGTCAATAAAATAATTTTTATTTTTGACAATAATTACAAAAGAAACTTGATCTATTTGATATAATTTTTTTTTTAATAAAACCGCTACATTTTGGTTCTATACATTTTAGATTTTCTCTTTGGTAAACTTTAAAATTTTTTTGAAAAGAACCTATTTTTCCATTTACATTTTGAAAATTTTGAATAGTTGATCCTCCCTTTTTTATAGCCATTTTTAAAACTAATTTTGAATTAAACAATATTTTTTTACAATCATTTTTGTTTAAATTCTTTGCTTTTCTTGAAGGATTAATTTTCGAATAAAATAATATTTCACTTGCATATATATTTCCTATTCCGGATACGAATTTTTGATCTAACAAAAAATTTTTAATGTTTTTTTCTTTATTTTTTAAATGTTTTAAAATGTATTTAAGGTTAAATGCTTCGGAAAATGGTTCTGGACCAAAATGTAAAAACTTTTTATTTAATTCTAATTTATTATTAAAGGTAAGAAAATATCCAAATCTTCTTGGGTCGTTATAAATTATTTTAATTTTTTCAAATTCTATTTCTATATGATTATGTTTTTTTGGTAATATGGGAGAATTATAGAAACTTGAATTTGTATATATATTTTTTTTATTTATGTGTAATAAGTGAATTGTTCCAGACATTCCAAGATGTATAATAAATCCAGAAGAATCTTCAAAAGTAATTATTATATATTTGGAAAATCTATCAATTTTTTTTATTCTTTTTTTAAGAAGGTGTTTTTGAAAATTTGACTGTATTTTAAACCTTAAATTTCTATTTTTTATTAAGACTTTTTGAATAATCTTGTCTCTGACTTTTTTTTCTAAAGATTGTCTAACAATTTCTACTTCTGGCAATTCTGGCATTTAATACTATATTAATCTTAAATATTTTTTTTTATGCAACAATATCTTCAAAATAAAGAAGGGCTAGTGGAAAATGTATTCAATAAGGTCTACGATAAGTACGACCTAATGAATGATTGTATGTCTTTTGGTGCACATAGGATGTGGAAAAAAAATCTCATATCCTGGATGAATCCATCCTCTAATAAAATACTTGTGGATGTTGCTTGTGGGACTGGTGATATTGGTAAATTATTTTTAGATATTACAAATAAAGACAATGAAGTAATTTGTGTTGATCCTAATAAGAGAATGATTGAAAAAGGAAAGACCAAACTCATAAATTATAAAAACATTAAATGGATTGCAAATTCTGCAGAAAATTTATCTCTTAAAAATAATTCTTGTGATTATTATACAATTAGCTTTGGATTAAGAAATACTAAAAATTTAAATAAATCTTTGTCTGAAGCTTATAGGGTATTAAAACCTGGGGGCAGATATTTGTGTCTGGAATTTTCTAAGATACAAAATTCTAACTTAGAATTTCTTTATAAATATTATTCAAAAGTTATTCCATTTATTGGCAAAGCAATTGTCGGAGAAAAAGAACCATATGAATATTTAACAAAAAGTATAGATAAATTTATCAGTCAAGATGAACTTATAAACCTAATGGAGAAAAATAATTTTGAAAATTGTAATTACAGAAATTTTTCAGGAGGAATAGTTGCAATTCATTCAGGTTGGAAAATATAATGATAAAAAGATTATTTATATTATTTAAACTGGGAAGAAAATTAGCAAAGTCAGATGCCTTAAAGATAGCTACAAAATTTAATGAGCCTCCATTTGCAATTAAAATACTTTTTAAAATAGTTGGATTTTCATTAAAAAATGAAAAACAGGTAAATCAAACAGAAAATGAAAATCAAAGATTTTCAAATTCATTACAGTCTATGGGAACAACATTTATTAAGCTTGGACAATTTTTAGCTACTAGACCTGATATTATTGGTGATGAACTATCTAAACAATTAGAAACTCTTCAAGATAAACTTCCTCCATTTTCGTTATCTGAGGCAAGAGAGATGATCAAAAAAGATTTAGGAAATGAAATGTTTAATTCAATTATTAATTTGAGTGAACCAATTGCTGCTGCATCAATAGCTCAAGTTCATAGAGCTCAAATTAATGAAAGTGGAGTAATTAAAGATGTGGCTATAAAAATATTAAGACCGAACATTAAAAAAATTTTTAACGAAGAAATCGATGCACTAATACTTTTAGCTTTTCTAATCGAGTCATTTATTAAAAAAACAAAAAGATTAAAGTTGGTTGAAGTTTTTTATTTATTAAAAGAAATAACAAACCTTGAAATGGACCTAAGATTCGAAGCTGCTGCCGCAAATGAATACGCTGAAAATACTAAAAATGACTCGGGCTTCAGCGTTCCTAAAATTTACTGGAATTTTACTAGTGAAAACGTGATGACACTTGATTGGATTGATGGAATTTCCATAAGAGAAAATGAAAAGTTAATAAGTAAAAATATTGATACAAAGAAAATAGCTTCAGATTTAATTCAGCATTTTTTACGCCACGCTATAAGAGATGGGTTCTTTCATGCTGATATGCACCAAGGTAATATATTTGTTGATAATAGTGGTCAAATTGTACCTATAGATTTTGGAATTATGGGAAGACTGGATAAATTAAGTCAAAGATTTTTAGCTGAAATATTATTTGGATTCATTAAAAGAGACTATAAAAAAGTTGCTGAAGTTCATCTTACTGCAGGACTGGTTCCAAAAGAAGTTCCTGTAAACGATTTAGCACAAGCTTTAAGATCTATTGGTGAACCAATTTTTGGTCAATCAGTTAAAGATATTTCTGGTGGAAAGCTTCTAAAGCAGCTTTTTGATGTAACGGAAAAATTTAATATGCAGACTCAACCTCAGTTATTAATGTTACAAAAAACTATGGTTGTTGTAGAAGGAGTTGCTAGAAAATTAAATCCCGAAACTAATATATGGGAAACTTCAAAACCTGTATTAGAAAAATGGTTAACTGAAACTAAAGATCCCATAAGTTCAATTAATGAGACATTAAAAGACTCTGTTGAAGCTATAAAGAAATTACCAAATTTACCTGAAATAATGGATAAAGCTAATCAAGCATTAACTTTTTTAGCTAATGGCCAAATTCCACAAAATACAAATTCCTATAACGAACTAAATATTATAAAGGCAGAGATGATAACTTTTAGAAATCAAACAATTATTGGCTTATTAACTCTTGTAATTATAGGTGTATTAGTATTTTAATTCGCTCGATGATTAATTTATTAAACAAAAAAATTCTACTTATTATATGTGGTGGAATATCAGCATATAAAAGTTTAGAAATTATTAGAGGTTTAAGAAAAAATAATGCACAAGTTAAAACTATATTAACAAAAAGTGCCAAAGAATTTGTAACACCTTTGTCTATAACATCTCTTTCCCAAGAAAAAGTTTATGATGACTTATTCAGTGTTGAAAATGAAAGTGAAATGGATCATATTTCTTTATCAAGATGGGCTGACCTGATTTTAGTTGCACCTATAACAGCAAATACAATTTCAAAGTTAAGTTCTGGTTCATCCGATGATCTAGCATCAACAGTAATTTTAGCATCAGATAAAGAAATATATTTAGCTCCAGCAATGAATGTAAGAATGTGGGAGCACCCATCAACAAAAAGAAATGTTAATAAATTATTGAATTATGGGTATAAAATAATTGGTCCAGAAATAGGTGATATGGCATGTGGGGAATTTGGCAAAGGAAAAATGTCTGAACCAAATGAAATATTAAAACAAATTGAAGTACACTTTAAAAATACAAAAAATAACAATAAATTAAAAGCTTTAGTAACAGCTGGCCCAACACGAGAATTTATAGATCCTGTTAGATTTATAAGTAATAGATCTAGTGGAAAACAAGGTTATGAAATTGCTAAATCACTTAGAGATAATGGTTTTGAAACAACACTTATTTCAGGACAGACTGATTTAGATCCATTATCTGGATTAAATTTTATAAAAGTTGAAACAGCACAAGAAATGTTTGATGAAACTTTAAAAAATTTACCTGCAGATGTTGCTGTATTCACTGCTGCGGTAGCAGATTATAAAATTACTAATTATGAAAATACAAAAATCAAAAAAAAAGAAAAATTTAATTTAACACTAGAAAAAAATATTGATATATTAGATAAAATTTCTAAACATAATTCATTAAGACCCAAGTTAACAATTGGTTTTGCAGCAGAAACAAATAATTTAGTTGAAAACTCAATCAAAAAATTAGAGGAAAAAAATTGTGATTGGATTATAGCTAATGATATTTCAGACAATTCAATTGGATTTGACTCAGATGATAATCAAATTTCAATTTTTTATAAAGACAAAAAAAATGAAAATTTAAAAAAAATGAGCAAATCATTAGTAGCTTCAGAAATCGTGAATAGAGTAATAGAAAAATTGAATTAGTTTAATGGTTAAAGTTTTAATTAAAAAACTTGATTCAAAGGTTCAGTTACCAAAATATAAAACTGATGGATCTTCTGGAATGGATTTAATGGCATTCTTAGAAAGCCCAGTTAATCTTAAACCACAGGAGTCAGAACTTATTCCCACTGGAATATCAATTGCAATACCTGAAGATACAGAGGTCCAGATCAGACCAAGATCAGGACTTGCAGCTAAATCAAATATAAGTGTTTTAAATACTCCTGGGACAATTGATAGTGATTACAGAGGTGAAATAAAAATTATATTATTTAATCATGGAAAAGAGGATTTTGTTATAAATAATAACGATAGAATTGCCCAAATGATACTTATGCCAATTATAAAAGCTGAATTTGAAGAGGTAGAAAATTTACCAAAGACCTTAAGAGGATCTGGAGGTTTTGGATCAACAGGTAAATGAAAAAAAATCTGAACAAAAGTTCTTTAGTAAGATACTCAAGACAAATAGTATTGAAAAATGTTGGTACTTTTGGACAAAAAAAAATTATTAATTCTAAAGTATTAATAATTGGTGCAGGTGGATTAGGATGCCCTGTAGCAGATTTATTAGCAAGGTCAGGAGTAGGCGAGATAGGTATTATGGATTATGATAAAGTAAGTTTATCTAATATTCATAGACAAACACTTTACACTGCTAAAGATGTAAATAAACTTAAAGTAGATGTTGTCAAAAAAAGATTAAATTTAATAAATAAACGTATAAAAATTAATACTTATAATAGAAAAGCAAGTGAAAAAAATTTAATTAATATTATTAATAAATACAACATAATAGTAGATGGAAGTGATAATTTTAAAACAAAATTTTTATTAAATAAATATTCATTAAAATTTAAAAAAATATTAATTGTTGGCGCAATTAGTAAATTTGATGGACATATTTTTACTTTTGATTTTAATTCAAAAAAAAGCCCATGCTTAAAATGTTTTTATCAATCTGAACCATCTGATGAAATATTAAATTGTGAAGCTGAAGGAATTTTGGGCTCTACGGCCAACATTGTGGGCGCTATACAAGTAAACGAAGTATTAAAAAAAATATTGAATATTGGAAAAGATTTAAAATCAAACATTCTAATTTTAGATCTACTAAACTTAAACTTTAGGAAAGTATTATTTAAAAAAAAAAGAAATTGTGTATGTTAAAAATTATAATTTTTTTTTTATATTTTATTTTGATAATTCCAAATTCTTATTCTGAAGAAAAAAAAACTTTCTTAATGCTTAAAAATAATAAAGTTAATGTAAGATATGGACCTAGTTTTGACTATCCAATTAAATATATTTACAAAAAAATTAGTTTACCTGTTAAACTAATAGATAAAAAAGAAAATTTTAGAAGAATAATTGATCATAAAAAAAATACTGGCTGGATACATATATCTCAACTTAAAAAGTCAAAATCGTTAATAACAACATCAGTAAAAATTCTTTTTAAAAAACCAACTAAATATTCTAAACCTATTGCTAAATTAGACACTGGAAGACTTTTATTAATTCAAAAATGTGAAAAAAGTTGGTGCAATGTTAAAACAGAAAAATTTTCAGGATGGATAGACAAGAATAATATTTGGGGAAGTGCTGAGTAATTTTTTAATATAATAATTTAGATTTATTTTTTCAAGTATTCTAACATAGTATCTACATCGCTTACTTTAAATGGATCATTATCTTGACTTTGATTATTTTTACCGTCTTCAATAAAAATTTTAGAAACTTTACAATTATCAATTAGAGCTGAATATCTCCAAGATCTCATTCCAAATCCTTGTTTTGGTTTGTCAACTAACATACCCATTCCTTTTGTAAATTTACCTTCCCCATCTCCTATGGGTTTTACTTTTTTTATATTTTGATCTCTAAACCATGCATTCATTACAAATGCATCATTCACTGATAGACAATAAACTTCATCTACAAATTTTTTTAAATCTTCATATTTTTCTTCGTAACCTGGCAATTGTTGAGATGAACAAGTGGGTGTATAAGCGCCAGGTAATGAAAATAGAACAATTTTTTTATTATCAAACAATTCTTTAGTAGATATATCTTTCCACTTACCACCTATAGAGCAACCACCTCCTAAGTTTTGATCATCACCTATTCTAGTTTTAAATGTTACTTCTGGTATATTCATAATACCAGTTTATAATGATTCTAAAGTATTTGTCAACAGTTTAGAATGATTATAAATTAAAAAATTGAACAATTATTCTGAATCAATTTTTACAAGTACTTCAACAGATTTGATTTTTTTTCCTGGTATTGTTTTTTTGATTTTGACTGGATCAACGTCTATATCCTCTAAATCAATTAATTCTTTTTGTTTCTCATCAAAAAAATGATGATGATTTGTTGTATTTGTATCAAAATATGTTTGGCTCGAATTAATTGATATTTCTTTTAAGTAACCTTTTTTTTCAAATGCATGAATTGTATTATAAACTGTTGCTAAAGAAATTTTTTCATTAGCCTTAGTTTCAATTAATTTTACTAAATCACTAATTGTAAAATGAAATGTCTTCTTTGTATCAAATAAGACCTGACAAATCTTAATTCTCTGCTTAGTTGGCCTTAAACCAGATTTTCTGAGTTTTTCTATATATTCTGGGCTAGAAAGCATTGCATTTTATTATTATTCTAAAGAATTTCTATATTATAATGCTATTAAATCAAGTAATAAGAGTTAAAAAATGAAAAAAGGGTCTTTTAATTATGAAGAATTAATAAGTTGCGCAAATGGCGAGCTTTTTGGCCCTGGTAATGCAAAATTACCATCACCACCAATGTTAATGTTCGATAGAATCATAGAAATTAATGAAAATAAAGGTTTTTTTAAAAAAGGATTAATTAAAGCTGAGCTTGACGTTAAGGATAATCTCTGGTTCTTTGATTGTCATTTTAAAGAAGATCCAGTAATGCCTGGATGTCTTGGTTTAGATGCAATGTGGCAACTAGTTGGTTTTTATTTGGGATGGCTAGGAAATCCAGGAAGAGGTCGAGCTCTTGGAGTTAATAGTGTAAAATTTACTGGAGAAGTTCTTAAAAATGTCAAAATGGCAACTTATGAGATTGATATGAAAAGAATACTAATTAAGGAAGGAACAACTGTGGGGTTAGCAAATGGCATCTTGTTGGCAGATGGAAAAAAAATATATTCAGCAGAAAGTTTGAAAGTGGGGTTGTTTAAATAATGAGAAGAGTTGTTATTACAGGTATTGGTATTGTATCTTGTTTAGGAAATAATCAAAATGAAGTTTATAATTCTCTTTTAAATTCAAAATCTGGAATATCTTTTGCAGATGAATATAAAGAGCACAATTTAAAAAGCCATGTTCATGGTAAACCAAATATTAAACTTGAAGACCATGTTGATAGAAAAACAATAAGATTTATGGGTTCAGGTTCTGCATACAATTATATAGCTATGAAGGAAGCAGTAGTAGATTCAGGATTAGAGGAAAAAGAAATTAGTAATTTTAAAACAGGCATAGTGATGGGTTCAGGAGGCCCTTCAATAGAAAATGTTATTCTTGCAGCTGATAAGACTAGAGCAAAAACTCCTAAACTCATGGGGCCATTTATTGTTCCAAGAACTATGGCTAGTACAGCTTCGGCAACACTTGCGGTTCCGTTTAAGATTAAAGGAGTAAATTATACAATGAGTTCTGCTTGTGCTACAAGTGGACACTGTATAGGAAACTCAATGGAACTAATACAATCTGGAAAACAGGATATTATGTTTTCAGGTGGAAGCGAAGAGTTGCATTGGGCTATGACAGCTATGTTTGACGCAATGACAGCATTATCTTCTAAGTATAATGACACTCCTGAAAATGCATCAAGAGCTTACGATAAAACAAGAGATGGATTTGTTATTGCAGGTGGTGGTGGAGTTTTAGTACTAGAAGAGTATGAGCATGCAAAAGCAAGGGGTGCTAAAATTTATGCAGAAATAACTGGTTATGGAGCAACCTCTGATGGATATGATATGGTTGCACCTTCAGGAGAAGGAGCAGTTAGATGTATGAATATGGCTCTAGCTACAATGAAAAATAAAAAAATTGACTACTTAAATACTCATGGAACATCAACACCAGTTGGAGATATCACTGAATTAAAAGCAATTGGGGAAGCATTTGGAGAAAATGTTCCCAAAATAAGTTCTACTAAATCATTATCAGGACATCCACTAGGAGCAGCATCTGTCCATGAAGCAATTTACAGCTTAATAATGATGAAAAATAATTTCATAACAGCTTCAGCAAATATAGGTGATATGGATGATGAGGCTAAAAAATTTCCAATTGTAACCAAAACTGAAAAGGATGTTAATTTAAATTCAGTTATGTCTAATAGTTTTGGTTTTGGTGGAACAAATGCAACTCTAGTATTTGAAAAGGTATAATAAATGGCTTTAATGAATGGAAAAAAAGGATTAATTATGGGTGTCGCTAATGAGAGATCTATTGCCTGGGGAATTGCACAAAAACTCTCAGAAGCTGGTGCTGAGTTAGCATTTACATATCTTGGTGATGCATTAAAAAAAAGAGTAGTTCCATTGGCAGAGAAATTAAATTCTAATGTCACTTTTAGTTGTGATGTTGAAAAAAAAGATGATGTTGTAAAATTATTTGAAGATGTAAAATCTAAATGGGGTGAAATTGATTTTGTAGTACATGCTATTGCATTTTCAGATAAATCAGAACTATCTGGAGAATATTTGAATACAACTCGAGAAAATTTTTTAAGAAGTATGTTAATTTCATGCTTTTCATTTACGGAAGTTGCAAAAGAGTCATCTAAGGTGATGAACTCAGGGGGGAGTATGATCACTCTAAGTTATGAAGCTAACAAAGCTATCCCAAATTATAATGTTATGGGTGTCTGCAAAGCAGCATTGGAGTCTAGTGTTAAATACCTGGCTAGAGATCTTGGAGCTAAAGGAATAAGAGTAAATGCAATTAGTGCAGGTCCAATTAAAACTTTAGCCGCTTCAGCCATTGGAGATGCTAAATTCTTGTACAAATGGAATGCGGATCATTCATTTTTGAAAAGGAATATAGATAATTTAGATGTTGGAAATTCAGCATTATATCTGTTGAGCGATATGGCGGGAGGTGTTACTGGTGAAATACATTACGTTGATGCTGGATATAATAAAGTTGGAATGCCAGATCCTAAAAATATTACATAATTTAATTTAATATAATTATCATTATATTCATTATATTTGAATGAATAAAAAAAATTTAGTTGCTGAGAAAAATTTTTTACAAGCTCTTGAAAATCACAAAAAAAATAATATTCAATCTGCAGAGAATTATTATAAGGAAGCGTTAAAATTAAATCCAGATCATTTTGAAACAAATTATTATTTAGGAGGTTTATTTGCACAAACTAAAAATTTTAGTTCAGCAAAATTACTATTTGAAAAGGCAATTGAAATAAAACCTAATTTTGTAGAAGCACATTATAATCTTGGTATAATATTACATGAACTTGGTGAATATCAAAAAGCAGTAAATAGTTATGAAAAAGCAATTAAAATACAACCTAATCATCTAAAGACATATAATAATCTTGGCACTTTATTAAATCAATTAAACGAAAATCAAAAAGCAATTGATTATTTTGAAAAGGCAATTGAAATAAAACCTGATTTTGTAGAAGCATATTTTAATATAGGAGTAATATTTGCAGGTATTGAAGAAAATCAAAAAGCAATTGATTATTTTGAAAAAGCAATTCAGATTAAACCTG
This sequence comes from Pelagibacteraceae bacterium AG-404-N13, assembly GCA_003216255.1. Classification (GTDB taxonomy): domain Bacteria; phylum Pseudomonadota; class Alphaproteobacteria; order Pelagibacterales; family Pelagibacteraceae; genus Pelagibacter. The sequence continues at coordinate 10,523 of QCJD01000002.1, forward strand.
ATTATATAAAACCTTATTTTTATCTTGGTACAATATTCCAAGAACTAAAAAAATACCAAGAAGCAATCAATTATTATGAAAAAGCAATTAAAATACAACCCAACTATATTGATGCATATAATAATCTTGGGGTTGTTTTTAAAGAAATAAAAGAATTTCAGAGAGCGATCACATGCTTCAAACAAGCAATCAAAATTGATCCAAATAATACAAATACAATAAATAGTTTAGCAAACTTTTTGAAAAATATTCAATTAGATAACATCTCATTTATAAATAATGAAATTTTAATGGAATTATTTTTATTTCTATTTAAAAAAAATAATGTCAATCATGCCGATCTATTTAAAAATGTAAAATTAACCTTATTTTCAAAGGAAAATATTGGTAAAATAAAAAAAATTGTTAATTCAGAAACTTTACTAATAAAAAATAAATATATACAAAATTTATTAAAAGATGAACTTGTACTTTTAATACTTCAAAAATCTTTAATAGTAGACAAATTATTAGAAAAATTATTTACCAGAATAAGAAATGAACTTCTATTTATTTTAATCGAAAATAAACAAAAGACTATTAATGACTATTTTGATTTTCTTATATCGCTTGCTCAACAATGTTTTTTTAATGAATATATTTTTAATAATTCGAATGAGGAAACAACCCAAGTTAAAAAATTAGAAAGTAAAATACTTAAAAGTAAAAAAATTAATGAGTTAGAAATAGCGATTTTAGGTTGTTATATACCACTGAATAATTCAAAAAATTTAACAAAAAAATTATTAAATTATAAATCTAATAATTTTTTATTTAATGATTTAATTAAAATACAAATTAAAGATCCTTTAAATGAAATTAAATTGGCAAAATCAATTAAATCTTTCGATAATATAGTTGATAATGTTTCAAAAAAAGTAAGAGAACAATACGAAGAAAATCCATATCCTAGATGGAGATATACATATAAAAATTTATCATCTAACTTTTTAAATCACTTAAATAATGAAATTAAGCCAAATAAATTTGAATATAATAATAAATTTAATAATCCAAATATTTTAGTTGCAGGTTGTGGAACTGGACAACATATTGCAATAATAGCAGATAAATATCTAAATTCTAAGATACTTGGTATTGACCTAAGTTTATCAAGCCTAGCGTACGCGAAAAGAAAAGTGGAAGAATTAGGTCATAAAAATGTAGAATTTTTACATGCAGATATTTTACAACTAAAAAATTTAAAAAGAAAATTTAATATAATTGAATGTGTGGGAACCCTTCATCATATGAAAGACCCTGCAGCTGGACTTAAAGTATTATTAAATTTATTAGAAACAAACGGTTTCTTAAAATTAGGTTTGTATAGTGAAATTGCTAGACAGAACATAACTAAAGCAAGAAATTTTATTAAGAAAAAAAAAATAAAAAGCACGATTGAAGACATTAGAAATTTTAGAGAAATAATTAATAATGAAGATGTAGATCCTGCGCTAAAAAAGATTTTTGAAAGTAAGGATTTTTATTCAACATCAATGGCAAGAGATTTAATGTTTCATGTTCAAGAACACCGTTTCAAATTGCCCGAAATTTCAAAAATACTTAAAAACTTTAATTTAGAATTTCTAGGTTTTTCTAATCAATACATAAAATCTAAATTTTCAAAAGTGTTTCCTGAAGATAAAAAAAATATTTCTTTAGAAAATTGGGATAAATTTGAAAATAGTAACCCAAATACATTTTATAATATGTACCAATTTTGGGTAAGAAAAACTTAGTTGGTAGACCTTAATTAATTTCAAAATAAAATTTTTAAATTAGCTCATAGTAATTTAACAACAACTACAACTTTTTTTACTTTTTTCTTTATTTTGTAATTCTTTTTGATCTTGTATTTCATCAAACTCTTTTTTTTTATCTTCAACGGTTTTTTTTTCTTTTAAAATTTTGTCTTCAAAGTATGCGTAAAGTGAAGGAAAGCCTAATTTAGATGCTTTTTTTTCTTCATAGTTCTTTCGACCTTTTAGATTTTCAATTATTTTAATTATTTCTTGATTTTGCATATTATACAGCAGCCTGTTTAATAGAAAGTTTTACCTTTCCTCTATCAAATCCAATTACTTTTACTTTTACTTGATCACCTTCTTTAACAACATCAGTTACTTTTGCGACTCTTTTATCAGCAAGTTCTGATATATGAACAAGACCATCTTGTTTTCCTAAAAAGTTAACAAATGCACCGAATTCCATAATTTTCATAACTTTTCCATTATAAATCTTATTCAATTCTGCCTTAGCTGTAATATCTTTAATCATTTGTATTGCTTTATTTCTAGACTCTTCATCAGGAGCAGCAACTGTTACAACTCCTTCATCATTAACATCAACTTTGGCACCTGAATGTTCAACGATTTCTCTAATTGTCGCTCCACCTTTACCAATCACAGCTGCAATATCTTTTTTATCAACTGTGATTTTTTCCATTTTTGGTGTGTGTTTACCAACATCTGATCTTGATTTATCTAGCGCTTTATTCATTTCACCTAAGATATGAATTCTTCCATCTTTGGCTTGTTTTAAAGCTTGTTCCATAATTTCAAATGTAATACCTGTAATTTTGATATCCATTTGAAGTGAAGTAATTCCATCTTTGGTTCCTGCAACTTTGAAATCCATATCACCTAAGTGATCCTCATCTCCTAGAATGTCAGATAATACACTAAAGTCATCGCCTTCTTTAATTAAACCCATGGCAATTCCAGCAACTGGTTCCTTGATTGGAACACCAGCATCCATTAATGCTAGGGAAGTTCCACAAACAGTAGCCATCGAAGATGAACCGTTTGATTCAGTAATTTCAGAAACTATTCTAAAAGTATATGGAAAGCTCTCTTTAGGAGGTAATGAAGAGTTGATAGCTCTCCAAGCAAGTTTTCCATGTCCAATTTCTCTTCTACCAGTTCCAATTCTTCCAGTTTCACCTACTGAAAAAGGAGGAAAGTTATAGTGAAGCATAAATCTTTCTCTTTGCAATCCTTCTAGGCTTTCGATTCTTTGTTCATCGTCAGAAGTTCCAAGAGTAGTAGTTACTATTGCTTGAGTTTCTCCTCTAGTGAATAATGCAGATCCATGTACTCTAGGTAATATACTAACTTCACACTCAATTGGTCTTACATCTGCTAAACCTCTACCATCAATACGATTTTTATTTTTTAAAATATCAGTTCTAACTATTGATTTTTCAAGATTTTTTAATTGTGAGTTAACATCTAAATCAGAATAATTTTCATTGTCTTCATAAAGTTTCTTCGCTTTATCTGTAATTTCAGAAATTTGATTTGATCTATCCTGTTTGTCTTTTGTTGCAAAAGCTTTTTTTAAATCAGCAGTAAACTCTTCTTCTAATTTTTTCTTAACTTCAGATAGTTCCTTTTTTTCAACAACCCAGTCAGGTTTTTTACATTCTTTTGCAAGCTGTTCTATCATTTCAATTATCGGAACAAAACCTTCATGACCAAACTTAACAGCATTTAACATTTCTTCCTCTGTTAATCCTTTTGCCTCTGATTCAACCATCAAAACTGCATCTTTTGTACCTGCAACTACTAAATCTAATTTTGAATTTTCTAATTCTTTTTTTGTTGGATTGAGTACATATTTTCCTTCAATAAAACCAACTCTAGAAGCTCCAACTGGACCCATAAAAGGCATTCCTGATATTGCTAATGCTGCTGATGATGCTATTATTGATAAAATATCTGCTTCATTTTCTTTGTCATAAGATATGACTGTTGGAAGTAACTGTACTTCGTTTTTAAATTCCTCAGGAAATAGTGGTCTTATTGGTCTATCAATTAACCTTGAAATTAGTGTTTCACTTTCAGTTGGTCTTGCTTCCCTCTTAAAATATCCTCCGGGAATTTTTCCCGCTGCATAATATTTTTCTTGGTAATTTACTGATAAAGGAAAATAATCAACATCTGGATTTATCTTTTTTGCTCCTACTACAGTTGCCATAACAACTGTTTCACCACATTGTGCTATGATTGCGCCATCTGCTTGTCTTGCAATTTTTCCTGTTTCTAAACTTATCTTTTTGCCAGCTACTTCAATTTCTTTTTTGTATACTTTAAACATTTACTTCCTTAAATTTAATTTTGATATTACGTTTTTATAAGACTCAATTTTATTTTTCTTTAAGTAGTCCAATAATTTTTTTCTTCTATTTACTGCTCTCAATAATCCTACGGATGAATGTTTATCCTTTTTAAATTGCTTAATATGTTTTGATAGGTTCTCAATTTTATCTGTTAACTGAGCTACCTGGAACTCTGAAGATCCAGTATCTTTGTTGTGAATTGCAAGTTCTTTTGCTCTTTTTGTCATTTATTATCCTTATTTATTTGTTTGTTTTATTAAGTTTTCAATTTTTTCAGCATAATCAAAAGAATTATCTTTAACAAAATAAAGTTTTGGTAAAAACTTCATTACTATTTTTTTTGATAAAACTTTTCTGATTACAAATGAAAATTCTTTTAATTTTTCAATAATTTCGTCTGCATTTTTTCCACCTAGTGGCATAACAAAAATTTTTGCCGTTTTTAAATCTGGTGACATTCTGACCTCAGTGACTGTAATTTCTTTTGTAGAAAGATTGAATAATTTTGCTTCATCTCTTATAAAAAGCATACCAAGAGCTTGTTTGATCATTTCTCCTACTCTTAGTTGTCTTTGTGTAATTGGTTTTCCTAAACTAGTCATTTAAATTGATCTCTCCGTTACTGTTGAATTATAAACTTCAATAATATCCTTTTTTTGAAAATCTACGTAGTCTTTCAAAGTTATTCCACATTCAAGTCCTGCAGAAACCTGTTTTGTTTGATTTTTTTCTCTAAAAATTGAACCTATTTTACCATTAAATATTATTGCTCCATCTCTGATTACTCTAGCATTAGAGTCTTGGGTAATCTCACCTTCAACTACTTTGGAGCCAGCAACTTTTCCAACTTTTGATACTTTAAATATTTCCAGAATTTCTGCTGTACCGATAATCTTTTCATCAATATCAGGAGTTAATAAACCAGACATTTTACCTTTAATAAAATCTAAAACTTCATAAATTATATTAAATGAAGAAATTGTAATTTTTTCCTGTTCAGCTCTTTTTTTTGCTTCCTTGCTAGGCTTTACATTAAATGCAATCAATAATGATTTGGAAGCTTTTGCAAGAGTAACATCTGTTTCGGTTATCATTCCAATATCAGAAAGGAGTATTTTTGGCTTAACCTCGTCATGCTTAATTTGATTAATCGAGCTTTTAATTGCTTCTGAAGATCCGTGTACATCAGATTTAATAATTATATTTAATTCTTCTGATGCAGTATCTTTAAATGCTGAGTCTTGTGTAACAAAAGTTAATGGATTTTTACCATCTTTTTTTTCTTGGATTCTGGCATCACATAAACTCTTCGCTTCTTTTTCAGTAGATAAAACTATAAAATCATCTCCAGCTTTTGATGCACCATTTATACCAATAATTTCAACTGGGGTTGAGGGTTCGGCAACATCAATATTTTTTCCTTGATCATTTATAATAGCTCTAACTTTTCCCCATTTTAAACCACTAACAAAAAAATCTCCTTTTTTTAAAGTACCAACAGTTATAATTATATTTGCCACTGGTCCTCTTCCAATATCAATTTTAGATTCGAGCACTATACCTTTAGCCTCTGTATCAAAATCTGTCTTTAAATCTAATAGCTCTGCTTGAAGTACAATAGACTCTACTAGTTTATCAAGATTTTGTTTTGTCTTTGTTGATATTTCCACCATTAAAGTATCACCTGAAAGATCCTCGGCTATTAGTTCATACTCCAATAATTGATTTTTTATCTTTTGTGGATCTGCTTCAGGAAGATCACATTTATTTATTGCAACTACTATAGGTACACCAGCTGCTTTAGCATGTTTTATGGATTCAACTGTTTGCGGTTTGACACCATCATCTGCTGCTACTACTAAAATTACTATATCGGTTAACTTAGATCCTCTTGCTCTCATCTCTGTAAATGCTGCATGACCTGGAGTATCAATAAATGTGATTTTATTATTATTATGATTAATTTGATAAGCTCCAATGTGTTGCGTGATGCCTCCAAATTCGCCTGAAACTACATTTGCTTTTCTTAAAACATCTAACACAGAAGTTTTTCCATGATCAACATGACCCATTACAGTTACAATAGGAGCTCTAATTTTAAGATTTTCAGTTTTGACTTCTTTTATTTTTTCGATAATTTCTTCAGCTTTTTCATCTTTAATTGGATTGTGTCCAAATTCTTTTACTAAATATTCAGCCGTATCAGAATCTATAGTATGATTGATGGTAACTGTTACACCCATTCCTAATAAGTGTTTAATTATATTGCTTGATTGCTCAGCCATTCTGTTTGCTAATTCTCTAATTGTTATTAATTCTGGAATATTAATATTTCTTTTTATAGGTTTTAAACTTTCCTTTGATTCATTTTTATTTAAAATTCTATTTTCTTTTTGCTTTGCTCTTTTTAATGATGCTAAACTTCTAGACCTAGTTCCCATTTCATCATCACTTAAAGCTCTAGATATTGTTAATTTTAATTCTCTTCTTTTTCCTCCAATTTTATTTGCTTTAGTCTCTTTTAAAGAAGTTTCACCTTTAATTCTTTTTGTAGCTCTTTGTTCAGCTAATTTTCTTTTCTCAAAATCAGAACTAATATGTTGTGGTGGTCTTGAAAAATTCGAAGTTTTTTCTGAAAGTGATAATTTATTCTTAAATTTATCGTTATTAGCAAAAGGTCTTGCACTTGTTGATTTTCCTAAAAATCTTTTGGGTTTTTTTTCTATTACAACAGTATTTTTTGATTGATTTCTAGCTTGCTCTATACTGTTAATAGTTTTGTTTCTGCTTCCAGAAATTGATAACTTTAGTTTTTTTTTTTCCATTTTCCATCTTTCAATCTTGGTATGCTTTGTCTCTAGCAGACATAATTAAATCGTCTGCCTCTTTTTTTGATAAAGCAAAATCTTCTAAATATCCTTTAATTTTTACTCTTTCTCCTTTAATAATATCATAACTGCCAGTTAATTCATCTGAGGCTAAATCTGCAAAATCATTTAGTGTCAATATATTTTTTTCTCCAAGAGTAACTAACATTCCTGGAGTTAGTCCCTTGTGATTGATTAAATCATTATCTAAACCCAAATCTTTAATTTTGTTTGAAATTTCTTCTTGATCTTTTTGATGAAATTCTTTCGCTCTTTCTATTAATTCTTTTGCTGTTTCTATTTCTATGCCTTCTATTTTTGTTAATAACTCAGGATTACTATCTTTAATATCGTCAATTGAAGAATAACCTTCGGCAACTAGTAATTGACCTAATGTTTCATCTAGTTCCAAATTTTTTACAAAATTATCCGTTTTTTCTCTAAATTCTAATTGTCTTCTTTCAGAGTCTTCTTCGTCAGTCATTATGTTGATTTCATAATTTAATAATTTCGTAGCTAGCCTTACATTTTGACCTCTTCTCCCAATTGCTTTACTCAAGTTTTCTTCTGATAAAATTACGTCTAGTTTTTTTTCTTCATTGTTAACATTAACCCTTTGAACTTCTGCAGGAGATAGGGCATTTGCAACAACAATTGCTGGATCTTCAGACCAATTAACTATATCAATTTTTTCTCCTTGTAGTTCATTAACAACTGCCTGTACTCTGCTTCCTCTCATTCCTACACAAGCACCTACTGGATCTAGAGATGTATCAACTGCCTTAACACAAATTTTTGCTCGACTTCCTGGATCTCTTGATGAGGATTTAATTTCAATCAAACCATCATAAATTTCTGGAACTTCTTGAATAAATAATTTTTCCATAAATTTTGGATGTGCTCTAGATAAAAATATTTGTTGACCTCTAGACTCTCTTCTCACATCTAAACAATAAGCTTTTATTCTATCACCAGCTTTGATATTTTCTCTAGGTATCAATTCATTTTTTTGAATAATTGACTCTGTTCTACCTAAATCAACAATAACATTCCCAAACTCTAATCTTTTTACAATCCCACTTAAAATTGTATCTTTTTTATCTATAAAATCATTATACTGTCTTTCTCTTTCTGCTTCCCTAACATTAGAACTAATTACCTGTTTTGCAGTTTGTGCAGCGATTCTTCCAAAATCAAACGAAGGCAAAGGCTGTAATATTTCGTCACCAATTTTTTTATCAGAATTATTTTCGTTAAGTTTTATTGCATCCTTTAAACTTATTTCTAAGTTTGTATTTTCTGGATTTTCAACTATTACCAATTTTCTAAAAATACCAATATCACCATTATCTCTGTTAATTTGGACTTTAATTTCATTTTCTGTACCAAATTTAGATTTCGCTGCTTTTGCTATTCCATTTTCCATTGAGTCAATAATTAACTCTTTATCAATAGATTTCTCTAAAGCTACAGCTTCAGCAATTCTAATCAATTCTAGTTTATCTGCTCTTCTATTTAACATTTGTTTCCTCCAAAAAAAAATGGGCCTAGGCCCATTTTGAAATTTCAACAATGTACTTGGAATATAAGTATTTTTTTTATATTTTCAACTTTTATTGATTATTTAAAAACCCCAGATTTGTCAGTTTTTTCCCAAGAAAATGAACCATCTGACTCGGGTTCTCTTCCGAAATGACCGTATGCAGCAGTTTTTTGATAAATTGCTTTGTTTAAACCTAACATTTCTCTTATTCCCCTAGGGCTTAAATCAAAATTTTCATTTATCAATTTTTCAACATGCATATTTTTTTCTTCATTATTATCAAATAAATCCACATATATTGATAAAGGTTTTGAAACGCCAATTGCATAAGCTAATTGAATTAAACACTTATCTGCAATACCTGAAGCTACAACATTTTTTGCAAGATATCTTGAAGCATATGCTGCTGATCTATCTACTTTTGTTGGATCTTTTCCTGAAAATGCTCCACCTCCATGCGGTGCCGCACCTCCGTAAGTGTCCACAATAATTTTTCTACCAGTTAAACCACTGTCTCCATCTGGACCACCTATTACAAAGTTTCCAGTAGGATTTATATAAATTTCATTTTCATCAAGATTTCCTAATAAATTTTTTGGAATAGATTTCTCAATATATGGCATACAAAGTTCTTTTACTTTAGCTAGGTTAATATCTTTTGAATGTTGTGTTGAAATCACTACTGATTTAACTGCTGATGGTTTACCGCCTACATATTGAATAGTAATTTGACTTTTTGAATCTGGCTCTATCCCATTCAGATTGCCAGATTTTCTATCTTGGGCCATCAATCTTAGAATTTTATGAGAGTAATGAATAGGAGCTGGCATCAAAACATCTGTTTCATTACAAGCATAACCAAACATTATCCCTTGATCTCCTGCACCTTCATCTTTATTTCCTGACGAGTCTACTCCCATTGCAATGTCAGCAGATTGAGAATGTAAATGACTTTCTATTTTAGTTGCATCTCTCCAAGTAAAACCATCTTGGTCGTAGCCAATATCTTTAATACAATCCCTTACTTTAGAAATTAATTCGTCTTTATTAATTTCTGGTCCTCTTGTTTCTCCAGCTAGCACAACTTTATTTGTTGTTGTTAAAGTTTCACAAGCTACTCTAGCTTGTGGCTCCATACCTAGATATGTATCAACAACCATGTCTGAAATTCTGTCACATACTTTATCTGGATGTCCTTCGGAGACTGACTCACTTGTAAATAAAAAATCTTTTTTCATTAATTCTCCTTCGAATCTATTTTTTCTTTAAAAAAAAAATGAAACTAATATAAAAAATTAAAAAATAAAAGAAGATCTTGTTACCAAAAGAATTAAAAAAAGTATTTTTTTTTTTTAGAATATTTCTAATCTCTATAAATCCCTTATCAGTTGATTTTAAACTACTTATTACTCTTCCACTTGCGTCAATATGCGCTGAAATACCATTGTTCGCAGAACGAAATAAATTTTTTCCTTCTTCAATTGATCTAAATATAGAATGCGAAAAGTGCTGATGGGGACCAATAGTATTTCCAAACCATCCATCTTCTGAAATATTTATTATAAAATCAAAATCCTTATTATTTTTATTGAGATTTCCTGAATAAATTATCTCATAACAAATTAAAGGCATAAAGCTAAAATCATTTAAATTAATTACTTTTCTATCGTTTCCTGAGGAGAAAGATTGATATCCTTGGGTAATTTTTTTTATACCAAAACCCCCTAGTAAATTTTCAAATGGCAGAAATTCACCAAAAGGAACTAACTTGTTTTTATTATACTTTGCTAAAATATTTAAATCTTTGTCTAAAACAACTAGAGAATTAAATATTTTATTGTTTTCATAGCTATTTATGCCTAAAATTATTTTATGATTATCGGAAAAATTTTCTTTAAAAATAGGTCTAAAATTATTTAAATCTTGTAAATAAATATTAGCTAAAACACCTTCTGGATAAATAAAAATTGTTTTTTCTAGTTTATCTGGTTCGCTTAATTTTATTAAATCATACATTATTTCTTCAGGAGCTTGATTTTGGAAAAATCTACTAATATCTATTTTTGGAGAAATAATTTTTATAACGTAATTTAATTTTATTTTTTTGATTTCTTCGTTTTTTTTAATGACTAAAGATCCATAAATAAAATTGATCGATAAAATTAAAGTAATAGAAAACAATATAAATATTTTATTTTTTTTCTTATAATTAAAAAATATTAATGATGGTATTAAAAATAATGTAATACATAAAAGATTAAAAACATACGTACCAATGTAAGATAAAATTTGAAGCAACTCTAAATAGTTTGTAAAACTATAAGCAATTAAATTCCATGGAAATCCACCAAGAATAAAACTCCTAAAATACTCGATTATTGAAAAAAAAAGTGAAAATATTAAAATTGAAGTAAAATTTTTTTTTAAATTAAAAAAATAACAAAAAAATGTAGCAACACCATAAAATAGTCCTAAAAACAAGGGAATAAAAATTATTGAAATTGGAATTAAAGGTTTAAAATTTTCTTCAAATGTAAGAGAATTTGATATCCAAAACAAATTAGAAATGAAATATCCAAAACCAAACATCCATCCAATTTTAAAAGATTCCCACCTTCCTTTCGAATAATTTAATAGAAAGAAAAAATATAAAACAGGGAACGTAATAAAGTTTATGAAAAAAAAACTATAAGGCGGAAGACTATACGATGTAATTATACCAATTATAAAAGGTGTTATGTAAATTATTAATTTATTGTTAATTAATGAGGTCAATTTTTTTTATGAAAATAATTTAATACTAAATTTTCTTTTTTCGTCATCTTTAGAAAATCTTTTTTTTTTTTATGATCATACCCAATTAAATGAAAATAGCCATGAATCCACATTTTATCTAATTCTAGAAAAAAATTTGAAGCTTTTGATCGTTGATTAACTATTTCATATGAAATTGCTATATCACCAATATATATATTTTTTTTTTCTGAAAAATGAAGTGGAAAAGATAATACATCTGTATAACTATTTTTTTTTTTAAATTTTAAATTTAATCTTTTCATTTCCACATTATTAGTCAAAAGAATTGAAAATTCTTGTTTTTTTTTTTTAAAAGAACTTAATTTATTTAATTTACTAATTCTGTTTTTGAAATATTGACTTGGGTTTTTTATTTTATACTTCCATTTATAATTATCCAAAATAACATTGGCTTTAATCATTAATCAGTCTTTTGATCTGAATATGCTTTTACAATTTTTGAAACTAGAGGATGTCTAACAACATCAACATGATCAAAATCAACAACGGAAATCTCTTTTAAATGACCAAGTAGATTTTTTGATCTATTAAGACCTGACAGAGATTTATTAGGCAAATCAATTTGGGAAGGATCGCCATTGATTACAATTTTTGAATTTTCTCCAATTCTTGTTAAAAACATTTTTATTTGAGTATCTGTAGCGTTTTGAGCTTCATCAAGTATTGCAAAAGAATTTTTTAGTGTTCTTCCTCTCATGAAAGCTAATGGTGCAATTTCTATATCTCCTACTTCAATTTTCTTTTGTATTTTTTCAAAATCTAATAAATCATAAAGTGAGTCATATAAAGGTCTAAGATAAGGGTCAACTTTTTCTCTCATATCACCTGGCAAAAATCCTAACCTCTCTCCCGCCTCTACTGCAGGTCTAGATAAAATAATTCTTTCTATTTTCTTATCCAAAAGCATTGTTAAAGCTACTGCTACAGCTAAAAATGTTTTTCCTGTTCCTGCTGGCCCAGCCGATATAATGATTTCACTTTCTTTTAAAGCTCTAACGTAGTTTTTCTGTTTTTCTGATCTTGGAATAACAGATTTTTTTGGTGTCTTAATTATATACTCTATATTTTTTTCAGATTTTTTAAGTTTTTCATTTATCATAAACTTATTTACTGATGAAATTATATCTTTTTTTTCAATAGTTCCATTATTTAAAAATTGGTTAGTTAAAAATTCAATAGCATTCTTAACTAAATTATTTTTTTCTGGATCATTTTTTACAAGAATTGAATTTCCTCTTGAATATATTTTTGTATCTGTAATCCTCTCTAGCTCTTTTAAATTATTATTAAATTCTCCTAAAATTCCTATTAAAATATCATTATTTTGAAAAATTATACTAAGAGCATTGTTCTCAGAATATACAAATTTTAAAGCTGATTTTGAATTTTTAAATGCAATATTAGTCAAATTAGGCTGCTTTCATACTTTTTCCAACTTCTCCAAACAAAGTATTTTGATTACTTTTGTTTATTTTTACATCTACCAAATTTCCAATATTGTTTTTATTACCTTCAAATATTACTGCTGATAAATATCTATTTCTACCAAATAATTTATTTTGGTCAGTCATTTTATTTTCTACCAATACTTCAATATTTTTATCTTCCATAGATTTATTTAGCACTTTTTGATTCTTAAATAGTTTTTCTTGAATAATTATTAATCTTTTTTTTGAAATTTCTTTATCGACTATTTCTAAGTTAGCAGCTGTTGTTCCCGGTCTTGGACTAAATATAAATGAAAAAGAATTAACAAATCTTATTTCTTCTAATAATGCCATTGTTTCAGAAAAATCTTTTTCGGTTTCTCCAGGATAACCAATGATAAAATCACTTGAAAATTCTACTTCTGGATTTAATTTTTTAATTTTATAATAAATATCCAAATAATCTTCTACTTTATGCTTTCTATTCATCAATTTTAATATACGATCTGAGCCACTTTGTATTGGTAAATGAACAAAAGGCATTAATTTTTTATTTTTTTTATAACATTCAATCAAATCATCGGTCATATCCTTGGGATGAGAGGTGGTATATCTAATTCTTTTAATTTCACTAAACTTTTCAAGATGATTAATAAGATCTGATAATTTATATGCTTTAGAATTTTCATTAAAAGAATACGCATTAACATTTTGGCCTAATAAAGTTATTTCTTTAACTCCATTCTTAACTAATTGTTCAGCTTCATTTATGATTTGATTAAATGGTCGAGAATATTCTGGTCCACGTGTATATGGAACAACACAAAAATGACAAAACTTGTCGCAACCTTCCTGTATAGTTAAATAAGCTGAAACTTTGTTATTTTTGTTTTCTATTCCATCATAATATCTAAACTTAGAAACTGAGTCGAATTCTGTTTCTTCAATTTTTTTTTTTTTTATATGATTTTTTAAAATATCATTCAGTTTATGGTATGATTGTGGACCAATAACAATATCGACATAGGGATCTCTATTAAGTACTTCTTGATTTTCAGCCTGAGCAACACAACCAGCTATGATCATTACAGGTTTAGTTTTCTCTCTATAAATTTCTTTTATTCTGCCAATTTCATGGAATACTTTTTCTTTAGCCTTGTCTCTAATGTGACAAGTATTTAATATATAACAATCAACATTATTTTGGTCTTCACTTTTATGATAGCCAATTTTGCTAATAGAATCATAAATACGATTTGAATCGTATTCGTTCATCTGGCACCCAAATGTTTTAATGAAAACTTTTTTTTCCATTACTTGCTTTTCTTTATTCCATATAATTCAAGCTTATGATCAACTAACTTATATCCATATTTTTCTGCAACTTTTTGTTGTAACTTTTCAATTTCATCATCAACAAATTCAATTATCTCTCCAGTTTTAATGTCAATTAAATGATCATGATGTCCCTCATTAAGTTCCTCATATCTTGCTTTTCCACCTTTAAAATCATGTTTGGCAACTATTCCTGCTTCTTCAAAAAGTTTTACAGTTCTGTAAACAGTTGCAATACTAATTTTTGAGTCAATCTTTGAAGCCCTTCTATATAATTCATCTACATCTGGATGGTCTTGGGAGTCGCTCATTATTTTTGCTATAGTTTTTCTTTGCTCAGTAAGTTTAACTCCTTTTGCTAAACATTTTTGTTCTATAGTTTCAGACATATTATATTTTAACTCAATTATTGAGGTTTAATCAAATCTTTATTTAATTGATTATTTTTCTCTAATTTAATTAATTTTTTATAATTTTTACCATCAAAATCTTTAGAATTAAAACCATATAAACTTATATTTTTTGACAGAGCTATTCCCTTTGATATCGCTATAGATGTTCTGATATTTGATAATTTTCCAGGACCTTCATTAACAAATATTTTTTCAATATCTTTTAATTCAATTTTATTTTTTTTAAAAAAATTTAAAAGAAAATCCATAAATTTATCAAAATTTTCTCTACTGTTTATATAAGAGGTGTTATAAGATTGTGTATTAGTAATGATAGAAAAAAAAATTTTCTCTTTAGTTGCATCAATAATTAAATTTTTCATATTTTATTTATTTTTTCTAAATGCTTATGCCGATAATTTAAATAAAAAATATTATCATAATGAACAAGGAATTCTTTCTTTAATTTATCATAGATTTGAAGAAAATAAGTATCCTTCAACAAATGTACGAATGGATATTTTTAAACAACAAGTTGATATAATATATAAATATAATCTTGATTTTTATAATCCCATAAATTTTGAAGAGGAATTCAACGTCCCAAAAATAAAAAAAAAGATATTACTAACAATTGATGATGGATTTTCATCATTTTATAATAATGCATGGCCATACTTAAAAGAAAAAAAAATACCATTTATATTATTTGTTTCTACTGAAACAGTCGGTAATAATGGATATATGTCCTGGGAAGAAATTAAAGAAATCGAAAAGGAAGATTTTGTATTTTTAGGTAATCATTCACATTCACACGAATATTTAATCGATTACAATTTTACAAATTTTAAGAAAGACATAGATAGATCTATAAATATTTTTAAAAAAAAAATTGGTTATAATCCTATATTTTTTTCTTATCCTTTTGGAGAATATTCCCTTCAACAAAAAAATTATATTACTAAAAATTTTAAGTTTGCATTTGGACAACAATCGGGTGTGATAGATCTAAACAAAGATAGATTTGAATTGCCTAGATTTCCGATAAATGAACAATATGGTAAATTAGACAGGTTTGAACGTATAATTCAGTATCTACCTTTACAAAATAAAAGCATTTCACCAGAAGATAAGTTTTTGAAAAAATCAAATAATCCTCCAAAAATGTACATTGAATTTTTTAATGATCAAAAAAATTTAGACATGATTTCTTGTTATTCTAATGAAGGTGATGGATGGGATAAAACAAAAATAAAATTAGAAAATACAAAATTAAATATTTTCTTTAGGGAAAAATTTAAAGATAGAAGAGGAAGAATTAATTGTTCTATGAATGATACTGATGGTTGGAGGTGGCTTGGTATTCAGTTCTCTATAGATTAAATTAAGTTTTTAAGCTTTGCGCTAGTAGGAAGAATTTTAACATCATCAAAATCTGTTAAAGAATTTTGTCTAATAATTTTTGATAAAATTTTTGTGTATTCAATTCCTGTTTCCGCATACTTATCTAGGTACTTTACTAATTCAAGACTATTTAATTTCTCATCATTATCTCTTTGTATAGCTCTTTCTTTTCTGAATTGTTTGTAACTTGGATGAGTATTTAAGTTTCTTAAATAAGCTTTTACTGAAGCTTTTAAAACTTTAAAACTAGCAACTTTATGTGTTGAATCAATCTCGGCCCCAGCTGGCTTAATTCCATCTCCAGACCATGTCCACTGACCAAATAGTGCATTTCCTTTTTGAGCAAATCTTGAAGTACCCCACCCAGTTTCTTTTGCTGCTTGAGCAATAGCTAGTGAAACTGGAACTTCATCCATTCTAGTTTTTAGTGTAGGAAAGTCATTTTTTGAAACACCATACTGTTTAAATTTTTTACCAATCCATTCCAAATCGCTCTTCGTGTTATTGTTTTTGTTTAAAATTACAAAAAGTTTTTTTCTGTCTAGTTTAATTTTCAAATTTTCTTCAATTATCAAAGGTAAAATAATTTGAATAAATAAATTCTTTCTTTTTTTTGTATTTTCAATATTTTTCATTTCTGTTGGAAGATGATCTAAATTAATTCCAATATTAACTAATTTTGTTTTTTTAACTTTTTTTAGAGTATAGTCAGTATCTTTAAATAATTGTTCAATAGTTGAAGCACTCAATCTTGATGTATTTGTATTTTCATCATTGGATGAAAAAACATCAATATCATCGTAAATATTATCTAAATTTATATTTTCATCTATGTTACCAGTATCTCTATTATTATTTAAAGCTATTTCAAATTTTTTTTTGGAAATATTAATTATTGTTTCATTTTTTGCAAATCTTTCATCCAAATATCTTTCGATGCTTGGTAAAGAAAAAAACGAAAAAATTATAAAAATACTTGCTAATGAAAATATATAAATTTTTTTGTAGTTATCTTTTACGCCTTTATTTATAATTTTTTTTGATTTTACTGTTTTTTGTATTTCTGGTTTCTTAAAAACTCCATCATTTCTGATTTTTTTTATCATAATGGTATTTGTAGATTATAATTATTTTTAAATTTTTTTATACCGCTAAAACTTCTTTAACTTCAGGAATATAGTGACAAAGTAAATTTTGTACTCCCTGCTTTAACGTCAAAGTTGAAGATGGACAGCCCGAACAACTTCCTTGCAATTCTACTTTTACTTTTCCATCTTTAAATTCTTTAAACTTTATATCTCCGCCATCTTTTGCCACAGCTGGCCTAACTTTTGTCTCCAATACATGAATAATTTTTTTTTCAATTTCATTATAATCAACAGAATTAAGAGAATTCGCTTTATTAATTATCGACTCATTACCATCTGCATAGTATTCATTTATATGTGAAATTATTATATGTTTGATGTTTTCCCACTCAATATCAGTTTTTTTATTTACTGAAAGAAAATCCTCACCTAAAAAAATTCCCGTCACACCATTTATAGAAAGTATGTTTCTAATTAAAAAATTATTAGTATCTTTTTTATCTAATATTTCGTGAGGACCATCTTCTGAAACTTTCTTGCCAGGTAAAAATTTTAAGGAATTTGGGTTTGGGGTTTTTTGAGTTTGAATAAACATCATTAAATTATAATTATTTTTTTTTAAATTTAAATAAATTAAAAATCCAATTATATCCTTATTTTAGTAAATTAAGTTATTTAAACTGTTAATTTTATAAAAAAATCAATCAGGCGTTATAAATACAACACCTCAAAATTTGGTTAACTATTTAATAGCGCAAGTGCTTGTTTTAAAAGATTTTCTGATTTTGAATGATCACCTTCATCATGTGCTTTTTTACCAGCATCTCTTAGTTTTTGTATTTCAGTCATTTTACTGTCGATTTTTCCCCACAACATTGGGCATGAACCTGCATTTGCAGAGCTTGTAAACAACAATAAAGTGAAAACTAATGCTAATTTTTTCATTTATATCCTTTCTGTTTTGAGGTACCTAATTACTATAATTCGAATTGGTAGGTTCAGAATGTCACGTGTAAGTAATAATATTTTATTTAATTTTTTTAAATTAAAAAATTAAAATCCAATTATTCTTTTTATTTCAGAGACTTTTTTCGAAGCAATCATGTCTGCTCTCTTGCCTCCTTCACTTAAAACTTTATCAATATAATTAATATCTTTTTGTATTTTATTTATTTCAATAGATATTGGGGAGATTTTTTCTACAACAATTTCTGCTAACTTTTTTTTAAAGTCAGAAAAATTTTTTCCACTAAATTCATTTACCGACATTTCTAAACTTTGATCGCTTAAACTAGAATATATACCTAATAAATTTTCAACTTCAGGTCTATTACTTAAATTTTTATCATCACCTGGCAATGGATCATTATCAGTTTTTGCTTTTTTAATCTTATTTACAATCTGATCTTTATCATCAGTTAAATTTATTCTACTTAAATCTGATGGATCTGATTTGCTCATTTTGTTTTTACCATCTTTTAGACTCATTATTCTTGAAAAATTCTTTTGAATTAAAGGTTCTGGAGCTCTCAAGAAGTCTGGTGCATTAAAATCTAAATTAAATTTATTTGCAATATCTCTAGATAGTTCTAAATGTTGCTTTTGATCTTCTCCTACAGGAACATGGGTTGCATCATATAATAAAATATCTGCAGCCATTAATACTGGATAAATATATAAGCCAACGCTAGCTTTTTCTTTATCTTTACCTGCTTTTTCTTTAAATTGTGTCATTCTATTTAACCAACCCATTCGAGCAATACATCCTAAAATCCATGATCCTTCTGAATGTGCAGGCACTAAAGATTGATTAAATATTATGCTTTTTTTCGGATTAATTCCACTCGCCAAAAAAGCTGCTGTTGTCTCTCTTATACTGCTCTTAAGAATTTTTGGATCTTGTTTAGTTGTTATTGCGTGTAAATCTACTACACAATAAACGCAATCATTTCCTTCTTGATTTTGAAGATCAACAAAATTTTTTATTGCACCAATATAATTTCCTAAATGAAGATTTCCTGTTGGTTGAACCCCTGAAAAAATTTTTTTTCCCATTATTCTAGTACTTTAATTTAATATCTGAAATTTTAAAAGCTTTTGTAAGTATAGAAGTTAAAATATAAATAATAAATGTAACAATAACCAATAAAATAATAGATACTAGTTTATATTCACTGTTATAACTTAAATTATCACTAAAAAAATTTATTAAATTATAAAAAATATATGATGTTATAGCTGTAGATAAAGAAATTTTTATTAATGAATATAAAAAAATTGAGTTTATTGAATAATATTTTTTGTTAGTTAAAAAAATTAAAAGTAATATAGCATTTAACCACGATGAAATAGTTGTTGCGATAGGTATAATTATAAATCCTATTTTATTAAAATAATAAATACTAATTATTATATTAATAATTACCGATATAACTGAAAAATAAAATGGTATCTTAGTATTATGTCTAGCAAATAAAAAACTCGAGAAAATTTTTATGAAAGAAAAAGCAGGCAAGCCTAAGGCAAAATAAAATAATGCATTTGCTGAATTTTTTACACTGAGATGATCAAAAGAGCCATAACCAAATAATGACGAGGTTATTTCTTCAGATGCTATTAGTAATGCTAGTGTTGCAGGCAAACTTAAAAATAAACTTAATTCTAAAGCTTTATTTTGAATAAAATCTATTTTTTTTTTATTTCCTGATTGAATATATTTACTTAAATTTGGCAAAAGTACAGTGCCTATTGCAATGCCAGCTATTGCTAAATTAATCTGATATATTCTATCAGCATAATAAAGATAAGAAACTGCACTTGCTTGAAAAGAAGCTATTATTGTTCCTACCAAAATATTAATTTGTGTAACACCTGACGAAAATATACTTGGTAAAAGCTTATTAAAGAATAACTTAACCTTTTTATCAATTTTAAAATTTAACGTTATTTTAGGAAAATAGAACTTTCTTATAAAAAACAGTAAAAAAATTAACTGAACAATACCTGCACATGTTACAGCATAAGAAAGGTAGATTACTAATTGATCATTTAAGTAGCTTTGAAAAAGTAAAACTAAAATTAAAAATATATTTAAAATTATTGGTGCTGCTGAAGCGACTGCAAATTTATTATGTGAATTTAATATTGCAGAAAAAAAAGATGATAAACTTACAAATAATAAAAATGGGAACATGATTCTTGTTAAAGAAATAGTTAGGTCTAGCTTATCTGTATCACCTGAAAAACCAGGAGCTATAACAAAAACAAATGATGGCATAAAAATTTCAATTATTAAAACAATAATTAACAAGCTAATTAAAAGTAAATTGAATATTTTATTTGCAAAATTTTGAGATCGAATTTTTCCTAATACGAGTTCAGATGAGTAACTTGGAACAAATGCGGCATTGAAAGTTCCTTCTGAAAATAGTCTTCTAAAAGTATTTGGTATTCTAAAAGCTACAAAAAAAGCATCTGCGATTGGACCAGAACCAAGATAGACTGCTATTAATAAATCTCTTAAATATCCTAGTATTCTGCTAATTAAAGTAAAGAAACCAAATGTGCTTGTTGACTTAATTAGGTTCATAAATCATATTAGTCTTAAATTTGCTCTAATTGTATACCTATTTACAAAAAATGAAGAAAAATAAAATTGAACATTATTCTGATAAAGAAGCTTTAGAATTTCATAATATCAATAAATCTGGGAAGATTGAGATTATTTCATCAAAACCTATGACCACAAAAAGAGATTTGGCACTAGCGTATTCTCCAGGAGTTGCTGTACCAGTAAAAGAAATTTCAAAAAATCCTGAACTTGCATATGAATACACAACAAAAGGTAATTTAGTCGCCGTTATAAGTAATGGATCTGCAATTTTAGGCATGGGAAACCTTGGAGCATTAGCATCAAAGCCTGTGATGGAAGGTAAAGCAGTTTTGTTTAAAAGGTTTGCAGATATTGATGCTATTGATTTAGAAATAGATTCTAATAATCCAAAAGAAATAATTAACAGTGTAAAAAATTTTTCAGGAAGTTTTGGTGGAATAAACTTAGAAGATATTGCTGCCCCAGATTGTTTTATAATTGAAGAAAAATTAAAAAAAATATTAGATATTCCAGTATTTCATGATGACCAGCATGGGACTGCGATTATTACATGTGCGGCATTGATAAATGCAGTTGATATAACGAAAAAAGACATAAAAAAATTAAAAGTTGTTGTTAATGGAGCTGGAGCTTCAGCTATGGCCTGTGCAAATCTTTTTAAAAAAAAAGGAGTACTTCAAAAAAATTTAACAATGATTGATAGAAAAGGCGTCATTCATAAAGGAAGAAAAGGATTAAATAAATGGAAATCAAGTCATGCAATAAAAACTAAAAACAGAACTTTGAGAGATGCAATAACAAATGCTGATGTTTTTTTAGGTTTATCATCTGCAGGTGTTTTGAAAAAAGAAATGGTAAAAAAAATGGCAAAAAATCCGATCATATTTGCTTGTGCTAATCCTGATCCAGAAATAACGCCTGAAGAAGTTGAAGAGGTTAGAAGTGACGCAATAATCGCTACTGGTAGGTCAGACTATCCAAATCAAGTAAATAATTTAATTGGATTTCCTTACATTTTTAGGGGTGCGCTCGATGTAAGAGCAAGAACTATAAATGAAGATATGAAAATTGCAGCTGCGAACGCTATTGCGTCTTTGGCTAAAAAAAGAGTTCCAGATGAAGTTGTTGCTGCTATGGGAGGAGATAGGCCGATATATGGAAGGGATTATATTATTCCCTCAACATTCGATCCAAGATTAATTAGCGTCATACCAGTTGCTGTGGCTAAGGCCGCAATTAAAAGCAAAGTCGCAAGAAAAAAAATAAAAAATTTTGACATTTATTCAGAAAAATTAAAACAGAGACTAGATCCATCAGTAACTATAATGCAGGGAATAAATTCAAAAATTAAAAAAAATCAAAAAAAAGTTGTTTTCACAGATGGCGAAGATGAAAATACTTTAAAGGCTGCAATAGCGTTTAAAAATGCTGGACTAGGAGTGCCTATAATTGTTGCAAAAGAAAAAGTTGTTAAACAGAAATTAAGAGAGATCGGTTATGTAGAAAATCTTGATATTCAAATCATAAATTCCAGTGACAAAAAAAAGACGGATAAATATTCAAATTTTATTTTTAAAAAATTACACGGAGATAAAGGTAATCTTGAACCGGATGTTAACGAACTGTACTTAAGAGATTGCAATAGAATGATTAAAAATGATAAGGTTATCTGGGGATCTTGCATGGTTTCAACAGGAGATGCGGATGCAATGGTGACTGGAAATACTAGAAGATACTCTCAATCTTTAGAAAAAATCAATAAAGTAGTAGATGCTAGACCCGGCGAAATAATGTTTGGTTTAAATATGGTTATAAATAAAGGAAAAACAGTTTTTATTGCTGATACAAGTGTCAATGAATATCCTTCATCAGAACAGTTAGCTGAAATTGCTATATCTTCTGCACGGGTAGTAAAGTTATTTGGCTTTGATCCAAAAGTTGCTTTTTTATCTCATTCAACTTTTGGGCAGCCTTTAACTAGTAGAACAAAACACATTAGAGATGCAGTCGATATATTAAAAAAAAAGAAAGTTGATTTTAAATTTGATGGAGATATGCAGCCTGACGTGGCTTTAGATGAAGAATATTCAGATTTATATCCATCTTCAAAAATAGTTGGTAATGCAAATATACTTATAATGCCCGGTCAACATAGTGCGGCAATCTCATATAAAATTATGAAAACACTAGGTGGAGCAAAAGTCATTGGGCCTTTATTGATTGGATTGGGACAAGCGATCGAAATAGCACCTCTTAGATGTTCTACTTCTGATATATTAAATTTAGCTTCTATCGCAGCATATTCGGCAGGAGTTATAGATTATAATAAGTGAGATTAATTTTTAACAACTCTTAAATCTTCGATAAGTAAAATACTTGAAATAACATCTTCAACATCAAGTACTTGCTTTGCTTCATTTATAACTTCAGCTCTTTCTTCTTCATCTTTAGATATTCCATATATATATATTTTCTTTTTATATGTATCTATATTGTAATTAACTGCCTTTATTTTTTTATTTGAAATCATAGCCACCCTTAACTGTGAGGTTATAAGAATATCTTTTGCTGTCTGTTTAAAATTAAATCCATCTTTAATTCTAAGATCGTTTTTTACTGATCTTGCTCCTTTAATCTCCCAGCCTAATTTTGTGATTTTAAATTTTTCTTCTACTGTATCTACTTTTCCTGTAATAAAAATTCTTCCATCAATCACTTTACTTTTAACTGATAATATATAATTTTTATTCATATTAATAATTTTTGCAGTTAAGTTTTTCTGCATTATTGAGTCATCAATTTGAGTTCCGATTGTTCTTGGATCTAGGGCTATAGAAACACCAGTACCAAAAACCCCCGTTGAGGATGTTCCAACGCATGAAGTAATTAAAAATAGTACAAATAATAAAAATATTTTATTTATTTTCATTTTTTATTTTTAAACAATAATCATAAATTAATTTTTTTGGAAATTTATTATCTTTATTAATTTCCTTTATAATATTTTTAATAGTCATTTTTTTTATTAATTTACCAATTTTTTTTTTATCTGATTCTTCCAATTTATTAAAATTTTTTTTTAAATTATTATCTTCAGAAATAATAACAGTCATTTCGCCTTTAGAAGAAAGAGATATTTCAGATAAATTTTTTATACTGCTTCTTATATATTCTTCATGAAATTTAGTAATTTCTCTACAAATTAAAATATTCCTAGAAAAAAAATATTTTTTTAAAATGTCAATAATTTTATTAACTTTTTTTGGTGAAATAAAAAAAACAATTGAATAATTAATGTTCGAGATTGATTTAAATAAATTATTTATTTCATTTTTTTTTTCGGGCAAAAAACCACAAAATAAATACTTATCTGAAAATCCACTTACAGATACAGCTGTACTTACAGCCGAGGGGCCTGGTATTGGATAAATATTAATTTTCTTTTCTATACACTTATTAATTAATATTCTTCCTGGGTCAGAAATTGCAGGTGTTCCAGCGTCAGATATGATTGATATAATTTTATTTTTTTCCAAAAGATCCAAAATAGAATCTAAATTTTTATTTTCATTAAACTTATGGTGAGAAACTAGTTTTTTGGTTATTTCAAATTTATTTAATAATTTTTTTGATACTCTGGTATCTTCGCACAAAATTAAATCTGATTTTTTAAGAACTTCTAAAGCTCTGAGTGTTATATCTCCCATATTTCCTATTGGTGTTGCAACACAATATAGCCCAGGTTTTATATTATTTAGTTTTTCATCAACATGCATTAATTTGAAATTATATTATTAAATGAAAAATGAAAACTTTTATTAAATTTGTAATTATATCAACTTTAAGCTTAGGTACTTTTTTTCAAAACAGTTTTTCAAATGAAAAAATTAAGATCGGCCTAATAGTACCATTGAGTGGTATCCACTCGCAACTAGGGAACTCAATTATTAAATCAGTTAGATTAGCAGTTAATAAAATTAATGATGATAGATTTGAGATTATTCCTAAAGATACAAAATCAAACCCAATAAATACTTTAAGATCTTCAAAAGAATTATATGAACAAGGAGTAAGAATTGTTATTGGTCCAGTATTTAATGAAAGTTCAAAGTATCTAGATGAGTTAAAAGATATGACATTTATATCTCTTACAAACAAAATTTATGGCAACCATCCAAATGTAATAAGTGCAGGAGTAAATGCTATCTCTCAAATAAACACTATAAATAAGTTTAAAAAAATAAATAATTTAGAGAGATCTATAATTCTAGTTCCTAATACAGATTATAAGAATGAGATTAACTTAGCAATTGATAAGTCTAATATAAAATTTAAAGAAAAGTTTTATTATGATACTGATCCAACTTTATTAACCGCACAAATTGAAAAATTAACTAGATATCCTCAAAGAAAACAAAATCTTGAAGATGAAATAACAAGACTAGAAAAATCACTAGATCAAAAGAAAGAAAAAAAAATAGAAAAATTAAAAAAAAAAGACACACTAGGAGGAATAAATTTTGACTCTGTAATTATTGCAGATTTTGATGAAAGTTTAAAAAGTGTAGCTACTTCATTATTATATACAGATGTATCTTCTAAAAGAATTTCATATTTAACTTTAAATCAATGGTTTAATAAATCCCTATTAAAAGAAACTTCACTACAACCTATTTATTTTCCATCTATAAACAAAGAAAATTATGATATTTTTGTAAAAGATTACAACGAACTATACAATTCAAAACCTGATCAAATATCCTTTTTAAGTTATGATCTAGTAGGATTAGTTTATTATTTAATTTATAAAAACAATTTTAAGATCTCAAAAAATATTTTTTATAAGGAAAATAAATTTAAGGGTAAAATTGGTATATTTGAAATTAATAAAAATATTATTACTCACCAACTAAATTTTTATAGTATTGAAAACGAGCAATTTAAAAAAATTTTTTAATTTTTTTAAACGCTTTAAATCTATGATCAATTTTATATTTAGCACTAGGTTTCATCTGGCCAAAAGTTTGTTTTCTTCCCTTTGGGATAAAAATTGGATCATAACCAAAGCCATTTTTTCCTTTTTTGTTTTTTGATATCGTTCCTTCTATGATTCCTAAAGAATGTATTGGTTTTTTTTTAAATCCAAAAATTGTTAAAGCACATATAAATCTTGCAACTATTTTCTTTTCTTTCCATTTTTTGTCTATTTTATTCAACTCTCTAAAAACTTTTTTGATAGCAATATTAAAATTACTTTTTCGACCCCCCCATCTAGCAGAAAATATTCCTGGAGCCTTATTTAAAATATCTATTTCTAGACCAGAGTCATCAGCAATACAAATTTTACCAGATTTTTTTGAATAATATTCTGCTTTAATTAAAGAGTTTTGAAGAAATGATTTGCCATTCTCTTTTGGGCTTTTTAATTTGAAATCCTTAGGACTAAATACTTTGTAAGTTTTAGGTAATAAATCTCTTATTTCCTTTATTTTTCCTGCATTATTAGAACCTATAATTATCTCTCTATTTTTTTTTTTATACATCTAGAAATATAGGAAATACTTACCATATAGGAAGAGATGGAAAAAGAAGATTTAAAAAAAAAAGTAGAAGAAGATAATAATCAATCCGAAAAAGAATTTTTAGATACCAAACAAGAAGTTCACAAAGACGAAGAAAAAAAATTAGATGATAAAGAACAAGAAAAAGAGATTTCACCTGAAGAAGAAATAGAAAACCTTAAAGACAAGCTTGCAAGAACTTTTGCTGAAATGGAAAATCAAAGAAGAAGGTTTGAAAAAGAAAAAGATGATGCTTTTGAATATGGTGGATTTTCTTTTGCAAAAGAGTCTTTGAATTTATTGGATAATCTAGAAAGATCAAAAGCATCTTTAGAAAATGATGATAAACTTAAAAACACTGAAACTTTAAAAAAAGTTATAGAGCATCTCGACATCGTAAACAGAGATATTATATCTATTTTTAAAAAAAATAATATTGAACAAATAAAATCAATAAATGAAAAGCTTGACCCAAATCTTCATCAAGCAATGATGGAAATAGAGGACGATACAAAAGAGCCTGGTACGATAATACAAGAAATCCAAAAAGGATACATGATGAAAGATAGGCTTTTAAGGCCTTCACTAGTAGGAGTTTCTAAAAAAAAATTAAAAAAAAATGATGATAACAGTAAAAAAAACCAAGAAAATAAAGAAAAATAACAAAAAAAATTACATTTTCAAAGGTTGTAGAAGCAAAATTAACGCTTATATGAAGCAAAGATAATAATTATGAGCAAAGTAATAGGAATAGATTTAGGAACAACAAATTCATGTGTAGCTGTGATGGAAGGCACACAAGCAAAGGTTTTAGAAAATGCTGAAGGAGCTAGAACTACTCCATCAGTTGTTGCTTTTACCGATGGTGAAGAAAAATTAATTGGACAGCCTGCAAAAAGACAAGCTGTAACAAATCCAGAAAATACTATTTTTGCAGTAAAAAGATTAGTGGGAAGAAATTTTGAAGATCCCTCAGTAAAAAAAGATATTGAGACAGCCCCTTTTAAAATTATAAATTCGGATAAAGGAGATGCGTGGATAGAAGCTAAAGGAAATAAATATTCTCCATCTCAAATTTCAGCATTTGTTTTACAAAAAATGAAAGAAACAGCTGAAAAATATTTAGGTTCAGAAGTTAAACAAGCAGTGATTACTGTTCCTGCATATTTTAACGATGCTCAAAGACAAGCGACTAAAGATGCTGGTAAAATTGCTGGACTAGAAGTTTTAAGAATTATAAATGAACCAACCGCTGCCTCTTTGGCTTATGGTTTAGACAAAAAAACTAACAAAAAAATTGCAGTTTATGATCTAGGAGGTGGAACATTCGATGTTTCAATTCTAGAACTTGGTGATGGCGTTTTCGAAGTTAAATCAACTAATGGTGACACATTTTTAGGTGGTGAAGATTTTGATAACACAATTGTTGAATACCTTTTGTCTGAATTTAAAAAAGAGAATGGAATTGATCTAAAATCTGATAAATTAGCTTTACAGAGACTAAAAGAAGCTGCGGAAAAAGCGAAAATAGAACTTTCATCTGCCGCTCAAACAGAAATAAATCTTCCATTTATTACAGCAGATAAAACTGGTCCAAAACATATTAACCTTAAAATGACTAGGGCAAAACTTGAAGCTTTGGTTGAAGATTTGATTACTAGAACTATACCTCCTTGCAAAACAGCTCTTAAAGATGCTGGTTTATCTGCAAGCGAAATAGATGAAGTTGTTCTTGTAGGTGGAATGACTAGAATGCCTAAAGTAATAGAAGAAGTAAAAAATTTTTTTGGTAAAGAGCCTAATAAATCAGTAAACCCAGATGAAGTTGTAGCAATGGGTGCAGCTATTCAGGCTGGGGTATTACAAGGTGATGTCAAGGATGTATTGTTATTAGACGTTACACCTCTATCTTTGGGTATTGAAACTCTTGGTGGAGTATCAACAAAATTAATAGATAAAAATACAACAATACCAACAAAAAAAAGTCAGGTTTTTTCAACTGCAGAAGATAACCAGCCTGCTGTTTCAATAAGAGTTCTTCAAGGTGAAAGAGAAATGGCATCAGATAATAAGATATTAGGTAATTTTGAGCTAGTTGGTATAGCTCCTGCTCCAAGAGGGGTTCCTCAAATTGAAGTAACTTTTGATATTGATGCAAATGGTATTGTTAACGTATCTGCAAAAGATAAGGGTACTGGGAAAGAACAAAAGATTCAAATTCAAGCTTCAGGAGGATTAAGTGACGAAGAAATTAATCAAATGGTTAAAGATGCTGAATCAAATAAAGAAGCAGATAAGAAAAAGAGAGAGTCTGTTGACGCAAGAAACCAAGCTGATACTTTGTTACACTCTACTGAAAAAAACCTAAAAGAACATGGAAGTAAAGTCTCTGATGCAGACAAAAAAGCAATTGAAGATGCTTCGGCTAACCTTAGAAATGCAATTAAGGGTACGGACGTAGAAGAAATAAAGAAAAAAACACAAGATTTAGTTCAAGCTTCAATGAAATTAGGTGAAGCAATCTATAAATCTCAACAAAGTGCTAAACCAGGTGATGCATCAAAAGATGCAAATAAAGAAGAAGGAAAAAAAGACGATAACGTTGTTGATGCAGACTTTGAAGAAGTAAAAGACGATAATAAAGAAAAAAGCGCCTAAGCTAACAACTATTTGTCTATAATTAGTTATGGCAAAAAGAGATTATTATGAAGTCTTAGGTGTAGAGAAGGATGCTTCCGCAGATCAGATAAAATCAGCCTATAGAAAAAAAGCAGTTAAGTATCATCCTGATAAAAACAAAGGTGATAAGGCTGCTGAAGATAAATTTAAAGAAGCATCAGAAGCATATCACGTATTATCTAACTCCGAGAGAAAACAAAATTATGACAATTTTGGCCATGCCGCTTTTGAAAATGGAGGTGGTGGAAGAGGTGGTTTTGGTAACTTTGATTTTTCAAGTCATTTTTCAGATATTTTCGAGGATTTTTTTGGTGAAGGTTTTGGTGGCGGTAGAAGGTCAAGAAGATCAAACAATAGAGGATCTGATTTAAGATATGACCTTACAATAAGTTTGGAAGAAGCTTATACGGGTAAAAAACAAGATATTAAATTCTCTACATCTGAAAAGTGTAATACTTGTAGCGGTTCAGGATCTAAACCAGGTCATGAGGCTGGAGCTTGTTCAATGTGTGGTGGACATGGCCAAGTAAGATCAAGCCAAGGATTTTTTACTGTACAACAAACATGTCCTCAATGCGCAGGTTCTGGTGAGGAAATAACAAATCCTTGCAATAGTTGTAATGGACAGGGGAAAAAACAAGCTTCTAAAAGACTTTCTGTAACAATTCCAAAAGGAGTTGATGATGGCACAAGAATTAGATTATCAGGTAAAGGAGAAGCTGGATCTAGAGGTGCAAGTAATGGAGATCTTTATTTATTCATAAATGTTGACCGGCACGATCTATTTAAAAGGTCAGATGTAAATTTATTTTTTGAGTTCCCTATTTCTATTGCTGATGCAGCTCTTGGAACAACAATAGAGATACCAACTATAGATGGTGGTAAAGCTAAAATAAAAATTCCTGATGGTACACAAAGTGGAAAACAATTTAGATTAAAAGGCAAAGGTATGCCTTTTATGCGAAGAGGTGACTATGGTGATTTGTATGTCCAGGTTAAAACTGAAGTTCCAATTTATTTAAATAAACAACAAAAAGAACTTCTTGAAAAATTTAGAGATATAGAAAACGAGAAATCTAACCCAAGTATTAAAAAATTTTTTCAAAAAGCTAAGAGTTTCTGGAAGAATTAAATGAACTTGGATCAAATTATTCCAGCAATTTTTATGGTTGCTGTCTTAATATTGGTACTACCATCTTTTTTAAGAACTAATTCAAAATTAAAGCAGTTTTTAACAAATATATCTATTTGGGCTATAATTGTTTCTTTTGTTATGATAGTTTTATACTTTATCTTTTAATGAGAAAAATAAATTTAGCTATTACTGGATGCATGGGAAGGATGGGCCAACAATTCATTAAGTCAGCAAAATCGGATAAAAGTTTTAATTTAGTGGCTCTTACGGAAAATAGAGTTATTAATAAAAAAATTAGTGGTATTAAACCTGAACTGAATACAGAGAATGCATTTAAAAAAACAAATATTATAATAGATTTTACTGTTCCAAAATGTACGTTTGAAGTATTAAAAATTGCATCGAAACTAAAAAAAAGAGTAGTTATAGGAACAACTGGCTTTACTAAAAAAGAAGAAAATTTAATTAAAAAATACTCTAGAAAAATACCTATTCTCAAAGCCGGAAATATGAGTTTAGGCATTAACTTACTAATGTATTTAACTGAGATTGCATCAAAATCTTTGGGAAATAATTTTTTAAGCAAGGTTTTTGAAGTTCATCATAAACATAAAAAAGATTATCCATCGGGTACAGCTTTAATGCTTGGCAAAGGTATAGCTATTGGGAAGAATAAAGATTTCTATAAATTGTTAGGCAAAAAATACCTAAATAAAAAATCATTCCCTTATGGAAAAAAAATAAACTTTAACTCAATAAGAAAAGGTGAAATTATTGGAGAACATGAAGTCACTTTTTCAAGTGGTAAGGAGATTATAACTTTAAATCATGAAGCATTTGATAGAGCTCTTTATTCAGAAGGTGCATTTACTGCAGCTAAATGGTTGATGAATAAAAAACCTGGACTTTATTCTATGAGAGATGTTTTGAATTTTAATTAATGAATGAAATTCAAAGATCTAAAATAATTTTAAAAATTCTTAATAAACTTTATCCAAGAACACCGATACCTTTAAAACATAGAAATAAATTTACCCTTTTAGTTTCTGTTTTATTATCTGCCCAAACTACAGACGTTAATGTTAATAATGTAACAAAAAATATTTACCCAAAATACAATAAGCCGGAGCATTTTGTAAAATTAGGAAGAAAAAAAATTGAAAATCTTATTAAAAGTATTGGTATATTTAGAATTAAAGCAAAAAGTGTTTATTTATTATCAAAACAACTTATTGAAAAACATGGCGGAAAAGTTCCTGATAATTTTGAAGATCTCGAAAAATTACCAGGCGTTGGTCACAAAACAGCTAGTGTAGTTATGTCGCAAGGATTTGGATATCCCGCATTCCCTGTTGATACTCATATACATAGATTAGCTCAAAGATGGGGGCTAACTAATGGTAAAAACGTTATACAAACTGAAGAAGATTTAAAAAAAATATTCCCTAAGAGATCGTGGAATAAGCTTCATCTTCAAATAATTTATTATGGGAGAGAATATTGTAAAGCAAGAGAATGTTACGGTTTAACTTGTAAAATATGTACTACTTGTTATCCTGGTAGAAAAAAACCACTCAAAACAAAGAAAGCTTAATATGAAAATTTTAGGAATTGGAAATGCAATTGTAGATGTGATTTGTAAAGTAGAAGATAATTTTTTAATAGAAAATAAATTGACGAAAAGTACAATGAAATTAATTTTTGATGAAATTGAGTTTAAAAATTTATTATCAAACCTAAAAATAGAAAAAACAGTTTCAGGAGGATCGGTTGCTAATTCAATAGTTGGATTGTCTCAACTTGGAAACGAAGTTGGTTTTATAGGAAAAGTTTGTGATGACGAGCTAGGAAGTAAATACGAAGATGGACTTAAAAAGGAAAATGTAAAATATTTTTACTCAAAAAAGAAAGAAGAATTACCTACTGGAACTTGTTTAATATTAGTCACACCTGACTCAGAGAGAACAATGTGCACTTTTTTAGGTACAGCAGGTAAAATAAATGAAAATGATGTGAGTTCAGATGCAATTCAGAAAAGTGAAATAATACTACTAGAAGGTTATCTTTGGGATGAAGGAGAACCAAAAAAAGCATTTGATAAAGCGATCCAAAGTGCAAATAAAGTTGCCATGTCTTTATCAGATCAATTTTGTGTAGATAGACATAAGCCTCACTTTTTAGAATTAGTAAAAAATAAATTAGATATAACCTTTGCTAATGAACAAGAGATAATGTCTCTAATAGATGCAAAATCTTTTGATGAGGTAATAAATTTTTCTAAATCTCTTGGAAAAATAATTGTATTAACTAGAGGTGAAAAAGGCGCTGTTGCTATTAATAAAGATGAAGTTGTTGAATGTGGAATTAAAAAAGGTCTTAAAATTATAGACTTGACTGGAGCTGGAGATCTTTTTGCAGCAGGATTTTTACATGGGCATGTAAATAATATGTCATTAAAAGAGAGTCTAGATAAAGGTACTGAAATGTCTTCTAAAGTTATTCAACAAATTGGTGCTAGACTATAAAAGATTATTTTTTTTTCTTTTAAAACTACCTTTGCCTTTTTTTGGCTTAACTATTCTCGGTTTATATTTTTTTGTTAAAAGATCTTTTGCTACTATGTTTCTTTTCTTCACTTGATATTATATCCTGATTTGGAACTTAAAATAAAATCTGTGTTACCAAATTTATTACCAATTTTTTTTCTTAATCTATAAATATGAGTTTCTACAGTATGAGTTTCCAGTTTTGAACTATGTCCCCATACATGAGTTTGTAATTCATCAATAGATACAGGGTTTTTCGAATTTTTTAAAAAAATAATTATATCTGCTTCTTTTTCTGTTAAATCCAAATCTTTTTCGCTATCAAACATTTTTCTTGAATTTAAATTTAATTTATAATTTCCTATATTTATATGAGACTGTTGATTAAATTTAATTTTTAAAAAATTAATATTAATTGTTTCTATTATTTTATTTATTTTTAGAGGAAAATTTCTTAATACAATTTGATTTTGAAGCTTAGAAATTTCTTTTTTAGTGATTATTAAATAACTATTTAATTCATTAAGGTTTAAATCAGGGAATTCTCGTTTTGACACATTAATCAAGTTAAAACTTAGATCTTTTTTAATTTCATTAAGTATAGAAAATAATTCACTAAAATCATAAATTATCAAATTTTGTTTATTCATATATAAGGAAGATATGACAATTATATTAAAAAATAAAGATACTCTTATATTTGATGATTTTAAATTTAAATGTTCTGTCGGAAAAATGGGAATAACTAATAATAAAATTGAAGGAGATAAAAAAACACCTAGTGGATTGTTTTCTCTAGGAAAGGTTTTTTATAGAAAAGATAGAAATTTGAAACCAATAACAAAGTTAAATTTAATCTCTATCAAAAAAACTATGGGTTGGTGTAACGATATTAAAAATAAAAATTATAATAAACTAATTAACATAAATTCAAAAACAAAATATGAGAAAATGTATAGAAGAGATTATAAGTATGATTATGTAATATCTGTAAACTTTAATACCAAAAGAACTAAGCTAGGTAAGGGAAGCGCAATATTTATTCATTTAACAAAAAATTATTTACCTACTGCTGGATGTGTTGGTATTAAAAAAAAAGATATGTTGATTTTATTAAAATTGATTAACAAGAAAACTAGAATAAAAATTTTCGAAAATTAATAATCATATTTTTTTATCCAATTTTCTAAATATTGTTTGCCTTCAATTAATTCGTTTTTATAGTTTTTCCACCTACCAATTGATTTTGAATAAAGGGGTTGGCTTACCTGATTATAGCTAGGTGTTGCTATAATACCTCTCTTTTGGGATGTTTTATAAAATTCAGAAACTTCATCAGACCACGGAAGATCTAAAAATTTTAATAAATTTGTAACTGAGCCTTTAAAATTTGATATCAAATCTTCATATTTAATTGTGTGGAAATCTAAAGAAAATTTACTCTTATAAACTTCCCATAATTTCATAACTAAATCGTACATTTTTGCTGAGTCCTTAACATTTAAAAAATTTGCCATTGCATTATTAAGTAAAAAAGCTTGCATAAAACAACTTAATATACAATCATTTGGATGGCGTAATGCTAAAATGAATTTTGCTTTAGGGAAGTATCGAATAATTTCGCCAACATATACTATATTAAGAGGCATTTTATCAATAATAATTTTTTTACTATCATTTAAATATTTGTTCCTCTGTTCAAAATAAAAATTTCTGATTTCTTCTTTAAACGATGAATTAGAATTTTTTAATTCATCAAAATTCGAATTGATATTTTTTTGTAATTTTTCAATATATTTATCAACTGTTGGTTTTTCTTCTAAAACGTCAATTGAAGGATGACTTCTTAAAATTGTATCCAACAAAGTTGTTCCAGATCTAGGAAATCCAATTAAAAATACAGGATCTTTAAAATTATCAACTTTTTTTTCTAATTCCCATTCTTTAACGTTGAGATTGCCAAAATATTTTATTCTTTTATTAATTATTTCAAGAAATATATCTTTATTAGCAACATTTTTATCTGTTTTTTTTGTTAGATCATTATTCTGTTCAAAGAAATGAAACGATTCTTTAAAATTTCCAAGATGGTCATGACTTTTTGCAATTAACTCTAACCTAATGTTTTCTCTAAAATTTTCGTTTTTTTCAAACTTAATGCTTTCTAATATTTGAACAACTTCTTTATATTTTTTTAATTTATAAAATAATCTTGCTTTAAATAAATCAATTATAGAATTTTTTATAAAATTAGCCTCACTTTTTTCTAAAAGCTGTTTAAGTTTTTCATTTTGATTTGATCTATCATAAAGATCTAAGAGATTATTATAAGCAGCCAAATGTTTTGGGTCTAGATCTAAGGTACTATTAAAGTATTTTTCAGAATTCTTTACGTCATTTATTCTTTGATATAAATTTCCTAAATTATAATTTGCAGGAATATTATTTGGGTTAAATTTTAATGACTTTAAATAACTTTCAATTGCCTCATTTACATTACCTAAATTTAAATAAATTAATCCTAAATGATTATACGCTATAGAGGAATTTGGATTTAATTTGATTGCTTTTTTTGTATTTTCTATTGCTTTTTCTTTATTACCCAAGTTTAAATAAATTAGACCCAAATTATTGAAAATTGTTTCTAAGTTTGGATTTATACTGGCAGCTTTTTCAAGTAGTTCTACAGATTTTTCTAAATTATTTTTTTTCGCAAATATTGTACCTAGGTTGAAATTTGCATCAAAGTTATCAGGATATTTTTTAAGTATTTTTTTGTAAATTTCTGAAGCTTTTTCAAAATTATTTTTTTCAATATTCGCTAGTGCAAAATTTAATTTATCCTCTAAATCATTATTTTGAAAATTCATTTAGTTTATTAATTATTTTTTTTATATATAAATAAATTTTATTTTTAAATAGTTCTTTCTCCAAAAATACTTGTTCCTATTCGTAGATATGTAGCATTATATTGTATTGCCTCTAAATAATCTGCGGACATACCCATACTAGATTCTTTTAAATTTAATTTTTTATTTAAATAATTCATTCTTGAGAAATATTTTTCTGGATCACTGCTTATTGGAGGTAAACACATTGTTCCTATAATTTCTAAATTAAGCTCTATACAATAATTATAAAATTCCTCTAATTCATCTACCCTAATTCCCCCTTTTTGTGACTCATCTCCAATATTTATCTGTATGAATATTTTTGGTTTAATTTTATGTTTTGTTTGTTCTTCCGAAATTTTTACTGCAAGTTTTTTGCTATCTAAAGAATGTATATAATCAAAAATTTTAATCGCATATTTAACTTTATTGGATTGTAGTTTTCCTACTAAATGAATTTTAAGTTCACTTTTATCTTTTTTTATATCAGTCCATTTTTCTACTGCTTCTTGAACTTTATTTTCTCCAAAATCAATGTGACCATAATCAATTAAAGGATTTATATGCTCTAATTTAAATGTTTTTGAAACAGCTACAATTTTTGGAGACCTATCTATAAGTTTTAAATCTGATAACTTTGATTTAATTAAATTTTGTATATTAATTAAATTTTGTACAGTTTTATGCATAACTTTTTACCCAAACAATACTACTTTATTGATAAATTTGATAAAAAAAATATTGATAAATTAAGAATAAATACAGGTATAATTTATAGAAATTATACAACAAAACTAGATAAAAAATTATTACTAAAACTGAAGATCTATTGTAAAAAAAGGAAATTAAAATTATTTGTTTCAAATAATTTTAAAATTGCACACCAACTAAAACTAGACGGAGCTTATATTCCTTCTTTTAATATAGATTTTAGACATCTTAATTATCAAATAAGAAATAATTTCATAATTATTGGATCAGCTCACAATATTAAAGAAGTAAGAATTAAAGAATTACAAAAAACAAACTTAATATTTATATCTTCAATATTTAAAAAAAATAAAAATTATCTTGGAATTAATAAGTTTAGCAATATTAAAAAAATAACAAAAACAAAAATTATTGCTCTTGGGGGAGTTTCAAGCAAAAATATTAAAAAGTTAAAATTACTAAATTGTTTTGGTTTTGCAGGAATAAGTTATTTTAAATAAAAAAGGCCCCTTTTTTAAAGGGGCCTTAATATTATTTTTGAATTCTAAACTAAATTAGAATGCAAATGCGATGTTAAGCTCGTAGTCTTGTCTATCAGCTGTTGTTGCTGAAGATCCACCAAGATTTTCACCATCATGCATAGATCCAGAAACAGTAATTCCACCACTTGTGTAAGATACACCAATAGCAGTAGTTTCTTGATCTTCAGCAGTAGATAATTCAAAATCAACTGTACCAACACCGTAAGATATAGATATATCTTCACTTACTGCGTAAGAAACACCATACGCTCTGTAGTCAGTATCAGCGTTTGCTGTACCTGAGTCAGATGAGTTATCTTGAATACCAAGTGTAAACGAGTCAATTGCATATGTTAAATACATTGTTGTATTTTCAATTTCTTTATTTGCAGCTGAGTCAGTTGCGTTACCATTAGTAACAGCTACTTTCTCGTTGTTATCACCGTTAGCGTAACCAACTGTTAAGCCTTCAACACCTGTGTACTGTACACCATATGAAGTAGAGCTTTCTAAAGCTGCTGTTCCATCTGATGGAGAGTAAGATGCAAAAACATCAAGTCCGTCCATTACATTAACAGAATATCTAAACATGTCAGCATTAGAACCTGCTGCTATAATAGCACCAGCACCACCTACTGTTCCAGTCAAACCATTCCATGACTCTTCGTTAGCAGCTGGAGTCATATCATCCCAAGAACCAGGAACTGAAGTTCCACCTTGTTTCCAGAATACTAATGATCCCATTTCGTTCATGTTAATTGTAACATGTGTATTATTTGGTGTTCCAGCAGCTAAGTTTTGACTCATAGATACTGTCATACCGTTATCTAAATCAGAAGATGCACGGAAAGTAATAGAGTCAAGCATACTCCAACCATTACCTTCGTTACTTTTGTCACCTCCGACAAATGTTAGTTTAGCACCACCACCAACAGCGTAATCAGCAGCAACTGCTGACGTAGATACTAGAGCTGTTCCTAATGCTGTCAAACCAACTTTTTTTAGTTTGTCCATATTAATTACTCCTTTAATTTAATTGTTAATATTAATATTAAACATTTCTTATTTATCAAAAATCGTCAT
The DNA here is from genome assembly GCA_003216255.1 of Pelagibacteraceae bacterium AG-404-N13. Taxonomy (GTDB): domain Bacteria; phylum Pseudomonadota; class Alphaproteobacteria; order Pelagibacterales; family Pelagibacteraceae; genus Pelagibacter. The sequence goes on from QCJD01000002.1 coordinate 48,295, forward strand.
TTTTCCTTGATTTTATTAATATATGCTTAAAGAATTATAAGAAGTGTTGTATTTATGCATCACTATTTATCCGCATATTTATTGTGTTTTTTAACAATTATATTAAAAAAACTATAGTTATAATAAATATCAAGCTAAAATGACATTTTCAGATGATTAATAAAATAAAAGCTAACTTTAATAAAATTTTAACATTAACTCTTTTATTAATATTTCTTAATCAATGTGGAATGGGAGCTGATGCAAGAAAGTATCCACCTGAACCTGCTAAAAGAGTTCAAAAAAATTTAGAAGAAGGACGAGGCTTTAGACTATCCGGTGGAGATAAAAAAAAACGCGGAGGAGATTTTGAGTTTGCAAGCTCTAATCCATTATGGAGAGCAGCCCTAGATACAATTGATTTTATGCCACTTGCTTCTGCAAATTATAGTGGAGGAATAATTATTACTGATTGGTATTCAAGTGAAAATTCAAATGAATCGATTAAAGTATCTCTAAGATTCTTATCAAACGAAGTAAGATCTGACGCTTTAAACATAAAAGTTTTTTATAAAAAATGTGCATTAAATGAAAACTGTGCAATATCAGAAAAATCTGGAAAATTAGTAAATGAATTAAACAAAAAAATTTTACAAAAAGCAGCTGTGTATCAAAAACAGGTTAAAGACAAAAATTTTAAACCGTACAGGGTCCCGAACGTTACTAAATAATTAAAATTAGAAGATATAAGTGAATACCGATAGTAGATATAACTTTAAGGAAATAGAAAAGAAGTGGCAAAACTATTGGGAAAGTAAAAAAACTTTTTCTACAAAGGTAGATAAAAATAAAAAAAAGTTTTATTGTTTAGAAATGTTTCCATATCCTTCAGGAAAAATTCATATGGGACATGTTAGAAACTATACTATAGGAGACGTTTTATCTCGTTATAAAATTATAAACGGTTTCAATGTTTTACACCCAATGGGTTGGGATTCATTTGGGCTTCCAGCAGAAAATGCTGCAAAAGAAAATAATCTTGATCCTAAAGAATGGACTGAAAAAAATATTTCAGTAATGAAAAGTCAACTAAAAAAACTAGGTTTATCAATTGACTGGGATAGAGAAATATCTACTTGTTCAGAAGAATATTATAAACATCAACAATTATTTTTCTTAGAACTCTTTGAAAAGGGATTAGTTTATAGAAAAGAAAATTTTGTAAATTGGGATCCTTTAGATGAAACAGTTTTAGCTAATGAACAGGTGATTGATGGAAAAGGATGGAGATCAGGGGCAATAGTTGAAAGAAAAAAACTAAATCAATGGTTTTTCAATATTTCTAAATTTGCTGACGAACTCTTAGCAGGTTTAGATGATCTCAAAAACTGGCCAAATAAGGTAAAAATTATGCAAAAAAACTGGATTGGTAAGTCTTTTGGTTGTGAAATAGATTTTAAAATTGAAGGTAACCCATCAATCGATAAAATAAGATGCTTTACTACTAGACCAGATACACTTTTTGGATTTTCTTTTATGGCACTTTCGCCTGATCATCCAGTGGCTAAAAATTTTGAAAATAATAAGGAATTTCAAGAATTTAAGGAAGAGTGCTCGAAGACTGGTACTACAGAAGAATCGTTAGCAATAGCTGAAAAAATTGGTTTTAAAACAAATTTGTTTGCAATCAATCCATTAAATCAAAAAGAGAAAGTGCCAGTTTACTTTGCAAATTTTGTTTTGATGGATTACGGATTTGGAGCAGTTTTTGGCTGTCCGGCACATGATCAAAGAGACTTTGATTTTGCAAAAAAATATAATCTTTCTATCAAAACAGTAGTTAAACCAAATGATGTTGATAATTTTGAGGTAGACAAAGAAGCTTATACTGGTTCAGGCGTTATAATTAATTCTGATATGTTAAATGGGCTAAAAGCTCCTGAAGAGTCAATTATTAAAACAATTGAAATATTAGAAAAAGACAAAATAGGAACTCGAAAAATTAATTTTCGTTTAAAAGATTGGGGTGTATCGAGACAAAGGTACTGGGGCTGTCCCATTCCAATCGCTTACGACGAAAAAGGTGAAATATTAACTATTGCAAAAAAGGATCTCCCAGTAAAATTACCTAGTAATATTAAGTTAAATACTAAAGGAAACCCCTTAGATAGCGACAAAAAATGGAAAAATATAAAAATTAATGGAAAAAATTTTACACGAGAAACAGATACTTTGGACACATTCGTTGATTCATCTTGGTATTTCTTAAGGTTTTGTTCTCCCAGAAATAATGATTATGGATTTAATCCTGATGAGATTAAATATTGGATGCCAGTCGATCAATATATTGGCGGGGTGGAACATGCAATATTACATTTATTATACTCAAGATTTTTTATGAGATCTATCGATTATAAAAATGACAAATTTAACATTAAAGAGCCATTTGATGGTTTATTTACTCAAGGGATGGTTTGTCACGAAACTTATAAAGATCAAAATAATAATTGGATAAGCCCAGAGGAAATAGAAATAATTGATAAGAAATATTACAAAAAGAATGACAAAAATTCTAAAATCATTGTTGGACCATCAGAGTCAATGTCAAAATCAAAAAAAAATGTAATAGATCCTGAAAACATAATTAATGATTATGGTGCCGATTCAGTAAGATTATTTATTCTTTCTGATAGTCCACCAGAAAAAGATGTTCAATGGTCTGAACAAGGAATGGTATCATCTTATAAATTTGTTCAAAAATTATGGATGCTTCATTTAAAGATAAAAAATAAAATATCTGAAGAAAAAAATAATACAGCTGATAATTTAGAATTAAATAAATTTACTAATCAATTAATTTATAAAATTACTAATAATTTAGAGAGTTTTAGTTATAATGTTATTATTGCTAATATGTATGAGACATATAATTTTTTAATCAAACATATTGAAAAGGATATCAATTCTAAAGATTTATTAGATAACTATAAAAAAATTCTAACAGTATTTTCACCTATTATTCCTCATCTGACGAGTGAATGTTTGTATGATATTGGTGCTAACCAAAATTTAGCTTGGCCGTCAGTAAATCATAAATATCTAAAAAATGAAAACATAGATTATGTTATTCAAGTAAATGGAAAAAAAAGGACTGTAATAAATGCGCAAATAGATATCGAGCAAGATAAAATTTTAAATATTGCTAAAAATGACAATTTGTTGGATAAATATTTAAATAATAAATCAATTAAAAAAGTTATTTTTGTTAAAAACAGATTATTAAATATTTTAATTAATGAATAAAATATCAAATTATATACTGATTTTATCTTTATTTTTTTTAACTAATTGTGGTTATGAAGCAGTTTTAAATAATCAAAATTATCAGTTTTCAATAAATGTAAATAATATAAAAGGAGACCAAAAAATAAACTCACTAATTATTAATAGCTTTAAACAATTAAAGAAAAATGAAAAAGAATATAATTTAAGCTTAACCTCAAATAAAGAAAAATTAATAATATCAAAAGATTCAAAGGGTGATCCTTCTATATTTGAGATAAAAATTAATGTAAATTATGTTGTTAAAAAAGATGGAAAGATTTTAATTAAAAATAAAATTGATAAAAAAACTACATACAACAATATTACAGACAAATTTGAGTTAGAAAATTATGAAAAAACTATTATAGATAATTTAATTTCAGAAATATCAGATAATATTATACTTTCTATTTCTAAAGTAAGTGAATGATAATTAAATCATTTGAATTAGACAAAATAAAATTAACAAAAAATAATCTTATTCTTCTTTACGGTTCTAACCAAGGTCATAAAAACCAAGTAATTAAAGAGTTATTTGTAAAAGTTTTTAATGGTCAAGTTTGTAGATTAGATGAGAGTGAGATACTAAATAATTATGAGGAATTCATATCTAGTATAATAAATAAATCTCTTTTTGAAGATAATAAATTGATAATAGTTTCTAGAGCAAGTGAAAAAATTATTAAATTAGTTAATGAAATTTTAGAAAGAAACGTTGAAAATATAAAAATTATTATTAATTCTGATAATTTAGAAAAAAAATCAAAGTTAAGAGCTTTATTTGAAAAAGAAAAAAATCTCACTTGCATTCCATTTTATGAAGATAACGAAAAAAATTTGAGTTCATTAGCTCACACTTTTTTTAGAAAAAAAAACATAAAAGTTTCACAAGAAATAATTAATTTGTTAGTTGGAAGATCTAGAGGAGATAGAGCAAATCTTTTTAATGAATTAAATAAAATTGAAATCCTATCAATAACCAAAAAAAATATTAGTCTAGATGATGTATTAAAATTGACAAATTTATCAGAAAATTACAGTGTTTTTGAGCTTGTTGAAAATTACTTAGCAAAAAATAAGAGGCAAGTTTCAAAAATATTAAATGAAAATAATTTTGCAAATGATGAGTGTATTTTGATTTTAAGAACAATATTAAACAGGTCAAAAAGATTACTTAAACTTAAGGAAAGCGAGAATAAAATAGGAAATATTGATTTAACTATATCATCATTTAAACCACCTATATTTTGGAAAGAAAAGGATCTTGTAAAAAAACAGATTCAATCGTGGTCAAGAAATGAAATAAAAAATATCATTTATAGAATAAACGATCTTGAAATTTTAATCAAAAAAAATTCAAATAATTCAGTTAATTTTGTTTCTGATTTTGTAAGCAATTATTAATAATTATTTTTGATAACTTGAATTAACCTTTCCATTTGATCTAAACCTTTATATTTAAAAGTTAATGTGCCTGAGTTATTTTTATTATTATTTATATAAACTCTCATGCCAATTTTTTCCATAAGCTGATTTTCTATATCTTGTATGTTTGAATCTTTATTTTTTTTAAAAGTTGATTTAATTGTTTTGGTAAATCTTACTAGAGCTTCTGCTTGTCTTACTGATAATTTTTTTGATATTATTTTTTCAGCTAATAACTCTGCATTTTCTACTCCAACTAAAATTTTAGCATGACCTTGGGATATTTTCTCATTGGTAATGTGTTCAATTATTTTTCTAGGTAGGCTTAATAATCTCAAACAATTAGATACATGAGCTCTACTTTTTCCAATAAATTTTGCTACCTTTTCTTGATCGTAGCTAAATTCATCGATTAATCTTTTATACCCTTCGGCTTCCTCTATAGGGTTTAAATCTTTTCTTTGAACATTCTCAACTATAGCAAATTCAAGGGATTTTAAGTTATCGGCCTCTATAACTACTGCTGGTACTTTATGCAGTCCTGCTTTTTGTGCTGCTTGCCATCTTCTTTCTCCTGCTATTATTTCAAATTTATCAATTATATTTTCTGATTTTCTAACAATGATTGGTTGGATGATTCCTCTCTCTTTAATTGAATTAGTTAATTCTTCTAAACTTTCTTTTTCAAAAACTTTTCTTGGTTGGTATTTATTTCTAATTATAGAACTAATAGAAATTAAAGTTCTATTTTCTTTAACTTCACTATCTCCTATAAGAGAAGAAAGACCTCTTCCTAGACCTTTCTTTGTTTTAAAGGGATTTATCATGCTGCACTCTCCACTAGCTTATCTTGATTTAAAAATTCTTCTGCAAAATTAAAATATGATTTACTACCAGGACAAGTTTTATCATATATTAAAACTGGGACACCATGCGAAGGTGCTTCTGACAATCTCACGTTTCTGGGTACAACTGATTGGTAGACTTTTTCTTTGAAATAATTTCTTGCTTCCTTTTCAACCTCACCTGACAACTTATTTCGTTTATCATACATGGTTAACAAGATCCCTCTTATTGATAAATCTGGATTTAGATTATTTTTTATTCTCTCAATAGTTTTCATGAGTTGAGTAAGTCCCTCAAGAGCGAAGAATTCTGTTTGTAATGGAACCACTAGAGCGTCTGAGGCTACTAAAGCCATTATAGTTAGAAGACTTAGTGATGGAGGGCAATCTATAAGGATATAATCATAAGGTGCTCTAGAATCATTTAAAATAGAGGTTAATTCATCTTTTAGTTTAAACGCTCTTCGGCTATCACCAGCCGTCTCAACTTCAAGGCCTGACAAATCTACATTTGAAGTCACCAAATTCAAATTCTCAAATCTTGTCTGCTGAATTACCTCTGTGATTTTCTTATTTCCATTAAGCACACTATAAATTGTCGTTTCAGAACTTGCTGTGTTAGACAATCCTAGGCCTGTTGTAGCATTACCTTGTGGATCCAGATCGATTACTAAAATTTTTTTTCCTTTCATAGACAATCCAGCTGCAAGATTTATTACTGTAGTTGTCTTCCCCACTCCTCCTTTCTGATTAATGATTGAAATAATTTTTTTATCCATTTTTTTTTTTTAAATTTGATATTTTAATTATAATTGACTCAGAATTTGTTAAACTTTTTTTTTCTTCGTAATCAAATTCCCAATACTTAAGTGTCTCTTTCAATATTTTATTCCCACTCTTACCCAAAAATAAAATTATAAACTTAAATTTTTTAAAATTTTTTTTTGCAATATCAAAAATAATTGGCAAAGGTTTAAATGCACGAGCAATAATTACATCTGTACTTAAATTTTTTTCTTTAAAAATATTTTTTTGATAAACTTTAGTATTCAAATTAAATTTTTTTGACATATCAACTAGAAACTTACTCTTATGGTAGCTCTTTTCATAAAAAATAACCTTAAATTGAGGTTTTTTATGTTTCATCAAAATTGCTAAAACTATACCTGGTAGACCTGCACCGGATCCTAGGTCAGTACACGTATTTATTCCTATATTATCAATAAAATCAATGGTTTGTGCACTATCTATAATATGCCTTGAATTTATTGATTTTTCAGTGCTAGAACTTATTAAATTTATGTCTTTATTCTTTAGTATTATAGAATTACCATAATCATCTAGCTCTTTTAATGTTTCACGTGAAACATCGGAGATGTTAATAGCATTATTTTTTATAAAAATAGAATCAATCAAGCTATATGCTTAATAGACTTTCTTTTAAGATGAGACAACAAAATATATACAGCAGCAGGGGTAATTCCATCAATTCTTAAAGCTTGACCCATTGTTTTTGGCTTAATTTGCTTAAATTTAAATTTAACCTCATTTGATAGACCTGAAAACTGGTCATAATCTAAATTATCAGGAATTATGAGATTTTCATCCTTTTTAAAGGCTATTATATCTGCATTTTGCTTGTTTAAGTAACCTTTATAATGTGAGTTTATCTCAATTTGATCATCAATTTCACGTGAAACAAACTTAATTTCAGGCCATATTTCTCTAATTTTACTCATATTTACTGATTTCTGAGTTAGAATTTGAATAGCACTCCTTTTTACTCCATCTTTAGCAATTTTTACTCCGAAATTAGCGACTTTAGATGGTGATATCCTCAAATTTTCCATTTTAGATAAAGTCATTTTTAAATATTTATTTTTCTCAAAAAATATATTTTTTCTTTCACCTAGAACTAAACCTATATCAATACCTTTCTGGGTAAGCCTTATATCAGCATTGTCAGATCTTAGTGATAATCTATATTCAGCTCTTGAAGTAAACATTCTGTAAGGCTCTGCAACACCCTTTGTTATAAGATCATCTATCATAACTCCAATATATGCTTCAGATCTATCTAGAATAAATGGCTCTTTTCCTTTGATAGAAAGAGCTGCATTGATACCAGCAATAAGTCCCTGGGCTGCAGCCTCTTCATAACCTGTTGTTCCATTAATTTGACCTGCAAGATATAAATTTTTAATTTTTTTAGTTTCAAGGGTTAAAAATAGCTCCCTTGGGTCTACAAAATCGTATTCAATAGCATATCCTGGTCTTAATATCTTAACGTTTTCTAAACCATTGATTTTACTACATATTTCATGCTGCACATCTTCAGGGAGTGAAGTCGAGATACCATTTGGGTATATTGTGTTGTCATTTAAACCTTCAGGTTCTAAAAATATTTGATGCTTTTGTTTATCAGCAAACTTCACAATTTTATCTTCGATGGAAGGACAATATCTAGGACCAACACCTTGAATACTTCCTGAATACATAGCGCTGCGTTTTATATTTTTAGAAATTATTTTATGAACTGCTTCGTTTGTATAAGTCATCCTGCATGAAATTTGTTTATTAATATTTTTTCTTGTTAAGAAAGAAAAAAAATATGGATCTTCATCTGCGTGTTGTTCTTCTAAAATTTCAAAATTAATCGTGCTTGAATCTAATCTTGGAGGTGTGCCTGTTTTCAATCTACCAATTTTAAAATTATATTTTTTTAATTGTTCACTTAAACCTGTCGAAGGTTTTTCATTATATCTTCCTGCAGGAGTTTTTTTTTCACCTATATGTATCAAACCATTCAAAAAAGTTCCTGTTGTTAGGATTATCTTTGAAGATTCAATTTCTTTACCCGATTGAGTAATAAATCCTTTTATATCATTTTTTTTAAATATAAATCTGATTACAGGGTCTGAAAATATGCTTAAATTACAATAGTTTACAAGTTTTTCTTGCATATATTTTTTATATAACGATCTATCACTTTGTGTTCTTGGTCCTCGGACCGCTGGTCCTCTACTTCTATTTAGTAATCTAAATTGAATTCCTGATTTATCTGCGACATCTCCCATAACCCCATCTAGTGCATCTATTTCTCTAACAAGATGGCCTTTACCCAAGCCACCTATAGCTGGATTACAAGACATTTCTCCTATTGTTTCAAAGTTATGAGTAAATAATGCTGTATTAACACCCAATCTTGCTGAAGCAGCTGCAGCTTCACATCCAGCATGTCCACCACCAATTACAACTACATCAAATGATAAATCATTTTTCATAATTGTAATTTATTATTGATCTAATTTTTTACAAGAAAACAGTTTAAAAGTGACTAAAATGAAGTGATTTAATACTTATTTACCAATACAAAAATCGTTGAAAATTGACCCTAAAATCTCCTCAACATCAACTTTACCTACTATAGTTCCTAGATGCCTTGTGGCCATTCTTAAATCCTCCGCTGCCTTATCAAAATCTTCTATTGAATTTTTTTTCTCAAAATTGTTTAAATGAATTATACATTGTTCAAGATTTTGCCTATGTCTATCTCTAGTAATTAAAATATAATCTGATCTAATAAATTTTTTTTTTAATTTTTCTTTGATTGCACTTAATAGAATATCCAAATTTTTTTCTTCTTTAATAGATAAATATATTGGATTATATTTTTTTATTTTTTGATCTATTTTCTCAATCCCAAGATCAGATTTGTTGACAACTATTAATCCTTTTTCATTAATCAAATCATTCAAAAAACCAGTAAATTCAACACTATTTGGCTCGATTAATATTATGTTTAGATCCGAATTTTCTGCTTTTTTTAAGGCTAATTTTATTCCTTTTTTTTCTATTTCATCTTTTGAATCTCTTATACCTGCAGTGTCTGAAATGATTACCGGGTAACCGTCTAAATTTAAATGAACTTCTATAACATCCCTTGTTGTACCAGCAATTTCTGAAACAATGGCAACATCTCTATTAGAAAGAAAATTTAATAACGATGATTTACCTGCATTAGAAGGACCAACAATAGCAATCTTAAAACCTTCCCTTATAAGTTCTCCAACTTTTTGATCATTTAATATTTTTTTTATTTCTTCTTTAATTTTATTAGATTCAATCTTAACATTTTTAATTATATCTTCTGGAAGATCTTCGTCAGGAAAATCTATTTTAGCCTCAATGTTTGATAAAATATTTAATAGTCTTTCTCTTAATTCATTGAACTTTTTTGAGCTCCTTCCAGACATTATTTCGATTGCCTGATGTCTTTGCATTTCGGTCTCTGCAGAAATTAAATCTGAGATACTTTCGGCTTTTAATAAATTTATTTTTCCATTTTGAAAAGCAAGCTTTGTGAATTCGCCAGGTTCTGCTAGTCTACAGTTTGCAATTTTTGAAACTGATGTATGAATAGCTTCAATCACAGCTACGCTACCATGAACATGGAATTCAGCCATATCTTCACCTGTGTAGCTCTCAGGTCCAGGAAACCATATAACAATCCCTTCATCAATAACCTCTTTTGTTTCAATTTTACTGATTTTTTTGAGAGTCGCTTGCTTTGCCTTTGGAAAAGAGCCTGACGTCATTTTTGTAATAATTTCTCTAGTTTCTGGGCCAGATATTCTAATTACAGCTATACCAGAAATTCCTGATCCAGAAGATAATGCATAGATTGTCATAATATCAAATATAACTAGTATTATATTTTATTATATATTTTTTTATGATTATTTGGTTAGCATCTTATCCTAAAAGTGGAAATACGTGGGTTAGAACAATCATTAATCAAATAATATTCAATGATATAAAATCAAAAAATGAAGTTTTTGATAATTTATCAAGAATAAAAAGATACCCATCTAAAACTGACATGGTTGGATTGCCCCAAATTTCAAATTCGGGTGGTTTTACAAAAGAACAAAAAAAAGAGGTGATAGATTTTACAGTAAAATATTGGAAAAAAACTCAAGAAAATATAAATAAAAATAATAAAACAAATATTTTAAAAACACATAATATGCTTTGTAATGTTAATTTAGATAAGTGGGATTATCCTTTTACAAATTTAGAAAATACATTGGGAGTTATTCATATAGTGAGAGATCCTCGTAATATTGTAACTTCTATTAAAAATCATTTTTCACTTACTACTGAAGAAGAAAGTGTCGAAATGATTTGTGATAATTATAATTGGACAGGTTTCACAAATAATGAAGTCCCACAGTTACTCTCCTCATGGGGTAACCATTATAATTCTTGGAAAAAATTTCCTAAAAATAATTTGTTAATTAAATATGAAGATTTGGTTTCAGATGTCAAAAAAGAAATTTTAAAAATAATGAACTATTTATCAAATTATTTTGAATATAAAATCTCTGATAAATTAATTGAAGAAATTGAAAGGAATACATCCTTTGAAAATTTTAAAGAACTAGAAAATTTAGGTAAATTTAATGAAAATTCTATAAATGAAATAACCGGTGAAAAGAAAACTTTTTTTAATTTAGGTCCACAAAATAACTGGAAAAAAATACTAAAAAAAAAAAGTATTAATAAAATTGAAATACAATTCAATAATGAAATGAATGAGTTAGGCTATTTATAAATGATTATTTGGTTAGCTTCATATCCTAAAAGTGGAAATACGTGGGTAAGGTATTTTATTATATCTCTTTTAGTAGACAATAAAGACAATATGAACCTTAATCACCTAAAAGCTATAGCAACCTTTCCAACTAGATACCAATTTAAAGAACTAATCGAAGATCCTTATAACTTAGAAGAAATAAAAAAGAATTGGATAGCCGCACAATCAAAATTAATATCTGACAAACAATTAAGATTTTTAAAAACTCATAATGCCTTGTGTTGTTTTGGTAAAAATTGTTTTACAAATTTAGAAAATACTCTTGGCACAATTTATATTGTAAGAGATCCAAGAAATGTGATCACTTCGTTAAAAAACCATATGAGTATAAGTAGTTATCAGGATGCATTAAAATTTATAAGTAATAAAAACATGTCATTAGATAGCAGTAAATTAAAAGGCTTCGACAGAAAAACTTCAGATGATTTTCAATTAATTCAATTAATTGGAAACTGGAAAACTCATTATTTGTCATGGAAAAAATTTAAAAAAAATAAATTATTAGTAAAATACGAAAATTTAATAAATAACCCAAGTGTTGAGTTTAAAAGAATCTCTGATCATTTAGAGAAATTATTAAATACAAAATTTAAAGAAAGCCAAGTAGATAAAGCAATAAAAAATAGTTCCTTTACTAGATTGAAAGAAATGGAAGAAAAATATGGATTTTCTGAGGCTTCTACAAATGAGAAAACAGGCGAAAGAAATAAATTTTTTTATCTTGGACCAAAAAATGATTGGAAAAATATTTTAGATAAAAAAATTATTGATGATATAAAAAAAAAATTTGAACCTGAAATGAGAGAGCTGGGTTATCTATAAAATGATCATCTGGTTAGCTTCATATCCTAAAAGTGGAAATACATGGGTAAGAATTTTAATCAGTAGCATTATAAAATTTAAAGAAATAGATCCTAACAATCCATTTGCTCTAACAGACCAAATTGAAAGCTATCCAAATATAAAACATTTTTCTGACTTAGTTAAAGATATAAAAAATCCAGGTGAAATCATTCAAAATTGGGTAAATTCTCAAGATAAATTAAATTTAGAAAAAAAAATAAAAATATTTAAAACACATAATTTATTAGGAAGTTTTGGTAAATACAGCTTTACAAACACAGACAATACTGCTGGGGTTATTCATATTGTAAGGGATCCGAGAAGCATTGTTTCATCATTAAAGAATCATTTTTCATTACAAGATATATATGCTGCTAAAAAATTTATTCTAGCAAAAGACAATTGGGTATATGGCGAAACAGCTGTTTTACCAACTTTTGTTTCATCATGGAAGATGCATTATTTATCATGGAAAAATTTTCCAAACAATTATTTACTGATAAAGTATGAAGATTTATTAAAAAATCCAAAAAATGAAATAAAAAAAATTTATAATTATTTAAAAAAATTTTTTCAATTAGATTTGAAAGATAAAGATTTAGATAAGATTTTAAAACTCTCAACTTTTGAAAACTTACAAAAAAAGGAAAAAGAAGGTAAATTTAAAGAGAGCCTAGAACATTTGCAAACCAAAGAAAAAATTAATTTTTTTAATTCTGGACCTTCTAATGACTGGAAAACACAATTAAATCCGGACTTGGCAAATGAATTAAAAAAAGAATTTTTTAGCGAGATGGAGGAATTGGGATATATTTAATCTAAGATGGTTTGTTCATCGAATTAAAAAATTCGGCATTATTTTTTGTACTTTTTAATTTTGAATTTATAAACTCAATTGCATCCATTGAGCCCATTGGGGCAATTATCCTTCTCAAAACATTCATTTTTTGCAAATCATTTTTATCGAATAATAATTCTTCTCTTCTTGTTCCGGATTTAGTTATATCAATTGCTGGGTAAATTCTTTTTTCTGATATTTTTCTATCCAATATTGTTTCGCTATTACCTGTTCCTTTAAACTCTTCAAAGATTACTTCGTCCATTCTACTGCCAGTGTCAATTAAAGCAGTGGCTATAATGGTTAATGATCCTCCTTCCTCAATATTTCTAGCTGCACCAAAAAATCTTTTGGGTCTTTGAAGTGCATTTGCATCTACACCTCCAGTTAAAACTTTACCTGAGCTTGGAACCACTGCGTTGTAAGCTCTTCCTAATCTTGTTATAGAATCAAGCAATATTACAACATCTTTTTTATGTTCGGTTAATCTTTTTGCTTTTTCAATTACCATTTCTGCGACTGCAACATGTCTTTGTGCTGGTTCATCAAAAGTAGAGCTTATAACTTCTCCTTTAACAGTCCTTTGCATATCTGTTACTTCTTCGGGTCTCTCATCAATCAATAAAACCATTAAATAACACTCTGGGTGATTTGCTGAAATCGAGTTTGCAATACTTTGTAAAATCATTGTTTTGCCTGCTTTGGGAGGCGAAATAATTAATGATCTTTGACCTTTTCCAATTGGACTCACAAGGTCTATTAATCTTGGGGTTAAATCTGGTTTTTTTTCAACTTTGTTTGACTCTACCTCCATTACAAATTGCTTATTCGGATAAAGTGGAGTTAGGTTGTCAAATGCAATCTTATGTTTAAATTTATCTGGTTCCTCAAAATTTATTTTACTAACCTGTAATAGTGCAAAATATCTTTCCCCTTCTTTTGGTGATCTTATAGGACCTTCTACAGTATCACCGGTTCTTAAACCGAATCTTCTAATTTGACTAGGACTAACATAAATATCATCCGCACCTGGCAAATAGTTTGACTCCATAGCCCTTAAAAAACCAAATCCATCCTGAAGAAGTTGCAAAACACCACCGCCAGTTATTTCTTCTCCTTTTTCTGCTAATTTTTTTAAAATTGCAAAGTAGATTTCTTGCCTTCTTAAAGTGCTTGCGTTTTCGATTCCTAATTTTTCTGCTTCTGTAATTAACTTTTCAGAGCTTTTTTCTTTTAATTCTTGTATATTCATGTTTGGGGATTTTACTTTGTTAGATGTCTTAAATATATATACTGATTAACAAAATTCAAGCCTATAAGGGTTTAAATATAACAATAAAAACTATTAAAATAAGCAAAATTGTTGGAATTTCGTTGATTATTCTATAAAATTTAGCTGTTTTTGTATTTTCTTTTGATTTTAACAATCTCATACATTTCCCAAGATATTCATGATAAATCGTCAAAATTATTACGAAAAGAATTTTAAGCTGTAACCACAAATAACCAAAGCTCTCTAAACCGTTTATCCAAATCAATATAATACCGAAAAGCCATGATAAAATCATAGCTGGACGCATTATGTAATTATATAATTTTCTCTCCATGGTCTCAAAGATTTCGGTAGCTTGACTTTTTTCGAAATTCTCAACATGATAAACAAATATTCTTGGCAAATATAAAAGTCCTGCCATCCAAGAAATTACTGCGATTAAATGAAGAGATTTAAATAAAAGATATCCGCTCATATATTATGTATTGTTTAAAATAAGATGTTTGAATAAAGCTATATGATCATCGTTGTCATTTAAACATGGTACCATCTCAAAATTTTCCCCTCCTGATTGGATAAAACTTTCTTTCCCCTGAATACATATTTCCTCCAAAGTTTCTACACAATCAGATGAAAATCCTGGGCAAATAACTAAAATATTTTTCTTACCTTCTTTGGGCAGGGTCTCAAAAGTTTTATCGGTGTAAGGCTGTAACCATTCTTGAGGACCAAATCTTGACTGAAATGTAGTTTTAATTTCAATATCAGAATATTTTTCAGAAATAAGTCTAGTAGTTTTATGACAGTAGCAATGATATGGATCACCTTTGTCAAAATACTTTTTAGGTATTCCATGATATGAGGCAATTATTAAATCTGGTTTCCAATTAATTTCTTCAATTTTCTTTAAAATACTATTTTTCAGTGCTTCTATATAAAGTGGTTCTGATTCATAATGTGGAATTATTTTTAAATTTGGCTGCCATCTCATTTTCATCAAAGTTCTATACACTTCGTCACAAACTGTTGCTGTTGTTGCTGCAGCATATTGTGGATAAAGAGGTAAAATAATTAAATTTTCACAACCTTTGTTTTGAAGCCCATGAATTTTGCTTTTAATACTTGGGTTTCCATATCTCATAGCAAAATCAACAATTAATTTTTCATTACCAATTTGTTTAGATAATTTTTCTGCTTGGACCTCCGTAAAATGCCTGAGTGGTGACATATTTTTATCTTTCATCCATATTTCTTTGTAAGCTTTAGCAGTTTTTGAAGGTCTAAAATTTAGTATAAATAAGTTAAGTATTATCTGCCAAATAATAGGATTTACCTCGATAACTCTTCTGTCTGATAGAAATTCTCTTAAATATTTTCTTATATCTAACCAACTAGTAGAGTCTGGGGTACCAAGATTAACAATTAAAACACCAGTTTTGCCATAATTAACTTTTGGGTGCTCTGGCTTCATTTAAAGTTTCTCACAATTTTAATTAAATCTTCTACCATTTCAATTTTTGTCTCAGGTAGTATTCCATGTCCTAAGTTAAAAATGTATGGATGATCTTTAAAAATATTTAGATACTTTTCAACTTCCTGTTTAAGTTTTTCTTTGTTAGTTAATAATATTTGCGGATCAAGCCCACCTTGCACAGGTATTTTTATTTCTTTGACTATTTTTTTTGGGTCAACACCATAATCTATATTAACAGCGTCAGGTTTTACTATCTGACAAAAGTTTTTGTAATCTTTAATCCCTCTTGGAAAACAAATTACTGGCACTCCTAGTTTTTTTACGTATTCAACAATGTTAAATGTGGGGTTGTAGATATATTCAGAAAGTTTATCTTCTAACAATCCAGCCCAACTATCAAAAATTTGAATTACTTTAGCTCCTGCTTCAACCTGGTTTTTTATATGAAGTTTTAAAAACTTTTCAATTATTACTAATAATCTAGATATTAAAATTTTATCTTTATAAAACTTATCTGATAAACCTTTTTTTGGTGATGATTTATTTATCATATATACCAGTATAGTCCATGGAGCCCCAACAAAACCGATCATATCTTTATTATTCATTATTGAATCAATCGATGTTTTAGAGATGGCCTCGTATACTTTATGAACCTTTTTAGTAAAATTAATTTCATCTAGACTTTCAATATTCTCTAAATCTATTTCTCCCAGTTTGGGACCAAAATCTTTTTTAAATTCTACTTTTTGCCCAAGTCCGTATGGCAACATTAAAATATCTGAAAATATAACAGCACCATCAAATCCAAATCTTTTTATAGGTTGTAGAGTTATCTCAGAAGCCAGATTACTGTTTAAACATAATTTTATAAAATCTTGGTTCTCTTTCCTAATTTCTCTAAATTCTGGTAAGTACCTCCCTGCTTGTCTCATTAGCCATATAGGATTTTTGGTTGTATCTTCGTTAACAATACAGTTCTTGATTGGTGTCATATAATAAATAGATTAATATTTGGTTATATTAGTATTATGAAATGTGAATAACGTAAATTATCGAATTATCACAGTTTATTAAGAATTAATTAACAATTTAACTATCTAAAATCATTATTTTTCAACAAAAATATATAAAGTTAAAGAATCTTAATAAATTATTAAAAGATATTCACAATTTATTATTTGTTAATTTTAAGTTAAATTTAATCAAAACTTTAATCATTAAATAGAAACCTATATTTTTGTTATTTTACTGATATTTTATAAATAATTTATACATGAAAAATTCACATAATATTTATCTTATATCGGATTCAACCGGAGAGACTTTAGATAGAATTTTTTTAGCGTTAAAAGCTCAATTTGGAAGTTTTGATTACAGAGTCAATCAATTCTCGTTTATTAGAACGGAAACCCAGATAAAAAAAATTATTGAAAATGCTTATAAAAGTAAAAATTCTATAATACTGTATACAATTGTTAATAGTAAATTAGCTAAATTTCTTACAGAAGAATCAAATAAAAAAAAAATTCCTTGCTTTGGAGTTTTGGGTGAATTGATATTAAATTTTTCAAAATTACTAAATCAAAAAGCTTCACATGAACCAAGTGGGCAACACGCTTTAAATAAAGAATATTATGAAAGAATAGAGGCAATTCAGTTTACAATGAATCATGATGATGGAAATAATATTAGTGATATTGAAAAATCAGATATAATTATTTTAGGTGTAAGCAGAACGAGTAAAACACCAACATCTATTTATTTAGCCAACCGAGGTTTTAAGACTTCAAATATACCACTTGTAAATGAAAAATCACTTCCTGATAAAATGAAAAACCTTAAATTTAAACCTTGTGTTGTTGGTTTAACAACCGAAGCAGATAGACTTTTCGAAATAAGGAAAAATAGGCTAACATCTCTTAAAGAAAAAAATAAATCAGAGTACGTAAATATTAATCAAATAAAGAAAGAATTAGAAAACTCAAAAAAAACTTTTAGAATAAATAATTGGCCTTCAATAGACGTTACAAGAAAGTCTGTAGAGGAGACAGCTGCATCAATAATAAAAATTTATGAAATAAAAAATAAGAAGAATGTTTAATTTAATTTTAGCTTCAAAAAGCAAAGTAAGAAAAGAAATATTAAATAAAAACAATATTTCTTGTGTTGTAGAACCATCAAATGTTGATGAGGATTCAGTTAAAAAAAGTCTTTTAAAAGAAGGGGCTAACCCAGAAATCATTTCAAAAAATCTAGCAGAATTAAAAGCAAATAAGGTTAGTCAAAAAAAAAATGGCGAAATTATTCTTGGTGCTGACAGCGTTATTGATTTGGATGGTGAAATAATTTCTAAACCCTCAGATAGGAATGAAGCATTAAATATCTTAAAAAAACTAAATGGTAAAAAACATCATCTGATAAGTTCAGTTTGTATATCGAAAAATGGTTCAATGATATGGAATTATACTGACAAGGCTGCACTAACTATGAAAAATATGTCAGATGAAGAACTTAAAAAATATTTAAATAAAATTAGCGATGAAGCTTTATACGCCTATAATGTTTATCAAATAGAAGGTGAGGGAAGATCCCTATTCTCAAAAATTGAAGGAGATGAAGATACAATAATGGGTTTGCCAATTAAAAAAATTAAGGAATACATAAATACATTATGAAAAAATATCTAGTAATAGGAAATCCTATTGAACATTCTTTATCGCCAAAACTTCATAATTATTGGCTGAAGAAAAATAACATTGAAGCTAATTACGATAAAAAAAAACTTAACGAAAATCATCTTAAAAATATTATTTCTGAAGTCAAAGAAGAAAAAATAAATGGCATTAATGTTACTGTTCCATTTAAAAAAGCAGTAATTCCATTTTTAGATGAATTAAGTCCCGAAGCAAAAGAAACACAATCGGTCAACACAATTTATTTACAAAATGGAACCACAATTGGTCATAACACAGATATTGCTGGATTTGAACTAGCAATCAAATATGCAAAATATGATGTTTCCAATAAAAAAATATTTATATTGGGTGCTGGCGGTGTTTCTCCTTCAATTATTTATTCGCTTAAAAAAATGAAAGCTTCAAAAATTATATTAACAAATAGGACAAAAAAAAAAGCCGAAAATTTGAAAAATTTATTTAAGGATATTGAAATAATTGATTGGGGAGAAACAATAGATTTTGATATGATTATAAATGCTACGAGTATTGGATTAAAAAATGAAGATGCCTTAAAATTTGATTATTCAGCAAATGGTCCAAATAAATTTTTTTACGATGTTATATATAACCCTAGAGAAACAATATTTTTAAAAAGAGCTAAATTATTTGGTAATAGGACAGAAAATGGAAAAATGATGTTTATTTATCAAGCTCATCAGGCGTTTACAATCTGGAATAAATTAATGCCTGAAATTGATGATGAAGTTATAAATTTAATGGAATAATTAATGTTTTTGAAGATTTATTAAATGAATAAGGCAATTGGAATTTTAGGAGATATCGGATCTGGTAAAAGTTTTGTTGCCAAAAATTTTGGATATCCAGTATTTAACGCAGATAAAGAAGTAATTAAAATATATAAAGAAAATAAATCTTGCTTTAAAAAATTAAAAAATAAATTACCTAAATACATAAAATCTTATCCAATAAATAAAGTTGAATTATCCAAAGCTATTTTAGCAAACAAATATAATCTTAAAAAAATCGTTAGTGTTGTACATCCATTAGTTAGAAAAAAAATGAATAGTTTTTTAATAAAAAATAGAAAAAAAAAATTGGTAGTTTTAGATATTCCATTGCTTATTGAAAATAATTTAAACAGAAAAAAAGATATATTAATATTTGTTGATACTAAAAAATCACAAATAAATTTACGCCTTAAAAAAAGAAAAAATTATAATAAAAAAATTTTAGAAAACTTAAGAAAATTACAAAAAAAGTTATCTTATAAAAAAAAAATATCCGATTATATTATTAAAAACGATTTTAAATTTTTAACTATTAAAAAACAAATTAAGTTTATAAAGGAAAAGATTTAAAATGAAAGAAGTAGTATTAGATACTGAAACAACAGGCCTTTCTGTGAAAGATGGACATAGAATTGTTGAGATAGGTTGCATAGAATTAGATGAACTTATACCAACTAAAAATATATTTCATTTTTACTTAAACCCAGAGAGAAAAGTTTCTGAAGAAGCTTTTAAGGTTCATGGATATTCAGATGAATTCTTATCTGATAAAAAAAAATTCTATGAGATTGCAGATGATTTTCTTAATTTTATTAAGGATAAAAAAATAATAATACATAATGCAGAGTTTGATATTGCGCACATTAATAATGAACTTTCAATTGCTGGTAAAGAAAAGATAACAAAAGTACATATTGTAGATACTCTCGATATAGCTCGAAATAAATTTCCAGGCTCGGCGATAAATCTTGATGCTTTGTGTAAAAGGTTCAGAATAGATAATTCGAAGAGAGCAAAACATACAGCACTTATAGACTGTGAATTATTGGCAAAAGTATACATAAATTTACTTGGCCAAAAAGAACCAACACTAAACTTTAGTAAATCCGATGAAATTCAAACAAATCAAAATATCCAATCAATAGATTATTCAAAAAAAATAATTTCACCATCAGTAGATGAATTAAAAAAGCATAAGGAATTTATGAAAAAAAATTTTAAAAAAAATTTTTTCTAAATTTTTCTTTCGTTATAGAGTTTATTAAAATCGATCTTACTATTTAATTGTATATGTGGAAAACCTGACATTTTTAATATATTCAAAAATATTTTTTCTATTTGAGGGTAAATCTTAATTTGTAAGTCACATAAAATAAATTTTTTTACATCTTCCTTATTTGGATTTTCTTCATCTATTTTAACTACAGTTGCGTAAATCATCTCAAAATAAGTTTTTTTCTTATTTTTAGTTTTATCTTGGTAAGTTAGTTTTGTTTCAACTTCTATCATCTTATTTTTTAAAAATTTTGAGTTCAAATCTAAATTTAAAGAGTATTTTGAAATATTTTCTCTTGCAGAAATTAATGATTCAGCATCAGGTGTCTCAACAGATAAATCTTTTGTATAACTAAGAATAATTTGGTGTTTAAGAGTCATTTTTCATCATCTATATCTTTGTATTCACCTTCAATAAAGTTTTTTTCTTCTTTAGATTTTTTATTTCTGTAATAATTCTTTGAAAAATATTTAATAAATAATTTTCTAGTAAAAGGAAAAACTAATAAAATACCCAAAACATCAGTTGCAAAACCTGGTAAAATTAAAAGTATTGCTGCAAATGCAAGTGTTGCACCTGAAATTATTTCATAAATTGGGATTTCATTTTTCATCAATCCAGAAATTCCTGATTTTAAAGTGTTAAATCCCTCATGTTTTGCATAAGCCACCCCTATTATAGCTGTCAAAAATATTAAGATAATTGTATTAAATGCACCAATTTGAGTTCCAATTTTTATAAAAAGATAAATTTCAATGGCTGGGATAGCAATTATAAGTAATAATACTGTGTTCATTTGTCTATTATGTAATTAGCAGGTTGAATTATTCAATATAGTAAATATTATCATATCATGAATTATAGTTTTGAATACATAGATATAATATTACTTGCAATGATTGCGGGTTTTATATTCTTGAGATTGCGAGGAATTTTAGGAAAAAAAACAGGTTTTGAAGATGAGATTAAATCAAATTTTCATCAGGAAACAGCTGATGTAAACGAAGCAAATGTAAAAAAAAATTTAGATTTCGAAACTTTTGACGAAAAGGCAAAAAAAGAGTTTCTGAAAGGTGCACAAATTGCATATGAAACTATAGTTACAAATTTCTCTAATGGAAAACTTAAAGATATTAAATCTCTATTAGATTTGAATGTTTATGAACAATTTAATTCAGCATTAGATGAAAGAAAATCAAAAAATTATTCATCTGAGACTACATTTGTAGGAATTAATTCAGCAGAAATTAAAGATCATAAGCAAAATAAAAATATGCTAGAGGTTACCGTTGAGTTTGTTAGTGAAATTATATCTTGTATAAAGGATAAAGAAAATAAGGTCATATCTGGGGATCCTAAAAAAATAAAAAAAGTACACGATGTTTGGAAATTCTCTAAAGATAGCAGATCAAACAATCCAAACTGGTTATTAATAGATACCCAAGCATAATTGACAGATAAACTTTCAGATAAAGATAAAAGAGATTGGGAAAATTTTTTAAAAAACCCTGAAAAAATTGAAGTTAAGGATGATGATCAAAATGAAAAATTTAATATGAATTTAGAAAAGTCAATAGATCTGCATGGATATACTTTAGATAATGCAAATGAAAAAATATATACATTTATTTTAGATTGTTTCGAAAAGAAAGTTAATAAAATAAACATAATAACAGGAAAAGGATTAAGATCCAAAAATACAAATGATCCATATCAATCCAAAGATTTAAGCATACTAAAATATTCAATTCCAAATTATATTAAAAACAATAATGAACTTATGGATAAAATTTTTAAAATTGATGAAAGTGCTATTGAAAGCCCTTCAAAGGGTAGTTTTGAGATAGTATTAAAAAATAAATGAATAAAGAAATTGCACAAAATATAAAAGCTAGATTTCTAAAAAGTAAAAAAAATTTAAAAGATAATTTTAAAAATTTTTTTGACTGGGTAAAGGGAGCCGAATTAATCGAGTTGACTGAATGTGAAACCTCAAAGGATCCTGTTAGGCCAGAGTTAGATAATGAATTTAGGACAAGCTATGGAAGAAAAATTTTTGGTGTTAAGTTTCAAGATGAAATACATGCAGTTATGTGTTTTGCATTTACCAATAAAATTCCAAAAACAGTTAATGAGTTAGATCTTTTAAGCAAAGATGCATTCTTACAAAGCGCAAATAGAGACCAAAATGTAGGAAAAATTGCTATTGCCTATACTGTTTGGTCAAACAAAAAAGGTGGAGGAAAATTAATTGTTAAAGAAGTTTTTAAAATGATAAAAAAATCAAACCATCTAAACAGACTGGTTACGTTGTCACCACTTACGGAAATGGCGAGAAATTTTCATTTAAGAAATGGTGCGATAGAAGTTCAGGTTAATGAAGAAACTCAAAATTTTGAGTATAAATTATAAGATAAACTTAGATAAATCAGTATCTTTAACTAGTTCACCAATATTTTCTTGAATATATTTGGAGTCGACCGTTATTTTTTCTCCAGCTCTATCTGTAGCTGTAAAACTTATTTCATCTAACACTCTTTCGATAATTGTATGAAGTCTTCTAGCACCTATATTTTCAACAGTTGAATTTACTTCATTTGCTATATTAGCAATCGTATCTATTCCATCCTCAGTAAACTCTAAGTCAACATTTTCAGTTTTTAAAAGTGCTTTATATTGTTTTATTAAGCTATTATCAGGTTCTTTTAAAATTCTTTTAAATTCTTCACTGTTTAATGCATCTAATTCAACTCTAATTGGTAATCTTCCTTGTAGTTCAGGTAAAAGATCCGATGGTTTTGCTAATTGAAAAGCTCCAGATGCTATAAATAATATATGATCTGTTTTAATTGGACCATATTTAGTGCTTACTGTTGTTCCTTCAATTAATGGCAGCAAGTCTCTTTGAACTCCCTCTCGCGAAACATCTCCTCCAACTCTATCAGTTCTTGCAGAAATTTTATCTATTTCATCCAAAAATACTATTCCGTTATTTTCAGTCGAATTTTTTGCAGATTTAATAATTTTATCTTGTTCAATTAATTTATCTGACTCTTCATTAATTAAAATTTCATGAGATTCTTTAACTGACATTTTTTTCTTTTTAGGTTTGTTACCCATCGATTTACCCAACATATCTGAAATATTAATCATTCCAACATTTGCTCCAGGCATTCCAGGAATTTCAAAAGATGGCATTTGGCTGCCAGTATCAGTTATTGCAATTTCTATTTCATTATCATCAAGATCCCCATCTCTTAATCTTTTTCTAAAACTTTCTCTAGTAGCAACACTTGCTTTGTTACCTACCAAAGCATCTAAAACTCTTTCTTCAGCTAATTTTTGAGCTTGTGCATGTACTTCTTTTCTTTTTTTTACTTTTTCCATTGCGATTGCAATCTCTAAAAGATCCCTTACAATTTGTTCAACGTCTCTTCCAACATAACCAACTTCAGTAAATCTTGTTGCTTCAACTTTTACAAATGGAGCTTCAGCTAATTTTGATAATCTTCTTGAAATTTCAGTTTTACCAACTCCAGTAGGTCCAATCATAAGTATATTTTTTGGTAATACTTCATCTTTCATTTCACCTGTAAGAGCCTGTCTTCTCCATCTATTTCTAAGTGCAATGGCAACAGCTCTTTTTGCTTTATTCTGACCAACAACAAATCTATCTAGTTCAGATACAATTTCTCTTGGTGAAAGCGAATTTTGTACATCATTATTTTCACTCGAAACCTTTTCTTTTGGAAATGAAGTTACATTTGATTTTTTCATAATTTAAATTTTTTCAACACTTATGTTTTCATTTGTAAATACACATATTTCAGATGCTACTTTAATTGCTTTTTTTGCTATTTCTTCTGCTGATAAATCTGTATCCATTAATACTTTTGCAGAAGCTAATGCATAATTTCCACCAGATCCAATTCCAATTACATCACCTTCTGGTTCTAATACATCACCAGTTCCAGAAATTATAAAACTTTTTTCTTTATCTCCGATTGCCATTAATGCCTCAAGTCTTCTTAAATATTTATCTGTTCTCCAATCTTTGGCTAATTCAACAGCTGCTCTAGTCAAGTTTCCAGCATGTTTTTCTAACTTTGACTCTAGTCTTTCAAATAATGTTAGTGCATCTGCTGTTGATCCAGCAAAACCGGCGATCACATTTCTTTTCTCAATTTTACGGACTTTATTTGCTGTTTTTTTAATAACTGTATTTCCCATGCTAACTTGCCCATCGCTAGCTACTACTACATCATTATTTTTTCTTACTAATACAATCGTTGTCATAGCTTATAAATGGATACTAATTTAAATAGTTCAAGACCAAACCCGGTATTATTGCCATAATTCAATAATAGATATATACCTTTTTTAAATTATGAAGAGGAAAGCTAAAATTGTTAGAAAAACTAAAGAAACCAATATCAACGTTGATTTGAATATTGATGGCAAAGGTAAATATAAAATAGAAACTGGAATAGGTTTTTTAAATCATATGCTTGAGCAATTATCAAAGCATTCATCTATAGATATTAATCTTAAAGCTAAAGGTGATACGCATATTGATCTTCATCACACAACAGAAGATACTGGTATTGCAATTGGTGAATGTTTAAAAAAAGCATCTAAAAAATTTGTTGGAATAAAAAGATATGCTCATGCCATGATACCAATGGATGAAACATTAACAAGAGTTGCAATAGATGTTTCAAATAGACCTTATTTAATTTGGAAAGTTAAATTAAAAGTAGAAAAGTTAGGTGAGATGGATACTGAATTATTCAAAGAATGGTTTCAAGCCTTCTCGCAAGCTGCTGGAATCACTTTGCATGTTGAAAATATTTATGGTGATAACAGCCACCATATAATTGAATCTTGCTTTAAAGGATTAGCAAGATCACTAAGAGCTGCATTAGAAATGGATCCAAGGAATAAAAATACAATTCCTTCAACAAAAGGTTCTTTATAAAATTAATGAACGTCACAATTGTTGACTATAACTCAGGCAATATTAGCTCTGTAATAAACTCTTTTAAGGAAGTTGCTAAAGATAAAGTTAATATTAAAGTAACCGCAAATTTAAAAAATATAAAATTTAGTGACAAAGTTGTTTTGCCAGGCCAAGGTTCGTTTAAAAGTTGTATAGATGCTTTAAACAATATTAATGGTTTAGTTGATACTCTTAATGAATTTGCAATTGATAATAAAAAACCACTTTTAGGAATTTGTGTTGGTTTGCAAATGTTTGCTGATGTTGGGTACGAAGAAACAGAAACAAAAGGCTTAGGTTGGATTTCAGGAAAAGTATCTAAGATTAATAATGAAAATGGAAAATACAAACTTCCTCACATAGGCTGGAATCAAATAAATATCGTTAAAGATAGTAAAATTTATAAAGATATAGAAAATAATTCCCATATGTATTTTGTGCATAGTTATGAATTTATTCCAGAAGATAAAAATGTAATTTCTGCAACAACTGATTATTCGTCAAAAATTGTTTGTTCAATTGAAAAAGAAAATATTTTCGGAACTCAATTTCATCCTGAAAAGAGTGACAAAATGGGACTACGAATTGTAGAAAACTTTATTACATTATAAGATTAAAATATTTATTTATGTCTGATTTACTTAAAAATACAAGCTTGTCTTTAAACACTGCAGACAAGATTATCTCAGAAACATTACACAAATGTGATGATGGTGAATTATATTTAGAAGATACAAAGTTTGAAACTGTTACTCTGGATGATAATAAAATCAAAAGTTCAGACTACAGTACTGACACTGGGTATGGATTTAGAGCAGTTACGGATGATGTTATTGCTTATTCTCATTCTAATGAAATTTCAGAAGAGTCACTTAAAAAATCAAGTGAGAATTTAAAATCTACTCTTAAGAGTAAAAGTGGAACATACAATTCTAGTATAAAAAAAACTAATCAAAAATTTTATAAAGATTTAGATCCGATTGAAACAAAGTCTTTAGATTCAAAAATTGAACTATTAAATTTAATGAATGACTATTCTAGATCTAAAGATGCTTCTGTTAAACAAGTCTCAGCAAGCTTTATAGGAGAGAAAAAAAATATTGAAATTTTAAGATCTGGTGGTGAATTATTAAAAGATTCTAGGCCACTTGTTAGAATTAATATATCTATGATGGTAGAAAAAGATGGCAGAAAAGAAACAGCAGTTTTCGGTGTTGGTGGAAGACAATCTTATGACGAATATTTAAAAGATGATAGCTGGAAAAAACTTTGTGATGAGGCTTTTAGAATCGCAACTACAAACCTGAAAAGCAAACCATCACCAGCAGGAGAAATGAAAGTAGTTTTAGGTCCTGGTTGGCCTGCTATTTTAATTCATGAAGCGATAGGACATGGTCTAGAAGGTGATTTTAATAGAAAAAAAACATCAGCATTTCATAATTTGGTTGGTCAAAGAGTTGCCAGTGAAGGAGTTACAATTATTGACGATGGAACATTAGATAATAGAAGAGGAAGTTTGAATATTGATGATGAAGGAACTCCAACCGAAAAGACAGTATTAATCGAAAATGGAATATTAAAAAATTTCATGCAAGATCGATTAAATGCACGTCTGATGAATACAAATTCCACAGGAAATGGAAGAAGAGAAAATTACAAACATATTGTTTTGCCAAGAATGCGAAATACCATAATGTTAAGTGGGAATTATACCCAAGAAGAAATGATTAAATCTGTAAATAAAGGGATCTTTGCTGTTAGCTTTGGTGGTGGACAAGTTGATATTACTTCAGGAAAATTTGTTTTCAATTGTACCGAAGCTTATGAAATTATTGATGGTAAAATTGGTGCACCTTTAAAAGGAGCAACTTTAATTGGTGATGGTCCATCGTCTTTAAAAGAAGTGTTAATGGTTGGGAATGATATGATGTTAGATCCAGGCATTGGAACTTGTGGCAAGGCTGGACAAGGCGTTCCTGTTGGAGTTGGTCAGCCATCACTACTAATCGATAATATGACGGTTGGTGGTACCCAACTATAAAAAATGATAAAAGAAAAAGACTATTTAAATACTATTGCAGATCAATGTTTATCAAAAGCTAAAAAACTTGGCTCAACAGAGGCAAGTGTTCTTGTGATGAATTCTGTTTCTGAAAATGTGAATATAAGAAACAGAAAATTAGATGGCTCAACAAGATCAGAAAATTTAGGTATTGCATTAACAACATATATAGGTAAAAAAAAATCATCTATTTCCTCTTCAGACTTAAATGAAAAAAATTTAGATGGACTAATCAAAAGGTGTGTTGAAAGTACA
This sequence comes from Pelagibacteraceae bacterium AG-404-N13, assembly GCA_003216255.1. GTDB lineage: Bacteria > Pseudomonadota > Alphaproteobacteria > Pelagibacterales > Pelagibacteraceae > Pelagibacter. The sequence goes on from QCJD01000002.1 coordinate 76,037, forward strand.
AAAATAACTCCAGAGGATGAACTAAACTCTTTAGCTGATAAAGAACTATATTTTGAAGGTGATAAAAACCTAGATTTATATGATGAGACTATTTTAGAAAACCATCAAAAAATAGATTACTTAAATGAGGCTGAAGAAGAAGCTTTTTCTAAAAAAGATATTATTAATACAAACGGCTCAGGATTTAGTCAAAATAAATCAAATTTTGTTTTAGCTAATTCTAATGGATTTTCTGATGGATATAAAACATCACAATTTACTGCCTACTGTGAAGTAGTTTCAAAAAATAATGGCAGCATGGAAAGAGACTATGAGTATAGTAGTAAACGTTTTTTTCAAGATATTCTTAAACCAAAAGATTTAGGTGCCAAAGCTGCAGAACTGGCATTAAAAAAATTAAACCCTAAAAAAATAAAAAGCGAAAAATTAAATATTGTATTTGATAAAAGAATTGCAAAAAGTTTTTTATCAGCTTTCTCGAGTGCAATTTCTTCAAGTGCAATAGCCAAAGGCACTACATTTTTGAAAGATAAATTAAATGAAAAAATATTTAACGATAAAATAAATATTCAGGATAAGGGAGATATTAAAAAAGCAAATGGCTCTAGATATTTTGATAGCGAAGGGGTTAAAATTAAGCCATTAGATCTAGTAAAAAATGGTGATCTTAAAGATTATTTAATAGATACTTACAATGGTAAAAAAATTAAAATGCAATCTAATGGGAGATCCAGTGGGTCTACAAATTTGTATTTTCTAAATGGTTCAATAAGTTTTAATGAATTAATTAATTCTAGTAAGAGAATACTTTACATTAATGAAACAATAGGTAGAGGCTCAAATTTAATTACTGGAGATTATTCAGTTGGTGCATCTGGATTAATGATTGAAAATGGTGAATTCTCTTATCCAGTAAGTGAAATAACCATAGCTGGCAATTTAAATGATATTTTTAAGAACATAACATTAGCAAATGATTTAGAATTCAATTATGCTACCAATTCACCAACAATGTTAGTTGAAGGGATGATTGTTGGTGGAAAATAAATGAAAATATTTCCAGCTATTGATATTAAAGATAAAAAGTGCGTGAGATTAATCAAAGGCGACTTTAATAATAAAACTGAATATGAAATGTCTCCAGTAGAGCAGGCTCAAAAATACAAAGATCATGGTTTTAATAATTTACATATTGTAGATTTGGATGGAGCTTTAACTGGAGAGACTGTTAATTTAAGCATTATTCAGGAAATAGTTGGTAAATTTGATTTAAAAGTTGAAATTGGCGGCGGTATAAGAAACTTTGAAAGTATACAAAAATATATAGATGCAGGTGTTGAAAAAGTAATTTTAGGAAGTGCAGCTATTAAAGATAAAAATTTTTTAAAAGAGGCGTGCCAGAAATTTCAAAATAAAATTGCTTTAGGACTGGACGCCAAAGGTGGCTATTTATCAGTTTCTGGTTGGAAAGAAAACTCTAATCAATTAACATTAGATTATTTAAAAGAAGTTAATGATTATGGTATTTGTAGATTGATTTATACTGATATTAATCGTGATGGAACAAAGCAAAGTCCTAATTTTGAAGAGACATCAAAAGTATCAGAGGTATCTAATTGTCCTGTAATAATATCTGGAGGTGTCTCATCAATTGAGGATATTAAAAAAGCAAAGAAATTAAAAAATATTGAAGGTATAATAGTTGGAAAAGCTATTTATGATGGTGATATAAATTTAGAAGAACTCGCAAAAGAAATAGATGCTTAAAAATAGAATAATTCCTTGTTTAGACGTTAAAAATGGTCGTGTTGTAAAAGGAATAAACTTTGTTGATCTCAAAGATGCTGGAGATCCAGTTGAGCAAGCAAAAATTTATAGTGATGGTGGAGCAGATGAAATTTGTTTTTTAGATATTACTGCTTCTAATGAAAATAGAGATATTATTTACGATGTAGTTAAAGATACATCTAAAAAATGTTTTGTACCTCTTACTGTTGGAGGAGGCGTTAGAAGTGTTGAAGATATTAATAAATTACTTAATTGTGGAGCTGATAAAGTATCTATAAATACTGCAGCTGTTCAAAATTCAGAAGTTGTTATCGATAGTTCTAAAAAATTTGGTTCCCAATGTATTGTTGTTGCAATAGATGCTAAAAAAAATAAAGAAAAGTGGGAAGTTTTTACTCATGGAGGAAGAAACAATACAGGAATTGATGCAATAGAATTTGCAAAAAAAATGGAAGATAGTGGTGCAGGCGAATTATTGGTAACATCTATGGATAGAGATGGTACTCAAATTGGATTTGATATTGATTTGACTTCAAAAATATCTACAAAAGTTAACATTCCAGTTATAGCATCAGGAGGAGTTGGAAATCTAGATCATTTGGTAGATGGAATTAAATTAGGTAAAGCCAGCGCTGTTTTAGCTGCATCTATATTTCATTACGGAAAATATTCTGTCAAAGAGGCTAAAGAATATTTGAACTCAAAAGGAATACCAGTTAGGATTTAGGATGTTAAACACTTTAGAAGGTCTATTTAAACTTGCTAGAGATAGAAAAAGTAAACCTGTTGAGGGATCTTATACAAATAAACTTTTAGCGAATAAATCTCTTAGTAAAGAAAAAGTTTTAGAAGAAATAAATGAATTGGTTGAAGCTGTAGATAAAAATAATAATTTTATTCATGAAGCTGCGGATGTTTTTTATCATTTGATTGTGTATTTAGAAGCAAATAATATTAAAATTGAAGAAGTAATGGAAGAGTTAAATAAAAGAAAAAAGTAAAATGTTTTCGATACTAAAAGTGCAAATTATTATAGGTATTACTATTTTTATGATATTAACTTGGGCATCACAAAATGTATGTCGATATAATTTTGTATTAGACAAGAAAAAAAATCTTATGAATATTATAAGTGATGAAGTCAAACCAAATTTAGGATTAACAGAAGTATATTATTATAAAGAGTTAAATTGTAATAGTGTAAACTTTAGTTTAGATCTAAATAGAATTATAAATAACATCAATACGATTTCAGTTATGTTTTATCAATATTTTACAACAGATATAAAAGGAAGACCATTAAGTAGGTAAGTAAATTATGAGTTACGATAATAATAATATTTTTGCAAAAATTTTAAGAGGAGAGATTCCTTGCAATAAAATTTATGAAGATGATTATGTGCTATCATTTCATGATATTAATCCACAAAAAAAAATTCATGCACTAGTTATTCCCAAAGGTAAATATGTTGATCTAGATGACTTTAGCCAGAATGCTTCGCCAAAGGAGATGGTTGGCTTATTAAAAGGTATAAATACCGTTGCAAAAAAACTTGGTATTTCGGTTGATACTGGAAATGGATATAGAGCACTAGCAAATATAAGTGAGGATGGTGGCCAAGAGGTTCCTCATTTGCATTTCCATCTATTTGGAGGTGAAAAAATTGGCAAAATGGTATCGTGATTATAAAAGTAGATAGAAATTATCTAGAAATTAATTCGATCAAAGATCTTAACAATTCAAAAAAACCTTCTGAAAATTGTAATTTACAATTAGTTGATCCTCCTGATTTTCATATAAACAAATTTTTTTATACACAAATTGGAAAAGATCATAGATGGGTAGATAGATTATCTTGGAGTGAAAAAAGTTGGATTGATTATGTAGAAGAACGACAAGTAAAAACATATGTTTTAAGAGAAAAAGAAGATCCAGTTGGGTATTTTGAACAAATTTTTCATATTGAAAAAAAAAGTTGTGAAATAGCATATTTTGGAATTTTAAAAGAATATTATGGAAAAAAATATGGGGGCTACCTTCTTACAGAAGCTATTAAAAATTCCTTCATTAACGGTATAGAAAAAGTTTGGGTACATACTTGTTCTTTAGATCATAAGAATGCTTTAAAAAATTATCAATCCAGAGGTATGAAAATATTTAAATCTGAAACAATTAATTTAAATGTTAATTAATATATCTCTGTATATTGAAAATTTTTTCATTAACCGAATTATTTTTTTGAATATCTGATATAAAAGTTTGTACTACATTTTGATAAATGTCTATTGTTTCCCACCCTATTAAGTTGAAATCATTTTTATTAAAAAAAACTTTAATTGAATTATTCTCATAATCCAAATTAAAAGCATAATAGAAAGGGTAATTTTCGTCCTGCTTAAGTTGATGTAATTTTGAAATTATAAATTTTTTATCTAAAATTAAATTAAGGGGAGTTTTATCTAATTTATATCTATAATATTGATTATTTTTATCACTGTTAATAACTAATGATTTTCCATTAGAAACTAATATTTTATTATAAAAACTTATATATTCACAAAAAATTTTTTTTGGATAAACTACAGTACATTTTCCCTCTTCAACTTTTCCATTTATCTTCTGAACAAAATTAAATTTCATATTCTCAGTCGATTCAAAGTTATTAATTATCTGAGATATAATTGATGCGTTAGCAAAGTTGGTAAAAGAAAAAAAAATTATAAATGTAAGAATTCTCATTATTTAAGAACTTCCCTTTTACCTACATGGTTAGCCTTACTTACTTCACCATTCATTTCCATTTGGTCAATTATTCTTGCTGCTCTATTATATCCAATTTGTAATTTTCTTTGTAAAAATGAAGTAGATGCCTTTCTTTCTGACTTAACAATTTCAAGTGCAGTGTCATACAGCTCATCTATATTTTCCTTATCACTAGAATTTGATGTTAATTCTTTTTCATCTGCATAGTTTAAAATTTCATCAACGTAATTAGGTTCAGCTTGATTTCTTAAAAAATTATTTATTTTATCAATTTCATTTTCAGACACATATGGTGCATGAATTCTAACGATTTTATTTGCTGAAGACATATAAAGCATATCTCCTTTACCAAGAAGCTGTTCAGCCCCTTGTTCACCGAGTATCGTTCGACTGTCTATTTTAGATGTGACTTGGAAAGATATTCTAGTTGGAAAGTTTGCTTTAATTGTACCAGTAATAACATCAACACTTGGTCGTTGTGTAGCCATTATAATATGAATACCCGCAGCTCTAGCCATCTGAGAAAGTTTTTGAATGTAATTTTCAATTTCTTTTCCAGCCACCAACATTAAATCAGACATTTCATCAACTATTACAACAATGTATGGCATAGCAAGTTTGTGTTTTTCATTGTATCCATCAATATTTCTGACCCCAACTTTTGTCATTAATCTATATCTACTTTCCATTTCTTTAACGACCCATCCCAATACAGAAGCTGCTCTTTTTGCTTCCGTAATTACAGGGCATAGTAGATGTGGTATCCCTTCATAAGTCGATAACTCAAGCATTTTGGGATCAATTAAAATAAATTTACATTTTTCAGGAGTATGTTTGTAAAGCAAAGATAGAATTATGGTATTAATGCACACAGATTTTCCTGAGCCAGTTGTTCCAGCAATTAAAAGGTGAGGCATTGAACTTAAGTCACCAGTAATTGGCAAACCAGATATACTTTTTCCAAGTGCTATAGGTAGTTTAATATTTTTTTTTGAAAAATCTGAACTAGAAATTATCTCACTTAAATATACATTTTCTCTTGATGATTTTGGTAATTCAATACCTACAGTACTACTTCCGGGAATTGTAGAAATTCTTGCGGATTCAGAACTGGTATTTCTTGCTATGTCCTCAGAGAGATTTATTATTTTTGATACCTTTACTCCAGGGGCAGGTTCAAATTCATTTAATGTAACAACTGGACCATTGCTTATTTTTTTAATTTTTCCCTCTACACCAAAATCTAGTAAAATTTTTTCTAGAGTTGTATTATCTATTTTGTTATCAGCTATGCTTTCTCTTTCTTTTTTAGTTGGCTTTTTTAAAAAATCTAAAGAGGGTAATTTAAATTTAAAAGATTTATTTTCATTATTTTTATTACCAAAAGAAAAATTCTCTTGGACTCTTGTTTCAACATAACTTTCATTTGGAATAATTTCTTCTTCAATTTTTTGATCTACAGTATTAAATGAATTTTTATTTTTTCTTGTTAAGAAGAAAATTTTTTTACTAATTGAAATAAATGTTTTTAATTTAAAATTAATACTTAAAAGAAACACAATTGATATTACTACAATCAAAATATAATAACTAATTTGTTCATTTATTTTAATCATCTTAATAAAAAAACTATCTTCAAATAAATTTCCAACAAAACCATTATTTCCATTTATGGTTAACCAAAATGACTGCTCATGAAAGCTTGAGAAAAATAAACTTCCTAATATTGAATAAATAACAATAAAAAAAATATTTTCTAAAATCTTTAAAAAACTTTTTTTAATAAAAACATTTATTCCAGTAAAAAATATTGTAATAGGTATTAAAATTGAAATTAACCCAATGCTTTGATAAAAAATGTCAGATGTAAAACTACCTTTTGATCCTAAAATATTGTTAATTTCAGTATTCTCAGGAAATATAAAATTGGGGTCATCAGGAGAATAAGATATCAAAGACAAAAATAATAGAATTGAGGATATAATCAATAATAAACCGATTAATTCCGCAAATCTTTTTAGAGTAAAATCAAATATTTTGTTAAAAAAAGTTTTTATTTCCATGTTAAAAAATCTAATTTACCACTTTGTATCATTATATTTTTATTGATAAAATTAAATAATATTATGAAAATTTGTTTAATAGGAAAAAATCTAACTAATTTAGTTTTAGCAAAGAATTTATCTAAAAAAAATTTGAATGTAGATATTTTATTTGAGAAAAATAAAGAAAATAAATTATCACAAAGAACTTTGGCTATATCAAAAGAAAACTTTAATTACTTATTAAAAATATCAAATAAAATACAAATCTCTAAATGGCCAATTAAAAATATAAAAATCTATAATGATACAAATAATCAAAAAGAATTGGCAGAATTTAAAAATAATAATAAAGAGAATTTTTTTTTAATTAAATACTTAGATATTTTAAATTCTTTTGAGAATATTTGTAAAATAGATAAAAAAATAAAATTTAAAAAAATAATTTATAATTCAAAATTAAAAAGTCTCTTAAAAAATAAAAATTATAGTTTAGTGATTAATTCAGATAAAAACAATTTTTACAATATCAAGAATATTGAAAAAAATTATGATAGCATTGCATACACGGGAATATTAGAACATGAATTAAAAAAGATTAATTTTGAAGCAATTCAAATATTTACAAAATATGGACCATTAGCTTTTTTACCACTATCAAAAACTAAAACTTCAATAGTTTTTTCAGTTGTAAATAATTATAAACTTAGTGAAGCCCAAATAAATAATTTAATAAAACAATACAATTTAAATTATAAAATAATGAAAATTGGTAAGCTTGAAAAAGCTAAAATAAAATTTTCTATGCCAAGAAATTATTACTACAAAAATAAATTAATTTTTGGAGATATATTACACACAATCCACCCTTTGGCCGGACAAGGATTTAATATGACTATTAGAGATATAAAAGTTTTATCTAATTTAATAGATGAAAAAATTGACTTAGGTCTAGAATTAAATGAGTCTTTGTTCTATGATTTTCAAAAAAAAATTAAGCATTTAAATTATACTTTTGGATTAGGAATAGATTTTATATACGAGTTTTTTAAAATCGATAATAAAACAAATAATTTTTTGTCTAATTCTATATTTAATATTTTAGGTAAAAATAAATTATTTAATAAATATGCAAATTTGATTGCTGATAAAGGAATTTGTTTTTAATTACTGTATTGTCGTATTGCTAAAACTATCTTGAGTGTATATTTTTAATATTTCTTCCAGTTTTTCTTTTCTCATCTTTAAATTTTTTGTTTCGAGTAATATTTGTTTCTCTTCCAGAGAAAAAGGAGATGCCATTGATAGAGCATTAATTGTTTGATCAAGATTACTTTTTTTTAAATCTTCTAAATTAACTAAATACCCTTGCTTTTTGAAAAAGTTCTTTAATTCACTAAATATAAATTTTAAATCATTTAAATTTATATCCTCATTCTTTTTGTTTAAATCTTCTAAATATTCACTAAAGTTTACTTTACAAATTCTATAAAGTTTATCATTTTCTTCTTCAGACATTATTTTAAAACGGCAGATACCATTCAATATAATTAAATATCTTCCATCTTCAGTTTCGTTAAAGCTGGTGATTTTTCCGGCACATCCAACATTATACAAATTAGGTTTTTTTAAATCACCCGTCTTTTTTGGTTGAACAATCCCAATAATTCTGTCTCCCCTCATAGCTTCGTCTATCATTTGGATATATCTTGGTTCAAAAATATTTAATGGAACAGTAGTTTTGGGAAAAATTATAAAATTCGATAAAGGAAATACGGCTAATTTATTTGGTAAATCTTCTTTTTTCATTTTTAATAATTTTATTTATGGATGATTTTATACAAATTTAGGTGTTTGAAAAGTTTTTTTAAAAAAATAACTTATATAAATATGTTATAAAATTTATTATTAAATATGAGTAAAAAAGCAATT
>QCJD01000003.1 GCA_003216255.1 Pelagibacteraceae bacterium AG-404-N13
AAAAATTAACTGACAAGCTTCATGAAAATATTCCTTTAGATACCGAACGAGGTTATTACATCTGGTCTATTAAGTGGAACAGAGGCATAAGGCGAAAAATGACCTGCATTTCCATATGACGCTGCATTACCAGGTTCATCACGATCAAATAAGGTTACTTGATATCCTTTTTTTTGAAGAAATAAAGCGCAACAAACTCCTTGGATTCCTGAACCGATAATTCCAACTTTTATATTATTACTCATTATTAAAATATAGATGTAGGCATCAATTATAATAGGCGATATTACAGCGCGCCTAAAATTAAAAATTTACTTGAAAAATGAAGAAAGTAAATAAAGTAGTTGATTGTTTAACAAGCACAGGTTTAATTTATAGCTCACAATTAATTTGATCTAAAGTTTCAAAAAAAATTTTATTTATTTCAGCAGAATGAGTAATTTCGCACTTTCTATTTTCGGCATCTAATGTATTTTCTCTAACATGTTGAAAGGTACTTTTTCCAGTTTTGTTTTCTATATAAATATTTGTACCAGTTGCAAAAATACTTTTTGCTGTAGTACCGCCTGATGCAAGAGTTAACCCTGAACTAATATAAGAAGAAGTTTGACTGCCACACCCTTGTAGGAAAATTACAATTAGCAAAACTAAAAAATTTTTATACATAATTTATATTGTCATATTTTATTTCTAATTAAAATAAAGTTCGTGTTCAAGTTGAGTTTAATTTTTATTTTCCAATTGCTATAATTGTTAAATCGTCACTCAATTTTTCATTTGCCGCATTTTTTATTACTTCTTTTGTGGTATCTGACAATTGCTGTTTTAGCTCGTTATTGTAATTATTTTCTAAAATTTTTATAGAGCCTTCAATTCCTATTTCTTCACCATCGTTTATGCTTTCTGATAATCCATCTGTAAAACAATAAAACCTATTATTATTTAACTTTTCTTTATTAAGTTTATAAACTGATTTATCTTTTTGAGATATAACACCTAAAGGTGGTGAATTTGATTCATACTGTTTGTAGTTTCCATTATTATCTCTAATTATTGCAGGTTGATGACCTCCATTTACCCATCTTAAATCTTTATTTTGTAAATTATATTCACCCAAAATTGCAGTAACAAACATACCTCCTGTTTTTGTAGTAAATAAATCGTTATTCATATGAAACATCATTTCATCTGGATCAACCTGATCTCTTGCCATTATTTCAAATAATGTTGAAGCTTTTGCCATAACCATTCCTGCATGAATACCTTTTCCCGCTACATCGGCAATTATAAAATAAATTCTATCATTATGTGGATAGAAACTAAAAAAATCTCCTGATACTTCTCTTGCTGAAATATTTATTCCACTAACTGGATAATTTTCTAAATTTCTTTTTGGTAAAAAATTTTCTTGAACTTTTACTGCAAGTTTAACTTCATTAGAAATTCTATTTCTCCATTTTTCTTTTTGAGCCTCACTACTTTCTAATTTGCTCATAAGCTTATTATAATATAACCCAATTACACCTCCTGCGGTAAATGGGTCTTGGGGTCCTCTAATAGTTAAATCTCCAGATTCTGATTGTTTTTCTAATATTGAAATTAAATCATGTTCTACAGAAGTTGCATTATGTTCGGCAATATTTAAACCTAACTCCTCATGCAAAGCACTTACTCTTAAAGGATAAAAATAATTTATTATTTTTAATAAAATGTATGAAACTAAAAATGCAAATAATCCAATCGAACCTACTCCAATAAATTGGACTTTAATCTGTTCCCATCTAGTTAAACCTGTATCTAAAATTTCTAAATTTGAAAAAAATCCAACAGCCAACGTTCCCCACACGCCTGCTGCTAAATGAACTGGAATAGCTCCTACTACATCATCAATTTCAAATTTATTTAATAGTTCATTTACTCCAATTGCAATTATGGATCCAATAATTCCTACAAGAATAGCTGTAAGAGAAGTCATTGAATTGCATCCGGCAGTAATTGAAACTAATCCAGCTAGAGGTCCAAGTATTACATAAAAAGCGTCTGGTTTTTTATATATTATAAATGAGGCAGCTAATCCGGTTAGCAATCCAAATGCTGCGGCAAGAAAAGTATTTATTAATATTAATGGAACAGTTTCATCCATTGCACCATTACTTCCACCATTAAAACCAAACCATCCAAACCAAAGTATTAATGTCCCAAGAACAGCAAGGGGAAAACTAGATCCAGTAAATTTTCCTTTGTTTGCATTTGAATATTTTCCTATTCTTGGTCCTAAAATTAAAACCGCTGATAAAGCTATCCAACCTCCCACCGAATGAACGATTGTGCTTCCAGCAAAGTCGATAAATCCCATATCAGATAACCACCCAGTATGTCTTATTGTACCGGTCGCTATTAATAGTTGTGCTTCTGCGCCTTGCATATTTGCTAAATAACTTGATGACCATGCCCAATGTCCAACCAAAGGATAAATTATTCCTGTTGCCAATATTGTAATTAGTAAATAACCATTAAATTTCATTCGCTCAGCAACCGCACCTGAAATTATAGTTGCAGCTGTAGCAACAAACATTGCCTGAAAAACAAAATAAGTCATGTATTCCGCTTTTTCAGTTTTAAAAAGAAATAAATCAGTGCCAAAAAATCCGTTATAGCTTGCGCCAAACATTAAGCCAAATCCAAATAGCCAAAAAATTACAACTGCTACACCGAAATCAGCAGCATTTTTTAATGCAACGTTAATACTATTTTTGTGTCTAGAAAGACCAGTTTCCATACACATGAAACCTGCTTGCATTATGAATACAAGAATTGCACAATCGATTACCCAAAGGGTATCAACAAAAGATTTTACTGAGTCCAAGTTAATATTCTCCATGATTATTTTTATTAATGAATAAATTTAAATTGGCATATTTTATTTAAAATTTAAATAAAATTTTTGTCCAAGTTGAGTTAAATATTTATTTTCCAATACCAACTATTGTTAAGTCATCATCTAAGATATCTTCATTTTCTTTGACGCCTTTTTCCCTATACTCTTTCTTTAAGCTTTTTTGTCTTATTTCTTCTGTCGCTTTTTGTAATTCAGTTTTTAAGTTTGAATTTTGGTGTTTTAATAGCAGTTTTTTTACCCCATCAATTCCTATTTCATTATTGTTTTCATCTAAACTTTCAGAAAAACCATCAGTAAAACAATAAACTCTGCTAGAATCTAACTTAAATTTTTCAAGTTTATATGAATCTTCACTTTTTTGATTTATTACACCAAGGGGAGTTGAGCTTGAAGGATATTCAACAAAATTATCTCCTGATTTAACTAATGCAGGTTGATGTCCTGCGTTTGCTAACTCAACTTCATCAGTTTTTAAATTGTAACGACCAATTATCGAGGTAACAAAAGTCCCACTTGGATTTGTTTGGTGTAAATCATTATTCATTTCAAAGAGAATTTCATTAGGTTTATATTTTTGCCTTGCAAATATTTTAAATAATGTAATAGCCTTTGCCATTACCATTCCTGCGTTTACTCCTTTTCCAGACACGTCTGATAAATTAAAATAAATTTGGTCATCGAGTGGATAAAAATCATAAAAATCACCTGAAATTTCCCTAGCTGGAATGTTTAAGCCAAATACTGGATAATTATCCATATCTCTATCAGGCATTAATTTTTTTTGAACCTGCATAGCTAATTTAATTTCATTAGAAACTCTATTTTTCCACATATTTTTTTGTTTTTCGGCCTCTTCAAGCTTGTACATCATTCGATTGTATTGAGTGCCAATAAGACCTGTTTCTGTAAAAGAATCTTGGGGCGCTCTTAAGGTATAATCTTGCGTTTCTACTTGTTTGCCTAAAATATTTAACAATTCATGTGTATCTGTTGATGCATTGTGTTCTGCAATATTTAAGCCTAGCTCTTCATTAATTTTACTTACTCTTAAAGGATAAAAATAATTTACAATATAAAATATTATGTAAGATGAAATAAAACAAAAAGCACCAATACTTACGATACCAATTAATTGGACATATAATTGTTGAGATCTTGAAATTTCAATACCCATTTTTTCCATATCTCCAAATATTGCAATTGCTAATGTTCCCCATATTCCGCAAATTAAATGAACTGGGATAGCATTAACTACATCATCAATTTTTAGTTTTTCTAAAATAACTAAAAAACTTCCAGACAATATTCCAGCAATAGCTCCAATAATAATTGCATTTGCAGGAGAGACAAAAGCACAAGATGCCGTAATTGAAACTAATCCTGCAATTGGTCCGGTAATCATAAACATTGGCTCAGGTTTTTTCATAACAATTATTCCCATTATGCTAGATGAAATTAAACCAGCAGATGCGGCCATGAATGTATTTATTAAAATTAGAGGAATTCTCAAATCCATGGCTAAATTAGCTCCACCATTAAAACCAAACCAACCAAACCATAAAATTAAAGCTCCTAATGCTGCCATTGGAGTATTGCTACCTTGAAAAGTTTTTTTACCTGTTTCGTCCCCTTTTCTAAATCTCCCTGTTCTAGGACCTACAATAAGTAAAACAGATAATGCTACCCAGCCACCAACAGAATGAACTACTGAAGCTCCAGCAAAATCAATAAAACCTAATTTTCCTAACCAACCAAATTTTTTCGCAGGATTTGAAAAATCAAACGCCCAAATCCAATGACCAACCAGAGGGTAAATAATTCCAGAGGTAAAAAAAGTAATAATTACGTAGCTAAAAAATTTTAACCTTTCTGCTACAGCTCCTGAAATGATTGTTGCTGCTGTTGCAACGAACATTGCTTGGAATACAAAATAAGTTTGATATCCAGCTACATTAGTAAAGAATAGAAAATATTTGGTACCAACTAAACCTGAGTAACTAGCACCATACATTAAACCAAAACCAAACGCCCAAAAGGTAACAACGGCTATACCAAAATCTGCTAAGTTTTTAAGTGCAACATTAATACTACTTTTTCTTCTTGTTAAACCGGATTCCAAACACATAAATCCGGCTTGCATTAAAAAAACCAATATTGAGCACATTAGAAGCCAAAATGTATCTAAATTGGCTTGAAGAACTGCTTCTAAACGAAACTCTAAAGAATTTATAGCACCTTTGGTGCTTAACTCTGACTGCTGGACTGCTGATTGGAGTTTATCAACATTTATAAAGATGTAACTTCGTAATTCAGATAGATCGCTTAATAATCTTTCTATTCTGGCTTCAGACATTTTTTATAGTTTTTAACTAATTTGATAAAATGCTTACTGCTTCACCAGGATCGTCTATAAATTTGTCAACACTTGTAACTTTTACAACCTCAAAACCAGTGCCTAATATAGCTTTTTTGAATTCTTCATCGTTTAAATTAGACTTGTCTTCAAAAGCTGATACCGCAACTCCCTCGGGCCAAGAAACTTTCACCTTTGCTGATGGGCTAGCTTTTGCAAGAGCATCTGTAACCATTTTTTGACATTTTATGCACATCATACCATTTACCTGGGCGACCATAGATTCAGCTGCATATAAAATATTTGAGGATGAAACAAAAATTATCAAAAATATTGAGCTAATTAATTTTTTCATTTTTTTTCCTTATTTTTATAGTCAAATCTTATTCTAGAAGTTAAAAATTTAAAATAGCTAGTTAGTTTTTTTTTGACTATTTTGGGTCTTTTAATCTTTTTTTTTCCAAATAAAATAAAAAATATATGGAGTTGTGGCTGGAACAATTCCAAACCAAAACCATTCATCCCATTTAAAACTTTTATCTAAAGCAAGGCTTTTAAGACCATTCCACCAAGTAAGATATCCTATAAATATAATCCATGCTAAACTTATAGTTGTATAAATTCTTTGGTTTCTTGAAGGATTTTCACCATAAATTTTTAGAGCTAAATTTTTGATTTTTTCAAACCACATTTAAATTAAATTAATTTTAACAATTTGTTCTTGAGATAATTTGATTTCTATCTACGGTTAATTCACAACCTGTAATACTATTTTTTGCCTGAATTTTATAACCTGCTCCATCTTGCTCAGCACAGATTTCAAAATCTAAGTCTTTAGTAATAATTCCTCTTGTTCCATTGCCTCCAAGTAATGCTTGTTCTATTGCAATTGATGTGGCCTCTGTTGGTGAACATTTTGCACTTGGATGATAGTAAACTCCATAGTCTGAATAATATTCTGTTTGAGCAAGTCCTATTTGCTGCATTATATTTTCTGTAGATTTCATTTTAGCTGATTTTACATAGCCTGAATAAGCTACGACACCAACTGTAGCAAGAATTCCTAGTATTGCAACAACTACTAAAAGCTCAATTAATGTGAAGCCAGAACTTTTAGTAGCCATTACTAATTTTTAAAAATGTTATTCAATTTGGAATGTGTTTGTTACCAAATCATCACCACTTGCGGGACAAGACGTAATCGTAACAACTGATGTAGTATTAGTTATACTTGTTTGTCCTTCCGTATCATCATTACAAGCACTCATAGCAGTTGTAATCATTCCTGTTACAACAGAACCATTCTTTTGTCCAGTACTCCAAGGATTTTTAAATTCGGTCGCCATAGCAGCAAATGTTTTAGACGCAACCGTGTTAGCATCTTTTCTGTCATCGCAATCTAAAGAATTAGTAGACGATGCTGCAGCTGTAAGATCCGTTTTCATAACAAAACTTTCTCCTAAATCACACTTTTTAAGTTCTGCAGATACATATTTAACTATAGCTGCTTGATTAGATTTAGTAGCCGATTTTTTTGCACCAGTTGTATAACCAGAATATGCTACTACACCCACTGCCGCTAAAATACCTATGATTGCTACAACAACTAGCAACTCAATAAGTGTAAAACCTTTTTCGCTTTTCTTCATTTTTTTTGTCCTCTTTTTTATTAATTAATAATTTTATATGATGTATTTATTTTCCATTTAAATCAATTATGCAAGTGTTAAAAATGGGTTATTTTAACGATAATTTATTGATTTTAGTTAAAATATATTAAATATTTGTTATATATACTTCATGTCTTATAAAATTACGGAAGAAGGAAATGTAGCAACAGTTCATCTAGATGGTGAAATAGATATGGATGTTACTGAGAAAGCTAAAGAAGTAATTATGCCTTTAATTGAAGCTGGCAAAGAGGTTCACTTAAATCTTAAAGAAGTACAATACATGGATTCTTCTGGAATATCTGTTCTGATTGAAAGTCATCAAAAAGCAGCTGAACTTGGAAACAAAGTTATTCTTAAAGAAATAAGCAAATCAGTTCTTAAAGTTATCATGATGGCAAAACTAGAACAAATATTAATAATTGAATAATGACTTTAAGTGAACATAAAGAATTTCCAGTAGACTCATCAAGTTTAAAAGAAATTAGAAGTTTTGCTAGAGAAGTATTAGCGAAAGATCCAATGTTTCAAAATTCAATGGACGATGTTGTTTTAGCATTGGCTGAGGCTGCACAAAATATTGTCAAACATGCATATAGCGGTCAACCTACAGGTGATAAAATGATGGTTAAAATAAAATTTGAAAATAATCAATTAACTATAGAGCTATTTGATAAAGGTAGTCCAGCAATACCACAAAATATTAAACCAAGAAAACTTGATGATATTAAAGCTGGAGGTTTAGGAACGTTTTTTATTGGACAAATTATGGACGAAGTAATTTTTAAAACATCAGCAACAGATTGGGTTAACCATTTAGTTTTAAAAAAAAATTATTAAGATTTTTATTGTCCAATAATTGCACCAACATTGAAAATTGGCGAATACATTGCAATCATTAATCCACCGATCATAACGCCCATGAATACAATCATAATTGGTTCAATTAAACTAGACATGTTATCAACGGCTGTATCAAATTCTTCTTCGTAATAATTTGCAACCGAAGTAAACATTTCATCTAAATTACCTGTTTGTTCTCCAACTGAAATTAACTGACTGAAAGTTGGTGGAAAAGTTGGTTCTTTTAAAAATAGTTTGGTTAAAGTATCTCCAGAGAAAACTCCTTTTTTTACATTTTCAAGAGCAAGAGTTACAACATCATTATTACTAACTTGTTTTGCGATTTCGATACTTTCTAACAAATTAACTCCGGCACCACTTAAGTTACCCATAATTAAAGAAACTCTAGCTATTAAAGATTTTAAAATCATGTCGCCAAATACTGGCATTTTTAAAACTCTTTGGTGCCATTTATATCTAATTGCAGGAATTTTAGCTGTTAAGTATTTAAAAACCCCGAAACCAACTACAAGAACTAAGAATGTAATTAATCCACCAGAACCTCTCATAAAATTACTCGCAGTCATTATAACTGCTGTAGGAGTTGGAAGAGGAATACCCATACCTTCATACATTTCAGCAAATATTGGGACCACTTTAATTAACATAAAAACCATGACAGTGATTGCAGTAACAAACATCACCATAGGATACATTAGTGCGCTTTTAATTTTCTTTTTTACTTTTTCTCTTTTTTCTAATGAATCCACTAATTTAAGTAAGAATACATCTAGTTTTCCACTAGCCTCTCCTGCTTTGATCAAGTTAATGTAAATATTGTCAAATATTTTTGGATATTTTTCAAAACATTTTGACAAAGTTAATCCACCCTCCAAACTCTTTCTAATATCTTCTACAATAATTTTTAATTCTGGATGCTCTAACTGATCTCTCAACATGCCTAGCACATTAAGAATTGGTAAGCCCGCTTTGACCATTGTTGCAAATTGCTTGGAAAATATAACAACATCTTCTGGTTTTACTTTTTTCTTGAATAAACTTAATCCGCCACCTTCCTTTTTCTTCTTTTCTGCAGCTTTTTTCTTAGTTCTAATGAGTTTTGTTATGATAATTTTTTGCTCTTTTAGTTTAAAAGAAGCCTCTTCTTGGCTTAGCGCTTCAATAGATCCTTCAACGTATTTACCTGCGGATATTCCCTTATATGAGTAAGTTTCTGATGACATTATTGATTACTCCATTGATAAGACGCGATCGAACTCTCTAAAATTTAAATCTCCTGCTAAAATCATTTCTCGACCCATGTCGCTCATAGTTCTAAAACCTTCTTTTTGTGCTATTGCCTTAAGTTCAGGAGTAGTTGCTTTTGCTAAAATAGCTTCCTTAATTGGTTTTGTAACATTAAGCACTTCATAAATACCCATTCGTCCTTTGTAACCACTATCTTTGCATTTTGGACAGCCTTTTCCTCTTAAAACTTTTGCTCTAGAAGCTTGCTCAGGTGTAAAACCAAAATCTTCTAATACTTTAGGTGTAACATCAGGATCTGGTTCTCTACAATCACTACAAGTTTTTCTTGCTAATCTTTGAGCTAACACCAGTGAACACGCTGCTGAAATTAAATAATCAGGAGTTCCCATGTTTTGTAATCTGGTAATTGAACTTGGAGCATCATTTGTGTGCAAAGTGCTGAATACTAAGTGACCAGTTAGAGCAGCTTTTAATCCTATGTCTACAGTTTCTTTGTCCCTCATCTCTCCAACTAGAATTATTTCAGGGTCTTGCCTTAAGAAAGATCTAAGCGCAGCTCCAAAATTTAATCCAATATCATCTTTAATTTGAACTTGTCCTACTCCAT
Organism: Pelagibacteraceae bacterium AG-404-N13; assembly: GCA_003216255.1. Lineage (GTDB taxonomy): Bacteria > Pseudomonadota > Alphaproteobacteria > Pelagibacterales > Pelagibacteraceae > Pelagibacter. The sequence goes on from QCJD01000003.1 coordinate 9,642, forward strand.
CTAATTCATATTCAACTGGATCTTCTGCGGTTAGGATATTTAAGTGTGGTTGAGATACTTCTTTTAAAATACTATAAAGTGTAGTTGTTTTACCAGAACCGGTTGGTCCAGTAACCAATATCAATCCCTGGGTTCCATGAATTGCTTTTCTTAAATTCTTAAGATCATTTTGCTCAAAATTTAATTGTTCCAAACTAATATCTCCAGCGTCTTTATTTAAAACCCGCATTACTATTCTTTCATTGTTTGCGGTAGGTAAAATTGACAGACGAAGATCAACTACTTTACCATCTATTTTGAATGGTATAGCGCCATCTTGTGGCAACCTTCTTTCAGCAATATCTAATTTACCCATAATTTTAAATCTGGTAACGACTGCTCCATAATTAGAATGTAAAAATTTTGCAAAATGTTCTTGCTCCTGTAGCATACCGTCTAGACGATATCTTACTCTTGATGAAAATCTGTAAGGTTCAATGTGAATATCAGATACTCCAGATTTAATTGCTTCTGCAACAACTGCTGTTGAAAATTTAATAACTTCAGACTCATTTTCTAGAGCTTCTATATCTTCCTCTGGTTTTTCATCTAATACTTCTGCATTTTCATCAACATCATAATCAAAAGTTTGGATTTTCTCCTTATTTGCCTTTTGGATAGATTCAATAGTTGTTTCACCTTCTTTTAATAATTTTTGTATAAAATTTGATATTTGAGTTACTTTAGCCGCATGTAATTCAATATCTTTCTTAGTAATCGTTTTTAAGTTTCTCATTAAACTTAATTTTGAACTATCAGAAATAGCAATGTGTAATGTTTTGCCTTCAACTTTAAATGGTGCAATAAAATTCATTCTAACATAATTTGATGGTAAAACATTTTTAACTTCATCTGCAATTTCCATTTGTTCTAGATCAACAATTTGTAAAGATTGTTCTTTTACTAAAAGATCCAAAATTTTATCTTCATCGGTTAATTTTAATTCGAAGACTGCATCAAGTTGAGATTTATTTCCTTCGGAAGAAGCTTTTTTAATACTAATCAGATCTTTTCCAGAAATTATATCTTGATCAATAAGAATGTTTATCAGGTTTATTTCTGACTCTCTGCTTATATCTATCATTTTACAAAATTCTCGGTGCTATAAATACCAATAATTCATCAAGGTTATCAGATTTTGAAGTACCTTTAAAGAGATTGCCTATAACTGGCATATTTCCTAGTCCAGGTGTTTGTCCTTTGCTGCTTGCAATAACATTTTTCTTAATTCCACCAATAACCACTATATCTCCATCTGCAACTAATAACTTGGTCACAATTTCCATTTTATTAATTGGTGGCTCATCAGACTCTGCTGCTCTATTAGGGGTATCATTGTTTACCTTAATGCTCAAAAGTACATTTCCATCGCCAATTATACTTGGTGTTACTTCTAATTTTAATGCTGCTTCTTTAAAAGATGTTGTAGTTGTTCCCTCAGATGTTGTTTGATAAGGAATTTCTTCACCTTGAGTTACTGTCGCTGATTGATTATCTAAAGTAAATACTTTTGGATTAGAAATAGTCTTACCTAACCCTAAAGTTTCAAGCGCTGTAATTTCTGCTTTTAATACGCCACTCCCTGTTCTTTTTAAAATACCAATTCCACTAGTTGCACCTGTTGCAGCAAAGTTTGTAAGACTATCTGTTGCTGATCCTAGGTCTGAAACAGTACCAATATCTGTTCCAGGAGTGGCTCCTGAACTTCCACCAACTATTCCTCCAACAATTTCTTGGTTTCTTACATAATATCCGCCAAGCCTGCTACCTAAAGCTCTTTCGAAATCTGAATTTGCTTCAACTATAAAAGCTTCGATTAAAACTTGTTTAGTTCTAATATCAATTTCTTTCATTAATTTATCAACTACATCTAAATCTCTTTCTTTTCCTCTGACAATTATTGACCTGGTTGTTTTTTCTTCTGTAACTTGTATTGGTGTATACTCGGTATCTCCAGATCTCTGGGTAAATAACTCTTCAATTGTTGCTTTTGCTTGCTCTGGAGTTATATAATATAATCTAAATATTTCTGAAATAATTGGTTCAACGCTGTCTTCTAATTCAACTTTACGTTTAACTGCTTGAGCTCTATCTGATTTATAATTTTCTTGAGCTGTAAGATTTTCAGGAGAGTGAACTCTTATCAAGTTTGAACCAACATCGATATCCGACGCATAATTTTTCATATCTAACAATGCTTGAAATGCTTTGTCCCAAGGCACATCAACTAATTCAGCTGAAATTGCACCCGCAACTTCATCTCCAACTAAAACATTTATCTCACCAATTTTTCCCATTAAATTCATTGTTTCTTTAAAGTCTAAATTTTTAAATTTTAATGTAACTCTTTGTTTTAACTGAGGATAAGAGTCTGGAATTAACAAATAGTTTCTTTGGGCTTCTGAAGATATTTTTTTTCTTTTACCATAAACTTTTTTTCCATCAGAAGGTTTTGGTCCAAGATCTAAAGTTTTTTGTATTTCAGCTCTTCCATCTTTTTTAATATTATCTTTAATTAGAGGTGTATTATGTTTAAAAGGTTTGTTTGCTTCTTTAACAGCTTGGCATCCACTAAGTATAAAAGCAAAAAATAGTAATCCAAAATAATTTATTAATTTTTTAGTATTCATCTGCCTCTCTAATTACATTGTTAAAGTCCAAAATCATAAATGATTTATCTTCTTTTTCAAAAATTGCTTCATTTAATCTTAAATCAACTAATTTAATTTTTCCAAGATATTGGCCTATTGTAACTGTAATAACTTCTCCTCCTGCGTTTACTAAAGAAATATAACTATTATCTTTACCTGAAATAAGACCTGCAAGTTTAAAATTGTAAAGACTCATTTCATCTTGTTGCTCCTCATCTGAAACATCTCCACCTAAAGATCCTGTGGAGCCTTCGTTACCTGCAAAAGGATCATTCAATGGAACATCCTCATCTTCTTGTAATTCATCAACTACTTTTTCCACACTTTCACTCAGATCAGTAGAATGATTATCAGCATAACTTACTGTTATGAAAAATGAAAAAAATAATGTTAGAAAAAATTTAAAAAAATTCATTTGGTAATCCTACTATCGTTAACTCTCCAGTTGCAATTACAGAACCATTCTTATCTCCTTGCACAACATTAATCAACTCTTTATCAAAATTTAGCATTTTCTTTGATTTTGCTACAGCTCTTTTGAATTTTATGTAACTTAAAAAATTACCCTTTATCTCATAATCAACAGGAATTTGATAATATGAGATCTGATTTGCTTTAAGTAGTTCTTCAGGTTGTTGGGCTATTCCTTGCTTTAAAATTGGTTTAGGTTTCTTTTTTTCAATTCTTGAAATAACTAAACCATATGCTCCTGCAAATCTACTAAGGCTTTTATATAGTCCTTCGACTTCAGCTTTGGAATGAAATAATCTTGAATTTTTTTTAACTATTGGCTCTAGTTCTTTAATCTTTTTTCTAATAATTATTATATCGTTTTCAAACTTTTGTATCTCTTGTTCTTTTAATAGTTGGTCGTCATATTTTGCTTTTCTCTCTTCAACCATTGGATTTAAGATTGCGTAGTAAATAATTATAAATAGAATTATAGAACCTAATCCAATACCAAATTTAATTAATGTTTTTTTATCAAAGGCTGCGAACTTTGCCTTAAGATCATCCATTGTAATATTATTTAAATCCATTATGCGGCCCCTATTATACAAGCAATTATAAAACCTTTCATATTTCTAGTATTGTCACTACTAGTAGGCAGATTCATGCTTGCTAATGATGCTTGAGTAATTAATTTTTTATTATTTAAATTGCTGATTAGCTTTAAAATATCCTGGTCGCTAGCAGCCAGACCTTCAATTATAACTCGATCACTTCCATTATAATCAATTTTTAGAAATCTCACTCTTTTTGGAACTGCAGAAGCGATTTGGGCCAAAACTCTAAAATTAATTTTTTTATTTGATTTGATAGAACTACTTAATTCTAAAGATTTGTTTAACTTTCCAAGTTCTTTTGAAAATTTATTAACCTCTGCTTCTTTTAATTGATGGTTCTGTACAATTTGGTCGTAGTTACTGACTTTACTATTTAAAGAAGTTATTTGCCAAAATGATAGACCAAATAAAATTATGTAAATAATTGAAACTATCCCTATAACTCCTTTAAATGCAAAATTAGAAAATGCTTTTGCTTTTTTTTGAGCTATCATAGAATCTCTATTTGGCAGCAAGTTGATATTTTTAACTGCTGTTACAAATTTGTAATAACCAAAAACATCTAATTTTCTAAACGCTAAACCTAATACAGTTGAAAAGTAGGAACGGTTTTCAAATTTAACACTTTCTTCTAGCTGAGCGGGAATCTTTAATCCATCCATTGGATCAAATAAATTAAAACCAGTATTTACTAGATTTTTTCTAAAACTTGCAAGATAAGTTTCAACGTTAGGTAGATTTGATGTAACTTTTAAATTTCTAATTCTTTTTTCATATTTTGTTTCAAAATCTTGTACTGCTTGTTTAACCTGGGTGACATATCTACGAACTAATGCGTCCATCTCTTCTTGATTATTAGATTCAATTAAAGTTGTTCTATCTTGTGCTCTAATAAAGATATCTGTTATTATCGGATTATTTTCGTATAAAATCATTACATAGTTTTCATCTAACCCAAATTCTAAAACAGCTGTTAAATTTGAATCTTCTATTGACCCTGACATTTGATTTATTTGATCAACAGCAGATTTTAATGCAAAACATTTGACATCAATTATAACTGCGTTCAGCCCACCCTTCTTAATAATATCTGTATAACTATTTATGTCTGCTAATTTTGAAGCAACAAATAATATGTCCATCGTATTATTTTTCTCGTCTCTATTAATAACTTGATGAAAAATAGAATAATCATCTAAATTGTCAGTTAATTGAACTAAATTTTCCCACAAAGAGTCTGATGCAATTGCAGTTTTAAGTTCTTCGTCAGTCATAAGTGGACTGGTAACCACTCTAATTATTGCGCTTGTAACCGGTATTGCGATTGCTGCGTTAGAGGTTGAGATTTTAGATTTTTGTAAAGCAATTTTTAGTTCGTCTGCTACTTTATCTGGATGTTCTAATACTGTTGCATTTTCTGGGATTCCATCAAATTTATGGCAATAAAATTTTTCTAAAACCCATTGATTTGATTTATTGCTTGAAATTTGAGCTAATCTAATTTCATTAGAAGTTAAATCTACTCCAACTATTTCCTCTCCTTTTGCTGAAGACTTGCCCAATCTACTTTTTAAAAATTTGCTAAAAAAATTTTCTTTTTTTGGTTTTTCTCCCGCTGGAGGTGAAATTTCAGGAGATGTTGCACCCTTTTTTTTTAATAAATTAGCAAATAAGCTCTTCATTAGATTTTAATATTATCTCTAAATTGATTTGCTTATATTTATATATTAATGAATTAATTTATCTAACAAAATTTCAATATTTTTTAAAAAACACTTAAAATAAGGTGGTTAATTTGGGTCAAAATCTTTATTTGTATATTAGATTTGGTCAATTTATAGTATCAATGTCAAAATGTTTGAAAAATTAGAAGAACTAGCAAAAAATAATAAAAAAATTTCAGACTTTCATATTAGGTCTGGGTCGCCACTGGGTTATAGGCAAACAGGTGAAATTATTCAAGTACCGGAAGTAGTTGTTAAAGAACAAGATATTAAAGATTTGCTTTCAATGAACTGTAATGAAGAAGAGTTAGAAAAATTTGAAAAAACTCATGAATTAGATTCAGCAATTACCCTAAGTGGTTTAAGATTTAGAGCTAATTTTTATAAAACAATTAACGGACCTGCTTGTGTTTGTAGAAGAGTAGAAAGCAAAATTCCTGATATGGAACAATTTAGTCTTCCTCAAGTCTTATATGACATAATAGATATGCATAAAGGTTTAGTTCTGGTTACTGGACCAACTGGATCTGGAAAATCAACAACGCTTGCAGCAATAGTAAATGAAATTAATAAAACAAGAACAGCAAATATTATAACAGTTGAAGATCCTGTAGAATTTATTCATAAAGATAATAAGAGTATTGTTTCGCATAGAGAAGTAGGAAAACAAACTCAATCTTTTGCAGCTGCTCTTAAGGCAGCTCTTAGAGAAGATCCAGACGTAATATTAGTTGGAGAGATGAGAGATTTAGAAACTGTTAGTTTAGCACTTACTGCAGCTGAGACTGGGCATTTAGTATTTGGAACTTTGCATACTAGTGGTGCACCTAGTACAATTAATAGAATTATTGATGTATTTCCTCCAGAACAACAAGCTCAAATTAGAGCGCAAATTTCAACATCGCTTAAAATGGTGGTAACGCAAAGATTGTTTAAAACTAAAGACGGCCAAGGAAGATGTGGTGCTTTTGAAGTAATGAAATGCACGCCCCCTGTTCAAAATTTAATCCGTGAGGCAAAAATTCATCAAATACCAAGTATCATGCAAACAGCAGTTAGAGATGGAATGATTACTATGGAAAAATCAATTCAGGATCTTGTTGGCTCAGGAAAAATAGATGCCAATGCAGCAAAAGCAGAACATTAAAGGTTTCTCCCTTATAGAGTTATTAGTTGTAATTGCTATAATTTCTATAATTGCTGGAATAGGTTTTCCAGATTTTATAAAATGGCAAAGAGATAGAGATTTAAGAGCACAGCAAGAAAAAATTGCAACTTTATTTTCGACAGCAACTACACAGGTTGAAAGAGGAGCATATCCTTATGTTAGAATTGAATTTGTAAAAGATTCTTCTCCAGCTCAAATTATAGTTAAAGGAATTAATCGAGATACATTATCAAAAAAAATAAATTCATCTACAGATCCAACTTGTTCAATAAGTGACTTTACAAAAACATCTACATATGACGTTGAAGAAATATTATCACATACTTTAAACGATAAGACTCATATTCCAACACTGGCACCAGCATCTAGTTCAGGCCAAAAATCTATTGGAAGTGGCGGCGCTATATGTTTTTCTAAAGGTGGAAAATATTTTAAACAGTATGGAAGCGCTGATTCTCAGGGTACTATAGTATTTGATAAGAGCGGAAGTCCAAAAAATAATTATGTTACAGTTTGCCATGTAAATGATAATAAATGTAGTGCAGTTTCTGGAAACTTTGATGATGATTACCCAGCATATTTAGTAAGATACTCTAGATTTGGCCTAATAACTAAATATAAATGGAACAGTAAAATAAAACCTAAAGGAGATTGGAGTAGTCAATAAAAATGAAAAGAATATACGAAAAAGGCATTAGTCTTATCGAGGCTCTTGTTTCTACTGCAATTATCGGCATAGGATTTGTGGCAATTTTTCAAATGGTTCAATATTCTGTTCGATCAATAGATGTGTCGGGGGAAAGAACAAAAGCAACGTATTTAACTGGAATGATTGCAGAAGATTTATATTCAGATAAAGATCAAGAAAAAGGTAATACTAAATTTATTGATCTTGTTGCGGCCACTCCTTTTGAATTAAATGACTGTGATGAAAGTGGTACTAGTGCGATACCTCATCCTGACTTTGGTGATAACAATGCTTACGACAATAAAATAGAAAAGTGGAAATCTCGTTTTTCTAAAAATTATATTAAATGTATACCTACAAACACTAGTAACAAAACTGGTCCAACAGATGATAAAAAAAAGGTAAATATTTTCAAAATTTGTCATGACAAATCAGCATGCGATGTGGAATCGCCTCAAGCTCATGATGTAATTTATATGGGAAGATCAGAAGTAAACATGTTGTCTGGTGAAAAAACAAAAATTCTATATTTCCAACTAAAATGATAAAAAAGAAATTAAATAAAATATCAGGTTTTACTTTAATCGAAATTTTAATTGCAATTGTAATTACAAGTTTAATGATGGCAGCAATGTTCACATCTTACACTCTTGTAAACAGTACTTACAGACAAGTTACAGATAGAGCAAAAATAAGCCAAGCTGGACGAGACCTTGTTGGTACAATGCTCAGAGAAATAAGAATGGCTGGCTTTAAATATGTAAATGATGATATTGCTGCATCAGACAAACACAATCCTATAAGAATTTATAAAGGAAAAGGCTTTGGCAGCAGCGGATCTTGTGACAAAATTGAAATAGTTTACGGGAGTGTTAAATATAATAAAGCAGCTGCATTAGCCGATAGGTATGAATATGAAAGATATAAAATCACATATGAATGCAAAGCGTCAACAAAACTAGACGATTCAGATTTAACTGGAACTAGTAAAATAGATGGTTTTGCAATTTATAAATCTAAAGAAAAATGGGACACTAAATTAACTCCACCAGATTGGCAGAAAGTTTCAACGGATGATGCTCTGTATAAAGACGAGCTAGTTTTAGATTATGTTCAAGATTTAGTATTTATTCCTTATGATGAAAATGGAAAACCAATTGTGTCTTTAGGTACGTATACACCTTCTGACGAGAAAGCTTACGATGTAAGAACTGTAGACATTGGTTTAGTAATCCGGTCTACAAAACCATTTTTTAAAAATGATAAAGCTGGAACAATTGCTAGAAAAATTTTATCTATTGCAACAACAGCTTCTTCGTCTTCAAGAAATATACAACAAGCTGATAGATACTTAAGAGATACTATTACAGTAACAGCAAATGCAAGAAATGTGGGACTAAATTAATGATTAAAAAAAATGAAAAAGGTTTTGCGTTAGTTTTATCCTTAGTTCTACTAATGGCTATGACATTAATGGGAGGAGCCTTAATTGTAATTTCAGCTAGCGATCATAGGAGCAACAATACGGGTGATGAATATCAACAGACATTTTATGTTGCTGAAACAGCGTTATATGAAGGTGAAAAATATGTTTTAAATCAATTTTTAGGGCCTTATGCTACAGATGGAAAGAGAGATATAACAAAAAGAAATTTACCAGCAAATCATACAGTTAAATTTAATCCAGATAATTCCAGTTCAAAGGTCAAGGATTGTTTTTATAGCTTTCCAGATATAGATGGTCCTGAGTTTAAAGTTCTTTTTGGTCCTCCTCCAAATAATCCAACCTCGACCTCATTTGTACAAATTAATGAAAGTAAGAGTTTTTATAATTTGTTAACTAACAGTGGAAAGGTTACTAAAATTACAGAAGATCCTATTAATCAAATAAGCACAAGTACAGACAGAAAAACTAAACTAAAAAATAAAGAGAAGAATAGATTACAAAAGTTTAAATACGAATACTTTATAACTCGTATTGGATCAGCTCCATTTAAAGGGTATGGTTCAAGTATAAAAAAAGATGCAACAGATGCTGGAAACGATGGAATGGCTTATAGAGTTTATGGATGTGGAAACTACAATGATGGGGAAATAATCGTACCTTTGGAAAGTACGTTAATTTTACCCAAATAAAGCACTTTTTATATTAAATAATAACTATTCAAATTGGGTATTACTAAAAATAATAATTTTTTTTTTAACTTATATTTGATTATACTTAATTTATAATCAAAAAAATGATAAAAAAATTTCTTTTAAATTCTATCATTATATCTACTCTATGTTTGTTCAACTTCTCTGTGGTAAATGCTAAATGTAAATTTATTACAGATATTGGTAAAAAATATACAAAAGCTATTGAAAAAAATTACGGTGCCCTTCCTGAAAATGAAAATGGTTATAATGAATTAGAGACAGTTGCATCAGAATTTTGTCCCGATGATAACTTTGATGATAATTTTTTAATTAGATATACTTTTATAGATAAAACATTAGCAGCCATACAATTATTTGCAGACAACAGTATTGATAATTCTGCAACTGAAAGCATGAAATTAATGAAATACGCAAAGAGAACGTATGGTGATTTTGATACTGGTGGCAATCCTGAATTTTATAATAATTTTAATATTTGGGAAAAAGTTCGAAAGTATATCGTTTATAATAGAAGATTAATTGGAAATTTTTGGGAAGAAGAAATTTATATTTCAAGTGACAAGTATTATGAACAATTAGTTCAATATGAAAATGAACGAGAGTCTATAGAGCCTGTAGAAAATGAAAATTAATATGAAAAAAATAAAATTAATTTTTATTCAAATATTATTATTTTCTTTAATAACTATTTCTAATTCATTTGGAAAAGCATTACCTCCAGGTTCAGGAGTAGCAGATGTACCAGCAAACGTTTTAATTCTTTTAGATAAATCAGGAAGTATGGGAGCATCATCTTATAGTGGAGCAAGAGTAAACAGGACTTATCAAATAACAGCTATTTCAAATACAGGAAATGTTATTGTTACAGATGGTTCTACATTAAGAGGTGTTGATCATAACAATAATGCTTTAACAAATTTTTATTCATCAAGAAATAATTATAGAACGCGTAATAGACGTGTTTGTAGTACTTATTATAAATCTCAATATGGATTATTATACCATAGCAATAAAGTGTATTTTCTTGGGGCATATTACTCACGTGATACTGACCTTTATGAATTAAATACATCAACTGGCGCATGTAAAAAGATCGAGTCTTTCGGTAGAACTGCCCCTTATGGAAGGATGTTGGTATCAAACAACATATTAATTTTTCCTAATTACCAAAATAAACTTTTTTTATATGATACAAATACGGGTCAGAAAAACCACTGTTCCCTTAATGCAGATTTATATAGATCGGTAACACTCGGAAAATATAATAATCGAATACCCGCAACAATTGATGCATCGGGTAACTTAGTAATTAAAAGCTATGAAGGTGGAAAAATTATATTTAGAAAATTTACACTTAGAGGCACTACTGCTTGTCCAGTTGGTAAAGCAAATGCAACATACACGTTTAATTATGACTATGACTTAAGGTATTCAGAAGTAATCGAGGCTCATCCATCAAATGCAAATATTTTTTATTTATTGAATCGTAATGGTAATAGAATATTAAAATACACCTTTAATTCTACAACTTCATATACAAAGAATGCTTCTGTAGGAAGAAGAGGACGATTAAGCTCAACGTATGCACCAACTTCAGCTTCACAAGTTCGTTTTAATTACCCTGGTGATTTTAGAATAGACACTGCTTTAAATAGAATATTTGTTGCAGATACAAATAATAATGCAATTCAATCTTTCGACTTAGATTTAGATTTTCATGATATGTCAGGTTATTCTACAAGATCTACAAGAATGGCGGGTGCTCATGAAGCAATAAAATCTATTGTAACGGATAGTAGTTTAATATCTTCTGTTAATTTTGGATTTGGATATTGGTCAAGCTCATATAGTAGAATATATTATAGTAGTAGAAGTAGTTGGAGAACGCCTGTTAGATGTAGAACTTTATCTCAAATATCTAGATGGTCATGGCTTTATCGTTATAACTATTGGTGTAGTGTTCCCACTGCTAGTTACGGGTATACTCGTTGGGGAGGAAATCAAGCTGTTCCTTGTACTGGTCAAAACTGTATAAAAGTGAGAGTGGACAGAAATGGAGCTAGTAAAACTTTTACAGAAGTTTCAAGAGTAAGGCCTGGAGGAGGAACAGATGCCCTTATTTGGGCAACTCAAGCAGACGAATATTATAGACATTCATCTGAAAGTCCAATTGATGCAGCCAGTCCCTGCCAAGGATCTTATGTAATTGTTATTGGTGATGGATCTATGGGGAATGTTGCAGCCGCTAAAACAAAAGTAACAAATCTACTTAATCAGAAAAAAGTTAAAACGTTTACAGTTGCGTATGGTGGTGGAATAAGTTCAAGTGGTATAAAAGCATTTAACGATGTTGCTAAAGCAGGTGGTACTAACAGAGTAATCATTGCAGATACTACCGATCAATTAAAAGCACAATTAAATGCTGCTATTAGATCTGTAATTGCGGAAAAATTATCGTTTACTGCTCCAGCTATAACAGCAACTATTGAAGAAGGCGGATCATTATTCCAGGCGCAATTTAAATATAAACAAAATATGGAATGGGAAGGAGCGCTTACAAGAACTGCTATTTCAGCTGAAGGAGTTATAAATGAAAAGGATACATCAAATTGGAACGCTTCAGAAAAAATGCCAGCTCCAAGTGCTAGAAAAATTTGGGGAGTAATTCCAGGGACTGATTACACAACAGATTATAATAATTTTGTGGAAAGCAATTATACTTTAATTGATCCTATGATGGGTTTATTAGGAAATGCTATAGGAGATTATCATAAAGATACAGCAACAGTTTCTGGGGTTGTAGGTAATACCCGTTGTAGCTCAAAAGGAGATAGTACATCAACCATAGCAGACGGAACAGACGATGACCTTCAAGGTTTAATTAGCTTTGTAAGAGGTCTTGATTATTTTGATTATGATGGAGATTGTAATTTAAATGAAATTAGAAAGTCTGATGGTAAAAAAGCTTATCTTGGAGATATTTTCCATTCTGAAATGGTGGTTGTTGGACCCCCAGGAGCTGACACTGCATTTACATCTCAAAATCAAGAAGCTTATTGGAGGTCGATTAATGGTTATGATGCTTGGGCCTCAGGATTACAAAATAGGCCCGAAAGAATTTATGTTGGTGGTAACGATGGAATGGTTCATTCTATAGATTCAAAAACTGGAGTTGAAAAATGGGCCTTTATTCCACCGTTTGTCATGTCTAAACTTCCTTTAGTAATTAACACAGGATTAAATAATGATCTTGCCAAAACTAAAGGTGGGACAAATGCAATTTATGGTGTGGACGGATCTCCTGTAGTTCATGACATGTATTTTAAAAGTCCATATGACTCAGCTAAAGCATGGCATACAGTTTTAATTGTACCTTTTGGTAGAGGGGGAAATGGATTTACAGTTCTAGATGTAACAAATGCAGACAAGCCTCTCCATTTATATACCATTTATAATAACCACATCAAAAATAAAGTGATGGTAATGAACCATCTAAATAGTCTGTCAGAATATGAATATATTGATGATACTTACTCATTAGCTGAAACAGAAGAAGGTAAAACTGCATTAGATACGTATTTAAACGCCGCAGATAAAGATGCGGCAGATTTGGATAAATGTGATGCAACTGGTAATACCACATGTTTTGAGTCTACAACTTGGACCTTCCCAGAACCAGGTATTAAAAAATCTGAATTTATAATTACAATCAATGATGTTAATATTCCTAACTTTACAGTACAGGCAGGTAGTTCTGGAGGAACACAGATAGTATTACCTAAAACGGTATCCTATCAAGCGCACGAGGATAGAACTAAATCGGCTGATGATGTTGAAATAAAATTAACTAAATCTGCTATTACAAGACTAAGTAATAATTTACCAGAAGCTTACGATTATAAGGAATTAGGTGAAACTTGGTCTGCACCAAGAATATTCAGATTACCAAATTCAGGTGCTGGAGATAATAAATTAGAGGATGATATTTATGTTGCAGTTATGGGGGGTGGCTATGGAGGAAGAGATGATAAAGTTGGATCCGCTTTATTTGTAATTAATTTAGAAGACAGTGCAACTCCTGGTAAACTCGAAAAAGTAATTCCAATTAAAGATGAAAAAAGTTTAAATATTGTAAATTCTGTACCAGGAACACCTGTTGTTGTAACTGCTGATCAAGCAAGAGGCATTAAGTATAAAGGCGCACTTGTTTATGTGAATGATTTTGAAGGTAAAATAACTAAATTTAATTTAACCAACATGGATAATGATGGTGCTGGAAATAGAATTAATCTTTATGACAACACTACACTTTTATCAATAGAGGCAAGTAGAGAAAATGGAAGATACCAATACCATTCTATGGATGCAGGTATTGGAAAAACTTCAAAACATTTCTGGATGTTTTCTGGAACTGGTGACTATGAAAGAATGACAGCAAGAGACTCGAAAATTGATAATATTATGTATGGTTTTAGAGACAAACATTATCCTTTGTATAAAAATATAACTTTTCCTCCTGTGGTCATTAATGGACTACAATTCTGCTCGGATACAACAAATGATAGCACAGGATCAAAATGTCCAGTAACAACAAATAAATCTACAATTATAGGAGGAGGTCAAATAGGTACGCCACAAGCAAGAAAAGGAAAAGATATGGGTTGGTATATAAAACTGCCAGCAAGCCAAAAGGTAACTGCTGAACCAACAGTTTCAAATGGTTTAGTTTACTTTCCAATATTTGAACCATCTCAATCTGCAAATAAATGTTCGCTTGGGCTTGCTCTTATTTGTGCTGTAGATGATGAATGTGGAACAAATGTATCATCTCAACTTGGAAGTCTAAAAAGTCAAACAATTGATGGTCAAGTTTATGCAGGAAAAACTTGTTATGCTGTTGGACAAGGTGTTCTTTCAAGGTTGGTAGTGTTTGCGAATAAATTATTTGCAAATATTGCTGGTAAATCAATTCAAAATAAAACTGACCTAGTCGTAATAGATACAGGTATGGGAGACGTAGAATCGTTTAGAAGCTCTTGGAGAGAAGGAAATTTCTAATAAAAAAAATATTACAATATATTAAAATAATATAGTTTATTCTTAATGAAAAAGTTTTTTGTTTTTTTATTAATTCTTGTAGCTTTATTTTATATTTTATCTGAATTTGTTGGGGATAGAATTATTAAAGGTGCTTTAGAAAAAAATTTATCAAATGTTTTAGATAGAGATATAAATATTGAGACTTTAAAAATAAATTACCTTAGTGGTGATGCGGAAATTAAAGGTTTAAAAATAAGAAATAAAGAATTTGAGGGAAACCTTTTAAATTTAAATAAAGCTTATTTAAAATTAAATACAACATCAATTTTCAGCAACAATGTAGAAATAGAAAGTGTTTTATTAGATGGAATTAATTTAAATTATTATTTTAATATCAAATATACCTTGGTTACAGATAACGTTAGATCTTTAGAAAAAACACTTAAAAATGGAGGTGGTAAATCAACTAGTAATAAATATTTTAATATAAATAAATTAAATGCAAAAAATATTACTTTAAATGTAATTTCTAAAGATCTTGAAATTAATAAAAGTATTTCATTACAAAATTTAGAATTTGAAAATATTGGAAATACTCCTAATAGTAAAAACTATAAAACAGTTCTTCGAGACTTTGCTGAACAAACAATTAAAACAGTTAAAAAAAAGGTATTATCTGGAAATTTACAAAATAAATTAAAGAATATTGATGAAGATAAAATTAAAGAAAAAATAAAAGAAGAATTAAATAAAAATAAGAATAAACTTAAAAATAAGTTAAAAAAATTAATTAAATAAATTAAAAACTGAAAATCAGTTATTTAACAATTAATAAAAAATAAAAATAAATAATCCAGACAAACATTGTTGTCATTGTAAAAAATATTAAAGCAAGCCCAACAAGAGTATCCTGATTAATTTTTTTTCTCCATTTTTGTGGAAAAAAATCTAATGAATATGCATAAACAATAATGAATATATTTAATGCTGAGATAATAATATTTATAAATAAAAATTGATCCATTAGAAAACTTTACTTAAAGATATATTGGTTTTATTATTTTTGCTAAATATATCATTTGTAAAATCAAGCTTAAAATCTAAACCTTTTATATTTTTATTTATATTCAAAGAAGCATTCAAATCGTCGCTTGGATTTAAAATTAAAGCATATTCAGTTTTTGCATTTGGAACAAATCCTGCTGCAAAATATAAATCATCAGAATTACCGCTTCCATTTGTGCTCTGTCTTTCATAATTAACAATTATCGACCAGCCTGAAGGTGTTGAAAAATCAATACCATAACCCAATCTATAATTATGTGTTGCCACATTACCTAACACATAATTATATTTAGTACTTTGATCTGTAACATATGAAAATTGAAGATCTGACGAGGGGCTAAAATCAGCTATATACTCTAAACGTCCATTATGTTTTATGGTACTATTTTTTAATTGTACAATATTATCTACAATCATTCCGATGTTAGCTAATCCAGTAATTATTTCATGTTTATCAAAAATTAAGGCATCTGAATCTTTATTCGAAAATGATGATGTTTCTCTATAAGATTCAAATTCGGTAAAACCTAAATCAATTCTTAGCGTTGGATTGTAATTATATCTATTTTTTTTTAATCTTTTTGCTAAATTAATTGACCCAAATAATTGTTTGCCACTTTTTTGTGCGTATAATTTATTAGAATTATTTATTCTAATGTGTTCAGTATCTAACATGTTTACTCCAATAAGACCTTCGGAAGATATTTTTTCATCTCCTATAAGCGTGCCATACATACTTAGGCTATAATTGTGAGTATCCAATAGAGCATTTGAAGAGTCCAGATCAACATTATCTTTTCCTAATTGAATAGCATAACCAAATATTTTATTTTTACTTATTTTCTTATCTGCTCCTATTGTTATTCCTTCGGTATTTATTTCTTTTGCTGAAGAAGATATTGATCCGTCTGTATCACCAATACTGATCTGACCTTCACTCCAGTAAAACCAATCACTATTTTTTTTATTTAAATTTATAGTTTTTTTGTTTGATGCTTTAACAACGTTAGCAACAGACGCTAACATTTCATTAGAAAAATGGAATTTGATATTTTGGCTAGTTAAATTATCTTTCTGATCGTGTCTTTTAAGCCATTCCATACGATGTATAACTGGAAGTGTTACATGTTTAATAGCTCTTTTTGATAATTCAACTTGAGATTCAGCAATTCCTAAAACAACTTTATCACTGGTAGGTTCACTGCAAGTAATAGTTTCCGCACAACTTATATCATATTCATAAATTATATTTTCGGCAGGACTACCTACATCACTTGTAATATACATCTTAGAGCCATTATCTACTATAACAAAGCCTCTCATTGTTTCAGTTTCAGAGCTTATCGAGTATGTGTTTGAATGTGAGGCGGTGCTCACATCGTAAGCAGTAGTTAATGTATACTTATTTATTTCATCACCCCCACTTCCACCAATATACATTATTGTTCCGTCAGAATTAAATTGTATATTTCTTGGGTCGTTTTCATCAGAAGTAAGGTCTGGAGAGTCAGTTTTGCTTCCTGCAGTCGAAACATCCCAGGGTGTTGACAGTGGATATTGGTAGACCACTTCTCTTTGAGCGCCAATGATATACATTTTTGTACCTTCAGGATTAAATGTTAGTCCTCTCACTTGATTGTCTATTGAGTTGTCAAAATTAAATCTCGCACTCCAAGTTGATGTTGAGCTATCCCAAGCTGTGCTTAAAGTATATACTTCAACATCTGTATCATCGTTATCCATAATAAACATTTTAGTGCCATCTGTACTAAATGTTATTGCGTGAGGTAGATCTACATCGCTAGATATATCTTCAGTTGAAACTAATGAAGCAGTGCTCACATCGTAAGCTGAACTTAATGAATATTGTAAAACTGTTTCAGTTCCCTGACTATCAGTAATATACATTTTAGTACCATCTGGATTAAAATTTATACCTCTGATCCCAAGGGTAACGCTATTTAATGAAGCTGACGATTGCTTATAAGTTAAACTTGCTAAAGCATTTGTACATAGAAATAGAAACAAAAAAATTACTTTTAAAAATTTCACAAAATTTAAATTATAAAAATAAGTTCGTTAAATTATTTTCAAAAACTAAATATATCAATGTTCCTATAATTAAATAGGGGCCAAAAGGAATTTGAGATGACATAGTTTTTGATTTTTTCATTAAATCAGGAATAACACTTATTAATGCAATAGCAGATGATAGAAAAATCACAAATGGTATTGCTTTTAGGCCAAACCAAAATCCAAATACACTTAAAAGTTTAGCATCCCCTAACCCCATACCTTCTTTTTTTTTGATCTGTTTATAAAAAAATGTAATGCACCAAATAATTCCATAACCAAATAGTCCTCCTAATAAAGAAAGAATATAATTTGGAAAAATTGAATCTAAATTAGGATCAAATGATTTAAGAAAACCTAAAGCCATCATTGGGAAAGTAATTGAGTTTGGAATTATGAAATGCTTTAAATCTATAAAAAAAATGATGATTAATGATAAGCTTAAAATCATCAGCAATAAAGTTGTTAATGTAATTCCATATAAATAATAAATATTAAAAAATGAAAAAATACTTATGAATTCAACAAGACTGTATTGAATAGATATTTTTTTCTTACATTTCCTACACTTTCCGCCTAAAAAAAAATAAGAGATAATTGGAATATTATCATACCAAACAATTTGTTTTTTACATTTTGGACAATATGATCTTCCTGAAACAACACCCTGTCTCTTGGGTAATCGATATATGCAGACATTAGCAAAACTTCCCCAAAGTCCACCCATCAATACTACAAAAATAATGTCCATTAAGGATTAATTGTTATATTTTGAAATTTGAAGTCACTTCTAAAAGCCCATTAATAAAAAGCTGAACCATAACAACAGCGTCATGAATGTGGATATATAAATTTGGACTACTAATGATTAACTCCATGTTGTAAAATGTATCAAAATGGTCTTAAATTACTAGTTAAATAAATGTTTCTATTTAAACCAAAAAAACCTGAAGAGCCAAAGAAAGAAGAAATTTCAAAGGCAAATATTGACCTTGGTATAATCATGAAAATGAATCAAGAGTTTGCTGTATCGCTTGATTTAAATGATACTTTAAATACAGCTCTAAAAGTAATCATAGATAGAATCAATGCCCAAGCAGCCAATATATTTTTAATAAATGAAAAAGAAAAAAAATTTGAATGCATCGCATCTTTAAACCAAGATTATTTAGATGAATATAAACTTGATTTAAAAGACGGTGTAATGGGAAAAGCAATTGAACAAAAAAAATGTATTCGAGTAGGAGATGTCAGAAAAGATCTTAGGGAAATAGCAGAATTCTATTTTGATTTGGATAATAAAACTAATTTCACAACATTTTCGGTTTTATGTTCTCCTTTGATAGCTGGAAATGAAAGTATTGGTGTAATTCATTGTTTGAATAAAAAAACTGATAATAAATTATTCCAAGAAGAAGATAGACAGCTTTTAGAAACACTTTCTGCACCAGCTGCTTTTGCAATTAGAAATGCTAAAATGGCAAAAGACATGATCGAAAAAAATAAAATTCAAAAAGAAGTTGAAATAGTCGGAGATATTCAAAAATCACTATTATCAAAAAATAAAAAAGATAATTTCCCTATAGCGGGTATAAATATTCCAGCAAAAGTAGTTTCGGGAGATTTTTATAATTTTTCAGATTTAGGTAATGGAAAATATGGATTTGGTGTAGCAGATGTATCTGGTAAAGGAATAAAATCCTCTTTGCTGATGTCTAAAGCGTCTAGTCTATATAGATGTTTAAGTAAAACAAATTTTTCTGCAGCTGATTTGTTAATACAATTAAATAACGAAATTTGTGAAACTATATCAAGAGGAATGTTTGTTACTATGCTAATTGGAATTTATGATAGCAATAAAAAAGAATTATTACTTTCAAGCGCTGGTCATGAACCTCCTATTATATTTGCAAAAGATGGATCATTTTCAAATTATTCTGAGGCAGGTCCTCCTTTAGGAATTATGCCAAAAACAAAATATACTGAGCATACAATTTCTTTTGCAGATAGTTCAATGTACATTTTCACAGATGGTATTACTGAGATTAAAAATCCAAATGGTGAAATGTTGGGCTCTGAAGGTTTTCAAAATTATATAAAAAAATACCAAGAAAAACCAAATAACGAAAGATTAAAAATAATAATTGATGATATTCTAAATAAAGGTCATATACAAAAAGATGACTTAACAATTGTAGTCGTTGATGGAAAATAAATATCTTTAATATAATTAATTTTTTTTATTTTTAACTTCTTCTTCTTTTTTCTTTTTTTTTGAAATTAACTCAGTATTTTTAATATTTAAAGCTAAACATGTTATGTCATCTCTTAACTTGTCAGATCCCCAATTCAGCTCTGCTGCAATTGAATCGACAATATTTTTTGGTGTAACCTCATTCAAATTTTTTACAATTCTTTCTACACCTTCTGCACCCAGCTCTTGGCCATTTTTTAAATATCCTTCAGTTACTCCATCTGTATAAACTACAAAAGTTTTATCATTTAAATTCATCGTCTTTGATTTAACCATAGACTCAGCAAAATATTTAATTATTCCGATAGGTGGTAATTCGGACTTTATAAATTCAAAATTTTTATCACTATCAACAACCATAATACTTTCGTGGCCTGCGTTAATAAAAGTAACGTCTCCAGTTTTAACATTAATCTTGCCGAATACAGCTGTGACAAACATTCCTTTAAATTTAGCTTCAACAATTTCGTTGTTTACAAGATATACAACTTTTTCTAATGGATATGATAAATTTGAAAGTGTTCTAAATGTTGAAGATGCTTTTGCCATATACATCCCTGCCTTAACTCCTTTTCCAGAAACATCAGCCAAAGTAAAATAGTATTCATCTTTTCCAACACTTATTACATCAAAATAGTCTCCTGACACATCTCTTGCTGGAATATTTCTTGCATAAATAAAGTTTTCGTATTTTGAAATGTCTGGAAATAAACTTTTTTGTACATCGCCGGCTAGTTCTCTTTCTTTCAATAATTTTGCCTCTTTTTTTAAATTTTCTACAGCTATTTTATTTTCCTCAATAAACCTAAAATATAATCCTGTTAGGAAAGTTACTAAAAGCATAAAAATTGGATAACTAATATCAATTAGCTGTGATCTAAAAGTAAAGAAACTAAATCCAATCATAATTATAATTATTAAACTTATAAAAAAAATTGAAAGACTGTATTTAGGTTTAATTTTTTGTGATAATAAAAATGTAATACAAACTAAGATAATTGAGAATAATAATTCGAATACATATATATTTGGATTCCTAATTAGGTATGATTGGCCTAAAATATTTTCAATTACATTAGCATGTACCTCTACTCCGGGAATTGTTACACCTAATGGTGTTTTAACTAAATCAAATAAACCTTGAGCAGAAGCTCCAATTAAAACAAATTTATTTTCAAATCTAGATTTATCAAACTTTCCTTCAAATACAGAGCTAGCAGAAATATATTGTTGTTTTTGAGATTCTTTATATCTAATCCAAAAAATTCCGTTAGGATCAGTTAAAATCTTATGAGGTCTGACGCTAATTCTTTTTACTCCAATTTCATCTAATTCGATATATAAATTCTTTTGATTTTCTCCAACACGTACCATTTCAAGACCCATTGTTGGATAAATTTTTTTATTAAATCTAACTATTAGCGGAAGTGATCTAATAATACCGTCAGTTTGATCTAGAAAAGAAATTGAACCTAATCCTTTTGTACTTTTTTCCAATTTTTCAAGTGAACCTATAGAATATGGATAATTATAAGTAAATTGATTTGGGTCACCTCCTTTAGATAAAAATTTAGCTTTTGCCTTACGGTCGTAACTTCCATGAGAAGAAACATTGCTTCCCAAAACTGCTAAAACAGATTTAGATTTTTCTAACTGTTGTCTAAAATTTTCATCGTGACTTTGTATATTAACCAAATAATTAATCACATATTTATGCAATATATTATATGATTTAATTATCTCGTCAGGACTCTGTTTGTCTTTCTCACTGAAGAAAACATCAAAACCAATAGCTTTGGGTTTTGCGGCATCAACATTTTCAATTATCTTAGCGAAAATTGATCTGTTCCAAGGAAATTGCCCAAACTTGCCTAAACTTTTCTCATCTATGTCAATAATTATCACATCGGAGTCACTTTTTTTTAGTGGAAAAACTTTTTGATACATATCAAAACTTAAAAAAGAAATTGATTTAATAAAACTTGGATTGATAGTTTTTAGAACTATTAACAAAATTAATATTAATAAAAAAATTGAGTAATTTTTATATTTGAATAATAAAGCTTTCACGAATGAGAATTTATCTGTATTTAATGTAAAGTAAATAAAACTCGATTAAGTTTAAGGTCTATTTTTTCTTTTTTCTTTTCTTCTTAGCCTTCTTTTTCTTCTGAGCTACTTTTTTCTTCTGAACTTTTTTCTTTTTGGATACTTTTTTCTTCTTAACTACTTTTTTCTTCTTAACTACTTTTTTCTTTTTAACTGCTTTTTTCTTCTTAACTGCTTTTTTCTTCTTAACTACTTTTTTCTTTTTAACTGCTTTTTTCTTTTTAGTTGTTTTTTTCTTAACTGCTTTTTTCTTTTTAGTTGTTTTTTTCTTAACTGCTTTTTTCTTTTTAGTTGATTTTTTCTTAGCTGATTTTTTATTTTTAGTTGTTTTTTTCTTAACTGCTTTTTTCTTTTTAGTTGTTTTTTTCTTAACTGCTTTTTTCTTTTTAGTTGTTTTTTTCTTAACTGCTTTTTTCTTCTTAACTATTTTTTTCTTAACTGCTTTTTTCTTTTTAGTTGTTTTTTTCTTAACTGCTTTTTTCTTTTTAGTTGTTTTTTTCTTAACTGCTTTTTTCTTTTTAGTTGATTTTTTCTTAGCTGTAGCTTTTTTCTTTTTAGTTGATTTTTTCTTAGCTGTAGCTTTTTTCTTTTTAGTTTTTTTATTTTTTGCTTTAGCTTTTTTCTTTTTAGTTTTTTTATTTTCAGCTTTAGCTTTTTTCTTTTTAGTTTTTTTATTTTTTGCTTTAGCTTTTTTCTTTTTCTTTTTTTCTTTTTTCTTAACTGCTTTTTTCTCTTTATCCTTCTTTATATTTTCTTTAATTAAAGATTTAATTTCATCTTTATCTAATCCTGCTGCTTTAAGATCTTTTCTTATTTGTTTTCTTATTGCTTTTTTTTCATCTTTTGAGGCACCAGATAGTTTCGCAACTTTAAGTGCTTTCATCTTTTTCTTAAATTTTTTGAGTTGAGCCTTAGTAATTTTTCTTGCCTGTCCTGGAGCCTTACCTTTCTGCATTGTTGTCATGCTGTAAGGATTGTTTAGTAATGTCGAACCAAATTTATTTCCTACAAGAACAGCACCAGGTCTTAATCCTAAAGTATTATTTTGTCCTGGACCAATAAGCAATGTACTTGTTTGATTTTTTGTTACATTGGTTTGAAATTCTGTTCCTCTAGAGCCAAGCGTTCCTTCCGGCACTTCAACTGTTAGACTGTCTGGATTCTTTTTACTAATTAAACCAGATATAACTTTTAAGCTTCCCTGTTTTACGCTAGCTACAATTTTTCCTTCACTAGTAGCTGGATCATAAATAAAAGTATCCATCACTACCTCAGAGTCTGATCCAATAGTAAAAGTCGATTGATCTAATAAAAGAATTTGTGTACCAGATTCGACACCTGCAAGTATTGTCTCATTTAAATAAATTTTATCACCTGCTTTTAAATCTCTAGTTTCTGTTTTAACAGTACCAGTTACTGCTCCAACAATACCAATAAGTTGCTTTTCAATATCAACCTCATCTGCCACACTAGGTGATGATAAAGAAAATAATATTAAAACCAGTAGTGAAAAAATTTTTTTCATAAGAAAATTTATATCAATAATTTTTTTTATATAAAGCTTTTTAGATACAAAATTGGGTTTTTTTAACTGCTAAAAATATAACAAATTTAAGGTTTATTTTATTCCTATTTAATTTATTTAAAATTTTAGTTTAATTTTAAAGATTTTGAAATACCAATTGAAAATGAGTCTGTGATATAGTCGTAGTTAATTATATTCGCATCTGAAATAACTTTATCATAAGAAAGGTTTATTAAGATAGATCTGTTTGGATCAATAGATGGGAAAAAATCACCTAGAGCTTTAGTAAACATTATATCAAAAGTGCTTGTTGCATCAGATCTTATTCTATTAGAGGTGACGCTGGTGTCTGCTTTTTTATAATCGTTAAAACTCAAAGCCTCTCCTATAGAAATATAGGCCCATGGGAAAGCAAAACTAAGCCTAAAACTAATTTCATAAGTTTCATAATCATTTCCTGCATCAATTTTAGCATCTGAGTCACTATAACCTATGCCAATACTTGTGGACATCAGTTGGTTAATGATAAAATCATGGCCGAGTGTATAACTATGACTAATAGAATTTGTTTCATCTGCTGTTGTATCAGAGGAATTATGATTACCTTTTGAGTCTGCGTAAGAATAACCATAACTAAATGAGTTTCTTTCTCCTAAAGAAAAGTATCCTCCGATTCCATACATTAGCGAAAAACTGTCTGCATCATCTACATAATCAGATTTACTTAACATCAAGTATGGACTCAAACTTTGGTTGCCAACTGTTGTATCTAAAGCTAGTGTAAGTCCATAACTTTCAAAATCATCACTAGTTTCAAAATATTGTTCTGATTTAGTTTGAGATAAATTTATCATAAAAGATGAAGCTTCACCTATGGATCTTGTGGCTGTGAGTCCTAAACTTCCACTTAAAGTTCTATCATGTTTAGCTGTATTAAATCCTGTAAGAGAGTCTGAACTCAATTGTGTTCTTGATTTTGAAACACTATTCACATTGTCAGTGTGAATTGCCCCTACAGATATATCGACATAAAAATTCCAAAGCTTAGGTTCTGATTTTCCTTTTATTTCCTCTTCAATTTCTATCACACTTTCTAAGTCTTCTGCACTGACATCTTTTCTTAGTTTAATATCTTCAATTATGCCAATTGCTTTTTCTGGAGAGTCGGCCTGCACTAATATTGAGAGTAAATATAATTTAATCTCAACGTTATCTGGATAAAGCATATTTAATCTTTCCAAAGTAGAAATAGTCTGTTTATAATTTCCAATTTTTCCCTGCTGTTGTGCATATTTTAAATTTAAATCTAAATCTTTTGGATTCTGTAAAATTTGCATATAAGTGATGTTGCTTGAAACCGCATCTTGAGCATTGGCATTTGAAATAAGAATTTTTTCTAAAAATATATATGAAAATAAGATTGTAAATATTCCTGACAAAAAAATATTAAAAATATCTCTTATTTTTATATTAAATTTTTGGCTCATTAAATTTTTTTTGCAGGCATATTAATTCTAAAAAAAATTTATAACAACTCAATATTAAATTTTATTTAACATTATTTATTATGAATAAGATTAAGAATATCTTTTAAAAAGACCTTAAACTCTTTTTGATTTCTTTGGAAATTTGCATTTTGTACCTTAAAAGTTTTGGTATTTAATCTATTATTTATCTTATAAAGCTTATTTTCTTTATACACAAAATTTTTTTTTACTAAAAAATTTATTTTTCTAATTACAGTTGCTCTAGGTATGCCACTTAATTCTGCTATTGTTGTAGGGTTTAGTCCTTTGGAATTTTCTAATTTAGTAACATTTTGATGGAATTTTCTAGTATTTGAAAAAAAATCTGTTCTATCGCTTAAAGATAATTTTTTAGAATTAAGAGCCTCATTTAATGCACATAATCCCCAAACATAAAAATTTTCGATAGATTTATATACTTGTTTACATCTTAAAATATAAGGTATTTGGAAATTAAAAAATAAATTCCAATATTGAGTATAGTTTTGACGAATTTTTTTTTCTATTTCTTCTCTCAAATATTCTTTTTTTAAATTTTTGCTGAAAAGGTAAACAATTTTAGAAACATTAAAAACATTTCTTTCTAGTTTTGGATTAAGTTTTACACTTTTAATCCTAATATTTTTAAGCTTTCTAATTAAAACACCATCTTTATTAAGTTCGTTTAATTTTCTTCTAGCAGTTTCTTTTGTAATTGATAGCGTTTTAACCAAATCAATTATGCTTATTTTTTCAATTTCAATATGTGGATTGTTATAAAATTTTTCAAAACTTACTTTATAAAAATGTTTATTATAAGTCTCGAAAGTTTTGTGAATTAAATGAGTAAGTATTAAATATTTTTCTATGTCTTGATATTCATTATAAGCATTAAACATCCACTCACTTTGTAAATTAAAAAATTCATAGATAATGTTTTCAAAATTTTTTTCATATATGGTTTCTATCTCATTAATTGTAATCTGTTCTGAAATTTTAATCATTTAATTATTCCTAATTTTAATAATGTGATATTTGATCTTGACTATATATCTTACAACTCATTGCAATACTTAAGCCAAGCATAATTGATAACATTGAAGATCCACCGTAAGACATAATGGGCAATGGAGCTCCAACAATAGGTAGAAGACCTACAACCATTGCTATATTTACAAATACATAAAGAAAAATAGCTGAAGCAAAACCAAAACAATAAAGTTTGGCAAAAAAACTTCTTACTGAAAATCCGATACTTATTACTCTACTAATTAATAAAATATATAAAAGCATAAGCGTTATGGATCCCAAGAAACCAAATTCTTCCGAAAAAAGAGTGAATATAAAATCTGTATGTTTTTCAGGTAAAAATTCTAAATAACTTTGGGTTCCTTTTAAGTATCCTTTTCCAAAAAAACCACCTGATCCTATAGCAATTTTAGATTGTATAATTTGATAACCGGCTCCTAATGGATCTCTATCAGGATTAAAAAAGGTTAATATCCTTGCTTTTTGATAAGGCTTTAAAATAGAAACTATAAATGGAAAAGATACCAGAAGTAATAAGCTTGAATAAATAAAATATTTTATATTAAGACCAGCTATCCATATTACAACTATACCACTTCCTGCGATCAAAATTGATGTACCTAGATCTGGCTGCGTTATAACTAGATAACACGGTAAAACTAATAATATAATTGGAATTAATAAAAATCTATAGCTTTGAATATCTGAACTCTGCATTCGATGATAATATCTTGCAAAGCATACTATTATTGCAATTTTCATTAATTCAGATGGCTGAAGATTCAAAAAATATAAATTAATCCATCTTGTTGAATTATTTGCAGTCACTCCAAAAAATAAGACAATTAACAAAGAAAATAAGCATATAAAATAAAATAAATAGGCATTTCGATACCAAAAATTAATTTTTACAAATGATAAAAATAAAAACATCGCAAAAAATGAGACTAATCTTATTAAATGATTTTTTGTGTAGTAAGAAAATTCACCACCTTCTGTTGAATGAATTGCAAAAACACTTATTCCACCAATTAAAATAACAATAAAAATTAAAAAAAAATCTAGTGCTAATAATTTATCAAAAAAAGTATATTTAGATGTATTAAGTCTTTCAGTTAACATTATGCTAAGGTTATATTTGCTTTTCTTGTTTGTTCTCTTAATTTATGTCGGTCTATAATTTTTTTTATTAATTTACTTGCAAGAGGTGCTGCGGCCTTACTTCCAGATCCTCCATGTTCCACCAGAACACTTATGGAATATCTGGGTTCTTTGTAAGGTGCAAAAGCAACATACAATGCATGATCTCTATTTTTATATTCAATTTGAGATTGTTTAAGATCTAGCTCTCTTTCTTCATCTGTAATTCTTTTAACTTGTGAAGTACCTGTTTTCCCAGCAAATTGATATTTTAGATCATCAAATCTTGATTTAAATGATGTTCCATATTGCTCATTAGTTGATCCAAACATAGCATCTTTAACAAAATCAATATTTTCAGGCCTATTATAAAGTTTTTCATAAAGTTGAAATTCTCTATCTTCAAGAATGTGGTTATTTAGTAAACTATTATTTTTTAATTGATTTGTTATTTCTAATTTAGCATTTTCAAAACTAATATTTTTATCAAATAGTATATGCGGTTTAATTTTATATCCACCATTTGCAATTTGTGCTGTCATTAAACAAAGTTGCAATGGTGTTGTTTGAATATAACCTTGTCCAATACCATTAATTACTGTTTCTCCAAGATACCATGATTTTCCTAAGGCATTTTTTTTCCACTCAGTATTCGGAACTACCCCTTTTTTTTCATCAAAATATACATTTTTAAGAATATTCGAACCTAATCCATATCTTTTTGCAATTATTGAGAGTTTATCAACTCCTAATATTCTTGCCATTTCATAAAAATAAATATCACAAGACTGTTTGATGGCATTTCTTAATTTCATAAAACCATGTCCTTGCTTTTTCCAACAATGATATTTTACACCATATAATTCATATGGATTTTTGTGACCTTTGCACTTTATTGTTTTTTCAGGATCTATTGTTCCAAATTCTAAAGCTGCAAGTGCTACTAAAGGTTTTAAAGTTGAACCTGGAGAATACAAACCTGCTATTGATTTATTAACTAATGGTTTTAATGGATTATCTCTAATTTCCTCCCAATCTTTATGTCCTATTCCATGAGTAAATTTATTTGGATCATAAGTCGGTGAAGATGCCATTGCAATAATTTGTCCTGTATAGATATCCATTGCACAAATAGAACCTGCTTTTCCTTTTAATAAATTTTGAGCAAATTTTTGAACCTCAAGATCAACTGTTAATTTGATTTCTGTTCCCTTAGACTCTTTTATGTGTTCTAACTGACTTATTCTTTTTCCTGAAGAATTTACTTCATATCTTTTAATTCCATATTTCCCAATTAGATTTTTTTCATTTGAATATTCAATTCCAGATTTTCCAACTTTTAATCCTGGGACTAAATTTTCTTTAATAGCATCCATTCTTTCAATATCCTTAATGCTAGCTTCGCCAACATATCCAACTACATGAACCAAACTACTACCGTAAGGATAATATCTTGAAGAAGATACTACTGGTTTAACTCCTTCTAATTCATGCAAGTATAAATTTAATTTTGAAAATTGACTCCAATTAAGGTTATCTGAAGCTACTAAAGTATCCCATGGTTTTAATTTAGCTTTTGTTTTATAAATTTTTCTTATTTCATTATTGCTAAGATTAATAATATTTCTTAGTCTAAATAAAGTTTTGTCAAACTCTTGAATTTCATCTAATGATAAATGAACTTGAAAAACACGATCATTATCAGCTAAAATTTTATTATAGAAATCAGTAATTAAACCTCTTTGAGGTGGAGTTTTCCATTCTCTTATTCTGTTTTTATCTGCTAGAACTTCATACTTTTCTCTGTCTGAAATTTGCAAATTATATAATCGAGAAGTAATCCCTGCTAAGAATAAAATTTTTGCAGCAGCCAACATGAAAAGTCTTCTAGATATAATTCTTCCTTTTTGAACATTTGTTGATCTACTTTGCATTTTCTTCCCTTAAATCAATTAAAGTAATTGTATCAAATAATTTTGATAATGCTGGATAAATTAAAAATGTTAAAAACGAACTAAACATTAAAATCCCATATTTTATTGGATATTCAAATACTATTGTTAAAACTGAGAAGTTAACGGATGTTACAATTAAAATTGCAATTAAAAAGAAAACCCAATCATACAATAAACTTGGCATCAAAGTTCTCGCTCTTATAAATGCAGCAATAGCGCATAACAATAAATAATTAATTGAGGAAATACCAATTGGAAAATTTTGAACTACATCATTAATTATACCAGTTAAAAATATTAAACCATATCCTAGTCTCTCTGGTTTTTTTAAAACCCAATAAAAAATTACTACATACATAAAGTTAAAAGAATAATTGTTTTCAAATAAATGAAAGGAAAGATCAAAACCTGTAAATGCTAAAAAAAATAAAAAAAGTATAGGAAATGTGTGAATAAAACTATGATATATTTTTTTAAAATTACTTTT
The DNA here is from genome assembly GCA_003216255.1 of Pelagibacteraceae bacterium AG-404-N13. GTDB lineage: Bacteria > Pseudomonadota > Alphaproteobacteria > Pelagibacterales > Pelagibacteraceae > Pelagibacter. The sequence continues at coordinate 39,321 of QCJD01000003.1, forward strand.
ACTCATATTATTTATTGATATTCACATATTTTATTTGGTTAATATCTACAAAAAATTCTACAAAAAAGTTTTCTTCTTTTTCGATAACTTTTCCAATCGGGATAGCTTGTGGTATAATATTATCTACACCAGAGGTATAAACAATGTCTCCTTTTTTAATTTTTTTTAATTTTGGCAAATATTCAAGTACTGCATAATCATTATGTCCTTGCCCAGATAAAATTGCATTTGCACCAGAAGGTTCAATAATTACAGGTATTTTACTGTTCAGATCACTTACCAGTAGTATCCTTGAAGTTAAAAAATTTACATTAATTATTTTACCAACAAAATAAGAGTTTTCTTTAACAGCAACTCCTAATTTAATGCCGTGTTTAAAACCTTTATTAATAATGGCTGATTTCAAATATGGGCTTTGTTGATCTAGTAAAACTTTTGATAACAAATATTCATTTGATAATGTATTTTTTTCATCAATTAAAATTTTTAATCTTTTATTTTCTGATTTATAAAAATTGTTTTCATAGATTAAATTTGTAAGATCATAATCTTTTTTCTTTAATTCTGTATATTCATCATACATGTTAAGATGTTCTACTAAATTATAATAATTTTTTTTTATATAAACAAAAGGTTCTGATATAAAATATGAACCTTTAAAAATTAAATCTTTTGTAAATGATCTAAATACATTTACCGGCCCAGTTTTAAAATATTCTAATGATAAAACTAAAAGTGAAATTATTAATAAAGTGAATAAAGAAAATTTTTGACGAGTTCCTTTTTTTAAAAAAGCTGAACGAATAGCAATTATAAAATCATCTCTACCCGCGTCTGAAGCCATAATGTTTTAATATTCAGATAATACTTCAGAAAATATTTCTTGGTTTTCTAATGCCTTTCCTGTTCCTATGGCAACGCATGACAATGGATCATCTGCAATATTTACTGGTAAACCTGTTTCCTTTGAAAATCTTTTATCTATATTTTTTAACAGAGAACCACCACCTGTCATAGTTAAACCCATATCAACAAGGTCTGCTGATAATTCTGGTGGAGTGTGCTCTAATGCCTTTTTTATTCCAGAAACTATTTCTTTTAAAATTGGGTTCAAAGCTTCTGAAGAGTCTTCCTCAGAAATATTTACTTCTTTTGGAGTTCCAGATCTTATATCTCTACCTTTTACTGCATAAGTATTATTATTTGATGGTATTGCTGTTCCAATATCTTTTTTAATTTTTTCAGCAGTACTATCACCGATCATCAAATTATATTCCTCTCTCATGTAATCCTTTAAAGCATTGTCCATCGCATCTCCTGCAACTCTTAAAGACTCTGAATAAACGACACCACCTAAAGACATTACAGCTATCTCTGTTGTTCCGCCTCCGATATCAATAACCATTGAACCAGTTGCTTCGTTTATAGGCAGTCCTGCTCCAATTGCAGCTGCAATCGGCTCCTCAATCAATTGAACTCTTCTTGCACCCGCAGCTAAAGCACTGTCTTGGATTGCTTTTCTCTCAACAGGAGTAGATCCTGTTGGAACACATATTAAAATTCTTGGGTTTGCTAAAGTTTTTTTATGCACTTTTTTTATAAAATGCTTAATCATTTCTTCTGTAACTATAAAATCTGCAATCACTCCGTCTCTTAACGGTCTAATAGCTTGAATATTTCCAGGTGTTCTACCTAACATTGTTTTAGCTTCATCTCCTACTGCTAATACTGATTTTTTACCCTTATTATCCACGACAGCAACAACTGAGGGTTCATTAAGAACAACTCCTTTTCCTTTCAATACTACTAATGTATTTGCTGTTCCAAGATCTATTGCCATATCTTGGCTCCAAAATTTTTTAAGTGTTGTTACTAACTCCATTTTTATATTCCTTTCATCTTTTGTGTTTCATAATTCATTTGTTGTTCAGGGGCTGTTCTATCTCTTTTAATAATCAGTTTATTAAGTGAGTTTATATAAGCATTTGCTGAAGCAACTAAAGTATCCGTATCAGCTGCTTGTCCTACGGTTGTTTTTCCGTTTTCTTCTATTTTTACACTTACAGTAGCTTGAGCATCGGTTCCTTCTGTTACTGCATGTACCTGATAAAGTTGTAAATTTACATCATGTGGGTAAAGTGTTTTTATACACTTGAATATTGCATCAACTGGACCATCTCCTGTTTCAGATGCATTTTTTACTTCGCCATAAACATCAAGTGTCATTTCTGCTCTTTGAGGCTCTCCTGTTCCAGCAAAAACTTTTAATGATTTTAAACTTATTGCATTAACTTTATTATCTGTAATTAAACTATCGTCTACTAGCGCAATAATATCTTCATCATAAACATGTTTTTTCTTGTCAGCAAGTACCTTAAACTTTGCAAATGCATTACTAACAATATCATCTGTTAAATCTGGATAACCCAAACTATTTAATTTGTCTTTAAAAGCATGTCTACCAGAATGTTTTCCCATAACTAATGAAGTTTGTTTAACGCCAACACTTTCGGGTGTCATGATTTCGTAAGTTTGTCTATTCTTTAACATTCCATCTTGATGAATTCCTGCTTCATGGGCAAAAGCATTTTTTCCAACAATTGCTTTGTTGTACTGAACTGGAAATCCTGTTGCATTTGATACAATCTTTGATGCTTTGCTTAGAAGAGTTGTATTAATTCCTGTTTCATAAGGCATTAGGTCCGGTCTTGTCTTAATTGCCATCACTACTTCCTCAAGTGCAGCATTACCAGCTCTTTCACCTAAGCCATTTATTGTACATTCAATTTGCCTAGCACCAGCTTGAACACCTGCAAGCGAATTTGCAACCGCTAAACCTAAATCATTATGACAGTGAGTAGACAAAATTGCCTTATCAATATTTGGAACTTTATTTAATAATGTTTTTATAATATTAGTAAACTCTGATGGTATTGTGTAGCCAACTGTATCTGGAATATTTATAGTTTTAGCTCCACATTTAATTGCTAGCTCCACTGTCTTACACATATAATCCATATCTGTTCTTGTTCCATCTTCACAAGACCATTCAACATCATCAGTATAATTTCTTGCATAAGTCACGTGCTCTTTTATTGCCTCGTAAACCTCCTCTGGAGATTTATTTAATTTGTGCTTCATATGTAGAGGACTTGTAGAAATGAAAGTATGAATTCTAAATCTTGGTGCGTGCTTAAGTGCCTCATAACATCTATCTATATCTTTCCTAGAATGTCTAGATAAACCTGCAGGTATAGAATTTTTTAATATTTTACTGACTTCAGATACTGCTTCAAAATCTCCAGGAGATGCTATTGGAAAACCTGCTTCAATTATATCTATTCCAAGTTCATCGAATACTCTTGCGATTTGAATTTTTTCTTCCAAACTCATAGATGCACCTGGTGACTGTTCACCATCGCGCATAGTAGTATCAAAAATATAAACCCTATTATTGTCTGACATAATTATATTTTAAGCTTGAGCATAATACATGCTCTCGCACAGATTGCAAAATAATTTGGCTTTTTTAGACCAATATTGTCTTCAAAATCTATTTCTTATCGCTATCAACTAACTTCTTTTTAGCAATCCATGGCATCATAGCTCTAAGATTTGCGCCTACTTTTTCAACAGGATGTTCGGCTAATTTTGCTCTAGTAGCAAGAAAGTTCTTTTGACCATTCTTGCATTCATTCATCCATTCTTTAGTAAACTTACCAGACTGAATATCGTCTAATACTTCTTTCATTCTTTTTTTTGTTTCTTCTTTATTGATTATTCTTGGTCCAGATTGATATTCTCCATATTCAGCTGTATTAGAAATAGAATAATTCATATTTGCAATTCCACCTTCATAAATTAAATCAACAATTAATTTAACTTCATGAACGGTTTCAAAATATGCCATTTCAGGCTCATATCCTGCTTCGACTAATGTTTCATAACCATTTTTAATTAATTCAACAAGTCCACCACAAAGAACAGTTTGTTCACCAAATAAATCAGTTTCAACCTCATCCTTAAAAGTTGTTTCTATTATTCCTGATCTTCCACCTCCAACTGCAGAAGCATAAGACATTGCAAGTTCTCTTGCTTTTCCTGATCCATTTTGATGAACTGCAAATAGACATGGAACTCCACCACCTTTTTCATATTCACTTCTAACTAGATGACCAGGACCTTTGGGTGCAACCATAAAAACATCTAAATCCTTTCTTGCACTAATTAAATCGTAATGAATATTCAATCCATGGGCAAAAGCAATTGATGTTCCTTCTTTAACTCTTTGCTCAATATGATTTTTATATATAGCAGCTTGTAATTCATCTGGAGTTAAAATCATAACTATGTCAGCCCACTCAGCTGCGTCTGAAAGATTCATAACTTTTAATCCTTTTGACTCGGCTTTCGCAGCACTAGAAGATCCATCTCTAAGCGCTACTACAACTTCTTTAACCCCGCTATCTCTTAAATTTAAAGCATGAGCGTGTCCTTGGCTACCATAACCAAATATAGCAACTTTTTTGTCTTTAATTAAATTAACATCAGTGTCTTTTTCATAATACATTTTCATTGTTTGTCTCCTTTAGATTATTTAAATACTTCAGCCCCTCTTGTCATAGCAACTGCTCCAGTTCTAGAAACACTTACTAAACCAAATTTTTTTAAATTACTTGTCATACTATCAATTTCTCTTCTAAGTGCTGTTATTTGGATAACATGGGATTTATTAGTTTTATCTAAAATTACAGCATCATATTTTTTACAAGCCTTAAACGCTTTTTCTAATTTAATTTTATTTCCAACAAGTTTAAATAAAGCCATTTCTTTAAAAATAACATTTTTGTCTTCTCTTTTAAAGTCAGCTACTTTATGAACTGGAACAAGTTTCTTTAATTGTAATTTTATTTGATCAATTACCTGCGGAGTTCCTGTAGTAACAATTGTTACTCTTGAAATATTTAGACTTTGATCAACTTCAGCAACAGCTAATGACTCGATATTGTATCCTCTTCCTGAAAAAAGACCTACAACTCTCGCTAATACTCCTGCTTCATTATCTACCCAAACTACAATAATATGTGTATCTAATTTTTGTTTTTTGCCTGCAAAACTATATGCTGATTTTGAATTTGCCATTAGACTAAAGTTCTTCCTTTTCCAGTAATTTTTTTACTTTTTTGATCATTTGGTCCTAATAGCATTTGATTATGTGGTTTTCCTGAAGGTATCATAGGAAAGCAGTTCTCTTGTTTATCCACTAAGCAATCAAATATTACAGGTTGGTCAGTATTCAGCATTTCAATAATTTTATCGTCTAATTCCTCAGGAGTTTTTGCTCTCAAGCCAACACAACCATACGCTTCGGCTAATTTAACAAAATCTGGTAATGCTGCAGTATAGCTTTCAGAATAATTTTTATCGTGAAGCAATTCTTGCCATTGTCTTACCATTCCCATGTATTCGTTATTCAAAATAAATATCTTAATCGGTAATCCATATTGAACCGCTGTTGACATTTCTTGCATTGTCATCAAAACAGATGCTTCACCAGCTATATCAATAACAAGTTTATTTGGGTGTGCAACTTGAACTCCAACAGCAGCAGGCAACCCATATCCCATTGTCCCTAATCCACCAGATGTCATCCATCGATTTGGTTTATTAAATTTATAATGTTGTGCAGCCCACATTTGATGTTGTCCAACTTCTGTTGTAATATAGGTATCTTTGTCCTTTGTAAGTTCGTATAATCTTTCTACAGCATATTGAGGTTTAATTGTTTCCTCGCTCCCAATATAATCTAAAGATCTTCTAGATCTCCATTTTTGAATCTTTTCCCACCATTTAGAAGTTTTTTGTTTATTAGATTTTAAGAAATCATGTTTTGTTTTTTTCAAAGTTTTTATTGTAGACTCAATTACTGATTTTACATCTCCAACAATTGCTAAATCTACTTTAACATTTTTATTTATTGATGAAGGATCAATATCAATATGCACTTTTTTTGAATTTGGAGAAAATTCATCTATTTTTCCAGTAATTCTGTCGTCAAATCTTGCACCGATATTTATCATCAAATCACATTCATACATTGCATTGTTTGCTTCGTAAGTACCATGCATACCAAGCATACCTAAAAACTGATTATCATCGGCAGGGTAACAGCCTAAGCCTTGCAAAGTACTAGTAATTGGAAAACCAGTTGCGCGAACTAATTCTCTTAAAAGTTCACTGGCTTTTGGACCGGAGTTTACAACGCCTCCTCCAGTATAAAAAATTGGCTTTGAGGCTTTCTTCAAAAGATTAACAAGTTCCTCAATATCATTTTTTGAAAATTGATTATGAGATTTACCTTTTAATTTAATTTTTCTTTTATAGTTAATATAATTAGTTTTTTGAAATTGAATATCTTTTGGAATATCTACTAAAACTGGTCCAGGCCTACCAGTTGTTGATACTTCAAAAGCTTTATGAATTGTTTTAGCTAAATCTTTTACATCTTTTACCAACCAATTATGTTTTGTACATGGGCGAGTAATGCCTGTGGTATCACATTCTTGAAAAGCATCGGTTCCAATAAGATGTGTTGGTACTTGTCCTGATATACAAACTAATGGAACTGAATCCATATAAGCATCTGTTAAAGCTGTAACTGCATTTGTTGCACCTGGTCCAGATGTTACTAATAAAACTCCTGGTTTGCCTGTTGATCTTGCATAACCTTCAGCTGCATGACCAGCGCCTTGCTCATGTCTAACTAAATAATGTTTAATTGACTTAAAATTTTTTAATTCGTCATATATTGGAAGCACTGCACCACCTGGATAACCAAAAATGTTACTTACGCCTTGGTCCTCAAGGCATTTAAAGACGATCTCCGCTCCTGAATATAATTTTGGCATTCAGCCAATCTAGCTGAAGTTGTGCTCTAAGGTCAAGTTTAACAGAGATAATTTTATAATTTTTTTAAAATTTGATTAAGTGCTTTTGGATTTACTTTTTGCCAATTCTTCATTTGACCTCTCGCCCAAGTACTTTGTCTTTTGGCGTATTGTCTTGTTTTTATTGTTATTTTTTCCTTAACTTCCTTTAAATCTGATCTTTTATTAAGAAAATCTTTAAATTCATTAATTCCAATCACTTTATTTGGAGTCATTTCTGGAGCTACATTGAGCTTTAAAAATTTTTTAACCTCTTTCACAGCTCCTTGTCTTAACATTTGATCAACTCTTGATGAAATTCTAAATAGTAGTTCTTGCCTTGGAAAATCTATATAAATTTTAAAAAAATCATCTTCAGTAAATTTTGTTTTTGTATTTTTAAACCATTCAATCAAAGATTTTTTTGTATATACTTTAACTTCATAAGCTCTAATAGATCTTTGTATATCAGTTGGGTTTATTTTCTCTTTAATTAATGGATCTAATTTTATTAATTTTTTGTAAAATTTCTTTTGACCTATTTGTTTTTGTAAATTTCTTATTTTATTTCTAAATTTAATAGGAATATTTGGAATTTTAACTAAACCATCTGTTAAAGCTTTAAAGTATAAACCTGTTCCACCGACTAAAATAGGAATTTTTTTATTTTTTTTTATTTTAGAGATTTTTTCAGTTGCAAGTTTTAGCCATTTGCCTGTAGAAAATTTTCTTTTAACACTCTGAAAACCGTAAAGATGATGTTTGATTTTTGAGCACTCTTTTTTTAATGGTCTTGCAGTTAAAATTTTTAATTCTTTATAAACTTGCATGCTATCTGTATTAATAATTTCACCGTTTATTTTTTTAGCAAGTTGGACAGAAAATTTTGATTTACCTGATGCTGTTGGGCCATAAATTAAAATTATTTTGGACTTTAGGTCCATTAATCTAATTTAACACCAATGTATCTTCTTTGATTTTGATTGTTATAAATTACAATTAGCAATGTTTTTTCTGCACTTCTCAAAGTCTTATCAATAGTATTCTTAAGATCTCCGATAGTATTTATTTTTTTCTTTTGAACTTCCACGATTATATTGTTTACCTCAAGATTATTAACAGGACTGTCTTTTTCAATTTTAGTAATCACTACTCCAGATGTTCCTTTTGGTAATTGTCTTTCTGTTATATCTTTTTTGTTTAACAATCTAACGGAAATCTTTAATCCTTCAATTTTATTTTCTTTTGGTTTTTGTAAAACTTTTTGTTGTGGTTTAAAATCAGTAGAGGTTTCTAATCTACCAAGAATAATTACTTTTGTAAGTTCTCTTTGGTTTCTCCAGACTTTAACATTTACTTTTTTTCCTACGTCAGTAGCTGCAACTATTTTTGGCAATTCATTCATTTCATTAATAGTTTTTCCATCAAATTCTAAAATTATATCACCTGCTTTAATTCCAGCATCTTCAGATGGACTTCCTTCAGCTACACTTGCTACCAATGCTCCTCTAGGTTTGTCTAATTTTTCGATCTCTGCTATTTCGTTTGTAACGTATTGAATTCTAACTCCTAGCCATCCTCTTTTTGTTTCACCAAATTCAATTAACTGATTTATAACTCTTTGAGCATTGTTCGAAGGAATAGCAAACCCTATTCCAATTGAGCCTGATGGCCCTAATATTGCAGTGTTAATTCCTATTACATCACCATCCATATTGAACAATGGGCCTCCCGAATTACCTTGGTTAATTGATGCATCAGTTTGTATAAAATCTTCGTATCTTGATAATCCTATACTTCTATTTCTTGCAGAAATAATTCCTGAAGTAACAGTACCACCAAAACCAAATGGATTTCCTATTGCTATAACCCAATCACCAATTCTAGCTTTATCAGAGTCACCAAATTCTACAGGTATGAACTTTTCATCTGTCTCCATTTTAAGAACCGCTATATCCATTCCTGGATCTGCTCCCAAAACTTTAGCTTTATATTCTTTATCACCATTCACTCTTACAAGTATATCCTCTGCACCTTGGATGACATGATTGTTGGTTATAACTATTCCTTCTTTATCAATAATAAATCCTGAACCTAATGCACTCGATTTTCTTTTCTGGGGTGTTCCAAAATCTTTAAACATATCCTCAAAAGGAGATCCTGGAGGAAATTCAAAAGGAAATGGGTTGGTTTGTGTAGTTATTGTAGTTGTTGTTGAAATATTCACAACAGATGGCATTACTTTTTCTGCCAAATCTGCAAAAGATACAGGTCTATCTTCAGCGTAAACTAAAAGGCTTAAATTAAAAGAGACCAATAAAACTAATAAAAATTTAAAATAATTTTTCATCTTTTTATGTACCAAATAATAATAAAACCAATTATTGCAAATATAAATCCACCTGTTCTTAGTTGGTTAGTACTCACTTCATTTAGTCTTTTAAGCATACTTTTCATTTTTGATGGAAATATGGCGTACAAAATACCTTCGATAAATAAGAATAGACCAAATGCTATGATCAATTCTTTCATGATTAAATTATTCTGTTTTAGGCTTTATATTTCCAAAAAATTTAAAAAATTCACTGTCAGGAGAAAGTATTAGAGAGGTCTCTCCTCCAATTAGTGATTTTTCGTATGCTTGCATTGCTCTATAAAATGCAAAAAACTCAGGATCTTGACCGAAGGCATCTGCGAATATTCTATTTCTTTCTCCATCACCTTCTCCTTTCATAATCTCTGATTTTTTTTGAGCATCAGCTAAAATTACAGTTACTTCTTTGTCTGCTGTTGAGGTTATGGTTACTGCCATTTCAGCACCTTTTGCTCTAAACTCTTTAGCTTCTCTCTCTCTTTCAGTCTGCATTCTTCTAAAAATTGCATCACTGTTAGCTTGTGGAAGATCAGCTCTTTTAATTCTTACATCAACTATTTTAATTCCAAAATTTTCTGCTTCTCTGTTTACGCCATCTTGGATTAAAGCCATTTGTTTTGATCTATCTTGAGATAATAAAGTTTGTAGTTCTTGTTGACCTAAAACATTTCTTATTCTTGAATTAATAATTGTTGCTAATCTCGATCTTGCAACTCTTTCATTACCAACAGAAATATAAAACTTTAAAGGATCAATAATTTGAAATCTGGCAAAAGCATCAACAATTAAACGTTTTTGATCAGAAGCAATAACCTCTTCGGGTGGCGTATCAAGATTTAAAATTCTTTTATCTAAAAATACTACGTTTTGAATAAATGGAATTTTAAAGTTTAAACCTGGTTTTAAAATGATTTTTTTAGGATCACCAAATTGTAAAACAATTGCTTGGTTAACTTCTTTAACAACAAAAACTGAGAAGAATAGTGTTGCTCCTAGTAAAATAATTAATGCTAATAATATTTTTCCTGCTTTCATTAATTTGTACCTGTTTTTAATTCTTGTAAAGGAAGATAAGGAACTACTCCAGAACCTGAATTTTTATCAATTATAATTTTATTAATATCTGCTAATACTTTTTCCATTGTCTCTAAAAACATTCTTTCTTGAGTAACTTCTTTTGCTTTTGCATATTCACTATAAATTGAAAGGAATCTGCTTGCTTCACCCTCTGCTTTAGCGACAACTTCTTTTTTATATGCTTCAGCTGCTTGTAATATTTTTGCAGCTTCTCCACGAGCTCTTGGAATTACATCATTAGCATATGCTTCTGCTTCATTTTTAGATCTTTCCATATCTGCTCTTGCAGCCTGAACATCCCTAAATGCATCAATAACCTGATCTGGTGGATCGGCTTTTTGGGTTTGCACTTGTGTAATTTGAATACCGCTATTGTATTCATCTAAAATTTGCTGAATAATTTCTTGCGTGTCTGTTTCAATTAAAGATCTACCTTCAGTAAGTATTGGTTGTATATTCGATCTTGCAATTACTTCCCTCATAGCTGTTTCTGCAGCTGCTTTTACAGTTCCTTGAGGATCTTGAATTTTAAATAAAAAATTACCAGCATTTTTGATTACCCAAAATACTGAAAAATCAATGTTAACAATATTTTCGTCTCCTGTTAACATTAAGCTTTCTTCTGGAACATCTGCAACTCCTCCGGAAGTAAAACCACTATCTCTTTCAGATCTGAAACCAATATCAATTCTATTAACTTTAGTTACTTTTGGAGTTAAAACTGTCTCAATTGGATAAGGGAAGTGATAATTTAGTCCAGGTTGTGTAGTGTTTACAAACTTTCCAAATCTAAGAACTACACCCTGTTCATCAGGTAGCACTCTATATAAACCACTTAGTGTCCAAAGGATTGCTATGATAATTAGTCCAAGAATAATTGGTTTTGTTCCACCACTTCCACCACCAGTGAACCTATTTATTGTATTTTGGATTTTTTTTACAATTTCATCAATGTCTGGGGGTGTAGGTCCTCTTCTAAAACCACCATTTCCGCCTCCTCCTGGGGGGCTGCCCCAAGGGCTTTGATTTTTGAAATTGCTCATATGACACTCTATATAGTGTCTTTATGTTTAAAAACAAGGTAATGATGAATGCATGGATGACACACTAAAGGGAAAAACAGGAGCAAAAAACTTCACAAAAAACCATATTAAAGGAACAAAATATACAATTGCAATCTCAAGCGCCAAAGGTGGTGTTGGTAAATCCACATTTGCAACAAACATTGCATTAGCTCTTAAAAGTATTGGATGCAAAGTAGGTTTGCTTGATGCAGATATATATGGTCCATCTTTACCAAAACTATTTTCAATCAATGAAAAACCTGAAAGTGATGGACAAACTTTAAAGCCTATTGTGAAATATGGTATCCAATGTATGTCCATAGGATTTTTAACAGAAGAACAAACTCCCATGATATGGAGAGGGCCCATGGTAACAAGTGCAATTAAAACCTTTACTCAAAAAGTTTCTTGGAAAGATTTGGATTTTATCATTGTAGATATGCCGCCGGGAACAGGTGATACTCAATTAACCTTTGCACAAGAAATAAATATGGATGGAGTAATTATTATTTCAACACCTCAAGAAATAGCTCTACAGGATGTTAAGAGAGGTATTAAAATGTTTGATAAACTTAAAGTAAATATTTTAGGTTTAGTTGATAACATGAGTTACTTTATCGGCGATGATGGAAAAAAATATTCAATTTTTGGAGAAGGAGGTGTTGAAAAAACTGCATCTGAATTCGATAAAAAATTTTTAGGGAATATTCCTTTAAACCCAGAAATTGGAAAACAAGGTGATTTAGGAATTCCTATTGTAGAGCATGATAATCAACATGAAATCTCAAAGATTTATATAAAATTTGCAGAAAACATCAAAAAAGAATTTTTTGAATATAAATAGAATTTTTATTTAATTAATTATTAATTTAAATAGATATTAAATATGAAAAACAAAAAATTATTTTATATTTTTGGTATACTGCTTTTTTTATTTATAATTGAAGTTTTTAGCTTAATTTTATTACAAGTTAGTAAAAGATTTAATACAGTTTATTTTAAGTTTAACAATTTAGAAAAGATGTTTATAGAGAATTATAAAAACGATCTTATTCCTTTTTATTTTTCAAAAAATTATTCTCAAGAACTTGGTTGGGATAATAATCCGGATAGCAATCTTTTAAATAGTATTGGTGCGAGGAATGATTTAGAAAATCAAAATAAAAAAAAAAAATACGCTACATTTGGAAGTAGTTTTACCTGGGGAGATGGTGTTAATGAAAATGAGACATGGCAATATTATCTATCTAAGGAATATGATGCTTACATCGCAAATTATGGAGTTGGAGGTTATAGTATTTATCAAGCTTATTTGAAATTTAAAAAAAATAAAAATATTAATAATAAATTTGAAGGTGTAATATTAACAATTTTTGAATCTGAAATTGATAGGATAAAAAATCAGTATTTAAATTTCTATTTTGAGAGTGGAATGAGAATAAGACCTGTTCCGAAGTTAGAAAAAAACAAACTAATTCACGACCCCTTACCTCTTTTCAATAAAAAAGAGAGATTTTCTAAAGATTATATTAATTTTATAAAAAAAAATATGAATGAGGATCCTTGGTGGAAAAGAAGAGTAGAAATTAATTTCCCATTTACCTATTCTTTAATTAAATTTATTACTTTAAAAACTCAAGATAGATTTGAATTTAATTTATTTTACAACGATTTTAAAAATACTTGGTCAAATAAAAAAACTAATGAAGTTTTTTTCAAAATAATTGACAATTTTGTTATTGATTCAAAAAATTCTAACTTGAAACCAGTAATAGTTTTATTACCTAGAATTAGAAATAAATTAACATCAGGCTATAAATTTAATGATGCTTATAAAACATTAAAAAATAAGGATTATTGTGTAGTTAATTTTTCAGATTATATTATTAAAAATAAAATTAAAAATAATCCAAATACAGTCTTAAATGACGGCCATTATTCACCTTATACATACAAATTATTATCAAAATATATGTTCAAAGAAATAAAAAAATGTGATTTTTAATCGAGCTCAAACTGATTTCGATAATTTTTTAATAAATTTTTATTCTGTTTATCCTTTTTTAAAAAGCAATTACCTATGACAAGAGTATCCATCTCTGTACCCATAAAACATTTAAATGCTTCAGCTGGAGTACAAACTATTGGTTCGCCTCTGATATTAAATGAGGTATTTATTAAAATTGGGCAGCCTGTTTTTTTTTTAAATTCCGAAATTAACTTATAATATAGTTTATTTCTCTCAAAGTTAACTGTTTGAATTCTAGCAGAATAATCAACGTGGGTTACAGCGGGAATTTCTGATCTTTTTATATTTAATTTTTCAATACCAAATAATTTTTTTTCCTCTTCACTCATATTAAATGATTTATTTTTACTTACATTTCCTACAATTAACATATAAGGGCTCTCAATTTTTATTTCAAACCAGTTTTCTAAATCATCCTTTAGTACCGAAGGTGCAAAAGGTCTAAAACTTTCTCTATATTTTACTTTAAGGTTTAAGTTTTTTTGCATTTTTTCTGATCTTGGATCGCCTAAAATTGATCTTGCGCCAAGAGCTCTAGGTCCGAATTCCATTCTGCCTTGAAACCATCCTACCGCGTCTCCATTTATTATACTTGATACAGTTTTATTAATTAGCTCATCTTGATTAAATGTTTCAAATTTTGCTCCTAAATTAGTCAATTTTTCCTCTATATCATTCTGTTCGTATTCTGGTCCCAAGAAAGATCCCTGCATACTATCATTTTTATCTATAACTCTATTTTTTTTTAAATGTTTATACCAAAATGCTAAGCATGCACCTAATGACCCTCCCGCATCACCTGAAGCAGGCTGTATCCATATATTATCAAATATATTTTTTTTAAGAATTTTACCATTAGCAACACAATTTAGTGCAACTCCACCAGCCATGCATAAATTTTTCAATTTATATTCTTGAGATAAAGATGAAGTCAATTTAATCATAATTTCCTCCGTAATCTCTTGAATAGACGCGGCTATATCCATGTGAAACTGATTTATTTCTTCATTATTGCTGTCTCTCTCTTTATTTTTAAATAATAAGTTAAATTTTTTACTCGTCATTTTAAAACCAGTTGCATAATCAAAATAAGTTTGATCTAATTTAAAAGTCCCATCTTCTTTTATATCAATTAAATTATCCTTTATTATATTTGAATATTTGGGGTCTCCGTAAGGGGCAAGTCCCATGAGTTTGTATTCACCACTATTAACCTTAAAACCTGTGTAATAAGTAAATGCTGAATATAATAAACCTAATGAGTGAGGAAAATGTAATTCTTTTACGATTTCAAGTTCATTACCTGTTCCGATTGCAACAGTTGTTGTGGCCCACTCACCTACTCCATCAGCAGTCAAAATTATAGCTTCTTTAAATGGAGAGGGATAGAAAGCGCTGGCCGCATGACTTAAATGATGCTCAGAAAAATATAATTTTTTTTCATCTATAAAGGAATTATTAATTTTTTTTAAATAATCTAAAATTTGTTTTTTTTGAAATAGTTTATTTTTTAACCATAAAGGCATTGATTTTGTAAATTGCCAAAAACCTTTTGGGGCAAATGCAACGTAGGTTTCAAGAAGTCTCTCAAATTTAAGAAATGGTTTTTCGAAAAAAATTATGTGATCAATATTTGACAACTTAATATTACAATATTTTAGTACAAATTTGATTGAATTTGTTGGAAATGAAGAGTCGTGTTTAATTCTTGTAAATCTTTCTTCTTGGGCTGCTGCAATTATTTTACCATCTTTTATAATAGTTGCTGCGCTATCGTGATAAAAAGCTGAAATTCCTAGTATAAAAGTCAAATTAAAATAATGTATAAATAAATGGAGCCACTGCTGAACCTTGGCTAAGTACGATTAAACCTCCAAATAAAACTAAAAAAAATAGAATTGGAATTAACCAATATTTTTTTCTAATTTTAATAAAATTCCAAAATTCTAAGAAAAAATTCATTTAAAATTGGTTCTTCATATTATTATTTGTATTATCTTTTTTTATCCAATAACTGTAGTTTTTATTTTTTTTTAATCCTAAAAGATCTTTTCCAAAGATTTTCATTAATAGCCCAGTTGGCGTTATGACTCCAAAATATATTATTCCCATGATCAACGGGGAAATTATGTTTCCAATAAATAAACCAAATATTGTCCAGTATCTATTTAAAGGTAACAAAATTTTAGAATTTAAAATTCCAAGAATTAAAAAAACTAAAGAAATAAATAAAGACCATATTCTTATTTCATGGCCACTAATTAAAGGGAATAAGCTAATTATTAAAAAAACGACAAAAAAAACTATTCCAAAGCTTCTATTAGAAGGTAAATTAGTTTTATTCATTTATAGATTTCTTATTTTAAATTATTTTTTCTTTTTGATCAAATGCTTCCATTAATTCGTTCCACTCTCTTTTGGATAGACCTGATTTTTCTAAGGCAATATTTTCTCCATTAATTAATTTTTTTAATATTTCTTTTCCTTTTGATGAAATTTCAGTTCCACCTATTCTATAATCTTTAAATGCTTCATAAGTAATAGGAACCCATTTTTTTAATGTATCTAGCATTACGTCTGCATAAGCTCTTATTTCGTATTGTGCGTGATGATCTGCCCTCAGTCTTAAGAAATTCATTAAATTTAACAAATCTGTTTTCCAATACCATTGCGTATAAGTATTTAACGTTAAGTTCATCCTTGCTAATTCTCTTGCAAGACCAACTCCATTTTCATCAATTATTGATCCATCATATTTTTCATTTAGCATCGTTTCATAGTTTTCATAAGTTCTTTCTGCATCATTTTTTAAAAGGTCTAAAACTTTTTTTGCTTGCTCTCCTTCAAGCACATCTCCTCTTCCTTGTCTGTTACTTTTAGATTGCGCAGCCAAATGTTCTTGCGCTGGTAAATAAAATTCTTTATCTAATATAGAATACCTAGCAGAGTATTCATTTACATTTGCTGTTCTATGTCTAATCCACTGCCTTGCTATAAAAATTGGAAGTTTAACATGATATTTTATTTCACACATTTCAAAAGGTGTACTGTGCCAGTGTCTCATTAAATACTTAATTAATCCTGCATCAGTTGAAACTTTTTTTGTTCCTTTTCCATAAGAAACTCTGGCTGCCTGGACAATAGAAGTATCATCGCCCATATAATCAACGACTCTTATAAAACCATGATCTAAAAGAGGAATTGCCTCATACAATATTTTTTCTAATTCAGGAGCAGTCACTCTCTTTGTTTTATTTTCCTGATTCTGTTGATCTTTTATTTCTTGAGCTTGTTCAGGTGTTAACTTCATGAATAATTTATTGAATCTATTTAAATTGGTTTTATATTATTAATGTTGGTTTTCCAACTATGACGATAAACGAATTTCGTAATAACCATTACGGACGTGGGGGCAGTACCCACCACCTCCACCATTTTCAACTTATGGGGGTGAATTAGGATCGACGGGTGTCTAAAAGTTATTCTTTCGTTCGGTATTGTTCCGCCGTGATGGGCTAATTTATAAATGCTAACGAAAGTTATGCACTTGCAGCTTAATTAATTTATTAATTAAGTTACGGGGTTTGGGGCACCTGGCAACAGAACGCCCCTTTTTAACTAATATAAAATTAATTTTAATAAGTTAGTTATAAAAGACATACTCACAACAAAACCAATAAAAAAGTTCCAATACATAAAAGAAACTGTTCTATTTCTAACTCTTCTTTTTCTAACAAAGTCTTTATCATCAAGATCAGAAATGTCTCTTTTACCTTCAACAGGATAATCATAGGTCCATCTCCATATAGAATTACCATATCTTTTATCGGTACTGTTATAATAACGAATCCATGAAACTATGTATTTATGTAAATAATAAATAATAATTAAAAGTATAATATCAAAAACCATTAAATATTTTATTATCAATTATATTATAATTTTTATCTGAAATAATCATTTCTCCAGATGATGTTCCTATATTTAAAATTGAGGAAATTACTACAAAATGAGTAATCAAAATTAAATTTTTATCACTTTCCCAACTTTTAATATATTTTTTTAAATTTTTAATTTGCATATCTTCATTTGAAGCAAATTTTTCATCATAAAATGAATTTAAAGCATTAAAAGTTTCAAAATTTTTAAAGGCTATTTTTGCTGTATCTTTACATCTGCACCACTCACTAGATAAAACTTTATCGATTTTTATTTTATTTTTTTTAAAAAAAAGTCCAATTTTTTTGGACTGTATAATTCCGTTTTTATTCAAATTTCTTTGAGTGGTACAATCATTTATATTAAAGTTATCTGGATCACCATTGCCAGGTGCTAAAGCATGTCTTATGAAAATTATTTTTTTCCCTTCTTTTAGTGAATCTATAATTTTATCAGAAGCGTAAACATTATTTTTAAATGTAAATAATCCTAAAATTAGAATTAAATAAATCGTTTTCATTTAACTTGATGGTTTAAAAATTAAACATAAACCATTGTTACAGAATCTTTTACCATTTTCACCTGGTCCATCATCAAATACATGTCCATGATGGGCTCCACAATTTGCACAATGATATTCGATTCGTTTCATTCCAAATGAATAATCAACTTTTGTTTTAAAGGCACCAGGAAGAGCTGTGGTAAAAGAAGGCCACCCTGTTTTGCTGTCAAATTTTGAGTCGGAGCTAAATAATTTTGCATCACAATTTACACAATGATAAAAACCCTTTCTTTTTTCATGTAATAAAGAACTTGTAAAAGGACGCTCAGTTCCCTCGTTAAATAATATATTTTTTTGTTTTTCAGTAAGATTTTTATTAATAATCTTTATATTTTTTGAGTTAACAAATTTAAAAGGAAATAAAAGAAATGTTAAAAAAGATGCACCAATAAATTTAAGTATTTTTCTTCTCACCCAAAGAAAATACAACTTTTTTGATAAATTTATAATGATAATTCAGTCGCTATATCAACTGGTGCGGCCAGAGAGACTCGAACTCTCAAGGGCTAAGCCCACACGGCCCTCAACCGTGCCTGTCTACCAATTTCAGCATGGCCGCAATTAATGCGTCAGATTAAATGAATGACAATTCTTATTCAAGTTGATAAGTTTTTATTATGGAATTTAATGCTGAAGTAAAAAACGCTACTGATTCAATATACCAAAAAGTATCTGGAACTATCCCTGAGATTGAATGGTCTATTCATGCTCCATATATTTATAAAATTAATAAATTAAAAAAAGAAAAGAACGCAGTAATACTTGCTCACAATTATCAAACACCTGAGATTTATCATGGAATTTCAGATTTCTCTGCTGACTCACTTGCGCTAGCAGTTGAAGCTGCAAAAACGAAAGCAGATATAATTGTTATGTGTGGAGTTCATTTTATGGCTGAAACAGCAAAATTAATGAGCCCTGAAAAAAAAGTTTTACTACCAGATATGAATGCTGGTTGTTCTTTATCGTCATCAATTACAGGTAAAGATGTAAGAAATTTAAAAAAACAATATCCGGGAGTTCCTGTTGTTTCTTATGTTAATACTTCCGCAGATGTAAAAGCAGAAACTGATGTATGCTGCACTTCAGCTAATGCAGTAAAAATTGTACAATCTTTAGGAGTAAAAAAAGTTATATTTTTGCCAGATGATTTTTTAGCAAAATATGTTGCATCTCAAACAGAGGTAGAAATTATTTCATGGAAAGGGACATGTGAAGTTCATGAGCAGTTTAAAGATGAAGAGATTAATGAAATTAGAAAAAATAATCCCGGCATAAAGATAATTGCTCATCCTGAATGCCCACCAGATGTTATAAAGGCTAGTGATTTTGCAGGATCAACTAGTGGCATGATTAAGTATGTAAGAGATAATCAACCAGAAAAAGTAATGATGGTAACAGAATGTTCAATGAGCGACAATGTTCAAATCGATAATCCAAAAGTAGAATTTATTCGTCCATGTAATTTATGTCCTCACATGAAAAAAATTACACTACCAAAAATACTAGATTGTTTAGAAAACGAAACAAACGAACTAATAATGGATAAAGAAACAATTGAAAAAGCTAGAAAATCTGTAGAAAGAATGGCAGAGATAGGCAGATAAAATCTGTGTCAAAAATTCAATTAAGTAAAAATTTTATAAGGAATACTTGCAAATTAGCTTTAGCTGAAGATCTATATCCATCTGGAGACATAACATCAAATTTATTAGACAATAATTCTATTAGAAAGATTAAATTAATTAGCAATGAAAGAGGAATAATAGGAGGATTAGAATTTGCTAAACAAACTTTTAATTTATTGGATAAAAAAATTAAATTTATTTCAAAAAAGAAAGATGGATCCTCAGTAAATAAAGGATCTGTAGTTGCGGTAGTAGAGGGTAAAATTAAAAATATACTTATGGGTGAAAGAGTAGCTCTTAATTTTGTCTCTCATATTTCAGGAATTGCAACAAAAACAAATAAATTTGTAAAAAAAGTTGGAAAAAGAACTAAAATTTGTTGCACTAGAAAAACCATTCCAAATCTTAGGGTTATTCAAAAATATGCAGTAAAATTAGGAGGTGGAACAAATCATCGATTTAATTTAAGTGATGAGTTTTTAATTAAAGATAATCATATTGCTTCATCAAAAAAATTTGAAGAAATTATCAAAAAAGCAATTAAGTCAAAAAAAGGGAAAAAAATTACAGTTGAAGTTGATAACTTAAATCAACTTAAGAAAATTAATGGTTTAAAATTTGATAGAATATTATTTGACAATATGAGCTCTAAAAACCTTAGGGAAGGAGTTAAACTGGCTAAGAAGCTTTATGAAACTGAAGCATCTGGCGGTGTTAATTTAGAAAATGTAAAAAAAGTTGCCAAAACTGGTGTAGATAGAATATCAATTGGTGTATTAACACATAATATTAATTCATTAGATTTAAAATTAGAAATTTAATTAGATTATTTTTTTAATTGAGCTTGAGCAGCTGCTAATCGTGCAACGGGTACTCTATATGGTGAACAAGAAACATATTCCAATCCAACTTTAGAACAAAATTCTATACTTTTTGGGTCACCTCCATGTTCGCCACAAATTCCAAGTTTAATTTTTTTGTTTTGCTTTTTTCCTCTAGTCACAGCTATTTCAATTAAATCTCCAACTCCATCATCAATAGAGATAAAAGGATCAATATCAAAAATCTTATTTTCGATATAATCATTTAAAAATTTGCCACTATCGTCTCTACTTATCCCAAACGTAGTTTGAGTTAGGTCGTTAGTTCCAAAACTAAAAAACTCTGCATATTTTGCAATTTCTTTTGCTTTTATTGCGGCTCGTGGAAGTTCAATCATTGTACCTACTAGAAATTTGATTTTAGTTTTATTTTCATTCTGTACTTTTCTGGCAATATTAATAACCAGTTCTTTCATTATTTTTATTTCAGTTGCGGTTGAGACAAGTGGTATCATTATTTCTGGCATAGTTGATTTAATTTTTCTTTTTTTGCATTCTACTAAAGCTTCGAATATTGCCCTAATTTGCATTTCGTAAATTTCAGGAAAAGAAATTCCCAGTCTACACCCTCTATGACCTAACATGGGATTTTGTTCGTGTTGTTCTTCGATTCTGCCTTCAATTTCTTTAATTGATAAATTTAAAGATTTTGAAATATCATTAATTTCTGAAGCACTTTTAGGTAAAAATTCATGTAGCGGTGGATCTAAAAGTCTTACTGTAACCGGAAGTCCATTCATAATTTTAAATATTTCTATAAAATCATTTTTTTGATGTGGCAGTAATTTTTTTAAAGCTTTAGCTCGGTCTTCTTTTGATTTTGAAAGTATCATTTCTCTAACTGACAAAATTCTATCTTCATCAAAGAACATGTGTTCAGTTCTACATAAACCAATTCCTTCGGCACCAAAATCCCTAGCTATTTTGCTATCTAAAGGTGTTTCAGAATTTGTTCTGATTTTTAATTTTCTAAAACTGTCTGCCCAACTCATCAATTTAGAAAAATCTCCTGAAATTTCAGGTTTAACAGTTTTTACTTCTCCTAAAATTATTCTACCAGTTGAACCATCAATTGTTATCAAATCTCCTTCCTTAATTTCATATCCGTTCGATTTAAATAAGTTATTTTCATAATCAATTTCTATTTCACTTGAACCAGAGACACATGGGCGTCCCATTCCTCTTGCAACTACTGCAGCATGACTTGTCATTCCACCTCTTGCAGTTAAAATTCCTTTTGCAGCATGCATGCCATGAATATCTTCTGGGGAAGTTTCGACTCTAACTAAGATTGTATTTTGCATTATGTCATTGAGTCTTTGGGCTTCATCTGAGGAAAAAACAACTTTTCCACTAGCTGCTCCAGGGGATGCGGGTAAACCTTTTGCTATTACTTCGATATTGCTTTTCTCATCCAAGGTTGGGTGAAGTAAAGAGTCTAGGGAGCTTGGTTCAATTCTTAAAACTGCCTCTTTTTTTGAAATTAACTTTTCTTTAACCATGTCTGTAGCAATTTTAATTGCAGATTTTGCTGTTCTTTTTCCTGATCTAGTTTGCAACATCCAAAGTTTTTTATTCTCTACTGTAAACTCAACATCTTGCATGTCTCTGTAATGTTTCTCCAATCTCAATAATATTTTTTTTAAGTCTTTATAAATTGAAGGCATTGACTCCTCCATTGAGAGTAATTTTTCCTTAGAATTTAATCTAGCCTTTTTTGTTATGTGTTGCGGGGTTCTAGTACCCGCAACAACATCTTCGCCTTGGGCATTAATTAAGTACTCACCAAATATTTCATTACTCCCATCTGATGGATTTCTTGTAAATACTACGCCTGTTGCGCTATTATTTCCCATATTGCCAAATACCATTGACTGAACATTTACTGCTGTGCCCCAATTGGATGGTATTTGATTTAACTTTCTATAAACTTTTGCTCTATGACTTTCCCAAGATAAAAATACCGCACTGATAGCTCCTATAAGCTGTTGTCTAACATCTTGTGGGAATTCTTTTTTTGTTTTTTCTATGACTAAATCTTTAAAATCTTTAATTAATCCATCCCAGTCATTTTCATCAAGCTCAGTATCTAACAAAACACCCTTAGTTAATTTATAATTTTCAATTAGTTCCTCAAAATGATAATTTTCAATACTCAAGACTACGTTGGAGTACATCTGAATAAATCTTCTGTAACTATCTTTTGCAAATCTAATATTTGAAGTTTGTTTTGATAGGGCTAAAACTGTATTATCATTTAAACCAAGATTTAAAATAGTATCCATCATTCCTGGCATTGAAACTCTTGCACCAGATCTAACTGAAACTAGCAAGGGATTGGTTAAATCACCAAATTTTTTTTTTGTTTTTTTTTCTATATTCTTTAGTTCTAAATTTATTTGTTTAATTATTTGAGAATTTAATTTTTTTTTATTTTTATAAAATAATTCACATACTTCTGTTGAAATAGTAAAGCCTGGAGGTACAGGCAAACCTAGTTTTCCCATTTCTGCTAAGTTCGCACCTTTTCCGCCTAAAATACTTTTGGCTTTCTTTGAATTTGATGATTCTTTTGAACTAAAATTAAAAACAAGTTTTTTCATTTAAGCTTCAATTTTTGAAAAATTAAAATAATTTTCAAAGCTTTTACATAACATTTTCAATAGTTCTAGCCTATTTTTTTTAATTGAGGGATCATTATCATTGACAATTACGTTGTCAAAAAATGCATCAATTTCATTTTTTGCTAATGATAAAGTTTTTAAACTTTCTTCATAATTTTCTGTTTTACCTATACTTGAAAAATACTTCCTTATATCATGAATTCTTTTATAAAGATTTTTTTCAAAGTCATTTTTGAAAAGACCTGGATCTGCTGAGCCTAAAATTTCTAATGAATTTTCTTTTTCACTGTATAAAATTTTTGAAGAACGTTTGTATATTGAAATAACATCTTGACCAAAATCTTTTTTTATATTTTTATTCAAGGCTATAGATTTTTTATATATCTTTAAAATTTCATCAACATTTGAAATTTTTGTTGAACTTTCAATAATATCATTTCTAACTTGTTTATCTTTTAAATAGTTTTTTAATCTTTCTAAAATAAATTCACTTAAATCTTTTTGTAAAATTTTTATATCAAATTCAAAACCTTGATCTTTGTAAAGCATTGATGAATAATTAATTAAATCTTTAAGCTTAAGAGTGCTATTATTTTCAACGATCAACCTTACTAGGCTAATTGCCATTCTCCTTAATGCATAAGGATCCTTGGAACTTGAAGGTTTTAAATTTATTCCAAAAAATCCTACCAAAGAATCTAATTTATCACTAATTGATAACGCTACACTATAAGGTTTTCGTGGGATCATACTATCCATACCAATTGGTAAATAATGTTCTGATACTGCTAAACTAATTTCTTTATCAAAACCTTGGGCCTCCGCAAAATAACCACCCATAATTCCCTGTAGTTCAGGAAATTCACCTACCAAATCAGACATAAGATCTACCTTGCAAATGGATGAGGCTATTTCTATTTTTTCTTTACTAATTAACATTTCGTCGGAGATTATCCCACATAACTTTCTTATTCTTTGTGCCTTGTCAAAATATGATCCAAGCCCCTTAAAGTAATTAATATTTTTTAATTTTGAAACTTGTTTAACCAAGTTTTGTGATCTATTTTTTTTCCAAAAAAATTCAGCATCATTTAGTCGTGCTTCAATAACTCTTTCATTTCCTAACTTAATAAGCCCTTTAGAGTCTTTATTATCTGCAACAACAATAAAATTATTTATTAAATTATCTTTATTATCAAAAGTAGGAAAATACTTTTGATGACTTTGCATTGTAATAATTAGTATTTCTTTGGGTATCGATAAATATTTTTTATCAAACTCGCAAAATAATATTTTTGGTTTTTCAACTATATTTGTTATTTCTTCTAACAATTCTTTTTTTAAATTTATTTTAATTTTTTTTACTTTTGATATTTTTAAAATTTCATTTGAAATAAATAACTTTCTCTTTTCTTGATCAATTAAGATTCCTTGGGACTTAAAAAAAGAATTATATGATTTAAAACTATTAAAAACCTTTATCTTTTCCTCTAATTCTTTATCAATAAATGTTATATTAGAGCTTTTTAAATGATAAAAATTAAAATCTAATTTTTTTCCATCAAATATGCTTAAAATTGATTTTAAAGGTCTTCCCCAAAAGAAGTTGTGATTTCCCCATTTCATGGACTTATTCCATGTAATTTTTGTTAAAATGTTTGGTAAATGCTCCATTAATAAACTTGCCGTATTTATCTTTTGTGAAGGCTTCTTATAAAAATAAAATTCTCCTTTTTGAGTTTTTTTGGTAAAAACTTGTGATTTATTAATATTATTGGATCTTAAAAATCCTTCTAAAGCTTTATCTGGGGAATTTACATTTGGTCCTCTAATCTCTTCAGATTTTTTTGATATTTGTTTTGTAATTTTGTCTATATAAACAATAAGTCTATTTGGTGTAGAATAAACATTTAATTTACCCTTTATAAGTATCTCATTTTCTTCAAAAAATTTTTTTAAGTTTTCATACAAATTCTTACGCGCACTGATCTGAAGCTTTGGTGGAATCTCTTCACTAAATAGTTCTAAAAAAAATTCTGACATTTTATTTTTGGCTTTCAAGCCAAATTTTACCAATTACTTTTGTGAGATCTCTAATTTTTGAAATATATTCAGCTCTTTGAGCAACGCTGATCACTCCTCTGGCATCTAAGATATTAAATATATGACTTGCTTTTAAACATTGGTCATAAGCAGGTAAAGAGATTTCCTTTTCAATTAAGGACTTGGCTTCTGATTCAACCATATCAAAAATTTTAAACAAATTATCTGTATTTGCATATTCAAAATTATATGCTGAAAATTCTTTTTCAGATTGATGGAATACATCCTTATACAAAATTCCATCATTATTCCAAATTAAATCAAAAACATTTTTTTTATTTTGAATAAACATGCAAAGTCTCTCTAATCCATAAGTAATTTCAACAGAAATAGGTTTGCATTCTATTCCGGCCATTTGTTGAAAATAGGTAAATTGGGTAATTTCCATACCATTACACCATACTTCCCATCCCAATCCTGCTGCACCAAGTGTAGGGCTTTCCCAATCGTCTTCGACAAACCTGATATCATTAGTGTTATGATCCACACCTATAGAGGCCAAACTATTTAAATATAATTTTTTTATATTACTGGGCGACGGTTTTATTAAAACTTGAAACTGATAATAATGTTGTAATCTATTTGGATTATCACCGTAACGACCGTCTGTTGGTCTTCTTGAAGGTTGAACATAAGCAGTTTTCCAGGGTTTTTCTCCAAGTGATCTTAGGGTAGTAGCTGGATGAAATGTTCCTGCGCCAATCTCTAAATCATAAGGTTGTAATAGGACGCAACCCTGCTTTGACCAATATTTTTGTAGTGTTAGTATTGTATCTTGAAATGTTAATGGTTCCTTTTTATTTTTTTTTTTTTTAGAAACCATATCTTTGCCAAATTGATCTTTCTTCTAGAATATTAATTAATTTTTCTGTCTGATATTCAGATGAAGAAAGCTTTTTAGCCAACCAACCTTTTGATTTTTCAAATTTTTTAATCTCGACATCTTCTCCAAATTTCTCTCTCAATATTTGATCTGAATTTCCCAAACCATCTACCAGTCCAAGTTCTTTTGCTTTTTTCCCAGACCAAAATTCTCCTGAATATAATTCAACACCGCTATCTTTTTTTAACTTAGATCCTCTACTTTCTTCAACTACTTTAATAAATTCTTCGTGTAACTCTAATTGAATATTTTTTAATCTATTAATATCTTCTTCTTTTTCCTCAAGAAATGGGTCCAAAGTACTTTTATTTTTTCCAGCAGTATAAACTCTTCTTTGCACACCTATTTTTTGAATTAAATCTTTAAATCCAAATGAGGAATAGATTACTCCAATTGAACCTACTATAGAGCTAGGATTTGCATAAATTTCGTCTCCTGAACAAGCAATAAGATATCCACCTGAGGCAGCTACATCTTCAGCAAATACTATAACTTTTTTTTTATTTTTTTTAGCTTGTTCTCTAATAAATCTATAAATTAAATGCGACTGAACTGGAGAACCTCCTGGAGAATTGATTGATATTGCTACAGCTTGCGATTTTTTAATTGAAAAAGCTTTTTTAATAATTTCTTCTTGTCCAGAAAAATCTATTCCTTGTTTAAATTTACCTACATTTCCTATGACACCCGATAGCTTTATATGACTAATAATTTTTTTTTTTTTAAAAAATGAGAACATGTTTGATGCTACAAAACTTTTGTTTATTTATAAAGCTTACTTATAGTTGAAGAATAAGGTGCGTCAATTGATAAGTATATAAATAAATTTATTATAATACTTTTGAAATATGGGATCGGTTATACAGCTTAAAAAAGAGATAAATAATTCATATTTAGACTTAAAGAACTCTGTAGAGGACAAATTAGCCTTAGTAGATGAAAGAATAATTTCAAAATTATCGAGCAATGTAGATCTAGTACATAAAATGACAGAATATCATCTTGGTACAGGTGGAAAAAGATTAAGAGCTCTTTTAACTTTGGGAAGCGCTAAGCTTTCAGGATACAATAAGGGAGGTAGAGATATTAATTTAGCAGCATGTGTAGAATTAATTCACGCTGCAACACTTATGCATGATGATGTTATTGATAACTCAGAAATAAGAAGAGGAAAAAAAACATTAAATAGTATATGGGGTAATCAATCTTCTATTTTGGTTGGAGACTATTTGTTAAGCAGGTGTTTCGAAATGATGGTCGAAGATGGAAATTTAGAAATTTTAAAATTATTATCTTCAACTTCTACTGAAATTGCTCAAGGTGAAGTTTTACAATTACAGCATAAAGGTGAAATAGATATATTAGAGGAAACTTATTTTAAAATTACTTCATCTAAAACTGCAGCATTATTCTCTGCGGCAACCAAGGTTGGCGCAATATTAGGTGGGAAAGACGCAAAATATAAAGAAGCTTTGGAATTTTATGGAAAAAATATTGGACTAACTTTTCAGATTGCTGACGATACATTAGATTACAATTCTAATTTAAAATTATTTGGTAAAGAAATTGGAAATGATTTTTTTGAAGGTAAAGTTACGCTACCAATAATTTTATTATACCAAAAAGTTTCAAATTCTGAAAAAGATTTATTAAAAAATTTATTCAATAAAAAAATAAGAGATAAAGACGAACTAAACCATGTTTTAAATTTAATAAAAGAAAAAAATATTATTAAAGACTGTTACAAAAAGGCAGATCACTTTATTAATCTAGCCTCTAATGCTTTAAGTATATTTGAAGAGTCTAAAGAGAAAACTATATTAAAAAATTTAACTACATTTAGTATTGAAAGAAATTTTTAAGGATTTAATAAAATTTTTTTCCAGCTTTCATTAACCTTAATATATTTTAGCCTTTCATGAATTCTGTTATCTCCATCAAGCCAAAATTCTATTTCACTTGGATTAACTCTCCATCCAGACCAATGAGAAGGTCGAGGAACTTTATCACTATTAGGAAATTTTGATTTGTAAACTTTAATTTCATTATAAAGTTCTTCACGACTATTTAAAATTGAACTTTGTTTTGATGCCCAAGCACCAATTCTACTCCCATAAGATCTAGAATTATAATATTCATCTGCTTCCTGATCACTAACATTGGTGGCTTTGCCTATTATTCTTATTTGTCTTAACAAACTTTTCCAATGAAAGCAAATTGAGACGTTAGGGTTATCCTTTATCGCTTTACTCTTAACACTATTTAAATTTGTATAAAAAACAAATCCACTATTATCAAAACTTTTTAATAGAACCATTCGAACAGATGGATTGCCATTTTTATCACTAGTTGCTAAAGATAAAGCATTAGGATCGTTTAATTCTGATTTTTTTGCTTCTTCAAACCAAATTTTAAAAAGCGAAATTGGATTATCTTCGTCTTTAAAGGATTTATTTAGGCCTAATGAGTTTTTTTGATTCATAATTTAAACAAAATAATTTATATAATAAGTTAATGTCATTTAATACTTTTGGAAAGATATTTCGTTTCACCACATGGGGAGAATCCCATGGTCCAGCAATTGGCTGTATAGTTGATGGTTGCCCACCAAAAATTCAAATTAAAGTAGAAGAAATACAGAAAGAACTTAATAAAAGAAAACCAGGTCAATCTAAATTTACAACTCAAAGAAAAGAGGATGATAAAGTTGAAATATTGTCAGGTATGTTTGAGGGCAAAACTACTGGAACACCTATCTCTATGATTATTTACAATAAAGATATGCGATCGAAGGACTACGGAAATATAAAAAACAAATTTAGACCTGGACATGCAGATTTCACATATTTTCAAAAATATGGAATAAGAGATTACAGAGGCGGTGGAAGACAATCAGCAAGAGAAACTGCTTCAAGAGTAGCAGCTGGAGCTATAGCAAAAAAAGTTTTACAAACAAAATTGGGCAAAAAATATAATGTCATAGGAGGTGTAACTAGGTTAGGAATTTTAGGCTGCGACCTAAATAATTGGAGAGATAAAGAAATTTCAAAAAACCCTCTTTTTTGTCCAGATAAGTCAGTAGTTAAATTATGGGAAAAATATTTATTGGGTATCAGAAAAGCAGGATCTTCATGTGGAGCTGTAATAGAAGTAAGAGCTAGAGGTGTTCCTGTTGGTTTAGGTGCTCCAATATATTCAAAACTCGATATGGATTTAGCATCAGCTATGATGAGCATTAATGCTGTTAAAGGAGTTAATATTGGATCTGGTATGAATTCAGCACAATTATCTGGTGAGCAAAATTCAGATGAAATGTCTAAAAAAGGAAAAAAAACAAAATTTTATTCTAATAACGCAGGAGGAATTTTGGGTGGAATTTCTAGTGGCCAAGAAATTGTGGTCTCATTTGCTGTTAAGCCAACTTCTTCAATTTTGAGCCAAAGAAAAACTATAGACAAATTTGGAAAAAACACTTCAATATCAGTTAAAGGTAGACACGATCCTTGTGTTGGTATTAGAGCAGTACCAATAGGTGAAGCAATGATGCATTGTGTAATTTTAGATCATTACCTTTTAAATAAAGCTCAGTGTGGAAATTAATTAATTTTTTTTATAAAAACTTTTGAGTTTAGAGCTTCTAAAACTTTTAATTCTATTGATCTCACATCAAGTCCAGCATCTTTATACATTTCTTCTGGTTTGTTATGTTCAATAAACTTGTCAGGTAAAATCATTGATCTAAATTTTAAATTATTATCTAGTAAATTTTTTTCATTTAAAAAGAAGTTTACATGAGAACCAAAACCACCTATTGCACCTTCTTCAATAGTAATTATAGCTTCATGATTTGTAGCAATTTGCCAGATCAAATTTTCATCTAAAGGTTTTGCAAATCTTGCATCAATAACAGTTAAATTAATACCTTTTTTTTTGAGATTTTCTTCTGCTATCAAACATTCTTTTAATCTTGTGCCAAAGTTTAATATAGCTACTTTTTTTCCTTCTCTAATAATTCTGCCTTTTCCAATTACTAGTTTTTCGTTAATATCAGGCAAATCTATTCCTACACCAATTCCTCTTGGGTACCTGAAAGCACTTGGTCTATCATTTATATCAACAGAGGTATTAATCATTTTGACGAGCTCTCCTTCATCGCTTGCGGCCATCACTACAAAATTTGGTAAGGTTGATAGATAAGTTATATCAAATGAACCAGCATGAGTTGGTCCATCAGCACCAACTAAACCCGCTCTATCGATTGCAAATCTTACAGGTAAACTTTGAATAGCTACATCATGAACTACTTGATCATAAGCTCTTTGTAAAAATGTAGAATATATGGCTGCATAAGGTTTAAAACCCTCTGTTGCTAATCCTGCCGCAAAAGTTACAGCATGTTGCTCTGCAATTCCAACATCAAACATTCTATTAGGAAATTTTTTTGAAAAAATATCCATGCCAGTTCCAGATGGCATCGCAGCGGTAATTCCTACAATCTTACTATCTTTTTCAGCATGTTTGATCAAAGTATTGGCAAAAACTTTTGTGTAGGCTGGAATATTAGATTTAGGCTTTTCTTGAATACCTGTTTGAACATTAAATTTTGAAACACCATGATATTTATCATCGGATTTTTCAGCATATTCATAACCTTTTCCTTTTTGAGTTTTTAAATGAATAAGAATTGGTCCATTGTGCCTCGAGTCTCTAGCATTTTTGAGAATTGGCAGAAGTACATCTAAATCATGCCCATCTATAGGGCCGATATAGTAAAATCCCAAGGAGCTAAATAAGGTGCCACCTGTTACCATTGATCGTAAAAAATCTTCTGCTTTTCCTGCTTTTTTACTAAATCTCTTAGAAAACGATGAAATTATTAATTTTATAGTTTCTCTTAAATTAAAATAAATTTTTCCTGAAAAAATTTTTGCCAAATATGATTTCATTGCGCCAACTGGTTTAGCAATTGACATATTGTTATCATTTAATATTACAATCAATTTAGTTTTTGCATCGCCTGCATTATTCATTGCTTCATATGCCATACCGGCACTAATTGCTCCATCCCCAATAACTGCTATGACTTCATCATTTTTATTTGAAAGTTTATTTGCTGTTGCAATCCCTAAAGCAGCTGAAATAGAAGTAGAGCTATGAGCTGCTCCAAAAGGATCAAATTCACTTTCAGATCTCTTTGTAAAACCTGAAAGACCATTTCCTTGTCTTAATGTTTTTATTCTATCTTTTCTACCTGTTAATATTTTATGGGGATAAGATTGATGACCAACATCCCAAATAATTTTATCATTTGGAGTATTAAAAATATGGTGAAGAGCAACTGTTAATTCTACTACTCCCAATCCAGCCCCTAAATGACCACCAGTTTGAGAAACGGCCTCTATCATTTCTCGTCTTAGTTCCTCAGACAAAGTTTTTAATTCTCGATTGGATAAATTTTTAATATCAGCTGGAAAATTTACGTTATTTAATATTTTATATTCTGACATTTTAATTTGTTCTACTTAAAATAAATTCAATTGTTTCTCTAAGATTCTTTGATCTATTTTGATATTTAGCTAATTCATTAAAAATATTTTGTTTTAGTTTATTTGAGTATTTAATAGTATTTTTATATCCTAGTAAACTGATTAAAGTAGCTTTTCCTTTTGCTTCATCTTTCCTAGTTTTTTTTCCTGCGATTTTTGAATTGCCAGAATAATCAATCAAATCATCCGAAATCTGAAATAATAAACCTATGTTTTCGCCTATTTTATTAAATTTATTAATTAAATAATTCTTATTAGCAGTTATTAAAGGAGCAACACAGCAAAAACTAAATAATCTACCTGTTTTTTTAAATTGCATATCTTTGATTTTTCTTAGAGATATTGTTTTATTTTCAAATTTTAAGTCAGAATATTGTCCTCCAGCTACACCCTCATGACCAGAACAATTAGATATATAATTTATAAGTAAAATTTTTTTATTATCACTTATTTTTAAATTTTTATTTGCCAAAATTTCAAAAGCAAGAGTTAAAAGAGAATTTCCAGCCAAAACAGCAGTGGACTCTCCAAATTTTTTATGAGTACTTGGTTTCCCTCTTCTTAAATCATCATTATCCATACACGGTAAATCATCATGAATAAGAGTGTAAGCATGTATACATTCTACGGCAGCACCTATTTGTATCAAAACATTATAGTTAATATTAAAAATTTTACCCACATCAACTAAGATTTTTGATCTTATTTTTTTTCCTCCAGGCAATAATCCATATTTCATGGCTTTGAGTAATTCAGTTTTTTTCTGTGATTTTAGATATTTTTTTAAAAAAAAATTTGTATCTTTTGCAATTTTATTTAATTTTTTTTTCATTTTTCTGTGAAACTATATTTCTAATTTTAGACTTCGTGTCTTCAGAAATTTCTTTATTTGTTATATGAAATTTCTTTTCAATTAAATTGTTTAATTTTAACAGTTTCTGGTACTCATTAACTGAGTTTTCCAAATCTTTTTCATTCTCTAGTTTTTGAATAATTTTGTTAGCTAATTCAGTTAACTCGTTTAAGGATTTGGAAATAATATCATCTGGCAAATTTTTTTCATTCATATATTAGTTGGTATTATTATATGAAAAACAATCTTTCAAATATTAAAAAAGCAATAAAATATTTAAATAATAATGAATGTATAGGGATTCCAACTGAAACTGTATATGGCTTAGCTGCAAATGCTTATTCAGACAAAGCAACAAGAAAAATTTTTAATTTAAAAAAAAGACCAAAAAAAAATCCGTTAATTGTTCATTACTATAGTTTAAATGACTTAAAAAAAGATTGTGTATTAGATTTGAATTTTTTTAAATTATATAAGAAATTTTGCCCTGGACCAATTTCTTTTGTTTTAAAATTAAAAAATGATAGTTGCATTTCAGAAAATGTTACAAATAAAAAAAAAACTATAGCTATAAGATTTCCCAGTCATAAGTTAACTAGAAGTTTATTAAAAATTTTGGAATTCCCGCTGGCGGCACCAAGTGCAAATTTATCAAAACAAATAAGCCCAGTTTCGAAAAGTGATGTCATCGAAGAATTCGGAAAAAAAATTAAATTTACTTTAGATGGAGGTCAATCAAAAATAGGTGTTGAATCAACAATTGTGAGTCTAATTGGAAAACCAAAAATACTAAGACTTGGAGGTATCGAGAGAAATTCAATAGAAAAAGTTTTTATTAAAAATAAGAAATTAAAACATATTAAAAAAAATATTGTTGTTCCTGGTCAAGGGAAAGTTCACTATTCTCCAGGTATACCGATAAGACTTAACATTAGGAAACCAAAAAAACAGGAAGCTTTTATTTTGATTAAGAAAAGAAAATATTCTAAAAAAAATTTTTATTACTTAAGTAAAAAAAATAACCTTAAAGAAGCAGCAAAAAACTTATACAAAACTTTAAGAAAAATAAAAAAAAAAAAGTTTAAAAGTATTGCTATAGAAAAGATTCCAAATATAGGATTTGGTGAAACTATAAACGACAGATTAATTAGAGCATCAAAATAATTATGCAAACTTTGGTTGAAGTAAAAAATTTAAAAAAAAGCTATGGTTTAAAAGAAGCTGTAAAAGGAATCTCATTTAAAATTAAAGATAATGAAATTTTGGGACTTCTCGGACCAAATGGTTCTGGAAAAACAACTACAATAGGAATGATGTTAGGTTTGCTAAAGCCTTCTGACGGAGAAATAATAATTGATGGAAAAAAAATTGAAGAAAACAGAATTGAAATTTTAAAAAAAATAAATTTTATCTCACCATATATTGAACTTCCGAAAAAACTATCTGTTAGACAAAATTTAATTGTATATGGCAAGCTATATTCGGTATCAGATATTAAAAGAAGAATTGAATATCTATCTGAAAAATTAAGATTAGGAGATTTATTAAATAAAATCACAGGTGAACTTTCTTCGGGACAAAAAAATAGAGTTAGTTTGGCAAAAGCTTTGATTAATGAACCAAAAGTTTTATTATTAGATGAACCTACTGCCTCACTAGATCCTGAAATCGGTGACTTTGTAAGAACATTTTTAGAAAACTACAAAAAAGAAAAAAAAATTTCAATTCTGTTAGCCTCACATAACATGAATGAAGTAACTAGATTATGTAAATTAACATTAATGATGAAAGATGGAATTATAATTGATAGCGGAAGCCCTGAAGAATTAATTAACAAACATGGAAGAAAAAATTTAGAAGAAGTATTTTTAAAGCTTACAAGGAGTAATAATGAGTCTAATTAGAATCTATGGTCTTTTTTTAAGACATTTTTTTTTGATAACTCGATCTTTTCCTAGAATTTTAGATTTAATTTATTGGCCATCTATACAAATAACTTTATGGGGTTTTATCTCAAATTTTTTTGCATCACATAGTTCTTATTACAATAATGCCGTGGGAGTAATCTTAACTTGTGCAATACTTTATGATTTTTTATTTAGAACAAGTATTGGTTTTAATATGTTATTTTTAGAAGAAATTTGGAGCAGAAATTTTACGAATTTATTCATTGCTCCAATGAAAATTAGTGAAATAATTACTTCCTTAGTATTTACAGCTTTAATAAGAGCTTTGATTGGATTAATACCGGCAATAATTTTGACATCGCCCCTTTTTGGAATATCCATTTTAGATCTTGGGATTTATTTGTTTTTTTTATTTCTTAGTTTGTACATTTTTGGAATAACTTTGGGAATTTTGGTTTCTTCTGGATTATTAAGATTTGGGCCCTCTTTTGAAAATATTGCATGGTCTACAATGTTCTTACTAGCTCCATTTGGCTGTATATACTATCCAATTGAAACTTTACCGGAAATATTTCAAAAAATTGCATACTCTCTACCGCTTGTTTATGTTTTTGAAGAAGCAAGAAACATATTAATTAATAATTCAGTAAATTTAGAAAACTTATACTCAGCTTTAAAATTAAATGTTGTCTATTTAACTTTGGCAATAATATTGTTTTATTACTCTTTTAGTGAGGCTAGAAAAAAAGGTACCTTAATTAATATTGGAGAATAATGGTGCGCCCGCAAGGAGTCGAACCCTGAACCTCCAGAGCCGAAATCTGGCGCTCTATCCAGTTGAGCTACGAACGCATATAGTATTAATATTATAAATTATGAAAAATATCATTAAATTAATTGTAGGCGAGTCTGAAAAAGAAATTAGAATTGACTTATTCTTATCTGATAAAAAAAAAGAATTGAGCAGGACAAGAGTAAAAAATTTAATTTTAGAGGAAAAACTAAGAATAAATAATTCAATTGTTACAGATCCTTCAAAAAAAGTATCAATTGGAGATACTATTGTTTTTGAAATACCAAATCCGAAAAAAGTTTCATTGAAACCATATGACTACAAATTAGATATAGTGTATGAAGACCAAGATCTTATTGTAATAAATAAAAATGCAGGCATATCCATGCATCCTTCCGTAGGTAATTATGATAATACGATTGTTAACGCCTTAATGAATTATAACAAAAAATTATCAAGTATAGGAGATGAATTAAGACCGGGAATTGTGCATAGAATTGATAAAGATACTTCAGGATTAATAGTTATTGCAAAAAATAATATATCACATGAAAATTTATCAAATCAATTTTCAAAACATTCTATAACCAGAGTTTATCAAGCATTGATTTGGGGTAAGCTTAGACCTCAAAATGGAAAAATACAAACGTTTATAACTAGAAGTGCTAAAAATAGACAAATGATGGAAGTTGGAATTAGTAAAGGAAAAAAAGCAATCACAAATTATAAGACACTTGAAATTTTCGAAAATGATAAAGTTCCAACTTTAAGTCTAGTTGAATGTAAACTTGAAACTGGAAGAACACATCAAATCAGAGTTCATATGAGTTATAAAGGAAATAATATTTTGGGCGACAAAAAATATAAAAAAAAATTTAAAAAATTTAAAAATATAGACACTGAGATCGAAGGATATATTTTAAAACTTGATAGACAGTTCTTGCATGCTCATGTTCTAGGATTTGACCATCCTAAAACTGGGGAAAGATTAGAATTCTCATCAAATTTACCTACTAATTTAAATAATATTTTAAAAAAACTAAGAAAAACTAACAAATAAAACCATTGTAAAATTTAAATTCTTAATTAAATAGATATCCTCTATGAATAAAACAACTTATAACCTGCCAACACTTTCTGATGAAGGTGGACTTTCATTATATTTGGCGCAGATTAAAAAATTCCCAATGCTAGATGCTGAAGAAGAATTTATGCTAGCAAAAAATTGGAGGACAAATGGGAATGTAAAATCAGCAGAAAAATTAGTAACTAGTCACCTGAGATTGGTTGCAAAAATAGCAATGGGTTATAAAGGCTATGGTTTACCATTAAGTGAAATGATTTCTGAGGGAAATGTTGGTCTTATGCAAGCTGTTAAAAAATTTGAACCTGAAAAAGGATTTAGATTAGCAACTTATGCAATGTGGTGGATTAAAGCATCTATACAAGAATACATACTTAGATCCTGGAGTTTAGTTAAGATTGGAACTACTACTGCTCAAAAAAAATTATTTTTTAATTTAAAAAAAATTAAAAATCAAATTGCACCAAGAACTGAAGGTGATCTTAAAGATGAACATGTAAAAGATATTTCAAATAGACTAAATGTTAGTGAAGATGAAGTTGTTTCAATGAATAGAAGATTATACGGAAAAGAACAGTCTTTAAATGCACCAATAGGTGAGGATGGAGATGAATGGCAAGACTGGATTGTTGATGAAGATATGGACAATGAATTGAAAATTGCTCAAAATGAAGAAATAGATCAAAGAAAGGATCTTTTGCAAGACTCACTTAAAATTTTAAACGATAGAGAAAAAGAAATTCTACATTCCAGAAGACTTACTGACGAGCCAATGACTTTAGAAGATTTAAGTAAAAAATTTAAAATTAGTAGAGAAAGAATTAGACAAATAGAAAATAAAGCATTTGAAAAACTTCAAAAACATATGCTTAACTCTGCTAAATCTAAAAACCTACTTCCAGCAAATTAAAAATTTGCTCAACTAAATTAAAATAAGTTATTTTATAAAAAATTTTATTTAAAAGGATCTATTAAAAGGATTGTATCTTCTCTCTCAGGGCTTGTTGATATACTTGATATTCTTGTCTCTATGAATTGCTCTATAGCTTTTACATAAGTTTTTGCTTTTTCTGGTAAATCTTCAAATTTCTTAATTCCTTGTGTTTTTGATTTCCAACCATCAAATTTTTTATAAATTGGTTTTACATTTAATTGATCCTCAACTGCTGCAGGAAAATAATCTATTTTTTTTCCGTTTAGCTCATAAGCTATGCAAAGATTTATTTCATCTAGCTCGTCAAGAACATCTAATTTTGTGAGAGCTATACCATCAATACCTGAAATTTTTATTGTCTGTTTTACTAGAACACCATCAAACCAACCACATCTTCTTTTTCTGCTGGTTACAGTTCCGAATTCATGTCCTTTCTCACCTAAATGATTTCCAATATCATCTTTAAGCTCTGTTGGGAAAGGA
This sequence comes from Pelagibacteraceae bacterium AG-404-N13, assembly GCA_003216255.1. Taxonomy (GTDB): domain Bacteria; phylum Pseudomonadota; class Alphaproteobacteria; order Pelagibacterales; family Pelagibacteraceae; genus Pelagibacter. The sequence continues at coordinate 77,011 of QCJD01000003.1, forward strand.
CCTTGGCCTACTCTTGTCGTATATGCTTTTGTAATACCTAAAACGAAATTAATAGAATTCGGACCACAACCTGATCCAGTTGCAGCTGAAGCTGCCACAGTATTTGAGGAAGTTACAAATGGATATGTACCATGATCAACATCAAGCAAAATTCCTTGCGCACCCTCAAATAAAATTTTTTTATTTTCTGATTTAAATTGATCTATTTTTCTCCAGACTGGAGCTGAATATTTTAAAATATTAGGTGCTAATTTTAATAATTCTTCAATTAATTTATCTTTTTGATAAATAGGCTTGCCTAATCCCTTACGAATTGCATTATGGTGTTCTAGAACTACAGTTATTCTATTTTCAAGATTTGTTTTAGACGCTAGATCCATAACTCTTATAGATCTTCTGCCTACTTTATCTTCATAAGCTGGGCCAATACCTCTTCTGGTAGTCCCTATTTTTGATTTGCCAGCTTTATCTTCTCTTATTTCATCCATCTCTCTGTGAAATGGTAGAATTAACGTAGCTGCTTCAGATAAAATTAGATTATTTTCATTAATTATAACACCCTTAGATTTTACTTCTTCAATTTCATCAAGTAGAGCCCAAGGATCAACAACAACTCCGTTTCCAATAATAGATACTTTATTTTTTCTAACTATTCCTGAAGGTAATAATCTTAATTTATATGTTATCCCATCTATGACTAAAGTGTGACCTGCATTATGACCACCTTGAAATCTTATAACAATATCTGCTTCTCTTGATAGCCAATCTACTATCTTGCCTTTTCCCTCATCTCCCCATTGAGAACCTACTACTACAACGTTTTTCATTTAAGTTTTTTTTTAATTATAAATGTATTTAAATGGTTTATTGGTCCATGACCTTTACCAAAGTTTGGTCCTGAACTTATTGCATGGTTAACATAATTTATTGCCATTTCACAAGATTTCTTTAGAGTTTTTCCACATGAATAGAATGTGGCAATTGCACTTGAAAGTGTGCAACCTGTTCCATGAGTATTTCTAGTATTATGTCTTTTGCTAAGAAACTTTGCTATTTCATTTTTATTTAAAAAGATATCAGTAACTAATTTTGATTGCATGTGTCCTCCTTTAATTAGTACATTTTGAGCACCTAAACTTAATAATTTATTTGCAGCTATTATCATATCTTCTATAGTTAATATTTTTGTATTCGAAAGTATTTCTGCTTCTGGAATATTAGGGGTTATAAGAGAAACTTTTTTTAACAATTTTTTTTTTAATATTTGGATTGACTTATCATCTATTAATTTTACACCCCCTTTTGCTACCATAACTGGGTCTAATATAATTTTTTTAATTTTTATTTTGTTTAAAGAATTTAAAACTGAATTAATTACTGGTGGAGAATGAAGCATACCAATTTTAATTGCATCTGGTTTTATATCTTTTGAAGTAAATTCAATTTGTTTTGAAATATTTTTTGCTGGAATTGGTACTATAGATGAAACACCAGTGGTATTTTGTGATGTAACTGCCGTAATAGCAGTCATTGCATATGATCCTAAAGATGTTACAGTTTTAATGTCTGCTTGTATACCTGCGCCACCTGAAGAGTCAGATCCTGCGATTATCAAAATTTTAGATTTTATTTTCAATTTAATTAATTGATTTTTTGACAATATTTATACATTTTTTAAGCAAAATTTTGTTTTCACTTTCGCACATTATTCTTATTTTAGGTTCTGTACCAGATTTTCTTACTAACATTCTACCTTTTCCTCTAACTAAATTATTTGCTATTTTTATTGCCTTTTTGCATTTGATGCTTTTAATAATTGATTTATCTTTTACTTCTACATTTTCTAATATTTGAGGTGTTGGAGTAAAATTTTTAAATAATTCGCTAGCTTTTTTACCTTTCCTCATAGAAAATAAAATTTCTAAGGCAACTAACATTCCATCGCCAGTAGTTGCAAACTTTCCAAGAATTATATGACCAGATTGCTCTCCACCTAAATTAAATTTATTTTTTTGCATTAAATCTTTTACATATCTATCACCAACTTTTGATCTTAAAAACTTTATCTTATTTTTTTTAAAAAATTTTTCTAAACCATAATTAGACATTAATGTTCCAACAACTCCTCCTTTTAATATTTTTTTTTTCTTCCATCTTTGCGCTAACATTGCAATTATTTTATCACCATCTATGATATTTCCTTTCTCATCACATACAATAATTCTGTCAGCATCACCATCTAAGGAAATTCCTATATGTGCTCTATTTTTTTTTGTTAAATTTTTAATTTTATAAGGAAAAGTTGATCCACATTTTTCATTAATGTTAAATCCATTGGGACAAGTTCCAATTTCATAAACTTCAGCTCCTAATGATCTCAGTAACTTTGGTCCAACCTTGTATGCGGCGCCATTTGCACAATCTATAGCGATCTTCAAACCTCTTAAATTAAATTGATTTGGAAAATTTTTTTTTAAAATTTCAATATATTTTTCTGATCCATCTTCAAGTCTTTTAACCCTTCCGAGTATTTTTGGATTTGATAATTTATCAGTAATTTTTGAGTCTATTATTTTTTCTATTTTTTTTTCTATTTTATCTGACAATTTTAAACCGTCTGGACCAAATAACTTTAAACCATTATCAAAATAAGGATTATGTGACGCAGTAATCATTATTCCCATGTTTGCTTTCATTTTTTTTGTTAGCATAGCTAATCCGTTGGTAGGGAGAGGTCCAAAGGTAAAAACATGGACTCCTGCAGAAGCCAGTCCAGAGACTAATGCTGGTTCTAATGTGTATCCAGATAATCTTGTATCTTTAGCAATAATAGCGATTTGTTTACTTTTTTTTTGATTTTTAAAATACGTACCTGCCGCTAAACCAAATTTAAAAAACATTTCGCCGTTTATATTTTCTTGATTTACTTTTCCTCTTATGCCGTCAGTTCCAAAGTATTTTTTACTCATTATTAAAAATTTAATTTTTTAAATACCTTAATTCCTTGATTGATTTCATTAACGTCATGCACTCTTAATATTTGCACACCTTGTGACATACTATAAACACAAGATGCAACAGTTCCACCAACTCTTTCTTTACTGTCATTTAATCCAGATATATCTTTTATAAATCTTTTTCTTGAAACACCTAACATTATTGGCAAACCTAAAGAATGAAAAATAGAAATTTTATTAATTAGGGTAATATTATGTTTCAAATTTTTACCAAAACCAATACCGGGATCTAATATTATATTATTGTGCTTAATTCCCTTCTTTCTTATTTGATTCAATTTTTCTTCAAAATAATCATATATATCTAGTAAAACATTTTTGTAATTTGGTTTTATTTGCATAGACTTAGGCGTCCCTTTAATGTGATGTAAAACAAAAGGCAATCTAGTTTTTTTTAAAAATTCTATAGTATCTTTATCGTAACTTAAACCAGATATATCATTAACCAAGTCTAATTTATAATTTAACGCTTTTTTCATCACTAAGCTTTTTCTTGTATCTATAGAAACGAAAAATTTTTTTTTCTTTAAGTACTTCATAGAATTTTTGATCCTATTCCACTCTTTTAATTGTTTTATTTCTTTTGAGCCTGGTCTAGTAGACTCTCCTCCTACATCTATTATCTTTGCACCATCATTAATTAATTTTTTGATTTGTTTTTTTGCTTGCAAATCTTTATTAAATTTACCACCATCAGAAAAACTATCTGGAGTTAAATTTAAAACTCCCATCAATAGAGGTGGATCATTTAAATCTAAACCTATAATTTTTTTTTTTTTACAAATTTTTTTTAAATCTTGTTTAACTTTTTTTTTAATTTTTGATGGGAGTTTATTTATACTTTTAATATTTAATATTTGTTTTGATGTTTTTGATATTACTTCAACGCTATCAAAAGATATAGAATTATTACCATTAAGAGCTAGTGATAAGTTTTTTTTAATTTTTTGTTTAGAGGTTTTGCCAAAATAAAAATTACACGCTCTTGTGTAATATTTTTGCATTAATATTAATGAACAATTTTTGGTTTTAAGCCGATTGAACCTAATGCTGAACTTTGATCATCTTCTTCGACTTTTAAATCTTCTTTATTTTTAGGATAAACATTTTTGTTAATTAAGTCTTCTATTTCACTTCCGCTTAAAGTTTCATAAGTTAGTAATGCCTTTGCTAATTTATGTAAATCATCAATTTTTTCAGTAAGTAATTTTCTTGCTCTATCATATCCCATGTCTACGATTTTTCTTATTTCAGTATCAACTTTTTTTGCCGTTTCTTCTGACATATTTTGTTGCCTTGCAACAGATCTTCCTAAAAAGACCTCTTCTTCATTTTCTCCGTAAGCAACTGGACCCAATTCTTTACTTAGTCCCGCTCTCATTACCATTGCTCTTGCTCTTTTTGTGGCTTGTTCAATATCACTTGCTGCTCCAGTTGTAACTTTATCTTCGCCAAATATAATTTCTTCAGCTACTCTTCCTCCCATGGCTATTGCCATTTGTGCATGCAGCTGTTCTCTCGTTTGAGAAACTTCATCTCTTTCTGGTAATTGCATAACCATTCCTAATGCTCTTCCTCTTGGAATTATTGTGGCTTTGTGGATTGGGTATGCTGCTTTTTCGTTAATAGTTACTATAGCATGCCCCGCTTCATGATATGCTGTTAATTTTTTTTCTTCATCAGTCATAACCATAGATCGTCTTTCTGCGCCCATCATTACTTTATCTTTTGCTTCTTCGAACTCTTGATTAGTTACAATTCTTTTATTTTTTCTAGCTGCCAATAAAGCGGCCTCGTTAACTAAATTAGCTAAATCAGCTCCTGAAAAACCTGGCGTACCTCTAGCAACAGTTCTTAAGTTCACATCAGATGCCATTGATATTTTTTTTGCATGAACTTTTAATATCTTTTCTCTTCCAATTATATCTGGGTTTGAAACAACCACTTGTCTATCAAATCTCCCTGGCCTTAATAAAGCTGGATCTAATACATCAGGTCTGTTTGTTGCTGCTATAATTATTACTCCTTCGTTTGTGTCAAAGCCATCCATTTCGACTAACAACTGGTTTAAAGTTTGCTCTCTCTCATCATTCCCTCCACCTAAACCCGCACCTCTACTTCTGCCTACTGCATCAATTTCATCTATAAATATAATGCAAGGAGCATGTTTTTTCCCTTGTTCAAACATATCCCTTACTCTTGATGCTCCTACACCTACAAACATTTCAACGAAATCTGATCCAGATATAGTAAAAAAAGGAACTCCAGCTTCTCCCGCAATCGCTCTTGCTAATAAAGTTTTACCTGTTCCTGGAGGACCTACCAATAAACATCCTCTAGGTATTTTACCTCCAAGCCTACTAAATTTTCTTGGATCTTTTAAAAATTCTACAACTTCTTCTACCTCTTCTTTTGCTTCCTCTACTCCAGCAACATCATTGAAAGTAACTTTACCTTTTAATTCATTCATCATTTTTGCTTTAGATTTTCCAAAACCCATTGCACCACCTTTGCCACCTTGCATTTGTCTCATAAAAAATATCCACACTGCAATCAAAAGTAACATTGGAAACCAAGATAGTAATATTCCTAAAAGTGACGGCATTTTTTCTTCTAAGGGACTGGCCGAAATACTTACACCTTTATCACTTAATTTTTGAATTAAATTTGGATCATCTGGTGCATAAGTTTTAAAAGTTTTTCCATTAGAAAAAACTCCATTAATATTCTTTCCTTGGATTTCTACTTGCACTACTCTTCCATTATCAACTTCTGTTAAAAATTCAGAGAAGATAATATTATTCTTAGTACCGACGGCTCCTTGAGGATTTTTAAACATATTATACAGACCTATTGTTAATAGGACAATTATTCCCCACATTGCTAAGTTTTTGAAATTCATATGGTTATAAAATAAGAATTATTATTGATTAAACAAGTGGCATTTTATACAAAAAAACACTAAATAATCTAGTTTTCACTTGAAATTACGATTGATTTATTAACTTTTTCAAAAATACACCCAGATAAAGTTTGTCTTTTAAAATTTTTGGTTGTTTTGATCTTATTTATTAGGCTTATTAACTTTTTTCCTCTTGTATAATTTGTTTTATTTCCAATGTCATGAATTAATTCAGAAATAGACCTAAAAACTATTTCATCTGGTTGGTTAAAAAAGAATTCATTAACAATTATATTTTTTTTTTTATTTGTAGTATGTGTATTTTCCTCAATGTTTTTTTTTACATAAAATTTTATTGCAGAATTGCTTTTACTAAGGTTTT
>QCJD01000004.1 GCA_003216255.1 Pelagibacteraceae bacterium AG-404-N13
GATTTTTAAAGTTTGGTAAATTTCTAAGATATTCATTAGTGATTGATCTATGATATCTATTGTATTTTTTATAATTTACTCTAAAAATTTTTGGTTTAATTCTATTTTTTTTTATTAAATTATTTATTAAATAATTTTTTTTTTCAATAAAAGCATAATCATTTTTTGATTGATTCTGTATTAATTTAAATTTAGCTTTTATATAATTTTTAAAACTTCCATGTCTTTCAAGATGATCGGGGGACAGGTTCAATATTATAGAATATTCTGATTTAAAGAATTTACTATATTCCAGTTGATATGATGATGCTTCAATAATAAAAAGAGTATTATTATTTAAATTTTTTTCTAGTAATGTAGGATTTCCAATATTCCCGGTTAGTCTAACATCCTTTCCGTGATCTTTTAAAATATCATATAAAAGTTTAGAAGTTGTAGATTTTCCATTAGTTCCTGTAACAGTAACTTTTTTTATATTTGGATAGCTCAAATAAAATATATCGAGTTCTGTTATAATTTTAATTCTATTTTTTTTTAAATACTTGGATAATTTACATTTATTGATATCAATTCCAGGACTTAAAACTATATAGTCAAAATTATTTCTTTTTAAATGTTTGAAATTTACAGTATGGTTTTTATATTTTGTAGGTATATTTTTCTTATTATCATCAATTATTTTACAACTATTGTTTTTGATTAAGAACTTGTAAGATGCATAACCAGACTTTCCAAAACCATATACTAAAAAATTATTATTATAAAATATTCTTTCTTTTTGCATTCATTATCTAAATTTTAAAGTTGCCAATCCTATCATTGCTAAAATAATTGAAATTATCCAAAATCTAATTACAACAGTAGATTCTGGCCAACCTTTCTTTTCAAAATGATGGTGTATTGGTGCCATCTTAAAAATTCTTTTTCCTGTAAGTTTGAAAGAAATTACTTGTGCGATTACTGATATTGCCTCTAAAACAAATAATCCACCTGTAATTGCTAAAACAATTTCATGTTTGGTAATTATTCCAACGGCTCCTAAAGATCCTCCTAAAGCTAGTGATCCTGTGTCACCCATAAATATTTTTGCTGGTGGAGCGTTAAACCACAAAAATCCTAAACATGCTCCAATAATTGATCCGCAAAATATAGATGCTTCTCCTACACCTTCTATATAAGGAATTTGAAGGTAACCAGAAAAAACTATGTTTCCTGTAACGTAACTAATAAATCCAAAACAAGCTGCAACTAGTATTACAGGAACTGTTGCCAAACCATCTAAACCATCAGTTAGGTTAACTGCATTTGAAGAACCCACTATAATAAATAAATAAAAAGGAATAAAGAACCACCCTATATTTATTACTAAATTTTTAAAAAATGGAAAATAAAGATTTTTTATTTCATTTGAATCGCTAAAGAAATAAATAATAAATATACCAATTAGTGCTAAAATTAATTGAATAAAAAATTTTAATTTAGAAGATAACCCTGAAGAATGATTTTTTTTAATTTTTTTATAGTCATCGTAAGCTCCCAATAAACCAAAAGAACCTGCAATATAAATTAAAAACCAATTGTAAGGATTTGAAAGATCTCCCCATAATAATACTCCAGAAAAAACTCCGAGCAGTATCATTAGTCCTCCCATAGTTGGAGTTCCTATTTTTTTTACAATATGTTCTGAGGGACCATCTTCTCTAATTGGGTTATGTAGTTGTCTTGATGAAAAATAATTTATTAATGGATTTCCAACAATAAAAACTACTAGCATTGATGTAAATGTTGATAAACCGGTTCTAACAGTTAAATACTTAAAGACATTAAAAAAACTGAAGATATCAACTAAGTTTGAAAAAAGACTAAAGAGCATTAATTTTTCCTAATTTAAGTTTTTTCATCATTTCATTTAGGCCTGTAGAATTTGATCCTTTAACCATTAAATATTCACCATCTTTAATATCATTTTTTAAAAAATTTGAGACATCTTTACTTGAATACAATATCTTTCCTCTTTTTTGTGGTCTAATTTTGTTGTAAGCATAAGTAATTCTTTTTCCATAAACATATACTCTATTAATGTCAGTTTTATTTACTATTTTAGCTACATCTAAATGTAGTTTTTTTGAGAATTTTCCTAGTTCCAGCATATCTCCTAGGAGAATTATTTTTCTTTTAGAATTTCTTTGCAACTTATTAAAATTTTTCAAAGCAAAATCTAAGGATAAGGGATTAGAATTATAGCTTTCATCGATAAGATGAATTTTTTTTTTATTAAATTTAATGATTTTATAATCGCCTCTTCCTGGAGGTAAATTATAGTTAAAGAAAAATTTATTACTTATATTATTTAAATCAAAAAAATTTGAAATTACAGCAAGGCTTGCAAGTATATTTTCTGGAAAAGACTCTAAATTTCTCTTAATTTTAAAATTTCTAAAAGTTCCTTTAATATTTACTTTTACAATACTAATATTTTTCTGTCTTTTAATTTTTTCAAGCTTTATATCAGATTGATTTTTTTTACTAAAAGAAATGACTTTCAAATTTCTATTTAATGCTTTTGTCTTAAAATATTTGTAAAATTTATCATCTGCATTTAGTACAACAGATCCATTTTCTAAAATATTATCGATTATTTCCGATTTTGCCTTTGCTATACCAGACAAATTTTTAAAATTTTTAATATGAGCATATGAGATATTCGTAATTATACCAATATTCGGTTTAATTATTTTTGATAAATAATCTATCTCACCTTGTCTATCCATTCCTATTTCAAAAACACCAAATCTATCTTCTTTATTTATGTTAAATAATGAATATGGAACGCCATATTTATTATTATAAGAATTTTTTGAATAGGCTGTTTTATGAATTTGGCCTAATGATTGACCTAATAATTCTTTAAGAGATGTTTTTCCTGCAGAACCTGTAATCCCAATTGCAATAATATTAGAGGAAATTCTAATATTACTTGCACATTCAGTTAAAAATTTTAATGAATTTTTAACTTTAATTTTATTCTTTAATCTTTGACCGTAATTTCTATCAATAATTGAAATAGAAGCTCTATTTTTTAAAGCTTCATTTGCATATTTATTGCCATCTATTTTTTTTCCTCTAATTCCAAAAAAAATATTATTTTTTTTAACTTTCTTTGAATTTATACAGGCTTTATTAATTAATATTTTGTTTCCTAGTTTGTTTTTCAATTTTTCATCTATAATATTTGTTTTCCAATTATTATTTAATTTTCTATTTTTTTCTTTAACTGATTTTAATATACAATCTTTATCAGAAAAATATTTTCTATTTTTATATTCTTGATAAATTTCATGGCCCTTTCCTGCAATCACAACTATTTCATTAGATTTAATATTTTGGATAGCCCTATTAATTGCAATTTCTCTAGATGCAATTTCTATCAATTTCTTTTTATTTATATTTGTTTTAATTTGATTTCTGATTTTTTTTGGATTTTCTCCTCTTGGATTGTCATCAGTTAAATAAATATTATTACAATACTTGTTTGCAATTCTTCCCATAATTTTTCTTTTAGGTTTATCTCTTTCTCCTCCACATCCAAAAACTAAATTTATTTTTTTTAAAGGAAATTGATTTTTTAGACTATTCAAACAAACTTTTAGAGCATCTGGTGTGTGCGCATAATCTAAAATTACAATAGAATTATTTTTTAATTTTCCAATCTTTTCAAATCTTCCAGACACTGATTTTATTTTTTTTATTGAATTTAAAATACTTTTTAAATTTAAATTACTTTTAGATGCAGCCAAAATTGACATCAAAAGATTCTTTATTTGTATTTTTCCAATTAAGTTAGTTGAAAATTTATAAATATTATTTTTATATAAAAATTGTACATGCTGGTCTGAGCCTATGAATTTATGATCAACAATTTTTAAATTAGAATTAGCATATCCTATGCTTAAAGGTTTAAAATTATTTTTTTTTATAATTTTTTTAATTTTTTTTGCAATAATTAAATCTTCATCGAAAATTATATTTGAATTTTCTTTCATTAATTTTCTTAATAAAATTAACTTTGATTCAAAATAATCTTTGTAAGTTTTATGATAATCAAGATGATCTCGACTAAGGTTCGTAAATATTCCTAAATTAAACTTTAATCCATCTAACCTATGTTGTTTGAGCCCGTGGCTAGAAGCTTCTAAAATAACATTATCAATTCTTTTTTTTTTTAAAATTTTTAAAATATTATTTAACATGATAGGATCATATGTTGTATTTGAAATTTTTTTTTTAATTTTTATTCCTTCAGTTCCAAGAGTTCCTATTGAAGAAACCTTGATTTTATTTATTTTTAAAATTTGGTAATAAAAATTAGCTATTGACGATTTGCCATTTGTTCCAGTAACTGCAACTAAATTACTTGGACGTTGATAACTCAATTTTGATGAAAATTCTGCAAGAAGCTTTCTTGGATTTTTATTATTTAAATATAAAACATTATTCTCAATTTTTTCTTTAACTTTCTCAGATATAATAATATTAGACCCATTTTTGATTGCATGTTTAATATATTTGTTTCCATCAATATTGTTTCCTTTTATAGCAAAAAAAATATAGTTTTTTTTTACCATTGCTGAATCAAAAGCTATTCCTTTAAATTTAAATTTAGTAAATTGTTTGTTTAAATTTGAGTAGTAATCTTTAAGCAACATAATTTACGCTCTTAATATTTTGTGGCTAAAATTGGCCCAATTTTTTCTATAATTTGTCCTGTAATCCAAACTGTTGTCCAACCGGCTGTGTTTCTCCGGTTTCCCTTATAAGGATTTCTTCCATCTCTATAATGATAAACAAATTCCTTGTTTGCTTTAGGCTCATCAAGCATAACTACTAAAACAAATTTAGGATTAGAAGTTGGAAAAACTGAAGCGAATGTATTAATCTTTTTTTTAGAGTAACCTCCTGCACTTGCAATGTCGGCTGTGCCTGTTTTGCCTCCTATATCATAACCTTTTACATTAGCAAAACCAGCTGTGCCATCTTCAGTGGAAACAATTTTTCTTAGTATTGGATTTATTTTTTTTGAAACTTCCTCATTTATAATTCTTTTAGTTTTTTCATAATTGTTTTTTTTTATTAAAGTTGGAGATACATCAAATCCTCCATTAGAGATTATTGAATATCCCTTGGTTAATTGTAATAAGGTTGTTGCAATTCCATGTCCAAATCCGACTGTAAGCAGCTTACACTTTCCCCATCTTCCCATTTGAGTTTCACCAACTTCGTCGATATCAAAACTTATATTTGTTAAAATTCCTATAGTTTGAAGAAATTTATCATAATTATCAATTCCAATTTTTTCAGCAATTCTAGCTGATCCTATATTTCCAGATCTAATTAAAATTTCTTCAGCAGTTAAATCTGATGGCATCTTATCATCATATTCTGAAATGGGATTATTGGCGCATACAATTCTTTTTTTTAAATCTTTAAATTCAGTTTCTGGTTTAATAACATCATAATTTATTCCAGCTGCAATTGTAAAAGTTTTAAAAACTGATCCAAATTCATAAACACCTTTTGTAGCTCTATTAATATATTTTAAATCACTAATTTTTTCTCTTTTATTCAAATCAAAATCAGGCAAGGAAATCATAGATAAAATATCTCCATTATTAATATCCATTAATATTGCTGCACTTCCAATGTTTTGAAATATATCTTTTGATTTTAATAATTCTTCTCTAATTAAATATTGTAAATCTGTATCTAAAGTAAGTATTAATGGATCTCTCGATGTTGTTAATTCGTAATCAAAAGTTTTTTCTAAACCAGATATTCCATTGTTATTATCATCTATTTGTCCTAAAATATGACTAAACAGTTCTCCATTTGGATATATTCTTGCAATCTTTTCCTCTTGAATAAAAGACTTATCTCCAAGTAGCAATATTTTTTCCAATTTTTCTTGTGAAATTTTTTTTTTTACATAAAAAAATTTCTTACCATACATTTTTTCTTTAAAATTTTTTTTTGGAAATAATAACCTCAAAGTAATCAAAAGTTTTTCTTTATCGATTACCAAATTAGGATTTATTCCAATATTTACTACTGTTACAGTTTTTGCTAAAATATTTCCTTTTTTATCAACAATACTAGATCTAAAATTTTCTTTTTTAGAAACCTTGCCGGTAACTATTTCATTTTCTAAACTTAAAAAAATAACTTTTAAAGAGAAAATAATTGCAATTATAAAAAATAAAAAAAAAATAAAGGCAATTCTTTCAAAAGAAATTATTAAATTTGATTTATTTTCACTATAAGAAAATTCTGAGTTATATTGATCTTGTACTATTTTATCTTTTATATTATTCATTATTGCTTGTTACTTTTAAGATTCCAGTATTTGAATTTTCGATGTTAAACCAATTAAAATTTTCTATTTCAGCCTCTACAAGTTCATTTTCAAAATATTTTTTTTGGTATTCAATGAGTTTTTTTGGAGAAGATAGATAATTATATTCAAGCATTTCTAATTCATATTTATCTTTAAGAACTCTAATATTTTCCTTTATTTCAAAAATTTTATTATCAAGATGTTTTGTTGAATTTTTTGTGACAGTTGTTGCTAAAATCAAGAAAATTACTGGAATAAAAAAGAATATTTTTTTCATTTTTCAAATTGTAATTTTTCAATATCTGTTAGTTGTCTAAATTTTCCTTTAAATTCATCGAAATTACTTTCGTGGCTAGTTTTAATTGCGAATCTTAACTTGGCTGATCTTGAAGGTGGATTTAATTTTAATTCTTCGTTACTTGGAATTATAGGTTTTTTATTCTTTAAAAGAAAACGTTTTATCTTATTTGATTTATTAGGTATATATCTTGAAGAATTTTTAATTTCAGAATAGTTTTTGAAAAAAAACTTAACAATTTTATCTTCAATTGAATGAAATGTAACAACCGCAATAACTCCTCCAACTGGTAGCAAATTAAATGCATTTATTAAGCCGTTAATTAATTCACTAATTTCTCTATTTACATAAATTCTAAGAGCCTGAAAAACTTTTGTTGAATTATTTATTTTATATTTTTGAAATTTTTTTACACTATCAACTATTTTAGTTAAATCTTCGGTATTAATTTTTTTTGTTTGTCTAATATCAACAATTTTTCTTGCAATTCTTTTAGAAAATTTCTCTTCTCCAAAATATTTGAAAACTTTGTTTAAATTTTCCTCACTCATATTTGAAATTACTTCATCACACGAAAAATCATTTATACCCATCATCATGTTCAGTCTTGCGGTACTTCTGAATGAAAATCCTCTATTCAAATCTTTAATTTGATTATTTGAATAACCTAGATCGAATATTATTCCTTTAAGGTCATTTGACTTAAGTTTAATAGTATTAATTTCAGAAAATTTAATATTATAAAATTGAAATCTATTGTTATATTTTTTTTTAATTTCTTTTGCGAATAAACCAACTTCTTTGTCTCTATCAATGGCAATTACTTTGTTATTTTTTTTTTTTAATATTTCCTTTGAATATCCACCTTGGCCAAAAGTGCAGTCTAAAAAAGTGCCACCATAAAGAGGGGAAATAATGCTAATTAATTCTTTTAGCAAAACTGGAAAATGTTTGTTTTCCAGTTTTATGGTGGCACTCATTTATTTTTTCGAAGAACATTAATTTTTTTGTCTTCTCAAAAATGCAGGAATTTCAAGATCATCCTCTTCTTCATTATTTTCATTTAATTCAGGTGATGAAAATTTATTTTGATTTTCTTCTGAATGATCTGAGCTGAATAATTCAGGTGTATCTTCTTCATCAATGTGGAAGTTTTCTAAACCATTAGAAATTGGTCTTTCAGTCTCGTTTTCTATTTTATCTTCTACATTACTTACTATGTTTTCAACACTCTCATTTTGATTGTCTGTTTCTTCAATTGAAGTTGAAAAATTTGACATCTCAGTTTCATTTGTTGTTGCAGCATCTAAACTTTCAGTTTTAACTTCTTCTTCTAATTTTAAAGCATTTGCTCCATGTGTAATTATAGAGTTATTAGGGTTTGAAAAAGTAAACGATTGAGTAGAGCTATTATTTGCAAAATCAGAATAACCAGGATTTCTGTTTTGTATTCTATGAACCATATTTATAACTGATTTTGGTTCAGGTTGTTGACCATCAAGAGCTGTAGCAACAATTGACACTCTCATACTGCCATCTAGGTTTTCATCTGTAATTGCACCAATGATTAATTCTGCTTCAGGATCAACTTCTGATCTAACTTTATTAACTGCTTCATCAACTTCGAAAAGTTTTAGATCTTTTCCACCAGTAATATTAACTAGTAATCCTTTTGCACCTTTTAAAGTATAATCATCTATCAGAGGATTATTAATTGCCATTTCGGCTGCCTTAGTGGCTCTACCTTCTCCTTCAGCTTGTCCTGTTCCCATCATAGCTTTGCCCATTGAACTCATAACAGTTTCAACATCAGCAAAATCAAGATTAATTAGACCCGGTCTTACCATTAGATCAGTAATACTTTGAACTCCATGTAATAATACGTCATTGGATAATTCAAATGATTCTTCGAAGGTTGTTTGTTCGCTTGCGATTTTGAATAAATTTTGATTTGGAACAACAATAATTGTATCAACATGTTTTCTTAATTCTTCTAAACCTTGTTGAGCTTTTCTCATTCTAGATGGACCTTCGTACAAGAATGGTAAAGTAATAACTCCTACTGTTAATATATTTAATTCTTTAGCAGCACGAGCAATCACATGAGCTGCACCTGTTCCAGTTCCTCCACCCATGCCTGCTGTAATGAAAACCATATTTGCACCTTGCAAAACATTTACGATATCATTTAATGACTCATCTGCAGAAGCCTGACCTATATCCAATTTAGCACCAGCACCTAAACCTTTTGTAAGGTTAATCCCCATTTGAATTTTTGCTTGAGCTTTACTTAGTCTTAAATCTTGTGCATCAGTGTTTACAGCAATAAATTCAACGCCTTGTAAACCCGCATCTATCATTCCATTTATTGCATTTCCTCCTGCCCCTCCAACTCCAAGAACTAAAATTCTAGGTTTTAACTCTTTAATATCTGGTGCTTTAAAGTTAATTGTCATTTTATCTCCTCTTTGTTATTTTTGTTGTAGCTCCCATTTAAGGCTTCCTCTATGAATATTTGATTTTTTACTTGCTTTGACCCTAAATTTTTCAAAGATTGCTGGGTCCCAAATTTGGAATGTTTTTCCTTGCCCAACAAATAACATGCTATTTTTAATTTTTGCATGTTTTAATAACTTTGATGTAAGTAAAATTCTACCTTCGCTATCAAATTGTAGATTTATACTTTCAGATAAAATAGATGTTGCGAAATATTCTTTTTTATCCTCAAAAGGATTTAAAGAGTCAATTGCATTTGAAATTTTTTCTATTCTGTCTTGAGGCCAAGACTCAATACATTGATTATTGAATGAAGGATAGCAAACAACACCATTGTAACCTAAATTAGATAAATATGATCTAAAAGAAGCCGGCACAGAAACCCTTCCCTTTTTGTCCAGTTTGTTTTCGTAAGTAGATAAAAACATAAAACATATATAAATAACCCGTATTTGGGTTTTTATGGGATATTATGGGTTTTAATTGTAGGCGTCAATACTTAATTACAATTTAAAATAAACTATATTTTTAGAACAAATGTGAAACTAATTGATGAGAAATTTGATTATTTTGAATAAGCCAGACAAACTATAAGCCGGGTTCTGTCGTTTAAACTTATCATTTCTCTAGGCCTTAAATCACTTTAAGGCTCAAGCAACTAACCCTGATGACTAGCCAAAGACAGCTTTTAGTTATTTCTAACAATGTCATCTCTACTCAGTCTTGCTCCCAGTGGGGTTTTCCATGCGCTAGCTGTTACCAACATAGCCGGTGTGCTCTTACCACACCTTTTCACCCTTGCCTTGATAAGGCGGTTTATTTTCTGTGGCACTATCCCTAGGGTTTCCCCCGCCAGCAATTAACTGGCACTGTGTCTTTGCAGAGCCCGGACTTTCCTCTTTAATAAATTAAAGCGATAAGTCGTTCATCTGGCAAGAGCAAATTATTACTTTTTTCTAAATTTTCAATATTAATTATTTGTTTGAAATAAGGGATTTTGCAATTTCAAAACATTCTCTATCAACTTTTCCATCAATTAATTCAGGTCTAAATCTTCTTTGAAAACTATTAGTAATTTTTTTTAATTCAGTTTTCTTTGGGCTTTTTACTGAATATCCAAACTTATTTAATTTTTCAAAGAAAAATTTACTTTTAATGTTAAAATATTTGCCTCTTAACTTGATGCATTTTTTTAAATCTATTTTATGCCATACTCCAATTTTTTTATCTGCAAGATATTTCCATGGAAATTTTTCACCTGGATCCTTTTTTCTTAAAGGCGCAATATCTGAATGTCCTAAAATATTTTTTTTATTAATAGAATATTTTTTTATTAGTAGTTTTGTAATTTTAATTAAACATTTTAATTGTTTTTTTTTATAAGGTTCATAGCCATATTGATGTCCAGGATTCGAGATTTCTATTCCTATAGATGATTTATTTAATAATTTATCATTTTTCCATTTGGATATGCCCGCATGCCAAGCAATATATAAATCTGGCACCATTTGAATTAAATTTCCTTTTCTATCAATAAAATAATGACAACTAACTTTTGAGTTGAAATTAGTTAATCTATTAATAGCTGCATTATCAGATTTCATTCCAGTATAATGATAGATAATGTATTTAATGTTTTTTTTACTCCTTTTTTGAATATCAAAATTTGGGGAGTAATTTGTTGACATTTTTTTGACGTTTTTTGGCATAAATTTAAACAATTTAATGTTTATAATACATTAAGATATAATATAAATCTCTTATGAAAAAATTATTTTCAATAGTAATTTTAATACTTTTTAGTCAGTTTCAAATGTTGAATGCAGTTGCTGGATCTGATGGTGAAACTGAAATTTCTTCAAACAAAAATAATAATCAATCAGAAGTTAAAGATTGTTTTGAAACCATCAATAGAGGTGTATTTGCTTTCAATCAAGGATTAGATAAAGCTGTGTTTAAACCATTAGCCAAAGGATATAGAAAACTACCACAGCCAGTAAGATCCGGAACAAGTAATGTTATAAGCAACTTAGGAAATGTAGTTACAATTCCGAATAATATTTTACAAGGTCAAGTGAAAGATGCCAGCATGAATTCACTAAGACTAATCATTAATTCTACTTTAGGTATAGTGGGTATTTTTGATGTCGCTTCTTACTATGGTATTGAAAAAAGAGACAAAGAGGACTACGGACAAACTCTTGGAACTTGGGGTGTTGGAGAAGGATGTTATTTTGTATTACCGGTAATTGGACCTTCTACAGTAAGAGACTCTATTGGTTCTTTAGTAAATGTTATGGGAGGTGATGCTTGGTACAATGTAACAGTTGCTAATGATACACAATATTTTAATGAGGCAGACTATTATTTATCTAGAGTAACTTCAGGAGTAGATTTTAGAGCAAAAAATTTAGAATCCTTTGATAGTCTTGAAAAAACATCAATCGATTTATATGCATCTATAAGAAGTTTATATCTTCAAGATAGACAAAGGAAGATTCAAAATATTGATCAAGCTACTGAAACAATGAGTGATGATGATTGGGAAGAAATAGACTAATCATAAGTTTTATAAAATGAGATTTTTTAAAGTATCATTAGTAGTTTTCCTATCATTCTTATTAAATAACGTAAGTATCGCAAAAAATCCTAGCGATCTCATCAATGATATAGTTAATGAAGCTGCATCAGTTCTAAAAAGCTCCGATCCTGTAGAGTCAAAAATTATTAAACTTAATGATATTGCGGAAAGAAGTGTGGATATAGATGGTATCGGAATGTATGCCTTAGGAAAACATAAAAAAACAATGTCAGATGAACAAAAAACCAAATATAAAAAGTTATTTAAAAGTTATTTTTTAAAAAGCTTTTCTAGTAGATTAGTAGACTATACAGATCCAAAAATTAATGTAGTTTCCCAAAAAATAATTAATAAAAAATATACTATTGTTAATAGCATATTGGAGGCAACTTCAAAAAGACCTGAAGTTAAAATTGATTGGAGAATTTATACTAAAAATCCAGATAAACCATTAATTAGAGATTTAATTGTTGAAGGTTTAAGTTTAGCAAGAACTCAAAAAGAAGAGTTTAACTCTGTTATTCAAAATAATGACGGCGATCTAAATGCTTTATTTAAAAACTTAGAGGAATTTTTAATTAAATAATTTAAAAGAATCCAATTTCTCCTAAACATAAATCTGATTTAAAATCATCAAAACCAGCAACTAAACCAATAGATTTAATTTTTTGCCCAATAATATTATTTGGTTGATAAAAATTTGATTTTTTAAATTCTTTAAAAGGAGCCCTTATTTCAATCCAATTTTTAGGAGAATAGAAAGTATAACTATAATATTGCCATGGAGCAAAAGTTAAACCTGTTCTTAAATGTATACTGTATTTTTTTTCATTACCATAAACTTTAATATAAATTCCTTTGTAATCGTTAGAATTAATTTCAGGTTTCAATTTAGATCTAATTTGAATAAATCCACCATTATTCTTTGTGGATACAATACCTGTCATTCTATAACATTTGATAGACTCAATATCTTCAACCTCAAATGTACCTGACGAAACTCCTCCCATTACTTGGTCTGAAATAAAATTCCACTCTTGAGACTGTGTAGTTAAATTTGGATTTTTAAGTTGATCTAAAATCATATCTTTAGATAAGCAATTATTTTGGAATATTAAAAGTAATAAAAAAAAAATATATTTTTTCAAAACAAAACTACTTTTTTTTTGCAAGTTTTTGTAGCAAATATATTTCTTTATCTGTAAGAGTGTTTTTTTCCTCTTTTATCAGATCAATAAGGCTAAATAATGTAATAAGGATTATTAAAGAAGATATTCCTGTTAAGAGTATAAAATAAATCGAACTTATTTTCATTACAATCAGGACAATAAATACACTGGTCCATCCAACAAATATTCCTCTAAGTATTGTTCTTTGACTTTTTAAATCATTTATTTTCATAAATTGAATAAATAAGATTATTAATAAAAACATAATTCCAGCTACAGAAGCTCTTAATAAAACTAAAGTATCTAACCCTCCCCCATAAAGTTCTCTATATATAAGAAACGCAATTACAGCTTTATAAGAAAAGAAAAGAAAAATTATTAATGCGGTAAAAATAGAAGTTAAATAGGCAACTTTAGGTTTTATATTCAATTTAATATCCATAATTAATTATCAATTATTAATTTATTTTTTCAATAAATTTTAAAATTAAGTTAAAGTTATTATAAAAATTAACAATATTTAAGAATTAAATGGTGGGCCCGCCAGGACTCGAACCTGGGACCAATACATTATGAGTGTACTGCTCTAACCAACTGAGCTACAGGCCCTAAATATTAGAAATTTAAATATATCATTTTCTTTAAGTTATCAATTGAAGATAATTCTAAAATGGTGGGCCGTGTTGGTTACGCTCCAACTACCCCTGCAATGTCAATGCAGTACTCTACTATTGAGCTAACGGCCCTAACTTTCTAGAAAACTTTTTAATTGTTTAGATCTACTTGGGTGTTTTAATTTTCTAAGTGCTTTAGCCTCAATTTGTCTGATTCTTTCTCTTGTTACTGAAAACTGTAGACCGACTTCCTCTAATGTATGGTCGGTATTCATTCCAACTCCAAACCTCATTCTTAAAACTCTCTCCTCTCTTGGAGTTAGAGTAGATAATATTTTAGTAGTTGCCTCACTTAAGTTAGATTTAATTGCTTGTTCAAGTGGCGCCAATGCTTTTGTGTCTTCAATAAAATCACCTAAACTACTATCCTCTTCATCTCCAACTGGCTTTTCAAGAGAAACTGGTTCTTTAGAAATTTTTAAAACCTTTCTCACTTTTTCTAAAGGCATTCTTAATTTTTTAGCTAATTCTTCTGGAGTGGCTTCTCTGCCAAATTCACTCAAAATTAATCTCTGTGTTCTAACAATTTTATTAATTGTTTCAATCATATGAACTGGTATTCTTATAGTTCTCGCTTGATCTGCAATTGATCTTGTAATTGCCTGTCTTATCCACCAAGTTGCATAAGTTGAAAATTTATAGCCTCTTCGATATTCAAATTTATCTACTGCTTTCATTAAACCGATGTTTCCTTCTTGAATTAAATCTAAAAATTGTAAACCTCTATTTGTGTATTTTTTGGCGATGGATATAACCAATCTAAGGTTTGCCTCAACCATCTCTTTTTTTGCAATTCTAGATTCTTTTTCCCCCTTCTGAATTCTGCTTAATAACTTTTTAAATTCTGTTACTGATATTCCTAATTTATGACTACTCTCAACTAATCTTTCTCTAATGTTTATAAATTCATCCTTATTTTTTTGGAAAAATTTCTTCCAGGTCGCATTGGTATCCAAAAAACTCTTTAAGTTTGGATTTATTTCATTTCCTACATAAAATTTTATAAATTCTTCTCTTGGAATTTTTGCATTGATTGCAAGTCTCAAAAGATTTCCTTCCAAAGATACAATTTTTTTATTTTCTACATAGTGTTTCTGCACTAAATTTTCTAATACAGAGGGAGATAACTGAAGTGATTTTATATTTTCTAGAATATTATCAACTATTTTTTTTTGGTTTTTTTCTTTAGACGGAGATAATGATAATGATTTTAAAATACAATCTAATTTCTCTTTTTGGTATTTAATTAGTTTATTATACTCTTTTGTAAGATTATTAATTGTTTGCAAAACTTTTGGTTTTATTTCAGACTCCATAGCGGCAAGTGTAGGATTAAATTCATCTTCATCTCCTGAAGACGTATTTTCTTCCTTATTGTCTTCATTTGAAGACTCCGATTTTTTTTGTTTCGCACTTTGACCGGTCTCTTCATCTTCCATGTAATTGGTATCAATGTCTATAATTTCTCTGACTAAAATTTCATCTTTTTGAAGTTTTTCATTCCATTCAAAAAATTGTTGTGCTGTGATTGGACTTTGTGACAGAGCATTAAGCATGACGTCTTTACCTGCTTCTATTCTTTTAGCTATAGCTATCTCACCTTCTCTAGAAAGAAGTTCTACTCCCCCCATTTCTCTGAGATACATCCTAATTGGGTCGTCACTTTTCTCCATGGACTTCCCTTCTTCTTTAGCATTACCCTCTCTTTTCTTTAAAACTTTAAAGTCAGATTTTTTTTCAACTAAAACAATCTTTTCTTCAAGAATGTGAATAAATGCTTGTTCTAAATTACTACTTGATAAATTTCTTTTTCCTAAAGATTTATTTAGTTCTTCGTAGGTAATAAATCCTCTATGGATTCCGCGACCCATGAGTCTAGCAAATGATTTTGTAATTATACGTTCCACAATAAAAAGTTTGGAAGATGTATATAATAGCAATTTTAAAAAAATCTATGTGATTTTTACTTTGTTTAATTGATTTTTTGCTGTTTTTTAAGCTCTTTTAGTTCATTAAAAGTTGCTTCACTCAAGTCTTTTGAAAATTTTGATTCTAATTCAGCAATTCTGAATTCAAGTTCATAGTTTTTAATGTCTCTTAATATTTCAATTAAAATTTCTAATATTTTCTGATCATCATCATAATTTTTTTCCAAAATATGTTTGATTGACGCATACTTTAAAATTCTCTCAATCAAATTTTGATCAATATTAATACTTTCAAAATCAGTTTTTTCTAGGTTGTTTGTTTCTTTTAAAATTTGTTCAAATATTAATTTATTTTCATTAGAAAATAATTTCACATTTTCAATAAGATAATAATTTTCTCTAATAAGATCTGGTTTTTTTAATAATATATATAAAAATGAAAATTCTTTGATCTCTATAGGTTTTAAAGATTTGGTCTCGTTATAATAATTTTGAGTTTTCTTTAATGATTTAGTTTGTTTGGTTATGAAACCTTTGTTTTTTTTATTTATATTTGGAGTTAGTTCTGAAATTTTATCTAAAAAATATTCTAATACATATTTTTTAATAAATTCATCTTTTATAGTTGAAGAAATTGATCTTATCTTTTTTTCAAAAATTGCTCTAGAAGACGGATTTTCATCCATTTGCTTAGAATAGTGTTCAAAAATAAATTTATGAATTGAAATAGAATTTTGTTTTGAAAACTCTTCAAAATATTCTTTTCCATGCTTATTTGCGAAACTATCAGGATCATGATTATCAGGTAAAAATAAGAAAGATATTTTTTTTTCTGGTTTTAATTCTACAATTGAATTTTCAGCCGCTCTCAATGCGGCCTTGTAACCACTCTCATCTCCATCAAAGCAAATAATTATATTTTCAAAAAATTGATTAAGCACTAGTATTTGTCGATTTGTTAAAGATGTTCCCAGATTTGCTACAGCATTCTCAATACCGTTTTTATGTAAGCCTATTACATCCATATAACCTTCCACTAGATATATGTCATCGACTTTGTTTGATAATTTTCTTGCATTATCTAAATTAAATAAATTAGAACCTTTTTTAAAAAATTCTGTTTCTGGTGAATTAATGTATTTTGCTAAATTTTTATTTTGTTCAAGAATTCTACCACCAATTCCAATTGGATTACCTGAAATATTATTAATTGGAAAAATTATTCTATTCCTAAATCTTTCAACATATTTTTTTTTCCTTTCATCAAAATAAAATAAACCACAATCATTCAATTTTTTTTCATCAAATTCTTTATTTAATTCTTCATAAAAACTTGTCTCATTGCCTACAAATCCAATTTTAAATTTTTTAACTTCCATACTACTGAGATTTCTTTTTTTAAGATAATTTTTAGCTGGTTCCGCTAAAGGATTTTTAAATAATTCTTCATGATATTTTTCAACATACTTTGCATAAATTGATTTATATTCAATCCAATTTTTTTCTCTTTCCTCATCTTGTTTTGAAAAAGTATATGGTCTCATTCCAGCTAAATTAGCCAACGCTTTAACTGCTTCACCAAATTTTAAATTTTGTGTTTTCATTAAAAAGTCAAAAATATTTCCATGTTCTGCGGTGCTAAAACAGTGGTAAAACCCTTTTTCATCATTCACAGTGAATGATGGTGTTTTTTCATTTTTGAAAGGAGAAAGTCCTACAAATTCCTTACCTTTTTTTTTTAAACTTACTGTTTTAGAAACTACAGTTGATACTTTTAACCTTGTCTTTATTTCATCTAAATACTCTTTGGGATATTTCATTACTTGTTTAACAATTCCTTTAAAATTGAACCTGCTTTTGAAAAATCTACATCGTCAGAATGGTTTTTTTTTAGCTCTCCCATAACTTTTCCCATATCTTTAATTGATGAAGCTCCTGATTTCTTAATTATTTCTGAACAAAGTTTTCTAGTTTCTTCTTCACCAAGTTGTTTTGGTAAATATTCTGAAAGAACATTAACTTCGCCCTGTTCAATTTCTAATAAATCATTTCTATTACTTTTTTTATAGACCTCTATCGATTCGGATCTTTGTTTAATCATCTTCTTAAGTAATTTTTTAATGTCATTATCATCTGTTTCTTTTTTTTCAGGTCCTGATCGATTACTAATATCAAGGTCTTTAATCCCTGATAATATTAACCTATAAGTTGATATTTTATTTTTATCTTTAGATTTTAAAGCGTTTTTATAGTCAGTTTCTAATTTATCTCTTAAACTCATTTTTTTAATTTACTCTAAAGACAATTTGTAAAAAAGAAAAAATTGTTTTTTTTATTTATTAGATGTGTTGCGGAAATTTAGGTTTTATTGTATTAACCTTTAACTCATGAGTTGTAATTGACCACAAAACGAAAAAAAAATAATTCAATTAAACCTCAATTTTCTTCAGCTATTTTAGTTCTTGAAAACAAATCAGTTTATAGAGGAATTGGCTTAGGCTACCAAGGAGAAGCGACTGGTGAAATTTGTTTCAACACTTCTTTAACTGGCTATCAGGAAATTATATCTGATCCTTCTTATGCGGGGCAAATTATAAACTTTACTTTTCCTCATATCGGTAATGTCGGAACAAATAATGAGGATTTAGAGTCCGACAAAATATGGGCAAGAGGAGTTATTTTTAACTCTGAAATAACAAGTCCTTCAAATTATAGATCTCTAAAAAATTTAGATGAATGGTTAAAAAAAAACAAAATAGTTGGGATAACTGGACTTGATACCAGGAGCCTAACAAACTTCATAAGGGATAAAGGTGCTCCCAAAGGTACAATATCGAACAATAAACAGGGTAATTTTAATATAAAAAAATTGATTAATATCTCAACAAAATGGCCAGGTTTAAATGGTTTAGATTTAGCAAAAGATGTAACGACAAAAAAAGCATATACCTGGAAAGGTTTAAAAACTTGGGAGAAAGGTAAAGGTTTTAAAAAAAATAAAAAGAAATCACTAAGGATTGTTGCAATAGATTATGGCATAAAAAAAAATATTTTAAGATATTTTTCAAATTATGATTGTGAGGTAAAAGTAGTTTCATGCAAACAAACTGCTGAGGAAATATTAAAGCTAAAGCCAAATGGAATTTTTTTATCAAATGGTCCTGGTGATCCAGCGGCTACAGGAAAATACGCAATTCAAACAGTACAAAAATTAATTAGATCTAATTTGCCAGTTTTTGGAATTTGTTTAGGGCATCAAATTCTTGCCTTAGCCTTAAATGGAAAGACAAAAAAAATGAAGCTTGGACATAGGGGTGCTAATCATCCTGTAAAAAATTTAATTAATAAAAAAGTTGAAATAACAAGTCAAAACCATGGCTTTGAGGTTGTAAAAGAGAGCTTGTCGAAAAATATACAGATAACTCATAAATCACTTTTTGATAATTCGATTGAAGGAATTAAATTAAAAAATAAGCCAGTTTTCTCTGTACAATACCATCCTGAATCAAATCCTGGACCACAAGATAGTCATTATTTATTTAGCGATTTTATTAAAGATGTAAAAAAATATGCCAAAAAGAAAAGATATTAAAAAAATTTTAGTTATTGGAGCTGGACCAATTATTATAGGACAAGCATGTGAATTTGATTATTCTGGGACACAGGCGTGTAAAGCTCTTAAAGATGAAGGATATAAAGTAATTTTAATCAATTCAAATCCTGCAACAATAATGACTGATCCTGAAGTTGCAGATAAAACTTATATAGAGCCAATTACGTTACAAGTTCTTGAAGAAGTAATTAAGAAAGAAAAACCAGACGCAATACTTCCAACAATGGGCGGACAAACTGCCTTAAATTTAGCCATCAAAGCAGAAGAAGTTGGTCTTCTTGATAAATATAAAATTGAACTAATTGGAGCCAAATCAAAAGCAATTGAAAATGCTGAAGACAGAAAAAAATTTAGAAAAAATATGTCAGATATTGGAATTGATTTACCTAAATCTGAAATACTAAACAGCTTCAAACATGCAGCAAAATGTTTAAGAAAAATTGGCTTACCTGCAATTATCAGACCTTCTTTTACCTTGGGAGGTTTGGGTGGTGGTATTGCTAAAACTAAAAAAGAATTTTTTAAAATAGTAAAACAAGGAATTCATGAGTCTCCAAAAAACCAAGTTTTGGTTGAAGAGTGTTTGGAAGGATGGAAAGAGTTTGAAATGGAGGTTGTAAGAGATCGAAAAGATAATTGTATAATAATTTGTTCAATTGAAAATATCGACCCTATGGGAATTCATACGGGGGATTCTATTACGATTGCTCCTGCCTTAACATTAACTGATAAAGAGTATCAAGTCATGAGAAATGCTTCCATTGCTTGTTTAAGAAAAATTGGAGTTGAGACTGGAGGTTCAAATGTTCAGTTTGCCATAAATCCTAGGAACGGAAGAATGGTAATTATTGAAATGAACCCAAGAGTTTCGAGATCCTCTGCTTTAGCTTCAAAAGCTACTGGATTTCCAATTGCAAAAGTAGCTGCAAAATTAGCAGTGGGATATACTCTGGATGAGTTAAAAAATGAAATTACAAAAACTACTCCAGCATCATTTGAACCAACTATTGATTATGTAGTAACAAAAATACCTAGATTTACATTTGAAAAGTTTGCTGACACAGAGGCAACCCTTGGAACATCAATGAGATCTGTTGGTGAAGCAATGGCAATTGGAAGGAATTTTAAGGAGTCTTTACAAAAGGCACTTGTTTCACTTGAAATTGGCCTTTCAGGGTTAGACGATATATTTAATTTTTCAAAAAAGGAAATAATTAAAAAATTAAAGGAAAGCATTCCTAATAAAATACTTCTGATTGCAGAAGCTTTTAGAAAAAAAATACCTTTTCAAAAAATTCATAATTTATCAAAAGTTGATCCTTGGTTTTTAAATCAGATTAAAGAGATTGTTGATGAAGAAAATAATTTAATAAAAAAAGGTTTGCCTAAAAATTATAATGAATTTAATAGAATTAAATCAATTGGATTTTCAGATAAAAAACTTTCAAAATTAACAAGGGTAAAAGAGAAAATAGTAAGATCAAAAAGAACAGCTTTAAAGGTTTTCCCTGTATATAAAAAGGTAGATACTTGTGCAGCTGAATTTAAATCTTTTACACCGTATATGTATTCCACTTACCAAAGAAATTTTTCAGTAAATACTGAATGTGAGGCAAATCCAACAAATAAGAAAAAGATCATAATTCTTGGTGGAGGACCAAATCGTATCGGTCAGGGTATAGAGTTTGATTATTGTTGTTGTCAGGCTAGCTTTGCACTGAAAGAAGATGGTTTTGAGACAATAATGATTAATTGCAATCCTGAAACAGTTTCAACTGATTATGACACAAGTGATAGATTGTATTTTGAACCATTAATTGATGAATATGTTTTCAATATAATTTTAAAAGAAAAATCTAATGGAAATTTATTAGGAATTATTGCTCAATTTGGAGGCCAAACACCAATAAAATTAGCAAAATTTCTTTACGAAAATTCATTACCAATTTTGGGAACACAATACACATCTATTGATTTAGCGGAGGATAGAGACAGATTTAGAAACTTATTAATTAAATTAAATTTAAAACAAGCCGAAAGTGGAATTGCATATACTTACAATCAAGCAATAAATATTTCTAATAAAATTGGCTTACCTTTAGTTATTAGACCTTCTTACGTTCTTGGCGGAAGGGCCATGGAAATAGTTCATGAAAAAAACCAATTAAAGGAATTTATTAATGAAGCATTTAAAGCTTCAGAAGAAAATCCAATTTTAATCGATAAATTTATTAATAATGCAATGGAAGTCGACGTTGATGCTATATCAGATGGTAAAGATGTTTATGTTGCAGGAATTATGCAACACATTGAAGAAGCAGGAATTCATTCTGGGGACTCTGCTTGTTGTTTGCCTCCTATATCAATTAAAGAAAATTTGCTTAAAGAGTTAAAGATACAAACAAGAAAACTAGCTTTAGCTTTAAAGGTTAAAGGCTTTTTAAATATACAGTTTGCGATAAAGAAGGATGAAATATTTGTAATAGAAGTAAACCCAAGAGCAAGCAGAACTGTTCCTTTTGTTTCAAAAGCTAATGGCGTTCCATTAGCTAAAATTGCATCTAGAATTATGGCAGGTGAAAAACTTGGAAAATATAAATTAAAATATCAAACTAATAAAACATTTGCTGTTAAAGAAGCAGTTTTTCCATTTAATAAATTTCCTGAAAGTGATGTTCTTCTTGGTCCGGAAATGAAATCAACAGGCGAAGTAATGGGATTTGATGATGATTTTGGAATGGCTTATGCTAAAAGTCAAATAGCTGCATCTAATTCATTGCCAACAAAAGGTTTGGCATTTTTATCGGTGAAAGATTCTCACAAAGAAGAAATAATTGAACTTGCAAAAAAATTATTAAAATTAAATTTCAATTTGTGTGGAACTAGTGGAACGGCTAACGCAATAAGAAGCAAAGGAATTAAATGTAAAAAAATAAATAAGGTAAGCAGTGGAACTCCTCATATAGTTGATGTTTTAAATTCAAAAAAAATTGCTTTGGTTATTAACACAGGAGGAGGTAAAAAAAGACATCGTCTTAGTGATGCAAGAGCTTTGAGAAGAGCTACTTTGATTAATAAAGTTCCATATTGTACTAATATGTCAACTGCTTATGCTTGCTTAGAAGCAATTCAATCGCTAAAAAATAAAAAACTAAAAGTAAAATCTATTCAAGATAATTAATCTACCTTCCAATCAGTTTTAAAATTAACATAGTTAACTTGTAGACATCTTCTTTCTTTAAGTATTTCTTTTTTTTCCATTCCATGCCAAGTATTCGGCCCACTTGAGAAAAAATATCCATAATTATCTCTATAAGGCAATGTTTTTACTCTTTTTAAATTACTATCATAAAAGTCAGTTCCTAAATCTTCACTCTCATTATGTTTGTTTACGAATAGAAGACATGACATAATTTTTTCTTTGATATCACAGTGTGGTTTTAACCAAAAACCTGATCTATCACATATAACCTCAATTCTTACATACGCTTTTGATAAATCTTTACCAATTAGTTTTGAAATTGTTTCACAAGTTTTTTTATTTTGAAGTTCTTTAATTAAATTTGTCAAAGCAGGAAATTTATTAGAATTATCTTTTGTTATAAAACATCTGAACTTTAAAGCCTTTCCTCCATCAGAAATTCCTGATCTAAACTTTCCCTCTCCCCCATCAATTGCTCTAGTTCCATCATAATTAAGATTGTGCTCAGCTGGATTGGCAATATCTGCCTGGACTATTTCATTTATCTGTTCTTCTGTAAGAGGTTTATTTAGCTCCCAATGTTTAAATGGATCATCATATTTTTTTGAATTATTTAAAACTGAATTTAAAAACGACATTAAGATATTTTTTTTTTGATTTCTTTAGCTATTCTATTTGTTTCATCTAGAATTTCATAGTTCCAAATTTCAACTTTTTCATTTAAATTTTTAATAATTTTTAATTTGTAAAACAAATCTCTAAATTTTCTAAATCTATAATCATTTGACTTTGCGGGTATTTCAGCAATATAAATAGGCTTTCCAGTTAGTGCTGCTTCAGAAATCATAGAAGTAGAATCGCATGTTACAACAATATATTTAGCTAAAGATAAACTGGATAAATAAGCTTTTTTATCTACATCTTTAATTACCAAATTATTTTCTCCAAGATATTTTTGAGTAAAATCAATTATTTTTTCTGGTGTTCTCATAGAAGGAATTATTATTGCCTGCAAATTATTAGTCTCCAATAAACTTTTAATTTTATCAAAAATTTTTATTAGATTTTTTTCATTATAATCATAATATTTATTAGGACCTCCAAGAATAAGTGACAGATACTCTTTTTCCTTATTCAGTTTTTCAGATAAATATTCATGGTTATTCGTTATTTCTTCTTTAGTTAAATAATGAATTGACCCTTTTGATAAAATTACATTCTCTCCAGTCAAACCATCGTGTTCGGGTGCTATGATAAAATCGAAATTATTTAAAGATACTTTTGGGTCTTGAATGTGAATGTTGTGAACTTTTTTTTTTGAATTTTTTTTTAGGTAAATTGATGGAATTACACTTTTTCTCCCACAAGAAATAATAATGTCAAAATCATTTGTAGTTATTGAGTTGAAAGTAAAATTTGAAACAGGTGTAAATTTAGGTGGTATTAATTTCCAAAATTTATTTAGTTCAACTTTATGGTGAGTAAAATCAATTTCTAGCGCCTTTGCCAAACCTTCAACTTGGCTTATCATCCCATGCATACCTTCGGTCAATAATAGACCTTTCAATTTAGACATTAATCACTATATAGCTTTCATATGAATCAAAATCCAACAAAACACACAAAAGTGTTAATAATTGGGTCCGGTCCTGCCGGATACACTGCTGCAGTTTATGCTGCAAGAGCAATGCTTAAACCTATACTAGTTCATGGAATGGAACCAGGTGGACAATTAACAACTACCACTGATGTTGAAAATTTTCCAGGTTTTGCGGAAGTAATTCAAGGACCTTGGCTAATGGAACAAATGAAAGAACAAGCACAAGCAGTTGGAACTGAAATGATTGAAGATCATATTGCTTCTGTAAATTTAAAATCAAAACCTTTTGAAGCAGTTGGGGACGGCGGGCAGAAATATACTGCAGATACAATTATTATTTCAACTGGAGCTCAAGCAAGATGGTTAAACATTGACTCAGAACAAAAGTTTAGAGGATTTGGAGTATCCGCATGTGCCACTTGTGATGGTTTTTTCTTTAAAGAAAAAACGGTTGCAGTTGTTGGTGGAGGAAATGCAGCTGTGGAAGAAGCAATGTTTCTTACAAAATTTGCATCGAAAGTACAGTTAATTCATAGAAGAAATGAATTAAGAGCTGAAAAGCTACTTCAAAAAAAATTAATGGAAAATAAAAAAATTGAAATTATTTGGGACAGTGTAGTTGAGGAAGTGATTGGAGATGACGAACCTAAAAATGTAAAAGGTTTAAAAATTAAAAATGTTAAAACAAATGAGACAAAGGAATTAAAAATAGATGGTCTTTTTATTGCTATTGGACATGACCCTGCAACTCAGTTATTCAAAGATCAATTAAACATGGATAAAGAGGGTTATTTAATAACTAAACCAGACTCTACTGAGACAAATATCCCTGGTGTTTTCGCGGCAGGTGATGTTAAAGATAAAATCTTTAGACAGGCAGTTACGGCTGCAGGAATGGGTTGTATGTCTGCATTAGAAGCTGAAAAATTTTTAGCTTCGTAAAGGAAACATGGAAAAAATAGTTAAACAAATACAGTTATTAACTTTAATCATAATTCTAATCAGTACAGTGATAGCTATTGGTAGTGAACTTTATCAAATGTTTAAAATTCAAACAGTCACTTTGGCTGATCTTCTTCTTCTTTTTCTTTATCTAGAAGTTTTAGCAATGGTTAGAGTTTTTTGGGAAAGTCAATCAATACAAATTACTTTGCCATTATTTATTGCTATAACAGCTTTATCGAGATTTATAATTTTACAAGGCAAATCTATAAATCCTGAAATTCTTGTTTATGAAGCAGGAGCAATTTTATTAATTGCTTTAGCTATTCTTGTATTAAGATTTAGAAATTCTCCAATTGTTGGTTTAGATAAAAAGAAAAAAGCTTCTAAAAAATAATATGACTGAAAAAGTACTGCTAACAGGTGTTAGTGGATGGATTGCAAAACATACTGCAATAGAATTATTGAATTCAGGTTATGAAGTTTTAGGAACGGTCAGAAACAAAAATTTAATTGAGCAAACAAAAGAAACTATAAGTAAATATACTTCAATAGATAAATTATCATTTGTTGAGTTAGATCTTGTTAAAGACGACGGATGGAATGAGGCAGCAAAAGGATGTAAGTATATTTTTCATGTTGCTTCTCCATTTCCAATAAAAGTTTCAAAGAATAGAGAAAGTTTATTACCTCCTGCTGTTGATGGGACATTAAGAGTTTTAAATGCTGGTTTAAATGCTGGTGTAGAACAAATAATTAAAACTTCCTCGATCGTTGCAATGTTTAGAAAACCAAATAGAAGTAATCCCTATACATTTGGTGAAAATGATTGGACTGATGAAAATTGGGTAGAGGGAGTGAATGACTATTTTTTATCAAAAACAAAAGCAGAGAAAGCGGCATGGAAATTAATGGAAAGTAAGGGATTAAAAAATAAATTAACAACGATTAATCCAGGTGGAGTATTTGGTGATGCTTTAGATAAAAAAGGAGGTACATCAATTGAATATGTTAGACAATTTATGGCAGGTAAATTTCCAGGGGCACCTAAATTTGCAGTTTTAATTTCCGATGTCAAAGATATTGCTAAAGCACATGTTGCCTGTATTGGAAACAACAAAGTTGGTGGAAGAAGACTAATTGTTGGTAAAGAAGTTAAAAAACTTGTTGAGTTGTCTCAATTAATGGCTGAAGCGATGCCTGAGTATGCAAAGAAACTTCCTAAAAAAGAACTTCCAAATTTTATGGTAAAGTTAATAAGTTATTTAGACTCTAGTGCTAAAACAATGATACCTGACCTAGGAATTATGATGCAAACTGACACTACCTATGCGGAAGAACTATTAGGTTTTAAATTTAAACCTGCAAAAGATTGTATGGCTGAGAATGCAAAATCTGTGGTAAGACTTGGTTTAGTTTAAATTATTACAAAAGGATTTTATTCTCTCCATTGCTACTTTTAATTTTTGCATTGATGTAGCATAAGAAATTCTAAAGTATCCTGGTAAACCAAATGCAGATCCTTGAACAACTGCTACATTTGCTTTTTCTAACAACTTTTCAACAAATTCAGAGTCTGTTTTTAGTTTTGTTTTTTTATTTAATAGTTTTTTGCAACTTGGAAATACATAGAAAGCACCATCAGGAGTTAAGCAATTCACCCCTTTTATATTATTTAGACTCTTAACTACAAAATCTCTTCTTTTTTTAAATTCTTTTGATCTAGTTTTTATGAAACTTTGTGTTCCATTTAAAGCTTCAACAGCCGCAGCCTGACTAATTGATGAAGGGTTTGAGGTTGATTGAGATTGAACTTTTCTAATTGCTTTAATAATTTCTTTAGGACCACCCGCATATCCTATTCTCCATCCTGTCATTGCATAAGATTTGCTAACACCATTCATTGTAAGTGTTCTATTTTTTAAATTAGATACTTGGGCAATAGTAAAATATTTAGATTTGTCATAAGAAATATGCTCATAAATATCATCGCTTAAAATATGAATTTTTTTATGTTTAGCTAATATTTTAGATAATTTTACTATCTCCTTTTTTGTATAACTTGCACCTGTAGGATTTGATGGTGAATTCAGTATTAACCATTTTGTTTTTTTTGAAATTGCTTTTTTTAATTTTGCTGGAGTTAATTTAAAATTCTCACCCTCGCTACATTTTACTATTTTTGGTTTACCTCCTGCTAATAGTACCATATCTGGATATGAAACCCAAAAAGGTGCTGGTATAATTACTTCATCACCTTTGTTTAATGTGGCCATAAAAGCATTATAAAGAACCTGCTTGCCACCCGTTCCGACTGTTATTTCTTCTACTGAGTACTTTAAGTTATTTTCTTTTTTAAATTTTTTAATTATCGCTTTTTTTAATGCAGGAGTTCCATCAACCGCAGTATATTTTGTATCACCTCCCCTAATAGCTTTTATGGCTGCATTTTTGATATTATTAGGTGTATCAAAATCCGGCTCGCCAGCTCCTAATCCTATCACATCTTTTCCAGCAGCTTTTAATTCTCTGGCTTTTTGGGAAACAGCTATAGTTGGTGAGGGTTTTATTCTCTTTAAACTGTTAGATATTATGCTCATTGAAATATGTTTTTATTTTAATACTTTGTTTAATATATGCAAAATACTTATCAAGATTTAATTACAGATATACAGAGCAAAAATCCAGGGATTTCTGAAAAACTGGAAGGTGGAAAAAAGTTCAAAATTAAATCTGATTTTAAACCTGCTGGTGATCAGCCAGATGCAATTAAAAAATTAGTTCAGGGTGCAAAAAAAAATGAATTTAATCAAGTTTTGCTTGGCGTTACAGGATCAGGAAAAACCTTTACCATGGCAAAAATTATTGAGGAAACAAATAGGCCTGCTCTTATATTGGCTCCAAATAAAACTTTAGCAGCTCAGTTATACGGTGAAATGAAAGCTTTTTTTCCTGATAATGCTGTTGAATATTTTGTGTCTTATTATGATTATTATACTCCAGAAGCATATGTTCCAAGATCAGATACATACATTGAAAAAGAAGCATCAATAAATGAACAGATAGATAGGATGAGACACTCAGCAACCAGATCTCTTCTTGAACGAGATGATGTTTTAATTGTTGCAAGTGTTTCTTGCATTTATGGACTTGGATCAGTTGAGGCTTATAGCAAGATGACTTTGACCCTTGAAAGAAATAATGATTACAATCGAGAACAATTAATAAAATCACTAGTAGCTCTTCAATACAAAAGAAATGATCAAAATTTTTTTAGAGGAACTTTTAGAGCAAGAGGTGAGTACTTAGAAATTTTTCCGTCTCATTTAGAAGACAGAGCTTGGAGAATAAGTTTATTTGGAGATAAATTAGAAAAAATCGAGGAGTTTGATCCATTAACAGGGGATCAGGTGAGAGAATTAAATCTCGTAAAAGTTTATGCTAATAGCCATTACATAACTCCAAAACCAACAATAGAGCAAGCTGTAATAAAAATTAGAAAAGAATTAGAGAATACTCTCAAAAAACACAAAGCAGAAAATAAACTATTAGAAGCTCAAAGATTAGAGGAAAGAACTAAGTTTGATTTAGAAATGATCGAAGCAACAGGAACTTGTGCTGGAATTGAAAATTATTCAAGGTTTTTATCTGGAAGAAAACCTGGTGAGCCACCCCCTACTTTATTTGAGTATTTTCCAGATAATACTTTAATTTTTGTTGACGAAAGTCATGTCACAGTTCCACAATTAAATGGAATGTTTAAGGGTGATAGATCCAGAAAAAGTACTCTTGCAGAATATGGATTTAGGCTTCCCTCTTGTATGGATAATAGACCATTGAAATTTGAAGAATGGGATTTAATGAGAACTCAAACTGTCTTTGTTTCTGCTACGCCTGGGCCCTGGGAGTTAGAACAAACAAAAGGAAAGTTTATTGATCAAGTAATCAGACCAACAGGTTTAATTGACCCACCGGTAGAAGTTAAACCTGCTAAAAACCAAGTAGACGACTTGATGCATGAATGTAAAAAAACTATTGAAAAAAATCATAGAGTTCTTGTTACGACTTTAACAAAAAAAATGGCTGAAGATTTAACCGAGTATCTTCATGAAAATGGAATTAAAGTTAGATACTTGCATTCTGATATAGACACTCTTGAGAGAATAGAAATTATGAGAGACTTAAGGCTAGGTGTCTTTGATGTTTTAGTTGGAATTAATTTATTAAGAGAAGGTCTTGATATACCTGAGTGTGCTTTGGTTGGAATTTTAGATGCAGATAAGGAAGGATTTTTAAGATCTGAGACATCATTAATTCAAACAATCGGACGAGCCGCAAGAAATTTGGATGGAAAAGTAATTCTTTATGCAGATAAAGAAACTAAAAGTATAAAAAAAGCTATTAAAGAAACAGAGAGACGAAGAAATATTCAATTAGCTTATAACAAGAAAAATAAAATTAGCGCCACCTCAATTAAGAAAGAAATAAGTGATATTTTGGAAAGTGTTTATGAAAAAGACTATGTAAAAATAGGAACAGGAGCAAATATAGGTGGAAATCTAAAAAAACATCTTAAAGCTTTAAATAAACAAATGAAGGAAGCCGCTGGTAATTTAGAATTCGAAGAAGCGGCAAAAATAAGGGACGAAATTAGAAAACTTGAAACTTCTGAGTTAGAGATTACACTTAATCCTCAAGTAAAGAAATATAACAAAAAAAATAAGCTTTATCCTAAAGGAAGATCAACTATGGGGATGCCAGGAACAAGAGCTCAAAAGGGAAAAAAGAAATGGAAGCAAATAAAATAATTATTACTGGAGGCGCTACAAGAATCGGGGCAGTAATTGCAGAAAAATTATCAGGTCCAGGAAAAGAAATTGTAATTCATTTCAATAAATCAAAGTCAAATGCTGAAAAACTTAAAAAAGAGTTATCTAAAAATGGAACTAAAATTTATTTAGTTAAAGCCGACCTTGGCAAAGAAGAAGATATAAATAAAATAATAAAATTTGCTAAATCTAAATTAAAATACTTTGATTGTTTAATTAATAACGCTTCACTATTTGAAAATGATAAGCTTGAAAATTTCACAACCGATAGCTGGGGTAAACATTTAAGAACAAATTTAAGAGCGCCAGCACTTTTATCAAAAGCATTTGCTAAAAATATTAAAGGGAAAAATAACAATATAATTAATATTATTGATCAGAGAGTTTTTAAACTAACTCCCTATTTCTTTTCATATACGATAAGTAAAACTGGACTTTATACTCTTACTAAAACAAGCGCTATGAGCCTTGCTCCGAATATAAGAGTAAATGGAATTGCTCCAGGTCCTACATTAAAAAATAAAAGACAATCTGAAAAACACTTCAAAAAGCAATACATGGCAACCCCTCTTAAAAGACAAGTAGATGTTGAACAAATCTGTAATGCCGTTGATTTTTTCATTAAAAATAGATCTATTACAGGACAGGTAATTTCAATTGATAGTGGTCAAAGTTTAAACTGGCAAACACCCGATATTATGGGAAGTAAAGAATGAAAAAAATATTTTTATTAACATTTTGTTTATTAATAATTCCAAAGTTTGCTTTTGCATACGATTGCAGTGCAGTTGGTGGTAAAAGAATAAATAGCAGTGGTTTTGTCTACTTTGATGGTCAAAAAGGAAAGTTTATTAAAGGTTTCGAAATTGAAGATCCTGCAAATAAAATAATTATGATTTTTAACTTTGGTGGATGGGGTAGTAAAAAAAAAGATAAAGGATTCTGTTTTCAAAAAGAAGAGGTAGAAGGTGTTTTAGGACAATTATCAGGAAGAAAAGTTAAAGGAAAAGAAATTGTTGTTTGGGCAAACCAAGAAC
Organism: Pelagibacteraceae bacterium AG-404-N13; assembly: GCA_003216255.1. Taxonomy (GTDB): domain Bacteria; phylum Pseudomonadota; class Alphaproteobacteria; order Pelagibacterales; family Pelagibacteraceae; genus Pelagibacter. The sequence goes on from QCJD01000004.1 coordinate 30,761, forward strand.
TTTGGAAAGCTGGAAATACAATGGGTATTACCACTAAGTGTGCAATGAAACATAAGTATAAAGGTAAAATGTTAGGCCATACTCCACCATGGTATGAGTGCGTTTGGGGACCTCCAACTTATTTAAAAAAAGTAAAAACCTCAAAAAAAGATATATTGCAAATACCACCTTATGTAAGTAATTTTGCTTACAAGAATAGGGCAGCTTTAAATACTGCCATAGCAGAAATTTTTGTTCAAAAGGGAACTCCGAGAAATCAACTTTTCATTTCAGGTCACTCATGTGGTGCAATGGGAAGTTTAAGAATGGAATCGCTATATCCTGATGTATTTAATTCAGCTATAGCTTTGATGCCAAACTGCTGGGACAAGTCAGAACATTCTCAACTTAGAAAATGGGAATTAGATGAAATTAGAAGTGCAAAAAAAATTGATGCCTTAATTTTTCATTCTGAAACTGATGGAGAAATAGATTATCAAAGTGACTCTAGATATTTAAAATGGATGGCAGATATTCCTGGAGCAAAATGGATTGAATTACCAAATCATAATAGTGAAGATGGTAAAGAAATCATTATTGACGGAAAACAATGCAAAATTAAGAAGAGAATGAGAGGTGGCTGGAAAATAAAACATAATCAAGATCTTGGGCATAAAAAGAAAGCCTGGACAATTGTTGATCCTAATGAAAAAAAGGAAATGATGAAAAAAGCTAGCGGACATTATATTCCCTATCGAAGTTGTTTTACCCCTTATCTTGATGATATAGAAAAATTTATTGAATCAAAAATTTAGTATGAAAAAAAATAACCTTAAAATAGTTAAAATAGATAAAAACAAAGGTTTATTTAACTACGAAAAAAAAATTCTTATAAAAGATCTAATACTAGATTTAAAACTTGGCTATTATGATTTTGAGAAAATCAAAACACAAAAGGTTAAGTTTTCATTAGAGGTCGACTACGAAGATAAAAAACCTTCAAATGATAAAGATCTTAAATCAATAGTTAACTACGCAAAAATTGTAAAATTAATAAAAAAATTGGTAAAAAATAAACATTATAACTTTCTTGAAACATTGGCCGAAGATGTTTTTGATGAGCTATTTAAAGACAAAAGAATTGATAAAATATCTCTTCGAATTGAGAAATTAGAAATTATGAAAGACTGCTCATCTGTTGGTATACAGATTTCTAAAAAAAGAAGCCATGCTAAGCTCTGAAACTGGAAAAGAAGTAATTAAAAAAGAACTACCCTTAATGCCAAAGCTTCCTGGGGTTTACAGGATGCTCAACTCTAAAAACGAAATTCTTTATGTAGGCAAAGCTAAGAATCTTACTAATAGACTAAAAAGTTATGTATCAGAAAAAAATCACATTATAAGAACTGAAAGAATGTTATCTCAAACAAAAAAGCTTGAGATAACTACTACTTCAAATGAAAGTGAAGCTTTGCTGTTAGAAGCAAACTTAATCAAAAAATATAAACCAAAATACAATATCCTCTTAAGGGATGATAAATCTTTTCCATTTATCTTCATTGGTAACAAGGAAAAATGGCCTCAAATAAAAAGACATAGAGGGAAAAAAAATAAAGAAGGATTTTATTTTGGTCCTTTTGCTTCAGCTGGATCAGCAAACTGGACAATAAAAATGATTCAAAAAATTTTTCATCTTAGGGTTTGTGATGATACAGTTTTTAAAAATCGAGAAAGACCATGTATTTTGTATCAAATCAAAAGATGCTCTGGTCCATGTGTTGGTTATATTAAAAATGATGAATATAAACAAACTGTAGAAGATGCGATTGAATTTGTTTCTGGTAAATCTAGAAAAATTCAAAAAAATCTTTCGCAACAAATGGAAAAAGCTAGTGAAGAATTAGATTTTGAAAGAGCTACAATTTTAAGAGATAGAATTAAATCATTAAATATAATTCAATCTTCCCAAAGAATTAATGAAGCAAATTTAATAGAAGCTGATGTTATTGCCGGATATAAAGAGTCTGGAAAAACATGTATTCAGGTTTTTTTCTATAGATCAAAACAAAATTGGGGTAATCAATCTTTTTTCCCAAAACATGATCCTGATGAAAGTTTAAAAGAAATTTTAAATTCATTCATTTCTCAATTTTATGAAAATAAAAGTGTACCAAAATTAATAATCATTAATGAAGAAATTAAAGAAAAAACTTTAATCGAAAAAACTCTTTCAAAAAAAGAAAGTAAAGAAATAAATATTTCTGTAGCAAAAAAAGGATCTAAACTTAAAGTTATAAATCAAGCAATTAAAAATGCTAAAGATAGCTTAAATAGAAAACTTTATGAAAGCCAAAATAACAGAGACTTGTTTGATAAGGTTGCAAAAAAATTTGATTTAGAAACGAATGTAAGTCTTGTAGAAGTATATGACAATAGCCATATTCAGGGAACTAATAGTGTTGGAGCATTAATTACTTTCGGAGAAGAAGGGTTTATTAAAAAAAGATATAGAAAATTTAATATTAAAATAAAACAAAATGAACAAGATGATTATGGAATGATGAAAGAGGTTTTAAATAGAAGATTTAAAAAAGCCATCCAAGAAAAAGATAATTATTTATCTTTTCCTGATCTTGTTTTAATTGATGGTGGTAAAGGTCAATATTCTACTGCCAGGGAGACTTTAAATGAGCTTGGGCTTCATGATATTCCAATTATAGCTATTGCAAAGGGCAAATTTAGAAACAGTGGTGATGAAACTTTTTTTCATAACGGTAAAAGCTTTAAATTTCAAAAAAATGATCCAACTCTATTTTTTCTACAACGAATAAGAGATGAAGCGCATAGATTTGCTATCAGTGCACATAGAGCAAAAAGGAAGAAAGGGATTAGCAAATCTTTATTGGATCAAATAGAAGGTATAGGTTCTATTAGAAAAAGGGCCTTATTAAATCACTTTGGCTCAGCTAGAGCGGTAGAATCGGCAAGTTTGGATGAAATTAAAACTGTTGAAGGAGTTGAGGAAAAAGTTGCAAAAAAAATATATAATTTCTTTCACGAATGAAATTTAAATTTCCAAATTATCTGACAATAGGAAGAATAATTATTGTACCTATATTTGTTTTTGCTTTTTATCTACCTGGATTCTATGGCGATGTAATTCCATTCGCTTTATTCGTAATTGCATCTTTTACAGATTTTTTAGATGGATTATTAGCGAGAATGTATAAAGAAGAGTCTAAATTAGGAGAATTATTAGACCCCATTGCAGACAAAATTATCGTAGCAACCGCTTTAATATTATTGGTTATGGATGGCACTATTAAAAATTACGAGGTAATTGCTGCAATAATAATTTTAACAAGAGAAATATTGATTTCTGGTTTAAGAGAATTTTTAGCAGGAGGAAGAATTAAGCTTCCCGTATCCAATTTAGCAAAAGCAAAAACATTTTTACAAATGTTTGCAATTTCAGCACTATTAACTGGAGAAACTGGAAATAAGATTATTAATTTTCAAGATTACAACGCTCAAACTATAGGAATGATCTTACTTTGGTTATCAGCTTTTTTAACTTTGTTTACTGGTTACGAGTATCTTAGAAAAGGTATAGATCACGCTATATCTGAGGATAATAAAAGTTAAGCAGCTTTTTTCTTTCTAACTAGTTTTCCGTAGCTAGAAGATAAATCTATTATTAAATCACACACTTTATAATTGTTTTCAGCAATTTTAGAAACTGGAGTAATTTCTGCTGCAGTTCCAGTTAAAAAACAACCAACAAAATTTGGCAATTCATTAGGTGAAATTTTTCTTTCGTGAACTTTAATATTTTTTGATTTTGCAATATCAATTACAGTTCTTCTTGTTATGCCATCTAAGAAGCAGTCCGGGATAGGAGTATGTAATTCACCATTTCTATCTTTAAAAAAGACATTTGCACTAGTTGACTCCGCAACATTACCCTCGTGGTCTAACATTAATGACTCACTATAACCTTGTCTCTCTGCTTCGTGTTTGGATAGAGTACATATCATATATAAACCAGCAGCTTTACTATCCCAAGGAATAGTATTTGGGGCAGGTCTTCTCCAATTTGAGATATTTAATTTTATACCTTCAACTTTTAATTTTGGATCAAAATAGTCACCCCATTCCCAAGTTGCTATTGCAGTATTAATTTTTGTTTTTTGTGCAGAAACACCCATCATTTCACTTCCTCTCCAAGCAAATGGTCTAACATATCCATTTTGAACATTTTGGATTGAAATTATTTTTTTACATGCATTATTAATTTCTTCCTTTGTATATGGAATTTTAATATCCATCCTTTGAGCTGAATGATAAAGTCTATCTGTATGTTCTTCTAACTTAAAAATTTCACCTTCATACACTCTTAATCCTTCAAAAACTAAGCTTGCATAATGAAGTCCGTGACTGATAACATGTAGTTTTGCATCCTGCCAATCAACTAGTTCATTGTTGTACCAAATTTTTCCGTCTCTTTTGTCGAAGGGTATCATATGATTTTTTTTTTTTAAAAAATATATTTGTATATATAATATGTCAATATAACTTACCAATATGAAAAAAAATTTATATTTAAAAGACCAAGAATTAAAACAATATATAGAAAAAATATTTATAGGATACAGAGAAACTGTCTCAGATGCCAAAAAAATATTAGATAAATATTCTATAGGTGTGGCACATAATAAAGCAATTCATTTGATATCTTTGTATGAAGGAATAACTATTTCTGAACTTCTTAAAAAATTGAAGATAACAAAGCAAAGTCTAAACAGAGTTCTTAAAGATCTAATTAAGTTAAATGCGATCAAGTATAAAAAGAACGAGACTGATACAAGGATTAAACATGTTTTTTTAACAGAAGATGGAATAAGATTGTTTAATGAAATTTTTTCAAGACAAAAATCAAGAATATACAAGGCTTTTGTAAATTCAGATCACAAAGAAGTTATTAGTTTTGATAATGTTTTAAAAAAAATAATAAATGGAAAAATATAAAGCTCATATTTTAGTAGTTGATGATGATGATGGAATAAGAGAATTAGTTAAACAGTTTCTCAATAAAAATAATTATCTTGTTACAACTGCACAAAATGCAGAAGACGCTCTTGAGAAAGTAAAGATAATTAAATTTGACTTAATTGTATTAGATATAATGATGCCAGGAAAAAGCGGTTTGGAATTCACGAATGAAAATAAAAAAAAACTAGATACACCAATTATATTGCTAACAGCAAAGGGAGAGGCTTCTGATCGTATTGAAGGATTAGAAATTGGAGCTGATGATTATTTAGCAAAGCCATTTGAGCCAAAAGAATTAATTTTAAGAATAAAAAATATTTTGAATAAAACAAAATTTGAGAATTCAAAAAGAGTAATTGAATTTGGAAGTATTAAAATAGATTTAAATAAATTGTTTATTTATAGAAATCAACAAAGTTTAAAAATTAACAATACCGAAAAGATAATTTTAGAAAAAATGATCAATTCCCCTGGAAAAATTTTTCAAAGGGATGAAATAGGTGCTTTAATTGATTTAACTAAAGAAAGATCTATAGACGTAATAATTACAAGATTAAGAAAAAAAATTGAAGAAAATCCAAAAAGTCCAAAATATCTTCAAACAATTAGAGGAGAAGGATATGTTTTATGGATTGAGTAAATTATTAAAAAACTTGCTTCCAAAAAGATTATTTTATAGAGGTCTTCTAATTGTTGCAATTCCAATCTTGGTTCTGCAAGTAACAATAACTCTAGTTTTTTTTGATAGCTTGTGGATTAAAACAAACAAAGGTTTAGCAAAGTCTTTGGTAAGTGAAATTGTTACAATAATTGATATTTATAACAATGAAAGTGAATACAATAAAAAAATTGTAACAGATTTATATAATAAAAACTTTAGTTTTAAAGTTAGATTTTTAGAAAACGAGAAACTACCAGATATAAAAGTTGAAAGATGGTTTAGCCCAATGGATAGAACCTTAAGAAGAGAATTGAAACCAAAATTTAACGAATATTGGTTTAATACAATAGGTAATAAAGAAATTGTAGATTTAAGAATAAAATTTAGAGATGGGGTTTTGCAAATTTTTTTTCCAAAAGAAAGAATACAAACTTCATCTATTCGTATATTTGCATTGTGGATTACACTTCCAGCAATTTTGATGATAGCTATTGCTATTATTTTTCTAAAAAATCAAACAAGGCCAATTATAAAACTTGCTGAAGCATCAGAAAAATTTGGAAGAGGTGAGGAGATTGATGAATTTAGACCATCAGGAGCACTGGAAATTAGAAAAGCAGGATTAGAATTTGAAAAAATGAGAAGTAGAATTCTAAGACATTTAAACCAGAGATCTGAAATGCTTTCAGGTATTAGTCATGATCTTAGAACGCCATTAACAAGGATTAAACTTCAGTTAGCGATGATTAAAGACAAAAATTTGTCAAAGAAATTAACTGAAGACGTTGATGAAATGGAAAAAATGTTAAATGAATATCTTCAATTTGCCAGCTCTGGTGCTAAAGAAAAAACTGAAACTTTTGATTTGTCTGAACTTGTTGAAAATATAATTAATAAGTACGAAAATCCTAATATTTCAAAGGATTTTAAAAAAAGAATATATTTTAATGGAAGAAAAAATTTAATCCAAAGAAGTGTAAATAATTTAATAGATAATTCAATAAAGTATGGAGAAAAAACAAAGCTGATATTAGAAAAAAAAAAATCAAATATATTTATATCAATTGAAGATGATGGTCCTGGTATCCCAAAATCAGAATACGAAAATGTTATCAAGCCATTTTATAAAATAGATAAAGGAAGATCAGAAACGAAATCAAGTGTAGGTCTTGGATTGTCAATTTCCTCAGATATAATAAAATCACATGGAGGTGATATTAAATTTGCAAAATCAAATTTGGGTGGCTTAAAAGTTATGATTTCTTTGCCCGTTTAGTTTTCTTCGAAGATTTAGGTCTTTTTAATTCATTTATTTTTTTTTCTAAAGAGCTGACTCTTTTGTTTAAAATTTCAAATTCCTCTTTACTTGTTAGCTTCATTCTCATTATTATTTCGTCTCTTTTTGATTTCAGTATATTAATTATTTCTTCACTAAGATCTTTGTAGTTTAATAATCCCTGCTCTATAAGCTTGGCAAATCTATCGAGAACAAATCTTGATTTTGACATAATAGTTATTTAACAAAAATATAATATATTTATAATAAAATTAATTAATGTTTATCAATAATTTTGATCCTGTTGCATTTCAAGTATTTTCTTTCGAGATCAGATGGTACTCTTTGGCATATATAGTAGGCTTAGTTGTTGGATGGATATACTGCAATAAATTTTTAATAAAAGACCAAGAGAAAAAAAATCAATTTGATGATTATATCACATATATTATTATTGGAATAATACTAGGTGGACGATTAGGCTACGTAATTATTTATAATCCATCATACTATTTAAAAAATATAATCGAAATTCCAATGATATGGAACGGCGGCATGTCTTTTCACGGAGCTGTAATTGGAGTAATTATATCGACAATATTTTTCTGTAAAAAAAATAATCAAAATATCTTTTATTATTTAGATTTAGTTGCATTAAGTTCGCCGATTGGAATATTTTTAGGAAGAATATCAAATTTTATTAATTCTGAATTGTATGGAAGAGAGAGTGATATTTTTTGGTCAGTAAAATTTATACAAGTTGATAATTTAAATCGACATCCATCCCAAATTTATGAAGCTATTTTTGAGGGAATTATTTTATTTATAATTTTAAACTTTTTTTACAAAAAATATTCTGAAAAAAATGGTTTGATTTCATCTTTATTTGTTATTTTTTATTCAGTATTTAGGTTTATTATAGAATTTACTAGAGAGCCTGATACTCACATTGGTCTTATATTATTTGGTTTGAGTATGGGGCAAATTATAAGTGGTATATTTTTCATTGCAGGTACAATTTTATTTTACAAAAGCTATGTTTCTGAAAAAAGGTAGTAAAATTTCTTTAGACAAATTCATCTACAAAGCTCTGTATGATAAAAATAAAGGATATTACATGAAAGGTAATCCCATAGGATCTAAGGGTGACTTTATAACTTCTCCAAATATATCAATAATGTTCTCCGAAATGATTGCTATTTGGATAATTTCATTTTGGGAGAATTTAGGATGCCCAAAAAAATTTAACATTGTTGAACTTGGGGCGGGTAACGGCGAAATGATGTATCAAATTATGAATGCAGTAAAAAAGTTCACGAATTTTGATAAAAGCTCTAATTTTATTATTTTTGAAAAAAGTCAATACTTAAAAAAATTACAAAAGAATAAAATAAAATTTCAAAATATAAAATGGGTAAATAAATTAGAAAAAATTTCTAAATTCCCAACAATATTTTTAGCTAATGAGTTTTTTGATGCTCTTCCAATCAAGCAATTTATATGTAAACAAAATATTTGGTACGAAAAATATATTATAAGTAAAGGTAAATCATTTAAATTTGTTGATCAAAAAATAAAAAAAAGCACAATTGAAAAATTACTAAAACAAAAAATATTAAAAAATCAAAAATTTGTTGAGTTTTCTCCGTTGGGAAATGAAATATTGGGATCAATATCAAAAACTATTAAAAAAAATAATGGAGGTATCTTAATAATTGATTATGGATACAAAAGTAAAAAAATGTTTAACACGTTGCAGAGTATAAAAAGTCATAAAAAAAATAATCCATTAGAAAATATTTATAAAGCAGATATTACTCATTTAATAAATTTTAGTTTTTTAGAAAAAAAGATTGAAAATTTAAAGATCAACTCGGTATATTTAACTACACAAAGAGAATTTTTAATTAAAATGGGAATATTAGAAAGAGCAGAAATAATTAGTAAAGATATGCCTTTCTTAAAAAAATCAGATATCTATTTTAGGATTAGAAGATTGATAGATAAAAAACAAATGGGAACATTATTTAAAGTTCTATTTGCTACAAAGAAAAAAAATAATTTTAATTTAGGATTTTAAAGTGATTAAATCTACACTGATTGGAAAATATAAAAATATATCCCACGGTTTTTTTAATAAGTTAGGTGGTTATTCAACTGGTATTTACAAAAGTTTAAATTGTGGTCCAGGATCAAAAGATAATAAAAGAAATGTAAATAAAAACTTAAGAAAAATTTGCATAAAAATTAAATGTTCAAAAAAAAATTTAATATTACTTAATCAAATTCATAGCAATAAAGTTATCTCAATTAATAAAGTTCCAAAAAGAAAACTTTTAGGAGATGCTTTAATTACTTCAAAAAAAAAATTTGCTTTAGGAATATTAACTGCAGATTGTGCGCCTGTCTTTATTTATGATTCCAAAAAAAAAATAATTTCAGCAATCCATGCTGGTTGGAAAGGAGCTTACAAAAGAATTTTATATAAAGCTATTTATGAATTTAAAAAAAAAGGAAGTAATGTAAAAGACTTAAATGTTGTTATTGGACCATGCATATCAAAGGGAAATTATGAAGTAAAAAAAGATTTTTTAAATAAATTTTTAAATCAAAATAAAAAAAATAAACATTTCTTTAGTTTTCGTAGGAAAAAAATTTTTTTTAGTTTAAACGAATATATTCTGAACCAACTTAAAAATATTGGAGTTAAAAATATAGAAATTATTAATAAAGACACGTATTTGAATAAAAACAATTTTTTTAGTTCGAGACGGTCTATAAAAAATAATTTTGATGATTATGGTAGAAATATATCAGTAATTATGATTAAATAAATTATTCAAAATAAAATGAAAATTCTCACAGGAAATAGTAATAAGAATCTTAGCAGTAAAATATCAAAATATCTTAAAAACAAATTGGTAAACTCTAGTATTAGAAAATTTTCAGATGGTGAAATTTATATAGAAATAAATGAAAACATAAGAGGCAATAGTATATTTATTATTCAGGGAATTTCTTCGCCTGCTAATGATAATTTAATGGAACTGTTGCTTTGCATAGATGCTCTTAAAAGATCGTCTGCAAAAAATATTACAGCAGTTATTCCTTATTTTGGATATGCCAGACAAGATCGTAAGGTTGTTCCAAGAACTTCTATATCTGCAAAACTTGTTTCAAATCTAATTACAAAAGCAGGAGCAGATAGAATTGTAACTGTTGATCTTCATGCAGGACAAATACAAGGATTTTTTGATATTCCAGTTGATAATCTTTTTTCTACTCCAATATTCGCTAGACACATTAAGAGAAAAATAAAAAGTAAAAATTTAATTTGCGTAGCTCCTGATGTTGGAGGAGTTGAAAGAACCAGGGCTTTAGGAAGAAAATTAGATGTTGGTTTAGCAATAATTGACAAGAGAAGACCTGCGCCAGGAAAATCACAAGTAATGAATGTAATAGGAAATGTTAAAGGCAAAACCTGTATAATTACCGACGACATAATTGACTCTGGTGGAACAATTGTAAATGCAGCAGATGCGTTAATTAAAAGAGGAGCCAAAGAAGTTTATGTTTATGTAACTCATGGAGTTTTGAGCGGGGAAGCTGTTGAAAAAATTAAAAAGTCTAAAATTAAAAATTTAGTTGTAACAGACACCATTGACAACTCAGATAAAGTAAAAAAATCAAGAAATATAGAGGTATTATCGATATCAAATTTATTGGCAGAAGCCATGAGAAGGATTTCTAATTCCACTTCTGTATCTGATCTATTTAAATAATTCTTGTAAAATTTAGATTCATCAGTTAAAACCCTGCTCTTTATGAGTTCAATTCAAGCAATAACTAGAAATACTAAAACCAGAGGAGAGCTAAACGCTTTGAGAAAAAGTGGAAACGTTCCAGGAATAATTTATGGTGGAAAAAATGAAAATGAGAAAATTTCTCTTTCGAAAAAAGAAGTTAAAAATTTAATTAATAAAGAAAATTTCTTATCTAATGTAATTTCTATAAAGCTTAATGAAAAAGAGCAAAAAGTTTTACCAAGAGAAATAATGTTTGACATAATTTCTGACGAACCAACACATATAGATTTTATGAGAATTGTATCAGGTGCAAAAATTATTTTGGAAATACCTGTAAGATTTATAAATAATGAACTGTCTCCAGGATTAAAAAGAGGAGGTGTTTTAAATATAGTAAGACGTAAAGTTGAATTGAAATGTCCAACAGAAAATATACCAACGGAGTTAGTTGTTGATCTAGAAGGCCTTGATATAGGTACAAGTATAAAAATTTCATCTATTAAATTACCAGAAAATGTTACACCAACTATTCAAGGTAGGGACTTTGTAATAGCCACTGTAGCAGCTCCTACTATTGTTAAAGAACCGGAAAAACCTGCTGAAGCAGAAGCTGAAGGATCAGAAGCTAGTACGACCGAAGGAGCAGAAGCAAGTTCAACAGAGGGTGAAAGCAAAACTGCAGAATCAGACGATAAAAAAACTGAAGGTGATAAACCTGCTGCAGATAAAAATAAGAAATAACTTTGAGTATTTTCCTAAAATAAAATTATATGTTGCTATTTGTAGGCTTAGGAAATCCCACTCCAAACAGTGAGAATAATAGACATAATATAGGTTTCAAAGTTATTGATGCCATAAACCAAAAATTCGGTCTTTCAAAACAAAAACCAAAATTCAAGGGTCTTCTAACAACAGGAAATATTAAAGAAGAAAAAATATATGCAATTAAACCACTTACTTTTATGAATAATTCTGGGATTTGTATAAGAGAATTATTAGAATATTTTAAAATCGATTCAGAAAACGTAATTGTTTTCCATGATGATTTAGATGTTGAATTTGGAAAAATAAAAGCAAAATTTGGAGGATCAGATGCTGGCCATAATGGTATAGCGTCAATAGATAAATTTATTGGAAAAGATTATTCAAGAGTTAGGATAGGAATTGGAAAACCTAATGAAAAAATATCTGCAGCTGACTATGTTCTAAATGACTTTAGTGAAGAAGAAAAAGAAAACTTAGAAAAAATAACAAATAATATTATTGAATCATTAGCAATACTAATTGATAAAAAATTAGATTTATTTTCTAGCACTGTTAATAATAACTAATGGGTTTTAAATGCGGTATAGTTGGATTGCCAAATGTTGGTAAATCTACGTTATTTAATGCCTTAACAAATTCAAGTAAAGCTCAAGCAGAAAATTTTCCATTTTGTACTATAGATCCTAATATAGGTATAGTACCCGTCCCAGATGAAAGACTAGAAAAGTTAGTTTCAATTTCTAAATCAGCAAAAAAAATTCATACTACTATTTCTTTTGTTGATATTGCTGGTTTGGTTAAAGGAGCTTCAAAGGGAGAAGGTTTAGGAAATAAATTTTTATCACATATAAGGGAAGTTGACGCAATAGTTCATATGATTAGATGCTTTGACTCTGAAGATATTCAAAATGTAAACCTCGATGTAGATCCTATTAGGGATTTAGAAATAATTGAAACTGAAATGAAATTAGCAGATTTAGAGTCGATTGAAAAAAGACTCGATAAAAAAAATAAGAAAAATTTAGATGAAAATATATTTAAAATTTTAGAAAAAGCTAAGCAATTAATCAATAATGATAACGATTTAGATATTTTAAAAAATGAGTATGATGAAAGAGATTTGAAGCAGTGCACTTTACTATCTACAAAACCTAAGCTTTATATATGTAATGTTGATGAACAGAGTATTGAAAAAGGAAATGGATATACTGAAAAATTTATAGCTAAATATGGAGAAAAAAGCACAATAATTATTTCAGCAGAAATTGAAAATCAAATTAATCAACTTGGTGATAAGATTGAAAAAGAAAATTATATGCAAATGATTAATATGAAAGAAACTGGATTAAATAATTTAATAAAAAAAGGTTACGATTTATTATCACTTGAAACTTTTTTTACTTCAGGACCCGAAGAGTCTCGAGCATGGACTATAACTAAAAACTGTACAGCTCCTAAAGCAGCTGGTGAAATCCATACTGACTTTGAGAAAGGATTTATTAGAGCTGAAACAGTATCATATAAAGATTTTGTTGAAAATGAAGGTTGGCTTAAAGCTAGAGAGTCTGGAAAGATGAGATTAGAGGGTAAAGATTATATTGTTAATGACGGAGATGTCTTAAACTTTAGATTCAATACGTGACCAAATCTTTTTCATACTAAAGTAAACTAGTATAGTAATAATTATTAAATATATAATAACTCTAAATCCAAACTTATGCCTTTGCTCTAAATGTGGTTCTGCTGCCCACATTAAAAATGTTACAACATCTTTTGACATTTGTTCAGTAGTAGCTTTTGTTCCATCTGAATACTCAACTATATCATCTGATAGTGGTGCTGACATTTTAATTTTATTTCCGTACATAAATTTATTGTAATAAACTCCATCATCCAGCTCCATATCTGCTGGTGGATCTTCATATCCAAGAAGTAGAGAATAAATATAATCTGCTCCACCCTTTCTAGCCTTAACTAATACAGACATATCCGGAGGATATGCGCCACCATTTGCAGACTTCGCCTCTTCATCATTTGCATATGTTGATACAAACTTATCAGAAAGTCTTGCTGGTCTTGTAAACATTTCACCAGTGCTATTTGGACCATCAATTACCTCAAAATTAGATGCTATTGCTTTAGCTTCTTCTTCAGTAAATTCAGGACCCCCTTTTTCTGTAAGGTTTCTATAACTCAAATACTTTACTGAGTGACATGATGCGCATACTTCGTTATAAACTTGATAACCTCTTTGAAGCGATGCTCTATCAAATTTTCCAAAGAAACTTTTAAAGCTCCAATCAACTTTTAAAAGTTCTGCTGAATTTTCTGCAGAATTTGCATAATTTGTATTAAGCAACATTGATGTACAAAATAAAATTTTTAGAAATTTTTTCACAAATTTTCTCTATTATCCTGTTTATTTTTAGTTGTAGCTTGGTTTGGGAATCCTCCAAGAACAGGTTCAGTAATACTTAATGGAATATCTAATGTTTTTTCTTTTCTTCCCAGGACTGGAAGAATAACTAAAAAATGAAGAAAATAATATGCAGTTGCAACACGGGCTATTATTAAATAAGCACCTTCTGCAGGCATAGCTCCCATGTATCCCAATATCAAAACATCAGCTACAAGAAACCAATAAAATTGTTTATAGATTGGTCTGAATATTGCAGATCTAACTTTTGACGTATCTAACCAAGGTAAAACTACTAATACAAAAATAGATGCAAACATTGCAATAACTCCTAGTAGTTTATCAGGTACTGATCTTAAGATTGCATAGAAAGGTAATAAGTACCATTCTGGAACAATATGAGCAGGTGTAACTAATGGATCTGCTTCTATATAATTATCTGCATGTCCTAAAATGTTTGGTGAATAAAATACAAAAAATGCAAAAACTATTAGAAATAGCAGTAAAGCAAACAAATCTTTAATTACGATATAAGGGTGAAAAGGAACAGTATCATTAGATGGTTTTTTAATATCTATTCCAATTGGGTTGTTATTGCCAGGCACATGTAATGCCCAAATATGAAGTATTACTAATCCCAAAATTAAAAAAGGCAAAAGATAATGAAGACTAAAAAATCTTGTAAGAGTTGGATTGTCTACTGAATAACCTCCCCATAACCAATTTGTAATACTTTCGCCTATAAAAGGAATAGCGCTAAACAAATTTGTAATTACTGTAGCTCCCCAAAAACTCATTTGTCCCCATGGAAGAACATATCCCATAAAAGCTGTTGCCATCATCAAAAAATAAATAATCATTCCAATAATCCATATTACTTCTCTCGGAGCTTTATAAGACCCATAATATAATGATCTAAAAATATGAATGTAAACAGCAAGAAAAAACATAGAAGCACCATTTGCGTGAACGTATCTAATCAGCCATCCGTAGTTTACATCACGCATTATGTGCTCAACACTTCCAAATGCTAGATCAGCATGAGCTATGTAATGCATTCCTAAAATAATTCCTGTAATTATTTGAGTAATCAAGCAAAAAGTTAAAATTCCACCAAAAGTCCACCAGTAATTTAAATTTTTTGGAGTTGGGTATTCTTGTAAATGATTTGAAAGAGTTAATAACGGTAAGCGGTCATTAAACCATTTTCCTAATTTTGAACTGGGTTGATAATCGTGATCACTCATTATTTTATCCTATTTTAATAGTTTTACTATTAAGAAATACGTATTTTGGAACTTCCATATTTGTTGGTGCCGGACCTTTTCTAATTCTTCCTGAAGTATCATAATGAGAACCATGGCAAGGACAGAACCATGCATTATAATCTCCCTTATCAGTTAGTGGCACACATCCAAGGTGAGTACAAACTCCAAGCATTACTAACCACTCGGGATTTTTTGCTCTATCCTCATCTCTTTCAGGATGTTTTAAATCTTTTAAATCAACAGATCTCGCGCTATCAATTTCTTCTTGGGTTCTTCTTTTAATGAATACAGGCTTACCTCTCCACAAAACTGTTATCGATTGACCTGGTTCAACAGCACTTATATCTACTTCGGTGCTAGCCAATGCTTTAACTGAAGCATCTGGGTTCATTTGATCAATCAAAGGCCAAACTGCAGCCCCTACTCCAACAGCTCCTGCTGCAGTTGTTGCAGTTAAAATAAAATCTCTTCTAGGTGGCTTTTTTTTATCTGAATCTGACATCTTTATTATTTTCAATCTCCTTTAATATATGTTTTCATATAAGAAAAGATAAATTTTTCTATAGTAACAATGACACACAAAGGACCAATTTCAGTACCTAAAATTGCTCTATATGAGCCTGATATTCCACAAAATACTGCTGCGATAATTAGAACCTGCTCCTGCTTAGGGGCTTTTCTAGAAATAATTGAACCTTGTGGTTTTTTATTCAATGATAAGCGATTTAAAAGAGTAGTAATGGATTATTTGGATGAAAGTATGATTAGGATTTATAGTAGTGCTAAAGAATTTTTTGATGAAAAAAAATCTGAAAGAATAATTTTAATGACAACCAAAGCAAAAAAAAAATATACTGATTTTAAATTTAAAAAGAATGATACTTTATTATTTGGAAGAGAAAGTGCTGGCGTACCTGAGTCTGTGCATAAAAAATTAAAATTTAAAATAAAAATACCAATGATTGAAAAAAAGAGATCGCTAAATTTAGCTACTTCAGTTGCAATAACTTTATCTGAAAATTTAAGACAAACAAATTATATATGGATGAAATAATTAAAAAAAAATTGGCAAGAAATTGGTTTAAAACTTTACAAGAAGTTTTGTGTAAAGAGATAGAAGAATTAGAAGGTGGATCAAAATTATTTAAGTATAAAAACTGGGAAAGAGGTAAAAAATCAAATGAAGGTGGAGGTCAATCTAGAATTTACGAAAATGGAAAGATTTTTGATAAAGTTGGTGTAAATTTTTCTGAAGTTTATGGAAAGTTTTCTAATCAATTTAAGAATAAAATTCCAGGTACAAATAAAAATTCTAAATTTTGGGCCTCAGGGATATCTGTAGTTATGCACATGAAGAACCCTCATGTTCCTGCAATGCATTTTAATACTAGATATGTTTATACATCTTATGGATGGTTTGGTGGTGGAATGGATGTAACGCCATGTTTTAAAGATAAAAAATTAGAAAAATGGTTTCATTCTGAAATAAAAAAATCTTGTGATAAACATAATAAAAACTATTACAAAAAATATAAAAAATGGTGTGACGAATATTTTTATTTGCCACATCGAAATGAACCACGTGGCATTGGTGGAATTTTTTTTGATTATAAAAAAAATAATTGGGAAAAAGATTTTTCCTTTGTGAGAGAAGTAGGAATAAGTTTTAAAAATATTTTTAGAGAAATAATATTAAAAAAACATAAAAAAAAATGGACTAAAAAGGATAAGGAAATTCAATATGAAAAAAGAGGAAGATATGTAGAATTTAATTTGTTATATGATAGAGGAACTAAATTTGGATTAAATACTGGTGGTAACGTTGATGCTATACTAATGTCTTTGCCTCCTATGGCAAAGTGGAAATAAGATTATGGATAAAGAACCAATTACAATTAAAGGATTAGAAAAAATAAAGGATGAATTAATTTTTCTAAAAGAAAAAAAAAGACCAGAAATAGTAGCTGCAATTTCAGAAGCTCGATCACATGGAGATTTAAAAGAAAATGCTGAGTACCATGCTGCAAAAGAACAACAATCTCACAATGAGGGTAGAATTCAAGAAATAGAAAGTATTATTGCTAGAGCAAATGTTATTGATGTAACTAAAATAAATAATGATGGAAAAGTTATTTTTGGTTCGACAGTTTTTTTACAAAATTTAGACACGAATGAAAAAATAGATTACAAAATTGTTGGAAAAGATGAAGCTGACTTAAAAGAAAAGCTGCTATATTTTAAATCTCCTATTGGGAAAGGGCTAATTGGAAAGAACAAAGGAGACTTAGTTGAGGTTTCTACTCCTGCAGGAGTTAAAAATTTTGAAATAATCAATGTTGAATATATTTAATTTAAAAAAGTATTTTCCACTTCTTTTTCTGAAATACTAAAACTATTTTCTACCCATAAATTTTCTAAAGACTTAAGCTTTTGACCCAGCTCTTTACCTTCTTTCAAATTATATTTTTCCATTATAATTTTTGCTTTAATTGGAAATTTTGGTATTTCTAAATTTTCGAAATATTTTTTTAACTCCAATAATTTACTATTTTTTTTATTTGATAAGAATAATTTAAAATCTAATGCATCTATTAAATAGTTCTTACCTTGATAGTAAAATATTTTTTGTAAATTTTTCTTTGAAAAAGTATTTTTATCGTTAAATTTGTTATATATTTCTTTAATTGAATTAATTCTTAATTTGTCTTGGTTAGACATATTAAATTTGTAAAGAAAAAAATCTGAATTATCTGTTTCATCAATTATTAATAGAGCTAGAAGAAATATAAAATCTTTTTTAAAAAGCTCCTCTTTAAAATTTTTTTGTATTTTTTTAATCGTATCTATATTTTTTAATTGTGGAAAAATTAATTGTAATATATCTTTACTAAATTCATCATCACAGATTTTAGTGAATCCTTTTGAAATCACTAATTTCTTTAATTCATCTATCAATCTTTCTTTTGATAATTTAATTACTCCACTTATATTTTGTTTAATTACTTTTTTTACATTTAATTTATGATCTTGTTTGCTGTAATTAATAAAAAATCTAATATATCTGAGAATTCTTAAGTAATCCTCTTTGATTCTCTTTTCAGGATCTCCAATAAATTCCACTTTTCCGCATTCTAGATCTTTAACGCCATCGTTTGGATCAAATAAATTCCCATCTTTATCAGAGTAAATTGAATTAATTGTAAAATCTCTACGTAACGCATCTTCAGTCCATTCATTAGTAAATTCAACTTCAGCATGCCTTCCATCAGTTATTACATCTCTTCGTAGAGAAGTTATTTCAAAATTTTTTTCATCTAAACGAGCAGTTATTGTTCCATGTTCTATTCCAGTTTCAAAAAAATCTATATTATTATTTTTTAAACATTCTTTCACTTCATCAGGTTTTAGATTTGTAGCTAAATCAATATCATCAAACTTTTCTTTACTTAATATTTTTCTAATACATCCTCCAACATATCTTATTTCACTTTCTTCGTTATAATTAGAAATAGCTTTAAAGATTTCTAAAACTTTAGTTTTTTTTGTTATTTCTAAAAAAGATTTTTCTTTTGAATTTAATTCAGCTTTTGAACTAAAAATTTTAGTTAAGATATTTTTCATAATTGGCTGGGGTGCTAGGATTCGAACCTAGGATGGCGGTACCAAAAACCGCTGCCTTACCGCTTGGCTACACCCCAAAATTAATTTCGTATAACACAAAAAAAAAGCTTTATATAGTTTTAGATAAAATACACCAATAGTTTTTATATTTTTTATTTAATACTTTAATTGCATTTAATGCAGTTTTTTTTGTAATAAAATATCCAACAATTGTTGATCCTGAGCCTGTCATGTTTACAAATAAAACTTTATTCAAATCTTCCATGAATGCCTTAATTTTTTTCAATATAGGATATTTTTTAAATGCTGGTTTTTCTAAATCATTTTTTAAATATGAAAGAAATTTATGATTTATTATTATTCTTTTATTTTTATTAAAAATTGGCTTAGAAAAAGTTCTGACATTATTATATATAGCCTTAGTAGAGCAGCCAAAATCTGGTTTAATTAATAATGCATATAAATTTATTTTGTTATTTAAATACTTGATTTTTCCATTTCCATATAAAATTGAGGTTTTGTTTTGAAGTCCAAAAACAACATCAGATCCAATTTTCGATGAAATTTTAGTAATTTCTTTTGAACTAAGATTTAATTTTTGATTTTTTACTAAAAACTTTAATACAGACGATGCGTTCATAGACCCACCTCCCATTCCAGATTTACATGGAATTTTTTTGTTAATTTTAATTAAATACTTCTGTCCACAAAGTTTTTTGTCTAAAAGTTTTAAAAGAGTTGAGATAGTATTATTCTTAAAAATTCCTTTTGAAAATTTACCATAAAAAATAATTTTATGATTTTTGCTATTAATTTTCTTTATGAAAATTTCATCATGTAAATCTATAAATGAAAATAAACTTTCAATTTTATGAATTTTTGATTTTAATTTGCTAAGAATTCCTAAAGAAATATTTATTTTTGCATAGGATTTAATTTTATATACTTGCATTAACTAAATTTTACTTGGTCCATTAAGTAATTTATTCTGAATATCTTTTCTCATTTTATCATCTGTATCTTCAAATTCTAAAACGCTTTTCCAAAAATATTTTGCCTGCATCTTTCTATTTAATTGCCATAGTACATCTCCATAATGATCATTAACAATTGGATCATCTGGCATTAATTCTACAGCCTTTCTTAGATACTTCTCCGCATTCTCATAATCTCCTATTAAGTAATATCCCCATCCAACTGAGTCTGTTATATATGGATCGTTCTCTTTTTCGTTATATGCCTTATTTAACATTTCCATTGCTTCTTTAATTTTAAATTTTCTTTCAAGCCAGCTGTAAGCTAAATAATTTAATGAGTAAGGATCGTCAGGTCTTATTTCTAATGATTTTAATAGATCAATATCTGCCATTTCATAATTACCCATTCTCTCAAATGATCCTCCTCTTCTGTAAAGAACATCTGCATAAGTTGAAGTGTTTTTATCAATCTTAGATAAAACTAAAGAATAATACTCAATTGCTTTTTCATAATTTTTAAATTTTTTATAAATATTTGCAATATCATATAATATTTTAGTAGAAGGATTTTTAAATTTATTAATTTTCTTTTCAAAATAATCGATGGCCTCATTATCTTTTTCTTGTTCAGCTAAAAATTGTGTAATTTTTTTAGTTTTAAACCAATGATAAACTTCTTCTTCATCGCTTAATTCATTTAAAATCTTTTTTGCAAATTCTAAATTATTATTTAGGTGATAGTTTTCAGCAAGCAAAGAAAGGTTAAAGTAAAATTTAGGATTCAAATAATTAGATAAATTTAAATAAAAATTTGACTCTTTAAATAGATCTTGTGAAGAATATAGGTTAGCGATTAAGAAAAAAAACTCCGCTAATAGATCATTTTCACTTTTGCATGAAAAATAATTATTAAATTTTTCATATTTATTTTCATCAATCCACTTTTTAGATTGTGCAATAAGTAGGCTACTCATCAAAGGATCAATTGTTTTTGAAATTTCGTTTACTAATTCATAATCTTTTTTTTCAATAATGTTGCCTAAATGGAAGAATAAATATCTAGAATATTCATTTTCAGAAGAATTAATTAAATTTAAGAAATTCGAGTCTGTTTTTTTTGTGTCTAAATAACAATTTTGAAATGAGCTTGTAATTAAATCAATTCTTCCCAAATTTCTGCTATTTTTTTTGATCTTAGAGTTTAGAAATAAATGATTATAGCTTTCAAGAATTTTAATTATTACAAATTCATAAGCTTCATTTTCTTGATAAGCTAAAAGCTTTTTTAATCTTTTCTCAGCCTGCTTATAATTTTTTTTTGTTATACTCTCTAATGCTAATAATAGATCTCCTTCAAAAAAATTTGAATTATTAGAGCGTTTTATTTGATTAATTGCATTTTTAACCTGTCCACCTAAAACTAAAGAAAATACATATTCTCTTAAAAAATTATCATGTTTGTTCATCAAAAATTTTGAAGAATTAAAAAATATAATTGCATCGTCATTCTTTTGATTAGTGACTGAAACTAAAGCTGAAAAATAGTTTGATAAATACTTCTGGTTGAATTGATTTTTTTCAGTGGCTTTTGAATGTGCGGTGTTCTGATATAATAAAGAGAATAAAATTATTAAAATTTTTAAATACATACAATATTTTATGGCTTCAGAAGAAAAAAATCAAAATAACATAATAACCACAGAGCCAATTCTAGAAAATATTGAGTATATATTTGATAATAAACCAATAAATAGATTCAAAACTAAACCAAAAGTAGAAGATGCATCAATAAAATTAAATGAGTTAAAAAAGGAGATTGAGAATATAGAAAATTGTGAATTGAAGAAAAATGCTTCAAAAATTGTTTTTAGTGATGGTGATTATAAGAGCAAAATTATGATTGTTGGAGAAGGTCCTGGTCAAAAAGAAGACCAAGAAGGAAAGCCTTTTGTAGGTGACGCAGGCATTCTTTTAAATAAAATGCTAAAATCAATTAATATTGATAGAAAAAAAATTTATATTACCAATGTTGTAAATTTTAGGCCACCAAACAATAGAAAACCAGAGCCTTCTGAAATATCAAAATATTCAAATTTTTTACGTAAACACATTGCAATTATCGATCCAAAAATATTAATATTAATGGGTAGTACAGCAATGGAATCATTATTCGGTTCAAATATAAAAATTACAAAGGAGAGAGGATCGTGGAAAGATTTAATCATTAATAACAAAACTTACCTTTGCATGATTACTTTTCATCCAGCATATCTACTAAGGCAGCCTGAAAATAAAAAATTTTCATGGACAGACTTAAAAGAAATAAGAAAAAAAATTGATCAATTAAATATAGTATTATAAATTATTAGAATGATTGACTGGCATAAAGGAAGAGTAGATTGGTTTAAGAGCAAAACAGGTATTTCAGATTATGGGATAGCATGGATATCTTTTTTTAAAGGATTGCTAATCGGTTTGCTCATTTATCATTTCTTTATAATTTAATTATGAAGAAATTCATTGCTGGAGTAGATGAAGTTGGTAGAGGCAGTTTAATTGGGCCTGTTTATGCGGCTGCTGTTATTCTAAAAAAAAAAATTAATAAAAAAGAACTTAAAGATTCAAAAAAATTAAATAAAGCTAGAAGAGAAATTTTATCAAAATATATAAAAAAAAACTCTACCTGGGCTATTGGTTCAGCCTCTATAAAGGAAATTGAGAAAATTAATATCTTAAACGCAAGTTTATTAGCAATGAAAAGAGCTATTAAAAAATTAAAAAAAAAACCGACATTAGTCTTAATTGATGGAAATAAAATTCCTGAAATAAAAAATTATAAGATTAAAAGTATTATTAAGGGTGATCAAAAAATTTCTGAAATTTCTGCAGCCTCAATAATTGCAAAAGTTTCAAGGGATAATTTAATTACAAATCTATCAAAAAAATTTAAAAAATATGGTTGGTCAAAAAATGCCGGCTATGGAACCAAAGATCATATAGATGCAATCAAAAAATACGGGATTACCAAATTACATAGAAAAACCTTCAACCCCATACACAATATATTGAGTCTTAAAAAATTAAGATAACTAAAGATTCAATTTTATTCAATCTCAGGTTGACTGGGACTCTGAGCTGGAGTCTAATCATTTTTTATAAAATGATTAACTCAAAATTATCAAACAGAATAATCAACGGCGATAGTCTCAAAGAATTAAAAAATATTTCAAGTGAAAGTTTTGATTTAATTTTTGCTGACCCTCCCTACAATTTACAATTAAAAAAAGAATTAAATAGACCTGACTCTTCTAAAGTAAATGCAGTTAACGATGAGTGGGATAAGTTTGAAAGTTTTAAAAGTTATGATGAGTTTACATTAAATTGGCTAAGTGAATGTAAAAGAATTCTAAAAAAAGATGGAACTATTTGGGTGATTGGTAGTTATCACAATATATTTAGAGTTGGTTGTAAAATCCAGGATCTAGGATTTTGGATTTTAAATGATGTTATCTGGAATAAAAATAACCCAATGCCAAATTTTAGAGGAACAAGATTTACAAATGCTCATGAAACAATAATTTGGGCTGCCAAAAGTGAAAAATCAAAATATACTTTCAATTATCAATCTCTAAAGTGCTTAAATGATGATCTTCAAATGAGATCTACGTGGAACTTGCCCATTTGTAATGGAAATGAAAGATTAAAAAATAATGGAAAAAAAGTTCATTCAACACAAAAACCTGAATCTTTACTTCATAGAATTATTCTAGCATCTACATTAAAAAATGACTTAGTTTTAGATCCATTTTTGGGTTCAGGAACTACAGCTGTAGTGTCAAAAAAATTAGGTAGAAATTATCTTGGTATTGAAAAAGAAAAAAAATACTTTGAAGCAGCTTACAAAAGAATTAAAAATGCTAAGGTTATAGAAGATGAATATTTAGATACTCTGCAGAACAATAAATCAAAGCCAAGAATACCTTTTGGGTCACTAGTTGAAATGGGAGTAATAAAACCTGGTACCGAGATCTATGATCAGAAGAAAAAGGTAAACGCTAAGATCATGGTTGATGGAAGTATTAAACATCAAGAATTTGAGGGATCAATACATAAAATTGCAGCTAAAATTGTAGGTACTGAGAGTTGTAATGGATGGACTTATTGGCATTATCAGTCTGGAAATTCATTAAAACCGATTGATGAACTAAGACAAAGGCTAAGGTCCAGTAACTAGTTTCTATAAATTTTTCCAAGATAACTTTCCAAAAATTTTTCATTTTTTGTTAAATATCTTAAACAAATATTTCTTATAAAAGCAAATAAAGGACTTTTTAAATGAAAAGCAAAATGATTTAATTTTGATCTCCAATTTACAGAATTAATTTTTTTTATCCTATCCTTATAAAATCTACTATTATTATTTTTTATATCTTCGTAGAGATCGTTCGAGGTCTCTATCGATTGTGAAGCACCTTGAGCAAATGAAGGTGGAAAAGCAAATAAAGCATCTCCAACAAAAAATATATTTTTTTTATTAATGATTTCAAACTTTTTACTTACATAAATAGGAAAAGCTTTTATATTTTCTAAATTACTTTTTAAATCTAAAATTGAATTTTGATTAATATTACCCAGTAGAGATTGTAAAAAATCATCATTTTCAAACATTTTTTTATCTGAAAGTTGATGCTCAGATAAATTTTTCCTAATTATTGAAATAAAATTGTACTCCTTATTCTGATTAACAGGGTAAATTACAAAATGAAAATTTGAACCCATAAATATTGAAACATCAGGATTATCATAGTTTTTTATATTTCCTCTTAATGCGACTGATTTATAAAATTTTGGAGTTATATGTTTTTCAGCAATAATAGATTTTGAATTAGAGAAAACACCATCAGAAACAATAATATAGTCAAAAAATTCATTTTCATTATTGGAAAAATAAACATTTAATTTTTCTCCATCGTATCCAATGCTTTTTAATTCGATATTATGATTTATTTTTTTTTCAGGAATAGCCTCTAACAAAAAATTTATTAAAGTTGTTCTTTTTAATGTTGTATAAAAGTTAGTTTCATCATTAAATTTGCTTATATCGATATCGCAAATTTTATTATTATTTTTAGCATCAATAAAATTTACTCTTTTTGGGTAAGATAAATCATGAGCTGATAAGTTTTTAAAACCTATTTTATTAAGTAATTTAATACTATTTACTGATAGTTGAATTCCATAGCCTTCTTCCAAGTTCAACTTTGTTCGTTTTTCGAAAATTTTATATTCGAAGTCTTTTTCCTTTTCTAATAAATTTGCTAAATATAAACCTGAAACTCCAGCACCAATGATAGCTACCTTTTTCATTAAATTTTTGAAATAGAACTAAATATTTTTTTTGTAAAAGAAGGCAAAATTATTGATTTGGTTTGAGTACGATTAAGTAAAATTTTATTTTTTATATTTGGTAACTTATAAACTTTATTTAATATTATTTTCATATCCATATTTGATAATTTAATATTAATTTTTTTATTATTTGAATATTTATATTTTTTCTTCTCAACCTCATTCATTGGAAAAATTGGCATATTTTTTAAAAAGTTAAATTTATTATTTCTTATTAATAAATATTTATCATTATCTTGGTAAATTTGTGCTTCAAAATATTTTGTTTTATTAAATTTGATTTTTGTTTTAATTGTAAAATCGTTTTTTTTGAATGAAATACAATTAAATGAGATTGGGCACTTGATACATAAAGGGTTATTTGGTTTGCAAACTAAAGCACCAATTTCCATTATGGCTTGAGCGTAATCACTTGCTCTACTAGAAGATCCAAAAAAATGAATTTTACTATTTAAATATTCTTTTGAAATTTCATCTTCTTTTCTCAAATAAAAAACTCTTTTGAGTATTCTCTCAACATTTCCATCCAATGGAATAATTTTTTTATTGAAAGCAATAGCCATTATTGCTTTTGAAGTATAATCTCCAATACCTGGTAAATTTTTTAATTCATCAATCGATTTAGGCAATCTTCCATTGTGGTCTTTTATAATTTTTATAGCGGTCTTTTTTAAATTTTTAGCCCTAGAATAATATCCCAATCCTTCCCACGATCTCATTAGAGTTTCATTTTTTACTCTTGATAGAGTCTTTAGATTAGGAATTGTTTTTATAAAATTGATAAAGTATGGAATTACAGTTTTTACTTGGGTTTGCTGTAGCATAAACTCACTGACTAAAGTAAAATATTCTTTTTGCTTCTTGGAAACTTTTTTTCTCCAAGGCAAAAATCTTCTATTATTATCGTACCAATAAATAATTTTTTTTGATATGTTTTTATCATTCATATGAGTCTCAAATATAATTCTAAGCAGAGATATAAATCCATTCAAGGATTAAGATCTTTTAAAAATACTTTACCCACAAAAGTAAAAAGAATAATTGATAAAAAAGGTCAATTGTACTCAGAGACTCTTGATAATTGGAAATATATTGTTGGTAATGAGCTATTTAAAGTTTGTTACCCAAAATCTTTTAAAAGTTCAAATAAGTTTGGTGGAAGCTATTTAAGTATTATGGTTAAAAGAGGTAGCGAAGTTGATCTAGAATACTCAAAAAAAAATATAATTAATAAATTAAACGCATTTTTTGGATATGAAGCTGTAAAAAGTATTAAATTAAATACTTTTGAGGGTGAGTACGAAAAAAATATCGTAAAAAAAGTGGTTGATGCGACAAAAAAAGAACACATAAAAAAAATAGATAATATTAAAAATGATAAAATAAAAAAATCTCTATTAGAATTAAGTAAAATATTTAAACCAAAATGAAAAAAATAATACTTACAACTTTGTTAATTGTGTTTTATTTTTTACCAGCAAAATTAAATGCTGAAATTAGACCAATTACTGAAGGTAATATCGACGCAAAAATAAAAATTGTTGTGTTTGAATCATTAACTTGTGGGCATTGTGCAAAATTTCATAAAGATGTTTATCCAGGATTAAAAGAAAATTTTATTGATAAAGGTCATATTTATATAGAGTTCAAAAATTTTCCTTTGGATATGGCTGCTATGAATGCATCAAAAATTGCACATTGCAGAAATGATGGGAATTCTGAAATTCTTCACTATCTATTTGATAATCAAAGTGAATGGGCTAAAGGCAGTACGATTGAGGAATTAAATAAAAATTTGAAAAAATATATTGAAAAATCAAATTTCAACTTGAATATAGATTCATGTTTAAATAATAAAAAAGTTGAAGATCATATTCTAGAAGACCGAATCGAAGGTGCTAAAACTTTCAAAATACAAGGAACTCCTACATTGATTATTAATGGAGAAAAGTTCGATAATCCAACAAACTATAAAAAATTGAAAAAATTTTTAGAAAAACTGATATAAGTCAGTGAATGGAGTTTAAAAAAATCCATTTAAATGGATTTAAATCATTTGCTGAAAAAACTAATTTTCTCATTGAAGAAGGTTTAACTGGAATAGTTGGTCCAAATGGGTGCGGTAAATCAAATATAGTTGAATCTCTAAGATGGTGCATGGGAGAGACT
Organism: Pelagibacteraceae bacterium AG-404-N13; assembly: GCA_003216255.1. GTDB lineage: Bacteria > Pseudomonadota > Alphaproteobacteria > Pelagibacterales > Pelagibacteraceae > Pelagibacter. Next base: position 58,160 of record QCJD01000004.1, read on the forward strand.
TCCGCAAAAAGTATGCGGGGCTCTGGAATGGAAGATGTTATTTTTTCTGGAACTTCTAACAAACCATCAAAAAATATTGCCGAAGTATCTATTAATCTTTCTAATGAAAATAAAGATGGCCCACATCAATACAATGAATTAGATGAGATAGAAATTAGACGTAAGATAGAAAAAGATAAAGGATCTAAATTTTATATTAACAATAAAGAAGTAAGGGCTAAAGATGCTCAAATGTTTTTTGCCGATTTATCAACAGGAGCACATTCACCTTCAATTATCAGTCAAGGAAGAATAGGAGCTTTAGTGACGGCTAAACCCTCTGATAGAAGAGCAATATTAGAGGAGGCTGCGGGTATTGCTGGATTGCATGTTAGAAGACACGAGGCTGAATTAAGATTAGGAGCTGCAGAAAATAATTTAAAAAGAGCAGATGAATTAAGAAGGCAACAAGAAAAACAATTAGCAAGTTTACAAAAACAGGCAGAAGAAGCCGCAAAGTATAAGTCTATATCAGAAGAAATTCGTAAAGTTGAATCTGGTCTTTATTATTTAAAATTAAAAGAGATTGATCATGAAATAAAATTAGAAAATGAAATAAATGAAGAAGCAGATGATAAAGTTAAAGAATTCAATAATAAATTAGAAGAATTGGAAAAAGCAATTAAAGTTGAGTTAGAAAGAGTAACCCCAATCAGAGAAAAAAATATAGAAAACCTCTCAAAAATACAAAGATTAAATCTTGAACTTAAAGGAATTGATGAAGAAAGTGAAAGAATTACTGAGGAAATAGATACAATTAAAAATACCTTAAAAGTAATTGATGAAGATATAGATAGAGAAAAAAGTATAGTCATTGATGCAAACTCTAATGAAAAAAGACTTAAGGAGGAAAAAAATCAATTAATCGAAATAGATTCAAAATACTATGAAACTGAAAAGCTATCCAACCAAGACCTAGATGAAGCAAAATCTAAGTTAAAAAGAGAACAAGACAGAATGGATAACTTACTAGAAACTTTTAATATAGAGTTCTTACAAAAAAATATTGAAATAGTTAGTTCAATAAATGCTCAACTAGATAAAGCTAAAAGTTTAATTGCTGAAAATAAAGGTGATGAAGCAATATCAGCAATAGAAGAATGCAAGAAAAATTTGTCTTTCATGAATATGAAAATTAAAGATGTAGAAAGTGACAATATAATTTCTAATGTAAAATCAAAGAACGAAATAATTAAAGAAATGCAAGAAGGTTATGCTGAAACCTATGGCAAAAACCTAAATATAAAAAAAGAATCTGTTAAGAGAAATGAAAGGATAAAAATTATTGATCAAGAGATTGATAGCTGGAAAAACTTATTAAATAATTCTGAAAAAATGTCTATTGAGCTTAATGAAAGGAAAAATAAACAGAATTTAAAATTAAACGAATTAGAAAAACAACCACAGACACAAGCAGAAAAAAAAGGTCAAATATCAGAAAACTTAAGAATTTCAGAAAAAGAAAAAAATGAAAATGAAATTCTAATTGAAGAGATTGATTCAAAGATAGTTGATTTAAGAAATGAATTAAATAATACAAAAGAAAATTCAATTGAAATAAGAGAGAGAAAAGCAAGCTCAGGGGCAACTATTGATGGATTAAACAAAAGAAGAAATGACTTGCTAGATAGAGTTATGTCAGAACTTAATTTAAAAGAAGATAGTTTACTTGAATTTTCTAATCTTGAAAAAGAAGAAGAATTTCCAGACACAGTAACTCAAGAAGAGCTATTAGATAAAAAGAAGAGAGAAAGAGAAAAGTTAGGTTCGGTAAATTTAATTGCAGATGAAGAAACTTCAAAATATGAAGACGAAATAAAAAAAATGGAAAAGGACAGACAGGATCTTGTAACCGCTATAATTAAGCTCAAAGAGAGTATTACTGAATTAAATCAGAAAGGTAGAGAAAGGCTGTTAGAAGCATTTGAAAAAGTAAATAGAAAATTTAATGAGGTATATACAAAACTATTCAATGGGGGAAATGCAAAACTAGAATTGGTTGACTCTGATGATCCATTGGATGCAGGTTTAGAAATGCTAGTTAGTCCTCCAGGAAAAAGGCTTCAATCAATAACACTTCTCTCTGGTGGTGAACAAGCTTTAACAGCTCTATCTTTAATTTTTGCAGTTTTTTTAACTAACCCCTCTCCTATATGTGTTTTAGATGAAGTTGACGCCCCACTGGATGATGCTAACGTAACAAGATTTTGCAACCTTTTGTCTGAGTTAACTAAAATTACTTCAACTAGATTTATTATCGTAACTCACCATGCCTTAACGATGTCAAAAATGAATAGATTGTATGGGGTAACGATGCCTGAAAAAGGAATTAGTCAATTGGTAGCTGTAGATCTCCAAAAAGCTGAGAGTATGGTTGCATAAAAGTCAATGCCTGATGATCAGTTTAAAACTCGCTTAAAAATTGCAAAAAATAAAATAAAAGCTAAGAAATCGTCAAAAAATGATGAATCTTCCTCTGGAATTGGCGTGGCATTTAAAATGAGTACAGAATTAGTCTCTGCTGTGGCAGTTGGGACAATTATTGGGTTTATTTTAGACAATTGGTTTGGTACTAAGCCATGGTTAATTTTAATATTTTTTTTTGTAGGTGTGATCGCAGGGATTATGAACGTGGTTAAATCTGCTAAAAAGATGCAAAAATAGTAAAGAATTATAATGGCAGCAAATCCGATGTACCAATTCAATGTTTACAGAATTGGACCAGAAATTAAATTAGGATCAGTAGATATTTCTTTCACAAACGCAAGTCTATTTATGGTTATCAGTACTTTAGCGGTATTAATTATTTTTAATTTGGGAGCTAAAAAAAAATCATTAATACCTGACAAAATTCAATTGTTGGCAGAACTCAGTTATTCCTTTGTATCGAAAATGATAAGTGATACCGCCGGCTCTAAAGCGAAGCCTTATTTTTCATTTATATTTTCGTTATTCATGTTTGTACTATTCTGCAATATGTTTGGAATGATTCCTTATTCATTTACTGTAACAAGTCATATAATTGTTACATTTGCTTTAGCTGCATTTATATTTATTGGAGTGACAATTATCGGTTTTATTAAGCATGGACTTGGTTATTTAAAACTTTTTGTACCAAGCGGGGTTCCAATAGTTCTACTTCCGCTAATAGTAATAATTGAAATAATTTCATACCTTAGTAGACCGGTTAGTTTATCTGTAAGATTATTTGCAAATATGATGGCAGGTCACACAATGATGAAAGTGTTCGGAGGCTTTGTAATAAGTCTTGGAATTATTGGTGGATGGCTTCCACTAAGTTTTTCGGTTGCGCTAACTGGTTTGGAGATATTAGTTGCTTTTCTTCAAGCATATGTTTTTGCAATATTAACCTGCATCTACTTAAATGATGCATTAAATTTACACCATTAACAATACAAAAGGAGGAAATAATGGAATTAGAAGCAGCAAAAATGATAGGAGCAGGACTTGCGGCAATAGCTTTGGCAGGTGCTGGTGTTGGAATTGGTATTATCTTTGGAAACTACCTTTCTGGCGCTATGAGAAATCCTTCAGCAGCTCAAAAACAATTCCCTAACTTATTATTAGGATTTGCTTTAGCTGAAGCTACTGGATTATTCGGATTAGTAGTTGCATTGATTATTTTATTTGCATTTTAGTTAATGTTTAAAAAAATAATTTTTCAAATATTTACTTTATACTTTGTGCTAGTTACATCTGCACAAAGTGGTGAGAGTGGAGGCATGCCTCAATTAAACCCTGAATTTTGGGTTTCCCAAATATTTTGGCTAGTTTTAACATTTGGTCTTCTCTATATAATTTTATCAAAACTAATTTTGCCTAAAATTAGTAATAATTTAGAGTCTAGAAAATCACAAATTTTAGAAAATATAGAAACTGCAGAAAAACAGAGGGAAGAAAGTGAAAAACAACTTAAAGAATTTGAAAAAATTATTTTAGAAAGCAAACTTGAAGCAAAAAATTATTTTAATGAAGCTAGACAAAAAATATTAGATGATATCAACAATAAAAGAAATGCATTAGATAAAGAGATTGATAATGAAGTAAATGCAGCTGAGCAAGAAATTATAAACTTAAAAAATGCTTCAAGTGAAAAAATCAAAAATATAGCAATTGAGACTTCATCTGAGTTAATAAAGCAATTAATTGGTGAAGAAGCAAATAATAGCAGTATATCTGCGATAGTGGAAGAACAGTCAAGAAAGATAGAGGAAAAACAAAATGGCGTTTGATGCAACTTTTTGGGTAGCGGTATCCTTTGTTATATTTTTTGGAATTTTAGTTTATTTCAAGATTCCACAAAATGTTAATAACTTGCTTAGCAAAATGATCGTGGATATTAAAAATGAAATTGATGAAAGCGAAAAATTAAGAACAGAGTCAAAGAAACTTTTAGACGATGCTCAAAGTAAATTAAACTCAGTAAGCGTAGAAACAAAAAAAATATTAGATCAGGCAAAAAGTGATTCGGATAAACTTGTTATTGAAATGAATGATAAATTCCATAAATCTGCTGAAATAAAGAAAAATCTTTCAAAAACTAAAATCGTACAAATGAAAGAAGCAGCGATTAAAGAAATTAAAGATCTTTCAATTAAAATAGCTGTAAAATCTGTAAAAAAAATTATCACTACTTCTGTAGATAAATCAAAATTAGATAATTTATTTGAAAAAAATTTAAAAGAAACGAAATCTGAGCTAAAAAATATTAACTCATAAATTTTTAAAGATATATTCGTTACTTTTCTTCAAAATAATATAAAATCAAAAAATATGAATTCAGTAGTTATTGGATCAGGATTTGGAGGGATTGCAGCAGCGTTAAGATTAAAAGCTAAAAATCATAAAGTAACTCTAATTGAAAAACACAAAGATCTAGGAGGAAGAGCTAGAGTTTTTAGAAGAAATGGATTTACTTTTGATGGTGGTCCTACAGTTATAACTGCGCCTCATTTAATAAATGAACTTTTTCAGTTATTTAATAAAAATCCTCAAGATTATATAAATTTAAAACCATTAAACACTTGGTATAGATTCGTGTTCGAGGATGGATCTAAATTTGATTATTCAGGTAATGAAGAAAAAATGAAAGATCAAATTAAAGAAATAAACTCAGATGATATTAATGGATATTTAAAATTAGTAAACTTTACAAAAAAAATTTTCGATAAAGGCTTTACTGAGCTCTCTGAAGTTCCATTTGATAATCCTTCTTTCATGATAAAACAAATTCCTGCTTTGCTAAATCTTAAAAGTTATAAGTCTGTTTATGCTCTAGTATCATCTTATATTAAAAGTGAAAAACTAAGAAGATTATTAAGTATGCATCCACTATTAGTTGGAGGAAATCCTTTCACGACAACTTCAATTTATGGTTTGATTTTATACTTAGAAAAGAAATGGGGAATTCATTATTCAATGGGAGGAACTGGGCAAATTATTAATGGTTTAGAAAAATTGATGGAAGAAGAGAATATCGAGATAATAAGAGATAATGAAGTTCAAAATATTATTGTTACAAACAGCAAAATAAATGGTCTCAAACTAAAGAACGGAAAAGAAATTAAAGCTGATAATATTATTTGTAATGCTGATCCACCAGCAGTTTATTCAAAATTAGTAAATTCAAAAAATACGAGTCCATTATTTAATTGGAAAATGAAAAGAATGGAATATTCCATGGGATTATTTGTATATTATTTTGGTACCAAAAAAACTTATGAAACAATCGAGCACCATACAATAAAGTTTGGTGATAAATATAAAGAGCATTTAGATGATATATTTAACTCAAAAAAATTAAATGACGACATAAGCTATTATCTTCATAGACCTACAGCCACTGATAAATCAATGGCTCCTGATGGTCATGATTGTTTTTATGTTCTTGTACCAGTGCCAAATAACCAATCTGGGATTAATTGGTCTATAGAAGGAGATAGATTAAAAAATCTTGTAATAGATAAAATGGAAAATTCTTTATTGCCAAACCTTAGAGAAAATATTGTTGAAGATTTCTACCTAACTCCTGATTATTTTGAAAAAGAGCTTAATACGAAATATGGCTCTGGTTTTTCAATTCAACCTAAGTTTTCCCAATCTGCTTATTTTAGGTTCCACAATAAATCTGAAATATACAATGGATTATACTTTGTTGGTGCTGGAACACACCCAGGAGCTGGTGTGCCAGGTGTGCTCTCTTCAGCTAAGGTTTTAGATAAAATTCTATAATGTCTAACAAAAATTACTTATCAAAATATGCAAAATCTTTTAATTGGGCAGGGTTTTTTTTACCTAAGAAGATTTATTTTAAATGTTCTAATTTATATGATTTTTGCAGAACAGTAGATAATATTGTTGATGATGAGGGGAAAATAGAAATAAAAAGGAATAAATTTTTAGATTTTAAGAATAAATTTAATAATCAAGACTTCAGAGACTCAATAATAAAAAACATGTGGTCATTGATAGAAGAATATGGAATTTCAAAAAAGATAGTAAATGACTTATTTGATGGAGTAGAGAGTGATTTAAAAAATAAAGTACAAATTAATTCAAAAAAAGAATTATTTATTTATTCCTATAGAGTTGCTGGTACAGTTGGTTTGATGATGGCTAAAATTTTAAAAGTTAAAGACAAAAATTCTCTTAAATCAGCAATCGATTTAGGTATAGCAATGCAGCTTACCAATATCTCTAGGGATATTATAGAGGACTCAAAAAATAACAGATTCTACATTTCACATAATTTTGAATCAATTAAAGAAACGTTAAAAACTGCAGATTTGTTTTATGAAAGTTGTTTTTCATCCATTAAAAATATTCCATTTGGTTTTAGATTTTCAATTTTGGTTGCAAGAAGAGTTTATAGAAAAATTGGACAGAATATTTTAAATAAAAAATCTATAGAAAATTATAATAGTTCAGGAAAAATCTATGTAACTAATACAGGCAAAATAATTCAAACTTTATTATCTTTTGTTGATCTTTTAAGACTAACATTGATTAAAAAAGAAAATCACCTCAGATATAAAGAACATCAGCTTATAAATGAAGAAATTGATTTAAATGAAAGACTTTGACTATATAATTATTGGTGGAGGTTGTGCGGGTTTATCTTTGGCATATGAATTGGAAATACACCAAAAATTAAAAAACAAAACCCTCGCAATTATAGAACCAAGAGATGAATATAAAAAAGATAAAACATGGTCTTTTTGGAAAATAATTCCTCATAATTTTGATGATTGTGTAAAAAAAAGTTGGAACAATTTTTCTATAAATGTACCAAATAAAACAAAGTTCTTAGAATGTAGTAATTATCCTTATCAATCTATTGATAGTGGATTATTTTATAAGAAAGTTATTGATAGGTTAAAACAAAATAAAAATATAAAATTTTTTAAAAATATTGATGAAATAAATTCAAAAAATTCCTTTATTTTTAATAGTGTTCCGCAACTAAAAAAAAACAATAATGATCTTTGGCAGCACTTTTGTGGGGTAGAAATTGAGACTAAAAATAATTTTTTTGATGATGAAATGATGAATTTAATGGACTTTGATTGTGAGCAAAGAAACACTGTTCATTTTTTTTATACACTTCCATATACAAAAAATAAGGCACTAATTGAAACTACTTGGTTATCAACTATGAAAGATGAGTCTGAAAAAGATTATGAAAAACAAATAAAAGACTATGTGGAAAATCACCTAAAACTAAAGGAATATAAAATAAATTACAAGGAGGAAGGGGCTATTCCTCTTTTTTATCCTTTAAATAAAAGTGAAAGTAATAAAATTAATATTGGAACAGCAGGCGGCATGACAAGATTAAGTACTGGATATACTTTTCTAAATATTCAAGAACATAGTAAATTTATTAGAGAAAATCTTGAAAATTTAACTAAAGTAAAATTATTTGAAATTGAAAAAAAATATCAGTTTTTAGATAAAATATTTTTAAGAGTTATAAAGAAAAATTCTGGAATTATGCCAAGTATATTTTTTAAAATGTTTAGCGGTTCATCAAATACAGTTATAAAATTTTTATCAAACAAAAGTAATTTTTTAGAAGATTTATCTATTATTTTAAAAATGCCAAAATGGACTTTTATTAAAGCATTATTTGGAAGGTAAAATGATCAAAATCAATTATTATCATTCTTTAATTTTTTTTAATTTTTGTATTTTTCTATCTGCTTTTGATTATTTAAGAAATAATAGTCTTTTACTAGTTTCTTTGCTTTTTATTTTGAGCATAGGCATAACTCACGGTTCATTAGATCATATAAAGGGAAAAAAATTGCTAAAAATTTTAGGTTTTAAGTCATCAGTTGTTTTTTATTTTGGTTATATTTTTGTAGGATTAACTACAATAATTATTTGGCTCTTATTTCCTAAATTATTATTATTTTTATTTCTATTAATTGCTGCTTTTCATTTTGGTAAAGAAGACTCAGAATTTTTAAATAAAAGAAAAAATTTTGAGTTAATTTACTTTTTCAAAGGTTCGCTAATTATAGTTGCGCCTTTATTATTTCACAAAAATGAAACTTTATCTATTTTTAAGTCCTTAAATTTTGATATCACAACAAGTTTCCTAATTAATAATGAAATATTATACTTTTTTATTTTACTCAGTTTCATTTCAAATATTTTCTTATCTTTAAATAAAAGCTTTGATGCTAAATCTCTTTTATTTATGGATTTCTTATCTATACTAATATTGAATTATTTTCTTAATCCTGTATTGGCATTTACTTTTTATTTTTGTTTCTTGCATTCAATTAGGCACTCAATTTCATTAATAAAAGAAATAAATACTAATTTAAAAAAAGGTTTGCCAATATTTATTAAAAAAGCATTACCACTAACCATTATAACAATTTTTGGTTACATTTTTGCTTTATACATTTTAAATAATTACAATGAATTAAGTGAATCTATATATAAAGTTATTTTTATTGGATTGGCCTCACTAACTTTTCCACATATATTGCTTGAATATTTAATTGAAAAAAATGAGTAACAAAAAAATAAATTTTTTAGGCTGGATTTTATTTATTGTATCTGCAGTAGGATTTACAATATCTAGTATAGGAAGTTTTTGGGCAATGTTTGGAAGTCTTTTTTTCCTTTTTGCTTGTTTTGTTTTTTTAATTCCTTTTTTTAGAAAAGAAGATAATGAAAAATAAAAACTTAAAAATTTTGTTAGCTTCTCCAAGAGGATTTTGTGCTGGAGTTGATCGTGCAATTGAAATTGTAAAAAAAAGTATAGATAAATATGGAGCACCCGTTTATGTAAGACATGAAATTGTTCACAATAAACATGTTGTAGATAGTTTAAAAAAAATAGGGGCTATATTTGTTGAAGAGCTAGAAGAAATTAAAGATAAAACTAGACCTGTTATTTTTTCTGCTCATGGAGTTCCAAAATCTGTTCCAAAAGAGGCTTCAAATCTTAATATGACTTATGTTGATGCCACCTGCCCATTGGTTTCTAAAGTTCATAGAGAAGCTGAAAATTTATATAAAAATGGTTCCCATATATTACTTATTGGGCACAAAAATCATCCAGAAGTAGTCGGAACAATGGGTCAATTACCAAGTGATTGTATAGATCTTATTGAAAATGTTAATGATGCTGAAAAATATTCAAAAAAAAATGGAAGTAAATTAGCCTACATAACACAAACCACATTATCAGTTGATGATACTAGAGATATTATAAATGTTTTGAAAAACAAATTTCCAGAAATCAAAGAACCAAAAAAAGAAGATATTTGTTATGCTACTACAAATAGACAGTCTGCGGTCAAAAAGATTGCAAAAAAATGTGATATGTTTTTTGTAATTGGAAGTAGAAATTCATCTAACTCGGTTAGGTTAGTAGAAGTAGCAAAAAAAAATGGGTGTGATAAATCAGAACTAATTCACTCTGAAAGCAAAGTTCCAATTGATAAAATTACTAATTGCAAAACTATAGGTATTTCTTCTGGTGCTTCAGCTCCAGAAATTTTGGTAGAGGAATTTATTCAGGAATTAAAAAAACAATTTATTTTAGAAATAGAAGAAGTAGAGATAATAAAAGAGGATATAACGTTTAAAATTCCTGGAAAGTTAAACTAATGGCTGTTTACACTAGAGTTAATTCAAAAGATATTAGCTATATTGAGAAGAATTATAATATTGGAAAAATTAAAAGTTTTACCGGTATTAAAAAAGGGATTGAAAATACTAATTATCTTTTAAAAACTGAAAATAAAAAATTTATACTGACTCTTTTTGAAAAAAGAGTTCAAGAAAATGATTTACCTTTCTTTATGAATTTAATGGAAAAGTTAAATAAACATAAAATTAACTGTCCAGAACCTCAAAGAAATAAAAAAGGAGGTTTTTTAATAAAAATTAAAAGCAAAACTGCCTCTATTGTTTCATTCGTTGAAGGAAAAGATAAGTTAAAATTAAACCCAAAAAACTGTTATGAAATTGGTAAAAATATAGCCAAACTTCACATTGCATCAAAAAAAATTAAGCTTTATCGAAAAAATTCTTTATCTTTAAAAGATTGGCCAAAACTATTGAATAAAATTGGAAATAAATCAAAAATTATAAGCCCGAATTTAAATGGTTTGATGAAAGATAGTTTCTTACAAATAAAAAATAAATGGCCAAAAAATTTACCTTATGGAATTATTCATGCTGATTTATTCATAGATAATATATTTTTTAAAAAAAATAAGTTTCATGGATATATAGACTTCTATTTTGCGTGTAATGATTTTTTGATGTACGAAATTGCCATTTGTATTAATGCGTTATGTTTTGATAAAAAAAATAATAAATTTGTATTTAATAAGAAAAAATCAACAAATCTTATTAAGGGTTATTCAAAAATAAAAAGAATTTCAGACAAAGAGAGAGAAGCTTTAAATATCTTGTGTAGAGGTGCAGCTCTTAGATATTTGCTTACAAGAACTTATGATTATTTAAATACACCAAAGAATGCTGTTATAAAAATTAAAAATCCTAAGGAATATATTCAAAAGCTAAAAGTGCATAATAAATTTATCAATTTTAAAAATTATTATAATTAAATGATTAAAATTTATACTGATGGTTCTTGTTTAGAAAATCCAGGAAATGGCGGATGGGCAGCAATAATTATTGATGATGGGCAAAAAACTCAAATAAAGGGAAGTAAAAAAAATACTACAAATAATCAAATGGAGCTACTTGCACCAATTGAAGCTTTAAAGAAAATTCCCAAAGGTAGTAAAGTTCAAATCTTTACAGACTCGAAATATGTAAAGTCAGGAATAACAGAGTGGATCCAAAACTGGAAAAAAAATGGATGGAAAACTTCAAACAAACAAGGAGTCAAAAATAAAGATCTTTGGACAGAGTTAGATCTTTTAGCGAATGAATTTGAAATAAGTTGGAATTGGGTAAAAGCACATTCAACCGATGAGTTAAATAACGAAGTTGACTTAATTGCTCGAGAAGCTGCAAATTCATAACAGGGCATCTGGCAACAGAACGCCTCTTTTTTAATTTATGCCATTTACACCATTCCACATAGTAGCAGGAACATCAATCAAATCAGTTTTTCCAAAATACTTTAGTTTTTCAACGTTTGCCTTGACAAATGTTTTGATTGATTGTGAGGCGCTCTATTACTATTTCACAACTGGTATTCTTGAACATAAATTTTTTCATACAATTTTTGGAGTATCAATTGTTGCAATTGTTTGTGCAACATTAGGTAAACCTGTTTGTGAGTTTGGTTTAAGAATTTGGAATAAAATTTTAAAGATGGAAAATATTAAATGGTTTAAAACTGAAATAAAAATAAATAATTTTTCCTCGTGGATTGGTGCAGTTACTGGTGCTTTATCGCAATTAATACTTGATAGTATTATGCACAGAGATATGACACCTTTGTTTCCATTTAGTAATGAAAATATCTTTCTAAGAATACTTTCTGTTGAAAACCTACATTATATCTGTCTTGGGTTATTTATAATTGGAGTATTTATTTATTTGTTAAAAAAACTTCTTTTTAAATAACATGTTTCTACAATGAAGCACTAAATCAAAAAACCAACTGAAAAGAAAATAAGTCATTCTGACAACGAAGTTTACAACGAAGTAGTTTTAATAAGTAAGCAAATATTCTATTCTCTAATCTTATGCCGGGAAACAGAACGCCCCCTATAAAAATATGTTAACATTTATTGTAGATTAGCAATGACATCTTTCTTTTTCTTGCCGGCTCTTACTTCATCAAAATACACTACTTGAGTAGGTATTTCCTTCATGTTTATTTGCTTATAAAGACTTACTTTAGATCTATAAATTCCAAATTTAAAATAAGTTTTAACACCTTTGGATTTAGTTGGCCCTTTAAAATCAAGAACTAATTTATTATTTGCCCATAATTTAAAATAACCATCATCTTTGTGTGTCCAATTAACATTTACCAAAATATCATTCCATTTTCCTAACAACTCTTCTTTAGATAAAATTTGAGTGCTTCCTACAGTATAATCTGGAACATGGTTTTCGATCCAATATCCACCACGTTTATTTTTAAACATCCAAATCACATGTTTTTTTTCTTGATGAAACTGACCAAGTATAACTGAGATGGGATCGACATTTACAAAATCCTCAGGCATATAAATTGACCAAGCATACCATCTCTCTCCTTTGCTAACTCTAAGCCTTGCACTCAACTCATGTCTTTCACGATTTGTTTTACAATCATTCCAGTTACCATCTTTATCTTTACCACAATCACCAGCTCTTAATTCAAATCTGATTGATTTTTCCCCTAAACGTACTGGATGACCATCTGATTTATTAACTACTTCCATACCATATTTTTTATAATAATTTCCTGTAAGACTTTTCTTAAATTTACTACCTGAAGCAACATCTTTAGGCAAACTTACTGCGTATGCAGTATTGATCCACAACAAACCCAGAACCACAAACCCTAAAAATTTTTTCATAATTTTTTTTTTATAAAATCTTTTATTTTACTAACATTATTATCTAATACTTGAAAATTTTCATCTTTATTAAGTATATGTTGCAATTCATCTGGTAACTTTTCATACTTATTTATTGCATTTTTTATAGCATCTGGGAATTTACATGGATGTGCAGTAGATAGAACCACACAATCATGAATAGATAATTTATGTACTGCTCCTACACCAACAGCTGTATGTGGGTCTAATATAATATTATTTTCTTCATAATTTTTTTTAATAATTTCTAGAGTTTCTTGTTCATTACAACTTTCTGATAAAAAATCTTTTTGAATATTATCTAAATTGTTTTTTTCAATTTGATAGGAATTTTGCTTAACTTTTTTCATAATTTCTGCTGTTTTTGAAGAGTCTGAGTTACTTACATAGTAAATTAGTCTTTCAAAGTTACTGGCTAATTGAATATCCATACTAGGTGATAATGTTTCTTTAACTTCTTTTGAAACATAATCTCCTTTTGAAATCGCTCTATGCAGAATATCATTTTCGTTTGTTGCAACAATTAGCTTATCAATTGGTAATCCCATTTGTTTTGCAAGATAGCCTGCAAAAACATCTCCAAAATTTCCTGTGGGTACTGAAAAGGATATAATTTCTTTATCTAATCTAAAATATGAATAAAAATAATATACTGCTTGAGCAATAATTCTTGCCCAATTTATTGAGTTCACTCCAGACATATTTATAGATTTAGAAAATTCTAAGTCAGAAAACATGCTCTTAACTATATTCTGACAATCATCAAAATTTCCGTCTATAGCTATATTGAAAACATTTTTTTCTTCTACAGTTGTCATTATTTTTCTTTGAACAGATGAAATCCTATTATTTGGATGAAGTACAAAAATATTTAAATTTGATTTACCTTTAATAGCATCTATGGCTGCTGCACCTGTATCTCCAGAAGTTGCAACTACAATATTAATTTTTTTATTATTTTTAGTTAAGTAATATTCATATAGGTTCCCAATAAATTGCATTGCAACGTCTTTAAAAGCTAATGTTGGACCATGGAATAATTCTAATAATTTTATTTCTCCAACATTTGAAAGTTTAACAACTTCTTTTTCTCTAAATGTAGAATAAGACTTCTTAACTAAAGTAGATAATTCATCTTTAGATATAAAATCTGATGAAAATAGATTTATTATCTCAGTAGATAATTCGTTATAATTTAATTTTTTGAGTTCATGTAATTCTTGAGGACTATATTTTTTTAATGATGTTGGAACATAAAGACCTCCATCGTCTGCCAATCCTTTAATAAATACTTGTTCAAAATTATATTCTTCTGAATTATTTCTTGTGCTTACATATTTCATAATTTTCTTTTAACCATTATTGCTATCTAAAAAAGTGTAAGAAATAGCCATACTATTCAAGTTTCGAAACCTTAAATCATTTATCATTATTGGATCAATATAAAAAGTAATTGAGTATGTTGATATTTCGCCAGGTAGCAAAGTTTGTTTTTTATAACAAAAACAGTCAATTTCAACAAAGTATTTTTTTAATGTTTCTGGTTTAACATTATAAATGGCTTTTCCAGATGATTGATTTGAACCATAATTCTCAACATTAAAATCAACTTTATATAATTGGCCAACTTTAACTTGCATAGCATTATTATTGGTAGAAAAGTTCCAAGAAAGATTATCTTCTACTTTGGTATCTAAATTTAATGTTATTATTTTTTGACCAGCAACTTTAGTTTTTTTTTCAAAAATTATTGCTGCAGTTATAGAGGAAATTATTAGAATAAGAAAAAAGCCTACTATATAAATCTTGGAAGAATCTTTTTTCTTAAACATCTTAAATAATAAAACTATATTATAAAAAACGAATAATAAAATTTTTATTTAATTATTTGGTCAACAAGAAATAAAACAAATAGTAAAAATAAATAGAAAATTGAGTATGCAAATACTTTTTGGGCTTTCTTAAGCTCAAATTTGTTCTTCTTAAATTTAAGTAAATCGTAACAAATATAATTATAATATACTGTTAATATCAAAGATACTGCCAAGAACAGTTTGCCAGTAAATCCAATTGCATAAGGAATTACAACTATTGGCAACATGAATAATGAATAAACAAATATTTTTTTCTTTGTCTCTTCTACCCCTTTGGTAATTGGTAACATTGGGATTTTTGCTTTAGCATAATCTTTAGCTTTATATAAACTTAATGCCCAAAAATGTGATGGTGTCCAATAAAATATAATTAAAAAAAATGTAATTGGTTCAAGACTCAAAGAGTTTGTAGCAATAGTCCAGCCAATAACTGGTGGCAAAGCTCCAGACGCACCTCCAATTACAATATTTTGAGGAGTCTTTCTTTTAAGCCAAATAGTATAAACAAAAACATAAAATGCTATCGTTATAAATAATAATGTAGCTGAAAGAAAATTTGAAAAATAATAAAGTCCTATTACTGATACGGTTGATAAAACTACTCCAAATATTAAAGCATTATCTTTGCTAACTTTTCCAGTTGGAATTGGTCTAAGACATGTTCTGGTCATTAAACTATCAAGATCTGCTTCATACCACATATTTAAAGCTCCAGCTGCTCCCGCTCCTACTGTTACAAAAAATATACAGATCAATGAGTCAATTAGTGGAATTTGATTTGGGGAAGTTAATAACCCAACTGCACAAGTAAATATAACCAGAGACATAACTCTCGGTTTCATTAATTGAATTAAAGATTTTAAATAAGATATTAAGTTTAATGAAACAGTTTTTTTATTTATTGTGTTTGTGTTCACTATTACTCAACATTCAGTGATACAAAAATTACTATTAAAACAAGACCGATTATTAAAATATGATTTCCTAAGTCAAACATTCCAACTTTATCATTTTTTTTATCGATTAATTTTCTATGTAAAGGAACTTGATCATAAGGGTTAATTGAAATTTTTTCTGGCTGATCTTTTTGATTTTCAACCTTAACTGAAAATCCAAACCACGTTATATAAATAAAAAATACGAACAACAATAAAAAACCAGCTAAATAATCGTATCCATCCATTTGTTATGCTCCTCCCCCAACAACAAAATAGAATGCACGTGAAAATAAAGTATATTCAAATTCTGCTACCATAAGAAATATAAAACAAGCAATTGCAGTCATTGGCCATAAAAGAACATTGACTAAAGCATATCTTTCCCAAAATAAGTGCATAAAAAATGCCATAATTAGTCCAGCTTTTAAAAACATAAAAAACAATATTAAAGACCATCTAAGCATCCCTTGAAAATTATACCAATCAACCATGTAAGAAAAGAAACTTAGGACAAATAGTAAGCCCCAAATCCACATATAAATTCCTATTTTATGTGTAGATGCTGATTGTTCTTTTTTTTCCGCTTTAACCATAATTTAAATTACCATAAGTAAAAAAATGCAAATATAAATACCCATACTAAATCTACAAAGTGCCAGTATAAACCAAGAATTTCGATTTCAACATAATCACCTTTCATAGTTGTAAACCAGCCTCTTTTACCACCATTTTCGTAGTGACCTGCAAATACTTTATAAGCGTAGATAAATAAAAAAATAACTCCTATAGATACGTGCGTTCCATGAAATCCTGTTATCATAAAGAAAAATGATCCAAATTGTGCAGCTCCAAAAGGATTTTCCCAAGGTCTTACTCCTTCCTCTATAAGCTTACTCCATTCAAATGCTTGCATTCCAACAAAAGTTAATCCACCTAATGCAGTTGCTAAGACTAACCAACCACACATCTTCCGATTTTTTTCATAACCATATTTAACTGCTAATGCCATTGTTCCACTACTTGTGATCAAAACAAATGTCATTATTGCTATAAGCAATAAAGGGACAGAAACACCGCCCACATGTAATGCAAATACTTCACTTGGATAAGGCCAATCTACTAGTGTTGAACCTCTGCCTTTCATATATGAAATTAAAAAACAACTAAATACAAATGTATCACTTAATAAAAAGATCCACATCATTGCCTTGCCCCAATGCACACCCTTAAACATTGTTTGATCGGAGCCAGTATCATCGGCCATTCCTCTAAAGCCTGGTTTAAGTTGCAAGCCTTCTATTTTTGGATCTGACATATTTACTTCTTTATGTTTTTTCTACCTCTGTATGCACAACTTCACTTGGTGGAGTTGTTTGTGTAATATAGTCTTCTTTTGCTCCAGGAACACTGAAATCATATGGCCATCTGTGAACTACAGGTAGTCTTTCACCAAAATTTCCATGTTCAGGTGGAACTGTTGAAGTTAACCACTCTAAAGAATTGGCTTTCCAAGGATTGTGTCCTGCTTTTTTTCCGACTTTTAAAGTTTTAATAATATTATAAATTAAAATAAATTGTGCAGCTCCAACTATAAACGCTGCCATACTTATGAATTCATTCATTCCAACAGCAGAAGTCATGTAAGGACTATCATACATTTCAAAATATCTTCTTGGTACTCCTATAAATCCTAAGTAGTGCATTGGGAAATAGATTGAATAAGCGCCTAAAAAAGTAAACCAGAAATGCCATTTGCCTAATTTTTCATCTAAAAATTTTCCTGATACTAAAGGAAACCAATGATAAACTGCACCCATAATAACCATTAATGGAGCTATACCCATAACCATATGGAAGTGGGCAATAACAAAGTACGTATCAGATAATGGAACATCAACAGAAACGTTTCCAAGGAAAATCCCTGTAATTCCTCCATTTACAAAAGTTACGATAAAACCTAGACACCATAACATTACAGTATTTAATCTAATGTTACCTCTCCACAAAGTTAAAATCCAATTGTATACTTTCATAGCGGTGGGAACCGCGATAATAAGAGTTGTTGTTGCAAAGAAAAATCCAAACCATGGGTTCATTCCACTAACATACATGTGGTGCGCCCAAACAAAAAAGCTTAAAGCTCCAATTCCAACAATGGCCCAAACCATCATTCTGTAGCCAAATATATTTTTTCTTGAGTGAACAGAAATTAGATCAGAAACTATACCAAAGGCAGGTAACGCTACAATATAAACCTCTGGATGGCCAAAAAACCAAAATAAATGTTGAAAAAGAATTGGACTTCCACCACCATAATCAAGCACTTCTCCTGCTTGAATAATTGTTGGCATAAAAAAGCTTGTTCCTAAAATTTTGTCTAAAGTCATCATAATTGCACTAACTAGAAGTGCTGGAAAAGCTAACATCGCTAATACAGTTGCTGTAAATATCCCCCAAACTGTTAATGGCATTCTCATTAAAGTCATTCCTCTAGTACGAGCTTGTAAAATTGTAATTAGATAATTTAATCCACCCATTGTAAATCCAATTACAAATAAAGATAAAGAAACAAGCATCAATAATATTCCCATACCAGCGCCAGGAGTTCCTGGTAAAATTGTTTGTGGAGGATACAATGTCCATCCGGCTCCTGTAGGCCCTCCGGGAACAAAAAAACTAGCCATTAAAACTGCTACTGCAATAAAGAACATCCAAAAACTTATCATATTGACATAAGGGAAAACCATGTCCCTTGCTCCAACCATCAAAGGAATTAAGTAATTACCAAACCCACCTAGAAATAGAGCCGTTAAAAAATAAACTACCATAATCATTCCATGCATCGTCACAAACTGGTAATAATGTTCTGCAGTCATAAATCCTGCAGCTCCAGGAAAACCTAATTGTAATCTCATTAACCATGAAAGAATTAATCCAACAACACCTGTGAATACAGCTGTAAGAAAATACTGAACTCCTATGACTTTTGCATCCTGACAAAAAACCCATTTAGTAATAAAACTATGTCCATGATATAATTCTTGATCTGGAATTTCTGCTGGTCTGACGTAATCCATATCCGGAGAAGCAGGAGCAGAACCGCCCATTGTCTCTGAGGATTGTGCTTGGTATGTTTTGTTATTATCGTATTCGTCTGACATAAATTTATTCCTTCTATATATATATCTTTTTTTTTATTTAAATTATTATTTTTGAGCTAATTTTGTATCTCCTATTACCAAATCTTGTTGTTTTGCAATTAAATCTGAAAATGTTTCTTGTTCTCCTAGCCATGTAGCATAATCTTGTTCATTTTGAACTAATACAGATCCTCTCATCGCATAATGACCTACACCACAATATTCAGCACATAAAACTTCATACTCTCCTGTTTTGTTTGGCTCAAACCAATAAAATGTAACCACACCAGGCACAGCATCCATTTTTGCTCTAAATTGTGGAACATACCAATTATGAAGCACATCAACTGATCTCAATAAAATTTTTACAGGTCTATTATTTTCTAAATTTATTGCATCACTTTGGATCATAACATCGTCTTTGCCATATGGATCATCTAGATTAATTCCGAAAGGATTTTCATCGTTTATGTTTATAACTTGTGTGGTTCCTAACTTTCCATCTTTTCCTGGCAATCTATATTGCCATCCCCATTGCCATGCCATCACATCAACCTCTAGTGCATTTTTTGGAACAGTTACATACTGATTCCAAATAATTAGCCCTGGAGCTAACAATGCTATTACTCCTAATGTTGTTGCCCAAGTAAGAATTTTTTC
Source organism: Pelagibacteraceae bacterium AG-404-N13 (assembly GCA_003216255.1). Lineage (GTDB taxonomy): Bacteria > Pseudomonadota > Alphaproteobacteria > Pelagibacterales > Pelagibacteraceae > Pelagibacter. Next base: position 77,872 of record QCJD01000004.1, read on the forward strand.
TAATTTTTTATCTTCAGGTTTATATTCAGCCTTACGATTTTCTTTATAAGAAAATTTAAAAACACAATAAGTCATGAAAAGACAAACTGCTACAAAAACACCGCCACCAACCCAAAAAGTTAGTGTGATTGTATCATCCATACCGCCCCAATTTGAAGCAATATCAGTCCAATACCAAGGTGTAAAAATATGGAATAATACAGAACCGAGAATAACTAAAAAAAATATAATACCTGGATGCATAGCAGCCTATATAGAATAATAATTTTATAAATACCTATGACAAAATGTCATAAAATTCTATTAAATAAAGTACTATATACAACAATAATATGCTCGGAAAACTAGGAATCCTGATAACAATACTCGTTTTAGTTTTACTTTTTTTCATTGTCATATCGCTAGGAGCTGGCGCCTTCTCTAAAGACAAGATTAAACCTGAAACTAAAAAATATTTAAAATCTGTAAATAAACTTTTGATAATAATTGCTGTAGTTGGATCTATTTTAGTTTTATTTTTGTAAAAAATTAAGCAATCAAAGATTTACACCAAGCTATAACTGCATCGTTATAGATGAACACAATAGCAAAGAAAACTACCCAAACAATAAATAGGAAAAACCAATATAGTGCTAGGGCATTGATATTTTTTTCTTCTTCGCAGTATTCTTTTTCATCTAATTTAAATATTCTTGAAGAAACTTTTCCCCAAAAAAATAAACCTCCCAGAAGATGAATACCGTGTAACGCTGTAAATATATAGAAAGATGAAAAGTAAGTATTTGTATCAACAAAGTGTCCTGATTTCATAAGTTGATACCACAAAATTAATTGCAAAAATAAAAATAAATAACTTAAACCTCCAACATAAATCAAATTCTTTTTAATTTTGTTGGTATAATTTTTTTTAAGATCGCTACTAATTTTATTAAAGAAAAATGTTACAAAAATTAAAATAACAGTATTAATCCAAACTAAAGAAGTTTTTAAAATAAATGTTGTATCTTGTTCTGGAGGTAGAGAATAAAGATAGCCAGTAAATATCAAGCTAAATATAGCTGTGCTCACTCCAAAAATTATAATAACAGCTGACATTTGATTTGATAGGTTAAAAGTTCGACCTGAATGAGTACTATCAATTGCAACCTGGTTTTCTTCCCATGGTTTTTGTGTTAGTGCGCCAAATAATTTCTTTATGATAGACATAAGGTTTATATAGTTAGTATAAATAATTTTACAACAATGAAATTAAAAACTTCAATAAGCGTTTTGGCTGGTTGCCTGGTAATTTTTTTATTTATTATGCTGCCAGTTTTTTTATCAATGAAAAGCCAAAAAGATGAATCAATTGCAGCATTTAAAGGTTCTGATTTTTCTTTAAAAGATATGAATAATAATACTATTACCGAAAAGTCTTTTGATGGACCTTTAACAGCAATTTTTTTTGGATTTACAAATTGTCCGGACGTTTGTCCAATGACTTTAAATAAAATGGATATTGTTCTAGAAAAATTAGGAAATAAAAAAAAAGATATAAAAGTTTTTTTTATAAGTGTTGATCCAGAAAGAGATACTCCTGAAATTATTAAAGATTATTTAAGTAATTTTGACAATAAATTTATAGGGATTACTGGAGATCCAGGAAAAATATTCCTTCTTTATCAATCTTGGGGTGTAATAAGTAAAAAAATTTTTTTAGATAATGGTGATTATAATATTGATCATAGTACACCAGTTATACTTCTTAAAAATGGAAAATATATTTCAATGATTTCCCACCGAGATGATATTAAAAAATCTATCAAAATTATCAAAAAATATTTATAAATTTAAAATATAACTAATTATAGAGATAATAGAAATTGTTGCTGTTTCAGCTCTTAAAATATTTTGATTAATATTTATCTGTTTAACATCTTTAAAATTTAAAATAAGTTCCCTTTCTTTTTCGGAAAAGTCACCCTCTGGTCCTACTACTGCACAAAGTGGCTTGTTACCCTCCTTACCAACATCTAATTTCTTTTTTGATGTATTTAAATCAGTAAATACTAAATCTATTTTTTTTGAATTATTGCTTAAAAAATTTTTTAAATTTTGAGGTTTTTCAAGTGTAGGGATATTAATACGATTTGATTGTTCTGTGGCCTCAATAATTATTTTTTCTAATCTTTCTTTATTTATCTTTCTTACAATAGTTCTTTCAAATATTATTGGTATAAACCTTGTTATTCCCAGCTCAGTCGCTTTTTGGATCATAAAATTAAAGTAATTTGATTTAATAGGTGAGAAAGCCAACCATAGTTCTTTTATATTTTCTTTCTTTCTTAATTGCTTCCTAACATTGAACTCAACTATATTTTTTGAAATATTCAGAATTTTAGCTTCCCATTCACCACTGCTATTGAATAAAGAGAAAACTTCATTCTCTTTAACTCTCATAACTTTTGAAACATAGTGAGATTGAGATTTATCAAGTTTGTCAGTCAAATTAATAGATAAACTTTTTGCAAAAAATAATCTAATGTTACTCATATTGATAGGTTAGTTTATGAAAAATATTAAAGCAATCATATTTGATGCGTACGGTACATTATTTGATGTCAATTCTGCAGCTGAAAAATGTAAAGAAAAAATAGGAGATAAATGGGAGAGCTTTGCAAATTACTGGAGAACTACTCAATTAGAATATACTTGGCTAAGAAGTTTAATGAAAAGACATAAAGATTTTTGGAAAATAACAGAAGATAGCTTAGATAAATCAATGAAAGTTTTTAATATAGAAACAGGTATGAAAAATGAACTATTGAATCTTTATAAAGTTTTATCATGTTACCCAGAAGTAAAGGATACATTAAATAAATTAAATGAAAAAAATTATAAAGTGGCTATTTTATCAAATGGAACTCATTCTCTTCTTAATCAGTTGGTTTCTAATAATAATTTAGAGAATATTTTTGATGATATTTTTTCTATAGAAGAAGTGGGCATATTTAAACCAGATTCAAAAGTTTACGAGATCCCCATTAAAAAATACAAAATTCAAAAAGAAGATATTGTTTTCTTAAGTGCAAATACTTGGGATGTTTCCGGTGGAGGAAATTTTGGTTATAATGCCATTTGGGTTAACAGAAATGATGGTATTTTTGATAACTTAGATTATTTACCAAAAAAACAGGTTAAAAATCTAAGTCAGTTACTTGATATTTTAAAATAAAATTATTAATTAGTTTGGTCTATGGGAAATATATTAGATTTATTTGGAAGAATTTTGATTTCAACAATATTTCTTTTAAATGGAGTTTTTAAAATAAGTAATTACGAGGGTACCGTCGATTGGATAGAAAGTTTTGGAATGCCAGGAATATTAATTATACCTGCAATTATATTGGAAATCATTGGACCAATCTTAATTATTGTGGGTTATAAAGTTAAAATAGCTGCTGGCTTATTAAGCTTATTCTGTATTGCAACAGCTATAATTTTTCATAATGATTTTTCAGATCAAATGCAACTTACATCTTTTCTAAAAAATATTGCTATAGCAGGTGGATTTTTATTTATTTTAGTAAACGGAACAAGAGATTTTAGTATAGAAAAAAAATTTTCAAAATAAATGTCAAATATTGAAGTTAAAAAAATTATTAAACCTATTCTTGCATCCGATGGAGCTGGGGTTAAATTAAAAAGGAGCATAGGGGTTGAGCCTAATTATTTTGATCCTTTTTTAATGTTAGATGAATTTGGATCAGATAACAAAGATGACTATATTGGTGGTTTTCCTCCTCATCCTCACAGAGGAATTGAAACTGTGACCTATATGCTTCAAGGTGAGTTTGAGCATGAAGATAGTACTGGTGCTAAAGGTAGAATGTCTTCAGGTGATGTTCAATGGATGAAGACAGGTAGTGGAATAATTCATTCTGAAATGCCCGCAATGTCTGAGGGTCGACTTCATGGGTTTCAATTATGGATCAATATGCCTGCTAAATTAAAAATGAGCAAACCTGAGTATATTTATATTGATGCAAATAAAATGAGTGTTCATAAAGATCATGATAAACAAATAAAAGTCATTGCAGGAAAATTTGAAAAAGCTGAAGGACCTGTAAAAGGACATAATGTTGGACCAGTCTATTTTGATGTAGAATTAAATAAGGATAAAGAGTTTAATTTTAAGTTACCCTCTACCCATAATTCTTTTATTTATTTAGTCACTGGAGAAATTGAAATTGGCAATAACAAACATGATAATATTCAAGATAGTACTCTAATATTATTATCTAAAGGTGAAAATTTAACTGTTAAAGCTAAATCAAATGCTAAGTTTTTAGTTATTTCGGGCAAACCTATTAATGAAGAAATTGCTAGAGGTGGACCATTTGTAATGAATACTAAAGCAGAGATCTTGCAAGCAGTTCAAGATTATCATAATGGTACATTTGTAAAATAATGAAAGCAGCAATTATTAATAAAACAGGAGGACCAGAGGTTATAGAGCTTAAAGATATAGTTTTAGAAAAACCTGGTAAAGACGAAGTATCAATTGAACAAAAAGCAATTGGTTTAAACTATATTGATACTTATCATAGATCGGGTCTTTATCCTTTAAAACTTCCAATTGGATTGGGTCTTGAAGGCGCTGGTTTAATTACTGAAGTTGGATCTAATGTTAAAAATTTTAAAGCTGGAGATAAAGTAGCCTATGCAGCTATACCTTTGGGCTCCTACTCAACACATAGAAATTTTCCTGCTAGCAAAATTGTTAAAATACCTGAGGGAGTTGATTTTGAAGTAGCAGCTACTTTAATGACAAAAGGTTTAACTACTTATTATCTTTTACATCAAACTTATAAAGTTAAATCGGGAGATACTGTTTTATTTCATGCAGCTGCAGGTGGTGTTGGACAAATATTTGGTCAATGGGCAAAAAGTTTAGGGTGCAATGTAATTGGAACGGTTGGATCAGATGAAAAATAGAAGTA
>QCJD01000005.1 GCA_003216255.1 Pelagibacteraceae bacterium AG-404-N13
AAGTCTTAATGCATTAGTTGATATTTGAATTTCTCTGATAAAAAAAATAATTGATACTATCATTGATAAACAGCAAGTACCAAAAATTATTCTAGCAAAGAATAACTCATCCAAATAAAGAGCAAATACTGTCAACATATTAAATAAAAAACCAAATGCAGCAAACAATATCGTCCATCTTATAATTGTAATTCTGCTACTTAAATTAATGAATTGTTTCTTCCATTGAGGAGGTATATGTTTTTCATAGACATGTTCATCATGAAGCTCTCTAATAAGCTTACTCAAAGTATGAAATCTATTACTATAAACACTCATTAAAAGAGGTATAGCTGGAAACATTAATGCAGTTACCGTGTAATCTATATTCATACGAATCAGTTTGATTATGAATCTAGCCTTTGTTATTTACAAGTAAATTATAATGCAAAACATCAAATTATTAATTGAACTAACAAGACTGAATAAACCAATTGGCTTTATGTTGTTATTTTGGCCTTGTATATGGGGTCTTACGCTTGCTTATGACTTTGGTTTGTCTTTAGAAATATTCATTTTTTATGGTGCTCTTTTTTTTTCAGGATCAGTGTTAATGAGATCAGCGGGGTGCATAGTTAATGATATATCAGATAAAAATTTTGATAAACTTGTTGAAAGAACTAAAGATAGGCCAATTGCATCTGGTAAAATTTCAATCAGATTGGCAGCTATTTATGCCTCAGTGTTATGCGCTATAGCTTTTTTAGTTTTAATTAATTTTAATAAATTTACGATATTGATGGCTTTAATCTCTATGCCTCTTGCTTTTACTTATCCTTTAATGAAAAGATTTACATATTGGCCACAGCTATTCCTTGGTATCACATTTAATTATGGACTAGTTTTAGCATGGATTTCAATAAAAAATGATATTTCTTTAATTCCTTTAATATTTTATTTTGGAGCCATATTTTGGACACTGGGTTACGACACAATATATGGATATCAAGATATAAAGGATGATGAAATTATAGGAGTTAAATCAACTTCAATAAAGTTTAAAAATAACCCAAAAAAATTTGTTTTAATTTGTTATTTAACTTTTATTGCATCGTTAATTTTAATTGGTTTACTAATGAAATTTAGTTTAATTTATTATTTATTTTTAATTTTTTCTGTTTTTCAATTAATTTTTTTTCAAATATATAAATTAAATGTGAATGATCCAATGAGCTGTTTGTCTAAGTTTAAAAGTAATAACTTTGTTGGTTTAGTAATTTTTGTAAATTTACTTATAGGTAAAATAATTTAAAAATGACAAATATCGAAATATTAAAAAGATTATTCAAAGATTATACAATAAAATATTTAAATAAAATAATTTTAGCAGTTTTTTTTTCAATATTAGTAGCGGGAAGTACATCTGCAACAGCATGGCTTTTGGATCCTGCAATTGAGAAAATATTTATTAATAAAGATCAAACTTTAATCTTAGTTATTCCTTTTTTAATAGTATTGGCTTTTGCTACTAAAGGAATTTCACTATATATGGCAAAATATCTGATGGTTAATGTTTCAGAAGAAGTCAAAAAAAAAATTCAAACTGATATGTTATCGTCTTTCATTAAGTCTGATACCGAGCTTGTAGAAAACAAACATTCAGGAAAATATATATCCAATTTAAACTTTGATGTTAATCAAATAACAGGAATGTTGAGCAATTCATTTTTAAATTTTTTTAAAGATGGATTAACATTAATTGGTTTATTAACAGTTATGTTTATTCAAAATTGGAGACTTTCATTAATAGCAATAATTATGATTCCAATTGCATCTATAATAGCAAAAAGATTGGGGAAAAGAATGAGCAAAGTAGTCACTGAGGCTCAAGAAAAATCAGGGGATTTAAATAAATATTTAATTGATTTATTTAAAAATCATAAAATAATAAAAATTTTTCAAAGGGAAAAATTTGAAAATATAAGATCAGAAAAATTTGTTAATGACCTTAAAGAAAAGTCAATAAAAATTAATACTATTTATTATAGATCAACACCTATAATGGAAACACTGACAGGTATAATAATTGGAATATTAATTTTTTATTCAGGAAAATTAATAATGAATGAGCAATTGAGTATAAATAACTTTTTCTCGTTTCTTGCAGCTATGATGCTAGCCTATCAGCCTGTGAAATCACTTGCGACTATCAATGTTGGAATTGGCCAAGGCCTATCGGCAGGAAAAAGAATAATACCTATTATTGATAATCAAAATAAAATTTCATTGAATGAAAATGAAAAAAATCTTGATTTAAATGATGCTTTAATAAATTTCAACAAAGTAAATTTTAATTATCAGTCCAATGAAAAAAACGAAGTATTAAAAGATATTAACATGAATTTTAAAGGTGGGAAAATGACAGCACTTGTGGGTCATAGTGGTTCAGGAAAATCTACATTATTAAACTTAATACCTAGAATTTATGATCCAACCTCTGGTCAAATTTTAATAGATGGACAGTCTATAAAAGATATAAATCTTTCATCATTAAGAAAAGAAATTTCAATAGTAGATCAAAATACTACTCTATTTGATGACACAGTTTTTAATAATATAAAATATGCAAAACCAGAGGCTACTAAAGATGAAATTTACAAAGCAGCAGAAATGTCAATGAGTTTAGATTTTATTAATAATCTTGATAAAAAATTTGAAACTATAATAGGTGAAAATGGTGTTAAATTATCTGGAGGAGAAAAACAAAGATTGTCTATTGCACGTGCTTTCTTAAAAAATAGCAAAATAATACTTCTTGATGAAGCTACTTCATCATTAGACTCTGAAACTGAAGAAAAGATTCAAAAAGCACTTGTTGAGTTGACTTCAAATAAAACTACAATTGTTATTGCTCATAGATTATCAACAATTTTAAGTTCTGACAAAATTTATGTCATTGATAATGGATCGGTTGTTGCAGAAGGTAAACATAAAGATTTACTTGTATCTTCAGAAATTTATAAAAATTTTTATAATAAACAGATTAAAAATAATTAATGTTTTTTATTTATGAAGTTTTAGGATTAATTTTCATTTTATTTTCTCCCTTAATTTTTTTAATCAGAATAATTCTAGGAAAAGAAAATCCTAAAAGATTTTTAGAAAAATTTTGTATATATTCGAAAAAACCAAATTTAAAAAAAACAGTCTGGTTACATGGTGCAAGTGTAGGGGAAATTTTAAGTGTTATTCCAATAATTCAAGAACTAGAAAAAAATAAAAAAATAAGTAAAATATTATTATCTTCATCCACTACTAGTTCGGCTCTTATATTTTCAAAATATAAATTTAAAAAAACTACCCACATATATTTCCCAATCGACACAAATTATTTAACTAATAAATTTATTAATTTTTGGAAACCAAAGATTGCTATATTTATAGACTCAGAAATATGGCCAAATATGTTTAATAATTTGGAAAAAAATAAAATTCCGATCATCTTGATAAATGGAAGAATTACCAAAAAGAGTTTTAAAAGATGGATGAAATTTCCATCTTTTGCAATCAAAATTTTTAAAAAAATATCTTTAGCATTACCTCAAAATACCGAAACCATAAAATATTTAAAAATATTAGGTGTAAAAAAAATTAAATTTGCAGGAAATCTGAAATATTTTGGTCAGTCTAAAAAGTTTTTGGATAAAAGTACAAAACAAAAATTCAAAAATAGATTAATTTTTTGTGCTGCAAGTACACATTATAATGAAGAATTGTTTATAGGAAAATTGCATAAAGAATTAAAATCAAAATATAAAAATTTACTAACTATTATTATTCCACGACATATAAATAGAACAAACTCTATTAATAATGAACTTGAGGGAATTGATTTAAATACAGTAATTAGATCATCCAGAAGGAAAATTTCTAAAAGTACTGATATATATATTGTTGATACATATGGAGAGGCACCAAAATTTTATGAATTATCAAAAGTAACTTTTTTAGGTGGTTCATTAATAAAACATGGGGGACAGAACCCACTTGAACCAGCTAGATTGGGTAATTACATATTACATGGTCCAAATATTCAAAATTTTAAAGAAGTTTATAAGATGCTCTCAAAATTAAGCTTTTCAACAAAGGCAAATAATATCGATAATATGAAAAAAATTATTGAGAAGAAAATTGAATACAAACAAAACTCAAAAATTATTAAAAAATTAAATTTGATAGGAATTAATATTCTTAAAAAAAATCTTATCGAAATAAATAAATTTATATAATGAAAATTAATAGACCACTCTTTTGGAATAGTATAAATTTAATTTCAATTTTATTATATCCATTAAGTTTAGTAACATTTTTCATCAATATTTTAAAAAAAAATTCTAATAAAAAAGAATTCAAAATTAAAACGATTTGTATTGGAAATTTGTATGTCGGTGGTACTGGTAAAACCCCATTATCTATTATGATAAATAAAATATTAAAAAAAAAGTATAAAACAGTTTTTATTAAGAAAAAATATTATGATCAAATAGATGAACAAAAGATTTTGAAACAAAGTGGAAATTTAATTTGTAAAAGCAGTAGGAAAGAAGCTCTTGAAATAGCATCTAAAAAAAACTATCAAATAGCAATTTTAGATGACGGTCTTCAGGAAAAAAGTTTTAAATACAATATTAGAATTGCATGCTTCAATAGTTCTGATGGTCTAGGCAATAATTTTCTAATTCCTGCTGGACCTTTAAGAGAAAATATAACCGAAATAAAAAATTATGATGCTATTTTTTTAAATGGAGAAAATAAAAATAAAAAACTTTTTAATTATTTTAAAAAAATAAATAGAAATATAAAAGTATTTGAAGCAAAATATGTTCCAACAAATTTAAGGACCTTTAATCGTAATAGTGATTTTTTATTCTTTTGCGGCCTGGGTAACCCATCAGAATTCGAAAAAACTTTAAAAAAATATAAATTTAAAATTAAAGATAAATTTATATACCCAGATCACTATAATTTTTCTGACTCGGATATTTCAGATATAAAATTGTTAGCTAAAAAGGAAAATCTAAAAATTATTACTACTGAAAAGGATTATTTAAGATTAAATAAAAAAAATAAAAAAAATATTAAATTTCTTAAAATTGACTTAAACGTTAAAAATATTAAAAATTTCTCAAAATTTTTAGTTGAAAGATTATGAAAAAAATAATTTATTTTATTGAGTTTATAATTGTTTATTTTTTATTCATATTATTTAAATTATTGGGATATAAGATCTCATCTAATTTGGGATATTTAATTGGTAAATTTTGTGGCCCTATATTCAGATCGAAAAAATCAATAATTGAAAATATAAAAAAATCAAATATTTCTACAAAAAAAAATTATAATCAACTTGCTAGTAATGTTTTAGGAAATTATGGAAGAATTTTTTCAGAATATCCTTTTCTAAAAAATTTCCGAAACGGTGATCTTGACAATTATATTGAAATAAGTGGAAAAAATTACTTAGAAATCATTAAAAAGGAAAAAAAAAATGTAGTTTTTGTATCTGGGCATTTTAACAATTTTGAATTAATGGCTATGCAAATTGAAAAGGTGGGAATTGAATTATCTGCTATTTACCGACCACTTAATAATACTTTTTTAAATAACATAATGGAAAAAATTAGAAAAAACTATATTTGTAAAAATCAAATCAAAAAAGGTATAGCAGGCACAAGACAAATTATCAAAAATTTAAAAAAAGGAAATTCTGTTGCTTTAATGATTGACCAAAGAGTAAGGGAAGGATCAAAAGTAAATTTTTTTGGAAATTTAGCTTCTACTACTACAATTCCTGCACAAATAATAAAAAAATATAAATGTGAGCTTGTTCCAATTTATATTGAAAGAAAGAATAAATATTACTTTAAAATGCATATTTCTAAGCCAATCAAAGTGAGCTCAAATAAAAACACTGAAGATATTACTAAGTTTTTAAATACAGTTTTAGAGAAAATGATATTAAGAAATATAGATCAGTGGATTTGGACTCACGATAGGTGGAAAAAATAGTTTATTTATTTTTTTGTTTTTGTTTTATGGATGCTTCTACATATGAAAAGTATGGTTCTTGCTCATCAACATTCCAATAAGTTAAATTTTCTATTAATATTTTTTTACCTGAAATTGCACAAATAACATGATCGCCATTTTCTAAAATTTCAAAGTTGTTTGGTAAATACTTTAATTTTGCTAACTTGTTTTGCATTTTTAAGATATAAAATAATTATATGAAAATTGCAATTCTAGGAAGTGGCGGTAGAGAACATGCGCTTGCTGTTCAAATTTCAAAATCGAAAAAGCTTGATAAAGTTTATTGTATACCTGGAAATGCAGGCACAGACTCGATTGGAAAAAATGTAAATTTAGAACTGGATAACTTTGATGAAATTTATAGATTTATAAAAAATGAAAAAATTGATTTAGTCATAGTAGGACCTGAAAAGCCCTTGGTAAATGGAATAGTAGACTATCTCAATAAAAAAAATATTAAAGTATTTGGGCCTAATCAAAAAGTTGCTCAACTCGAAGGTTCTAAAATTTTTACTAAGAAAATTTGCGAAAAATATAATATCCCAACTGCAAATTTTGGGATTTTTAAAGATAAAGAGGAAACATTTAAGTTTTTACAAAATAGAAAAATGCCCTTAGTGATAAAAGCAGATGGGCTTGCAGCAGGTAAGGGTGTGTATATATGCAAAGATATTGAGAGTTCAAAAAATGCAGTTATAGAAATATTCAATGGAAAATTTGGTAAAGCAGATCAAATATTAGTAGAAGAGTTCTTAGAAGGTGATGAGATGAGTTATTTTGTTATTTCTGATGGATTATGTTTTAAAAGTTTTAATACAGCTCAAGACCATAAAAGAGTCGGAGAAGGTGATACTGGTAAAAATACTGGAGGAATGGGATCATATGCTCCTTCAAAACTTATTAATAAAAATTTAGAGGAAAAAATAATTAATAGAATTATTAAACCAACTTTAACAGCTATAAAAGATATGGGTCAAATGTATAATGGATTTTTATATGCAGGATTAATGATAAAGGATAATGAACCATATTTAATTGAATACAACGTAAGGATGGGAGATCCTGAATGTCAAACTATTTTACCCCTATTAAAATCAGACTTATTAGATTTAATTATTGCGAGTTGTAGTAACAATCTCAAAGAAAAAAATATTGAATGGTTTGAAAAAAAAAGCCTATGTATCGTATTATGTTCAAAAGGTTATCCTGAAAGTTATAAAAAAAATATTGATATACCCAACCTACAAAAGATTAAATCAAGCAATAATAACTTTATATACCACGCTGGAACCAAGATTTCAGATAATGCTATTCTTGCTGTAGGAGGAAGAGTTTTAAACTTTGTCTCAATTTCAGATAATTATTTAGACTCTAGAAATGAAGCTATTAATCAAATAGAAAAATTAAATTGGAAAAATGGATTTTACAGATCTGATATAGGTTTCAAAGTTATTGATAAATGAGAATAATTGGAGGAAATTTAAGAGGTAAAAAAATTCTTAACCCTACAGATAAATTAACTAGGCCATTAAAAGATATGGTTAGAGAGTCAATTTTTAATATAATAAATCATTCTCAAGATGAATATGTGGAATTAAACAATGCTAAAATACTTGATTTATTTTCAGGAACAGGTTCTTTTGGAATAGAGTGTTTATCTAGAGGAGCAAAAAATGTAACTTTTTTTGAAAACTATTCTAACTCAATTACAATACTAAAAAAAAACTTAGATTTATTAGATCTAAATAAAAGTTCAACAATAATTGAAAAAGATGTTTTTAGTATCAATCCAACTCAACACAATCTATCTAAATTCGATTTAATATTTTTAGATCCCCCTTTCAAAGATAGTAAATTAAACCAATTAATTGAAATAATAAAAAAAATGAAAATAACTTATAAAAATACTTTAATCATAATTCATAGAAATAAAAAAATTTCTGAAAATATTTGCAAAGATTTAATTATTTCTAAGGAAAAAAATTACGGTTTATCTAAGATTATATTTGGGAAGATTTGTTAAATTAGTATTTTTCTTGTTTCGCGTTTAATTAACTCTACTTTAGGCTGATCAAACGGATTTACTTTTAATAAATGTCCTAGAAGAATTGTCTCTAATATAAAGAAGCAAAAAAGCTCCCCCAATGATTCCTCGTTTCTGTTAATAATTTCAAAACTTCTAAAGGGAATTTTTTCTTTTTTAAAAATATTTTCAGTTGCTTTTTTTTGGGATTCTAAAATTTTATTAATACTTTTATTTTTTAAAATTGAATAATTATTAAATAAATAATTTTTGTCTAATTTTTCTAATTTTTTTTCTCTTACACTAAAAATTGTATAAAAATTATTTTTTGGCCCATCTAAAAATAACTGCATTAAGCTATGATTATCTTTGGGCATCGAAGAAACTATTGGAAATATTCCTTTTTTATTTTTTCCTAAGCTTTCAGCCAAAAGTTGTTGGTACCATTGAAATAAACTATCTGATTTTTGATCATAATTTAAAATTACTAAATTAGTTTTGCCATTTTTAATAAAATTAAATATTGAAGTTACATTTTGAATTAAACCATTAATAAAATTTTTATTATTAATTAAATAATTAAATCTCTTAAATTTTTGCTCATTAAGTCCCATAAATTCTGCAGGCAACATTCCCACTTCAGATAAAACTGAATATCTGCCACCAATGTAATTTTTATGTTCAAAAATTTCTGCTTTTAATTTTTTTCCTAGAGATCTTAAAAAATTTTTGTTATTCTCACACAAAATTATATTTTTATTTCTTTTTTGACTCTTTAATAACAAATTAAAATTGGATATCGTTTCAAGAGTATTACCTGATTTTGATATAACTATATTGATATTTTTTTTATGCGTTTTTGGAATATTTTGAAGTTTCAAAGTATTATAGAAGTTAAATTTTTTATTTATTTTATGCTTTAAAAAATTATAAATTGCCTCTGACCCAAGTATTGAACCGCCCATACCAAGAATATTAAACTCTGAAAATAGATTAAAATAAAAATTTTTTTTTTTAAAAGTATATTTATAATTTTTATCCATTGTTTTCAGTAATGGATATTTTTCGATGATATTTTTATCTTTAATTATACTTCTGAGGATTTTATTAATTTTTGGTTTTTTTATTTTTATAAAATTTTTAAATTTTATGTTTTTAGTAAACATTTATTTATTGGATTTTTTCTATAATTGAACTTTCTATATCCCCTGAGCTATCATTATCATTATTTGAGTCACTTTCTTCAATGTTTAGAAGATCTTTTACTTCATTATTTTCGCTAAAAGTACTTGGTGAAACTTTTTCATTTCCTGGGGTAGGAAGTTTGTCATAGTCAGGTGGCAGAGCTAGTGGATTTTTTTTTTCTACTAAAAACTCATCACCTTGGTCAGATCTTTTTTTCCCCCCAAAAACTTCCTTAGCAGTTTGACACGAAGTCAAAAAAATTGAAAATATAATAACTATTAAAATATTTAATTTATTTTTTTTCATTTTATTTTTTTATAATTAAAAAGTTCAGCAAAAATAAGACAAATTATTCCTAATGTAATGAATATATCCGCAACATTAAAAATAAACCAGTGATAACCATTATAATTTAAATCTATAAAATCAGGAACTGCAGTATAATATAACCTGTCAAATAAGTTGCCAAACGAACCACCTAATATAATAGCTAAAAAGTAAGTCTTTGGAGAATTTTCTTTATAAATTAAATAAATTATTATTAAGTTTATTATTAATATTATTAATGTAATTCCATTATAAATAGAACTTTTATCAAAAGAAAATAGTCCAAATCCAATGCCTTTGTTCCAAACTAAAAATAAACTTAAAAATGAATTTACATAAATATCAACTTTTCCTGTATCATCTAATATACTTAGAATTATTGATTTGCTTATTCTATCTAAAGCAAAAACAAGTAATACAACTGCAATATAAATAAATATTTTTTTACTTTTAACATTTATCATACAAGATGACATTGCCCTGCTCTTTGACAAGCATTTTCCCTGATCTTCCAACATACAGGACACTTATTTCCTGCAGCTTTTGAGCTAATAACCTGAATATCTTTTTCTAAATTGTTGTCGCTCAAGATTAAGGCATAAGATGTTATACAAATTTCAGAAAAATCATATTTCTGAGCTATGTCAAAAATCTCTTTATCTTTAATTGTTATTTCAATGTTAGCTTCTAGACTTGAGCCTATTATTTTTTCAGATCTTTGAGCTTCAATACTTACATTTGCTTCATCTCTAATTTTTTTGATTTTTTCCCAATTTGAGTTTAATTCTTCATTATTCCAGTTTTCAGGTATTTTGATAAAGTTTTTTAGATGAATACTGTTTTCATCTTCTTTTTTATTAATTAATCTAAAAATTTCTTCAGTCGTAAATGATAGTATTGGTGCAAACCATTTTAATAAACAATTAAGTATTATATTTAAAACTAAGATGCAGTCAGATCTTTTTTTTGAATCTATTGGATCACAATAAAGAAGATCCTTTCTAATATCAAAATAAAATGCAGATAACTCAACTGTACAAAAATTTAATAATTCTTTATATAAATTATGAAAATTATAAGAATTAAAATAATTATAAAAATTTTTGTTCATTAAATAAATTCTATGCAACATATATTTTTCAAGATCAGGAAGTTGTTCAATATTTAAATCTTCAAAATTTTTATCAATAAAATCATCCTGAATATTTCCAAGTAAATACCTAAAGGTATTTCTTATTTTTCTATAAGATTCTGCGTGCTGATCTAAAATTGAATAATCAATTCTTAGATCTTCTGCATAATTAGATGATGCTACCCAAATTCTTAATATGTCTGCTCCATATTTTTTCAAAACTTCTTCGGGTAAAATAACGTTTCCAGTAGATTTAGACATTTTAAGCCCTTTTCCATCAACTACAAAACCATGAGATAAAATACTTTCAAAAGGAGCTCTTCCTCTTGTTCCACATGACTCTAACAACGATGAGTGAAACCAACCTCTGTGTTGATCTGACCCTTCTAAATACATTGAAGCAGGCCATTTTAAATCTTCTCTTTTTTCCAATACATATGAATGAGTTGATCCACTATCAAACCAGACTTCGACGATATCGCTCATTTTTTCATAATCTTCAGAATTATATTTTTTTCCTAAAAACTTTTGATCTTCATCAGAAAACCAACAATCAGAACCTTCTTTTTCAAAAATTTTTGCAATATTTTCAAAAACCTCATCGTCTATTAATGCTTCTCCAGTTTTCTTAGATAAAAAAATTGGCAAAGGAACTCCCCATACCCTTTGTCTTGATACACACCAGTCTGGCCTGGTTTCAATCATCGACTTAATTCTTTCTTTGGCTTTACTTGGATAAAAAACAGTTTCATCAATTGCTTTAAGTGATTTTGTTCTTAAACCGTGACTTTCCATAGATATAAACCATTGAGCCGTTGCCCTGTGAACCAGTGGAGCTTTTGATCTCCATGAATGTGGATAAGAGTGAGTTAGCTTTCCATTAGCAAGAAGTTTTTTTTGGTTTTTTAAATTTTCAATTACTATAGGATTAGCTTTAAAAATATGAGTACCTTCAAATTTAATTATATTTTTTGTATATTTCCCATCATCATCTACTGTTTCTAAAGCTTTAATATTATTTTTTAAACATAAATTAAAATCATCAGGGCCATGACTTGGCGCACAGTGAACAATTCCCGAACCTTGTTCAGTTGTAACAAATCTAGCTTCAAGCATTGGAATATCATAATCGTAACCAATATCTAAAAATGGATGGGTACAGATAGTTCCTTCAAATTCTTTACCTGAAAATTCTTTCTCAATATTAAAACTTTGAACTTCACATTCTTTTATCAAAGACTCTAAAAGATCTTTTGCAACTATTATTTTTTTATCTTTAAAATCACCATCATCTTTAATTTTTACTACTAAATAAATTAAATTTGAATTGTAAGCTAAAGCTTTATTTGCTGGTATAGTCCATGGAGTTGTTGTCCAAATAATTATATTCGAACCCTCTATTTCCTTTAAGTTTGTCTTTTTAATAGGAAAAGCAGCATATATTGTGTCTGATACGTGATCCATATATTCTACTTCCGCATCAGCTAATGCTGTTTTTTCAACTGTGGACCATAATACAGGCTTGTAACCTCTGTATAAACTTCCTTCTTTAAGAAATTTTCCTAGCTCTCTTACAATTTGAGCTTCAGCATCAAAACTCATCGTCGAATAATAGTTTTCCCAGTCTCCTATTACACCGAGTCTTGTAAATTGATCTTTGTGAACATTAATCCATTTGTTAGCAAAATCTCTACATTCCTTTCTAAATTCTACAATTGGAACGTCATTTTTATTTTTTTTGTTTTTTTTATACTGTTCTTCAATTTTCCACTCTATGGGTAAACCATGACAGTCCCATCCTGGAACATAAACTGAGTCCTTACCATCCATTTGATGAAATTTAGTAATTATATCTTTTAATATTTTGTTTAAAGCAGTTCCCATATGGATATTGCCATTCGCATATGGAGGACCATCATGTAAAATAAATTTTTCTTTACCTTTACTTTTTTTTCTGAGTTTCTCATATAAGTTTATTTTTTGCCAATATTCTATGATTCCTGGTTCTTTATTTGGTAAATTTGCTTTCATTGAAAAAGCTGTTTTTGGAAGATTTATATGTTCTTTGCTCATTTTACTTTTTTTGCGATTAAAAGATCTCTCTTTATCTGATTTCTCAGATCATCAATTCCATTGAATTTTTTTTCTCCTCTAATAAATTTTAAAAATTCTACTGATAGTTTTTTATTATAAAGATTTCCAGAAAAATTAAATAAATTTACCTCTAATAATAATTTTTTTTGATTAAACGTTGGTCTGTAGCCTAGATTTGCTATCCCTCCATAAATTTTTCTATTTTTTTTAACATTTACCTTTACAGCATATACTCCTGTTTTGGCCAATACATAATTTTTAATATCAATATTGCATGTAGGAAATCCAATTTTTTTTCCCATCATCCTACCTTTTTCAACATTGCCTTCGATTGACCAATTTCTTTTTAGAATTTTATTCGCCGAACTTAATTCGCCATTTTGAAGTAATTTTCTGATCAAGGTAGATGAGATAACCTTATTTTTAATTATTAAAGGTTTTGGATTGATCAATTTATATTGGTATTTTTTTTGAAATTTTTTTAGTAATTTTACATTCCCTTCCCTTTTATATCCAAATCTAAAATTGTTACTTACAAAAATATATTTTATTTTTAAACTTTTATACAAAATATTTTCTATAAACTTTTTATAAGTAATTTTAGAAAACGTTTTATTAAAATTTTTGTTAATTAAGAAATCAACATTAAATTTTTCAAAGTAACTAACCTTTTGATCAAAATTTGATAATCTATAATTTTTAATTTTTTTATCAAAAAACATTTTTGGTATAGGATCAAAGGTAATTACACCTAATTTTAAATTTAATTTTTTTTTAAATTTTTCCGCTTGTTTAAATAATTTTTGATGACCAGAATGCAATCCATCAAAATTACCGATTAGTATAATTGAATTTTTATAAGAATTGTTAATTTTAAAATTTTTGTAAACTTTAATTTTTTTTACCATTTTAAATTATTTTGAATATAATTAACTCTAGTTTCATATTTTTTTAATACGCTCATTAATTCAGTATCTAAAATTTCCTTTTTATGAATTCCATTTGTTATAAGTAAAGAATCAAAGTTCTGAATATTTGCTCCTTTTATATCGGTGTTTAAATTATCACCAATACATAAAACTTTTTTATTTATAATGTTTGTTGACAGATTGTAAACAGGTGGATGTGGTTTTCCAAAGTAAATTACTTCTCCTTTAATCTCTTCAAATGATTTCGCTACAGAACCAGCGCAATATTCTCTTTCTTCTCCCCTATCAACAATTAAGTCGGGATTTGTACATATCATTTTTTTTGAAGTATGATTTGATAATAATTTTTTATAGTAATCTAAGTCATTTTCTTGATCTTCAAATAAACCTGTACATAAAAAGTAATCTGCATCTTCAATATTTAAAACATTATTTTTTTCAATATTTTTAAATAAATCAAAGTCTCTTGCTGGACCTATATGAAAAAAATTTTTTTTTCCAAGATGACTTATCAAATATTTATGAGCTGCCTCCCCTGATGTAAAAACATTTTCAAAATATTTTTTCAACCCCATTTTTTTTAGAAAATTAATTACAGTTTCATTAGGTCTTGGTGCATTAGTCAAAAGAATGAAATCTTTTTTTGCTGCTGCTAAATTGTCTAAAACATTGATTGAATTTTCATATAGTTCAATTCCATTATGAACTACTCCCCACAAGTCTATGAAGAATAAATCATATCTATTAATTATAGATTTTAATCCTTCTTGATCTAAGTTTTTCACCATTATTGAGATATAGCTTAAAAATCTCATTAATTCTTGGCTTTTTTAGATTTTATATATTTTCTTATGTATCTTGAAAAAATTCGATCAGGTCTTTATATGAATGCTAATTTAAAGGAGTTTATGTATGAAATTCAAACCATTACACGATAGAGTTTTAATCGAAGTATTAGACAGTAGTGAAAAAACTGCTGGAGGTATTATCATTCCAGATTCAGCTCAAGAAAAACCCCAAGAAGGTAAAGTTATTGCCGTAGGTGGTGGAGCAAAAACTGAAGATGGTAAAATCATCCCTATGGATGTTAAAGTTGGTGACAAAGTTCTTTTTGGAAAATGGTCAGGAACTGAAGTCAAAATAGACGGCAAAGAATACAGCATAATGAAAGAGTCAGATATTATGGGTATTTCGTCAGGTAAATAATAATTAAGTAAGGAGAATTTATAATGGCTAAAATAGTAAAATTCGATTCAGAAGCTAGATCATCAATGCTTAAGGGAGTCGATATTCTTGCAAACACTGTAAAAGTCACTCTTGGACCTAAAGGTAGAAATGTTGTTATAGACAAATCTTATGGTGCACCAAGAACTACAAAAGACGGTGTTTCTGTTGCAAAAGAAATTGATCTTGAAGACAAATTTGAGAACATGGGAGCTCAGATGGTCAAAGAAGTTGCTAGCAAAACTAATGATGAAGCTGGAGATGGAACAACTACAGCAACAATCCTTGCACAAGCAATTGTAAAAGAAGGTTGTAAGTATGTAACAGCTGGAATGAATCCTATGGATGTTAAAAGAGGAATTGATGCAGCAGTTGAGCATGTTAAAGAAAAACTAATTTCTTCAGCTAAAAAAGTTAAAGATAGTGATGAGATTGCTCAAGTTGGTACAATTTCTTCCAATGGTGATAAAGAAATTGGGAACATGATTGCACAAGCTATGCAAAAAGTTGGTAACGAAGGAGTTATAACTGTCGAAGAAGCAAAAAGTATAGAAACTGAACTTGATGTAGTTGAAGGTATGCAATTTGATAGAGGTTATCTTTCACCATACTTCGTGACTAATGCGGAAAAAATGACTACAGAATTAGAAAATCCATTAATTCTTTTGCATGAAAAAAAATTAACTAATTTACAACCAATGGTTCCACTTTTAGAAGCAGTTGTTCAAGCTGGAAGACCTTTAATGATAATTTCTGAAGATGTTGAAGGAGAAGCTTTAGCAACTTTAGTAGTTAACAAACTTAGAGGTGGTTTAAAAGTTGTTGCAGTTAAAGCTCCTGGTTTTGGAGATAGAAGAAAAGCAATGCTTGAAGATATCGCTATCTTAACTGGTGGACAAGTTATTTCTGAAGACCTAGGAATTAAATTAGAAAATGTAAAAATTAATGATCTAGGTTCAGCTAAAAGAGTAAAAGTTGATAAAGAAAATAGTACAATTGTGAGTGGTTCAGGTAAAAAATCTGACATCAGTGCAAGATGTGATCAAATCAAACAACAAGTCGAAGAAACAAGCTCAGACTACGACAGAGAAAAATTACAAGAGAGACTGGCTAAATTAGCTGGTGGAGTAGCAGTAATAAAAGTAGGAGGAGCAACTGAAGTGGAAGTAAAAGAAAAAAAAGATAGAGTAGAAGATGCTTTGAATGCAACTAGAGCTGCTGTTGAAGAAGGAATAGTAGTTGGTGGTGGTTGTGCACTTCTTTATGCTTCGCAAGATCTTGATAAAGTTAAAGTAAAAGGATCTGATCAAAAAGCTGGGGTAGATATTGTTAAAAGTGCTTTAGAAGCTCCTATCAGACAAATTACTACCAATGCTGGCGTTGATGGTTCAGTTATTGTTGGCAAACTCTTAGAAACAAAAAAACCTTCACAAGGATATGATGCTCAAACTGAGCAATACGTTGATATGTTCAAAGAAGGTATTATTGACCCTGTAAAAGTTGTAAGAACAGCTCTTCAGGATGCCGCTTCAATTTCAGGTTTATTAGTAACAACTGAAGCTATGGTTGCTGACAAACCAGAAGAAAAAGACGCTGCTGGTGGCGGAATGCCTCCTGGTGGAATGGGTGGTATGGGAGGAATGGGTGGCATGGGAATGTAATCCCCTTTCAACTATGTAAAAAATTTAAAACCCCCGTTAATCGGGGGTTTTTTTTTGTGCCTACAATTATAATATTAACTATATGAGATTATTATTACTTTGTTTTTTATTTTTTATTTTTAGCAAAGCATTTGCTCATCAACCAAAATTAATAAAATATTCCCCTTCTTTAGAAAATCCACACGAAATAATTTATCCTGAAATTTCTAAAGCGTATTATGGAAAGTTAATTGGAAAATCTCATTATTACAAAATTACAAGTAATAAAGATTTTCTTTTTTATGCAGGAATATTGAGTCCAAAAGTTAATGAAAATTATAAGTGGCTATCTATAGATGTTTTAGATGAAAATAATAATATTTTATACCAAGCTAATGGATCTAAATTTAATTGGGAACCTTGGTACGAACCATATGCAAGAGATTGGTATTGGAAAGGTCCAGAAATTGGTGGAAAAATAAATAAGGAAACAGGTTTTAAAAAAAGTTTTCTAATTCAATCAGGAACTTACATAATTAAAGTTTATAACAACGATAATATTGGAAATTATTCTTTAGCAGTTGGTGAAGCTGAATATTTTGGTTCTAATACTTTTGAAAAAATTTTGACTTGGGCACCAATAATTTTTTATATTGGACCATATATGGATATAATTCACTGGAAGAAATTTGATGTTGCAGCTTATATTCCTCATATAATATTATTAGTTTTATTTTTTATATTTTACCTAATAATAAAAAAAATATTTTATAAAAATAAAAATTATGTTTAATAAAAATTTTTTTATTTTTCTAATATGTTCAGTTATTTATCCATTACCAGTACTTGCACACGCATTTTTTGGAAAGATTGGATTTTATGATGGAATTTCTCATCCAGTATTAGGTTTGGATCACTTTCTTGCTATGATAAGTGTAGGAATATTATCTGCACAGATTGGTGGGAGAGCTATTTGGACAGTTCCTTCAACTTTTGTAATCATCATGACTATTGGAGGTTTGTTTGGTTTTTTATTAATTATTGATGAGTTTTACTTTGTGGAAATAGGAATTATTCTATCAGTTATTCTTTTAGGATTTGGAATTAGTATTGAAAAAAAAATTCCACCAAAATTAATAATGGTTTTTGTTGGTATTTTTGGTTTATTTCACGGAATTGCCCATGGACTGGAAGTTCCTGCGGCAGCGAATCCAATTTTATTTGTTATTGGATTTATTTGTGGTACATCAGCTCTACATCTGTTTGGTGTAGCTATAGGTTACTTCTCAATTAAAACTGCTATATCTTCAATTTTGTTGCGGCTTACTGGAGTAATTTTTGGTGTTTACGGAATTTATTTGCTAATTGGAATATTCTAATAAATCATCACCCTATTCAGGGTGGTCTAATTGTTAATCTAACAAATTTATGCAGTCTTTTTCTAACAAACCACATTAAGTGATTCTATAAAATCTATATGGTTGTAGATATCACTTTTTAAGAGAATATTTTTCCTACTAAATATAATCCCAATGCAACTGCTGGCCCAATACCAAATGCAAATAATAGAGTGCCGGGGCCCACTGTGCCTCCTAAATACCAACCAATGCTAACGACTGAAATTTCAAGAAATGCCCTAACTGCTGCTATTGGGAGATTTGTTTTTTTTTGTAAACCAACCATTAATCCATCTCGAGGACCAGCTCCTAAATTAGCTACTAAATAAATTCCACCACCTAGCCCAACTGTCAGAACTGCAATAAAAGCAAGTAATAATTGGGAATAATAGCTTTCCGGCGTAGGTACAAATTTAATGCAAATATCAATCATTGCAGCAATTATCAAAGCATTTAAAATTGTACCAATTCCTGGTTTTTGCCGCAGAGGAATCCAAAATAGCAAAACAGTAATACTAATTATTAGAGTAATTACACCTATAGATAAATTAACATTTAAAGAAATTCCTTGAGCAAGAACACTCCAGGGAGAAGCACCAGAATTAGAAACTATCAACAATCCTTCACCCAATCCAAAAAATGTTAAACCTAGACATAAAAAAAACATTGAAGAAAATTTAGGCTTAATATTAAATGGATTTTTTGAGCTCCAAGAGACTTTTGGTATTTTTTTTATAGATAAAAACATTTTTTTTACTATTATTTATACATTCTTAAATTAAAATCCAATAAAATGAGAAAATATATATATCCATTAGTAATATTTTTATTTGCCTCTAAAGCATTTTCACACACAAGTCATTATGAGGGTTTAAAAAAAATTGAAATGGATGTTGTTCGAAATGGAGAAGTAATTGGTTACACAAATTATTACTTCGAAAAGGAAAATGATATTATGACTGTAAAAAATTATACTAAGTTTAAAGTCAAATTAATGGGTGTTACTGTCTTTTCGATTTTAAGTGAAGCAACAGAAAAATACGAAAATGATAATTTAATTTACTTTAAATCAAATACATTTCAAAATAATAAGGAAAAATATGTAAATTTGAATTACGATAAATCTTTGAAAAAATTTATAATTGACGGATCTTCATATAAAGGGGAAGCTAGCTTGGATTGCATTATTGGAAATTGGTGGAATCATAAAATTTTTACATCATCTAAACAAATAAGTCCTCTTTCGGGAAGTATAAAAGAGCAAATTGTAACCTTTATTGGAAAAGAAAAAATTAATATAAATAATAAAGAATATTTAACTGAACACTATAAATTAAAATCAAAGAATCAAAATTTACCTGATGATAAAAAGTTAAATTTCGATATATGGTATAATCCAGAAAATAATTTAATAATTAAGGTTTCTTATTCTAAGATGGGTAATTGGGAATATAGATTAAAAAATTTTGAATAATGGCTATTTGGGGAAGTTTAATTGGTGGAATGATAGGTTTATCTTTAGGAGGACCATTTGGAATGTTATTGGGTTCTTTAATAGGAGGAAAAATATCTAGAGCAAGATCTTCAAGTGGATTTAAATCTTTTGCTCAACCTCAACAGATTTTTGCATTATCTCTAATAGTACTATCTGCTAAACTAAGCAAAGCTGATGGTCAAATAAGCAAAGAAGAACTTATAGCGGTAAAAGACAAACTTAAAATCCCAGAAAACGAAATAGATCAAGTGGGAAAAATATTTAATAAAGCTAAGGAAGAAAGTGCGGGATATGAACCATACGCTCAACAAATTGCACAAATTTATAGAGGAAATATAAATGTATTAGAAGAAGTTATAAATATACTTTTTTACATAGCTGAGGCAGATGGAAATGTAAGTAATGCTGAGCTTAAAATGATTGAACATATTTCTCAAATATTTGGTTTAACAGAAGTTCAATTTAATAGCATTAAAGAAAGTAGAAAATCATCAGATAAGCTTAATCCTTATGTTGTATTAGAAAGTCATCCCGATGATACAATTGAAATAATAAGAAAAAGATACCTCAAATTAAGTAAAGAACACCACCCTGATTTACTTATGAGTAAAGGAGTTCCTCAAGAAGTTATCGATGAAAGCAAAGCAAAAATGAGAGCTATTAATTCTGCATGGGATCAAGTTCAGAAATTGAAATCAAACTAAAATTGTTCTGATTCTGTTGAACCTTCCATTGCAGTAGTTGAACTTTTTCCTGAGCTTATTGTATTTGAAACTGCATCAAAATAAGATGTCCCAACTTCTCTTTGGTGTTTTACACTAGTGTATCCATCTTTTTCTCTAGAAAATTCATGTTGTTGAATTTTTGAATAAGCAGTCATACCTTCAGTTTTATATTTTTCTGCTAATTCAAATATTGCAATGTTTTGTGTATGAAATCCTGCAAGTGTAATAAACTGAAACTTATAACCCATTTCTCCAATTTTTTTCTGGAATGATGCTATTTCGTCATCAGATAAATGTTTTTTCCAATTAAAAGAAGGTGAACAATTATAAGCTAATAATTTTCCTGGAAATTTTTCATGAATTGCATCTGCAAACTTTTTCGCTTCTTCTAAATTTGGAGTAGCAGTTTCACACCATATTAAGTCTGCATAAGGTGCATAAGCAAGTCCTCTTGAGATTGCTTGTTCAATTCCATCTTTTACATAAAAGAAACCCTCGGGTGATCTTTTGCCAGTTAAGAAAGGTTTATCGTTTTCATCAAAATCATTTGTGATTAACTTAGCTGCATTAGCATCTGTTCTAGCGAGAATTATAAGAGGAACATCTGCAATATCAGCTGCTAATCTTGCAGCTTTAAGATTTCTTATCATAGTACCAGTCGGTACCAATACTTTACCTCCCATATGACCACATTTTTTTTCACTAGCAAGTTGATCTTCAAAATGAACTCCGGCTGCTCCAGCTTTAATAAATTTCTTTGCTAATTCAAATACATTTAAAGGTCCTCCAAAACCAGCTTCTCCATCAGCTATAATTGGCAACATATAGTCTACTCTTTTATTCTCTTTCATATCACCATCGATTAATTCCATATGTTGTATTTGATCTGCTCTTATTAAAGAATTATTCATTGCTTCAACTAATTTTGGTGCACTATCATAAGGATATAATGATTGATCTGGATACATTTCACCAGCACTATTCGCATCTGCCGCTACTTGCCAACCACTAAGATATATTGCTTTTAATCCTGCTTTTGCATGTTGAACTGCGTGGTTTCCAGAAAGCGATCCAAGAGTATTTATATAGGGTTCTGTATTTAATAATTTCCACAATTTTTGTGATTGATGTTTGCACATTGAATACTCAATTTTAACCGATCCTCTCAATCTTTCTACTTCCTCTGGAGTATAATCTCTTTTTATTCCTGCAAATCTCTTTAGATCATAAGATACGTTTTCTGCTGACATAATTACATTTCCCTCTATTGATGGTGGTTAGATTTAAGTTAAACTTATGAACTAGTTATTTTGAGTAAATTCTTCTGTAAACTCGTTCATACCACTTGATCCCCAATCACAATGATCATCTCTTAGATAAACCCCTCTAGTTTGATGCTCAGATTGCTCTTGTTGACTAGTGATTTGTTGGTTGTTTTCAGTGCTTTTAATTTTGTTTTTTTCCATTATGTAAATTTTATAATTTACATGATTTACAAAATCCACTTAATTATTGATTTTACTTGTAAATATGATAAATTTTTTGTAAAAATAAATTTACAAAATTTACAAATAGTAAAATGAGTAAAATAGACAATAAAATAGGTCCAAAAATAAAGGCTTTTAGAAGACAATTAGGCATGCAAGCCAATAAACTTGCTGAAGAACTAAGTATTTCTCCAAGTTATTTAAATCTAATTGAAAAAGGTGAAAGAAAAATAGATGGAGATTTATTATTAAAAGTCTGTGAAAAACTAAAAATTGAGCTTTCAGATTTAACGAGCAAAACAGATTTAAATCTAGAAAATAATATTTCAGAATTACTATCAGATGAATTGTTTGAAGATTTAGATATTCTTGGTCCAGAAGTAAAAGATTTAGTCAATACAAATCCAAAAATTGCAAAAGCTTTAATTAAATTAGGCGACAACTTTAAACAAAAAGATCATGAAATTGTAAATAAACTTGAAAATATATCTGGAAAAATAATTGATAGTAGAAAAGCTGCTTTTCCAGGAGAGGTAATTTCAGATTTTTTACAAGAAAATAAAAATTTTTTTCCAAAATTAGAAAATTTTGCAAATAATATTTTTGAAAAAGTTAAACAACATAATAGAACAAGATATATTGCACTTTGTGAATTTTTAAATGATGAATATGGTATTGTTGTAAAAGATGTAATTCCTGAAGAAGGAAAACCTTTTTCAAAAATTTATAAAGAAAAAGAAAAAAAATTATTTTTGTCAGATTATCTTTCAATAGAGACTAAAAAACTCCACGCTGCCGCACAAATTTCTCAGGAAGGTGCTTCAAATGAAATAGAGGAATATTTATCAACTTTTAATTTCCCTTCTGAAGAAGCAAAAAAACTAACTAGAGTTGCTTTATTAAATTATTGTGGTGCAGCAATTTTAATGCCTTACAAACTATTTCATAGGGAATGCAAAACATTAAAATATGATTTAGAACTTTTGCAGAATACATTTGCTACTTCATTCGAACAGGTTGCTCATAGAGTTACTTGTCTGCAAGATCCAGATCTTCCAGGAATTCCTTTTCATTTTTTAAGAGTTGATGTTGCAGGCAATATTTCTAAAAGATTTTCGTTATCAGGAATAGAAATACCACGTTATGGTGGTGCGTGTCCTAGATGGAATGTTTACTCTGCCTTTTCTAGACCTGGAGTAATTCAGGCTGCAGTGAGTAAAATGACCAACGGAGAAAAATATGTTTGCATTGCAAGAACAGTAGAGAAAGGGGTCGGAAGATATGGGCAAAAAAAAAGTATGTTATCAATTGGTCTTGGGTGTGAAGCCAAATATGCTAAAGAATTTGTATATACTGAAAATTTAGATTTAAATGATAAAAAATCAGAATTACCAATAGGTGTGTCTTGTAGAACTTGCGATAGATTGGATTGTTCTCAAAGAGCATTTCCTCCGTTACATAAAAAATTTGATATTGATATAAATTCTAGAGGTGTATCTGTTTATGTAAGTGAGTAATAAAGTATTGCTTTTATTAATTTATTGTTCTTTTTTATTTCTTTTTCTGGATATTAACTGTGTTAAAGCATCAACCATCAAATCTGATGCTTTAAATATTTCACTTGGTTTAAATTCATGAGAAAAGCTTTTTTCTTCGTTTGATTTATCCTCTATTACAATACCTTTATCTGGAGAATTATCTTTTATATAAATCAATATTAACCACTCCTCATCTATAGATTCATCCCATTTAATAAAAATTTCCCCTGTTTCAAATCTTCTGTCGATACACTTTAATATCGACATATGTCTGGTAATATATCTCTTGTTTAGTTGAAAAACTAAGCTGTTAGCACTTCTATAAAAACTTTCCAAAGCTAGTTCTATTTTTTGTCTTGATAAATAATATTCTCTTTCTTTTTTTAAAAGAGTTTCTCTATCATCACCTTCTATTATTTTAACACCAAGAGCTTCTACTCTTTCTTTGATTTTTTGATCTCTAATTAGACGATATTTATTTTTTAATTTTTCTATTCTCTCTTGAAGTCCTGAATAATCTTCTCTTTTTTCTTTTAATGATATTTTTTCTAATTTTTCTAACTCTTTTACTTCTCTAACTCTGAATTTCTCAATTTGCTTATCAAGTTTAAGTTCTTCTAAAAATTTTCTCTGTCTTTCTGCTTGTTCTTTCCTTAAAATTGCCTGCTCTTTTCGTAA
Organism: Pelagibacteraceae bacterium AG-404-N13; assembly: GCA_003216255.1. GTDB lineage: Bacteria > Pseudomonadota > Alphaproteobacteria > Pelagibacterales > Pelagibacteraceae > Pelagibacter. The sequence continues at coordinate 23,944 of QCJD01000005.1, forward strand.
AAACAATTTTATATCTTTATTTCTTTCTCTTTCTAATCTCTGCTCATCTTTTAACTGTTTTTCTTTGATTTTTAGTTGTAGTTCCTCTTCTTCCTTCTTTTCTTTCTCAATTTTTAATTTTTCTATTTCAGCTTTTTCAATTGCTTCTAATTTTAATCTTCTTTTTTCTTCAAATCTTAATATTTTAAATTTATTTATTTTTTCTTCGATTTTTTGAAAAAATTTTGAGATAAATCTATCTATAGCCAAAAGGTCAAATTTAAACTTAAAACTTAAATTTGACTTTAGGCTTTCTTCTAATCTTACAGATTTAGAAATTAAACTATCTGACTTTTTTTTTGAAATTTTTTTATTTTTTGTTTTTGTTATTTTTTTTTTGGATTTTTTATTTTTATAAATTTTTTTATTTTTTATACTTTTTTTTGTTTTTTTATTTCTTTTTTTAATATTTTTTTTTGATTTTCTTGAAGTGGTTTTTTTTTTATTTTTATTTATTTTTTTTCTTTTTTTTTTCATTGATTCAATTTACTGATTTACCAGTAATATATTAATAAATATAGTCTCTAGTAGTAGGAGCAGATATATTGTCCTTTGTTAACTGCAACTGAAATACAACCTGATCTCCCCATTTGAACGCCATTTCACAACTAGCAAGGTAAAATTCCCACATTCTGAAAAATTTTTCATCAAACATTTCTAAAACAGTAGTTTTCTTTGACAAAAATCTTTCTTTCCAATTTCTTAATGTGTGAGCATAATGCATCCTTAAAACTTCCATATCAGAAATAATTAGACCAGAGTCCTCAATTGGTCTAGCTATTTGACTTAAACTTGGCGTATAACCTCCGGGAAATATATATTTAGTGATCCATGGTTGAGGATTTCTTGGTGGATTACTAGAGCCAATTGTATGAATTAGCGCAATACCTTGGTCATTTAGAAGTTTCGATACTGTATTAAAGTATTTTCTATAAAATTTTCTTCCTACATGCTCAAACATTCCAACACTAACTATTCTATCAAATTTTTCATTTAATTCTCTATAGTCTGCTAATTTAAATTCAACTTGATTTCCCAAATTCAACTCTTTTGCTTTTTTTTTACTATATTCCAATTGATTCTCAGAAAGAGTAATACCGGTCACCGATGCATTAGTTTTTTGAGCTATGTGTATTGCCAAAGTTCCCCATCCTGAGCCTATATCTAAAACTTTTTGATTTGCCTGAATATTAAGTTTTTTTGTTATATGATTCATCTTATTTTCTTGTGCTTGCTCCAATGTATCATTTTCATTTTTAAAATACGCACAAGAATATTGTCTATTTGCATCTAAAAATAGATCATAAAGACTTTCTGAAATATCATAATGATGACTTACATTATTTTTTGAGACCAAACCTTTATTAAATTTTGTTAAGTATCTAAAGGTTCCTTTTATTGTATTTAGTATTTTTCCATAAATATTAATATCACTTCTACCAATATTTCTTAAAGCTATTTCTAAAAACTCTGAAAGAGTTCCATTTTCAATTATCAAAGATCCATTCATATAAGCTTCACCAAAATATAAATCTGGATTCCAGAGTAGTTTATAATTTAAATTTTTATCAAGTAACTTTACAATTATTGGATTTTCTTTAATCGGTTTTCCTATTACATATTTTTTCGAACTAGAATCAATTAAAACAAATCCATCATATTTAAACAAATTATTTAAAAAATTTATTAAATTCATATTAAGCAGCTTTTAAATTTTTAATATTAAAGTCTAATTTTTTTAAATTTGAAAGCATTTCTTTTTTCTCTATTTCCGACAATAATTTTAATGGAGGAAGAACATTTTTATATATTGCATCTTTCTCAGACATAAAAGAATGAAGCCCAGATATTAAATTATATTTATCAAAAACTGCTCTTACGTCACATAATTTTTTATTTGAATCTTGTTGAGATTTATTAAAAAAATTGTCATAAACTTTTCTAGCTAATAAAGATGTTACATTGGCAGTTGCAGTTATTATTCCTGTACAACCTAATTCAAGTCCTTTTAATAATTTTGTTTCAGAACCGGGTAAGACCGAGAAATTTTCTATTTGTAAATCTTCATACAAATTATATGTACTATCTTTAACTCCAACAATTTGCTCTGGAAATTTATCTACTAATTCATTTATACAGTCTTTACTAAATCTATATCCTGAAAGTTTTTCAAAATTATACAATATAATTTTACATTCATTAACTTGCTCAATCAACTTTGAATAAAAATTGATTACATCTTTATCTCCATAACTATAGTAGGCAGGAGGCATTATTAAAAATTTATCAAAATTTAAAGTTTTAGATATTTTCATCAAATGTATTGTGTCAGATAAAGAATTCAAACCAGTTCCAATAATAAATTTTTCTTTAAATTTGCTGTTAGGAAGATGATTAATTAATTGTATTTTTTCTCCTAGAGATATCAATTGAGACTGTCCAGTACTTCCAAAAAATACTACGCCGTGGCACCCATTATCAATTAATTGTTCTGCATGAAAAGTGGTCTTTTTATAATCAAGTTCTAAATCCTCATTTAGTATAGATAATGAAGCCGCATATATTCCATTTATCATAATTGTTAATTCCTTATATAAATATAGATTAATTCTATAAAAAAATTAATAGTAAATTTAAAAATGAATGTAGGTGTTTTTTTAAACTATGTAGGCTTGGGTTCAAATATATTACACTTAACTTATTGTCATGAGATAGCTAAAAAGTATGGGCCAGTAACAATTATAACTTTATGCAAAAATCTTAGTCAAGCACTTGAAGATGATCCATGTATTAAAGAGGTAATTCTAATAAAAAAAAATAAGAAAATAACTGATATCCCTAACATATCAATTTTACTAAAAAAAATTTCATTAAATAAAATATTTATTTTTTATCCAAGTCCAAGATTATATATTGCTGCTAAATTAGCAGGAATAAAAAATGTTTATAGTTATCCCTTATTTAGAAAAAAAAATTTACATCTAGTTAATGCAGCAAATAAATTTACCTGCGAAAGTCTTAATATAGATTCTTGTCCTACAGAGACTAAATTTTTTATAGATCATAAAAAAACAGATCATGCAAAAAAATATTTTACAAAAGATAATTATAATATTGTAATTGGCGCTGGATCTTCTGGTCCAGATACAAGATGGGGAGAAAAAAATTTTATATCTCTAATTAATAAGTTAAATGCTATAGGCAATTATTATTTTTATATTCAATGTGGACCAGAGCAAAATGAAATATCAAAGAATATTATTAATAAAATTGAAAAAAAAAATTGTATGGATTTAAGCAAAATGAATATTTCAGAAATAATACCAATTTTATCTTTATGCGACATGTATGTTGGTAATGATTCTTTTTCACACCACATAACTTCTCAGTGTAATAAGCCCTCGATAGTATTGCTATTAAACTCTCCTAAAGCTTATTCTGATTACAGTAAAAATCATCATAGAATAATTCCAGAAAATGCTAAATTAGAAGAATTAGATCATTCATCGAATTATAGTGCAAGCTCAATAGGTATTGAAAAAGTTTTAAATAAAGTTTTAGAGTTAAAGAACTAAGTATATTGATTTAAAATAACATCTTTAGCTTCATTAACTATAGTTGCAAGTCTATTTAATTCAGGACTAACATCAGGATGTATTTTTTTCATTATTTTTTTATACGATCTTAGAACATCATCTTTTGAATATTTCTTATTTGGATTTAAGTTAAGTATTCTATAGGCCTCATCAATTGACATACTTCTTTTATCAAAATTTTGATTAACATTATTAAAATTAAATCTTCCAGAATTTTTTAAGACTCTAAACAGACCCCAAAGTCTTAGAATTTGAAATAAAGATATACCTGCCTTTGTTTTAATTAAAGGCAAAATTGCTAAAACAAACGGTAAAGAAAATATAAACCTACCGGCATAGGCCATAATTATAGCTAAAAAAACTGAGGAAATTATTATTAAAAACCTAATCATTTTAGAAATTTTTTTGGAAGAAGTTTTTGCAAACCAATTAAGAAAAATATAAATAACTATAAAAATTATAACTGTAATAAAAAAAATATTCATATATTAAATTTTGTATAAATGAAAATACCACAACTTCAAAAAAAACCAGAAGTAAAATCTTGTCACAACAAAACATGGCAAGACGATTATAGCTGGATACATCAAAAAAATATTTTAGAGGTATTAAAAGATAGTTCAAAATTACTAGGGGAAGTTAGAGAATATTTAGAAGAAGAAAATAATTATTTTGAACACAATATGAATGACACAAAGGAAATACAAAAAAAAATTTTTGATGAAATTAAAGGAAGAATAAAACTAGATGATGAATCACTTCCTTTTAAAGATAAAAAATATGAATATTGGACTAAAACAACTACAAAAGGAAACTATTCTATTAAACTAAGAAAAAAAATTGGCTCCAAAGATGTTGAAGAAATATGGAATGGAGATTTAGAAAAAAACAAATTAAAAACTGAATATTTTGGAGTTGGCGATCTTGAAGTAAGCTATAATGATAAATTTCTCGGATACTCATTAGATTTAAAAGGATCTGAGTATTACACTATCTATATTAGAGATATTGAGTCTAATAAGCTCATTACCGAAAAAATTGAAGAAACAAGTGGAAGTATAACATTTAGTTTGGATGATAAATTTATTTATTATTCGAAACTGGATGAAAATCATAGACCAAGAAAAATATATAGACATAAATTAGGAGCGCCAACAAAGAATGATCAACTTATTTTTGAAGAAAAAAGTAAAGCTTTCACAGTCGGCATAGGTATAAGTTCAGATGAAAAGTATTATTTTATTAACACATCAGATCATAATACATCTGAACAGTATTATTTTGGAAAAGATGAAGAAAATCCAAAACCTAAACTTATTAAAAAAAGAAAAAAGGGAGTAATATATTCAGTAAATTCTTGGGGTGGATATTTCTATAATCATACAAACGATGGCGCAGAAGATTTTAAGATTGACGTTTGCCAAGACTTGTCGAATCAAAATTGGAAATCTTTTATTCCAGCTAAAGATGAAGTTTTAATTGGAGGTCTTGCGTTTTTAAATGATTGGATCATTAGATCAGAAACTTCAAATGCCCTAGGTAAATTAATTATAAGAAATCCCAAAACAGGTGAGGAAAATGATTTAAATTTTGTAGATGAAAAAGTAATTGTTCCTTCAATATCACTAAAGCAAAGAGATAGAAATACTGACGAGGTCTATCTTTCTTATTCTTCTCCAAAAACTCCTGGTAGAACTTATTTATATAATTTTAAAACACATAATAAAAAATTAGTTAAAGAACAAGAAATTCCATCTGGACATAATCCTGAAGATTACATTGTTGAAAGATTAGAATGCCCTTCACATGACGGAAGAATGGTTCCTCTAACAATTACTAGGCATAAAAAAACAAAAATTGATGGTAATGCAAATTTGCTCTTATATGGCTATGGATCATATGGAAGTTCAATGTCTCCTGGATTTTCATCAACTAGATTAAGCTTAATAAACAGAGATGTTATTTGGGTAACTGCTCATATAAGAGGTGGTATGGAAAGAGGCATGAAGTGGTGGAAAGAAGGAAAATTATTAAATAAAAAAAATACTTTTGCAGACTATATCGCTGTTGGAAAATATTTAATTGAAAAAAAATACACTTCTTTAGGAAAAATAATAGGAATGGGTGGTTCAGCTGGGGGTTTGCTTATGGGCGCAGTTGTTAATAAAGCTCCTGAATTATTTTTAGGTATAGTTATGGCAGTTCCTTTTGTAGATTCTTTAACAACAAATTTAGATCATTCATTACCTTTGACTGTTGGAGAGTTTGATGAATTTGGAAATGCAAAAGATAATAAAGAACATTTTGATTACATTTATTCTTATGCTCCATACAATAATATAAAAAAGATGGATTATCCTAATATGCTAATTACAACTAGTTTAAGTGATAATAGAGTATTATTTGACGAACCTGCAAAATTTACAGCAAAACTTAGAGATTATAAAACTGACAATAATTTATTATTATTAAAAACAGAAATGAATGCAGGCCATGGAGGTAAATCTGGAAGAGATGGGGCCATCGAAGAAATAGCGATTGATTATGCATTTATTTTAAAAATTACAAAAAAAATATAATTCTGTTTCTTGAAAAAAAAATAATAGTATCCATATAAATCATATAGGTCGCCTAATGGGGCTTATAAAAAATAAACTTGCTAAATAAAGGAGGTTATTATGACAAGTAAGGATCTATCAATTTTCAATTCACTTCGACCTTTTTCTATTGGTTTTGACGATATGTTTGACCAATTTGAAAGTATGTTGGGCAATGGAGGTTTGAGCATGCAATCAAATTATCCACCTTACAACATAAGAAAAACTGGTAAAGATGCATATTCAATAGAAGTTGCTCTTGCTGGTTTTAACAAGAAAGATGTTGAAGTTGAGTTTGAAGACAATTTATTAACTGTAAGAACAAAACAGATTAATAAATCTGAAGATAAAAATGGAGATGGTGAGATTATTCATAAAGGTATTTCTCAAAGACAATTTGCAAGATCATTTACTATTGCAGATGATGTAAAAGTAGGTGGTGCTGAGCTTAAGGATGGTCTTTTAACAATAGCTTGTGAAAGAATATTGCCAGATCATAAGAAAAAAAGACTTATTGAAATTAAATAAGTATTAACCTTGCTTGTGGGGATTTATCCCCACAAGTATTAATATTATATACCTCTTGGGTTTTATCTATATTTTGGAAATTAAATACATCCACTTGAAGAAAAGCCAACTATTATACCATTTGAATTAACTTCAAATTTTCTTTCACATGGAATACCATATTTTTTTGTTTTATAGACTAGAATTTCATTACCATTCTCTCCAATAAAATCTTCTTTTGGAGATCCAAGCTCCATTCGCATTTCATTTACATCTTTGCCAACAAACAATCCAAACTTTTCGTTTTCTCTTTCTGCTACTTCATCAGATTTGTTTTTAATTGTTTGGCAGCCAGAAAATAAAATTAGAATAAGTAAAATTGTAAATATACTTTTAAATTTTTTCATTAATTAATCATACCATCTATTATAAACATCAAATATTAACTTTTAAGTTGTATATTTTAATTATTAAACAAATCATTATTAAGTTTTATTATACTAACAAATGTGGTCTTAATTTGATAATTCAAATAAATGAGCGAAATTCTATTACATAAATTTTCAGATATATTTAAAAATAATATTTTGCCTCTAACGGCTAAAGGCGTTGACATCGGTAATAAAATTTTTGGTGCAGCTATCTTAAATAAAAATGACTATTCATTAATAGTAGCAGAAACTAATAATGAAACTGAAAATCCAATTTGGCATGGAGAAATCCACACATTAAAAAAGTTTTACGAATTAGATAGTAAATTAAGACCTAGCGAAAAAAATTGTATATTTCTGAGTTCTCACGAACCTTGCAGTCTTTGTTTAAGTGCAATTACATTCTCTGGGTTTAACAATTTTTATTATTTGTTCCCTTATGAATCTACTTCAAACAAATTTAATATACCTCATGATTTAAATATACTTAAGGAAGTATTTAATATTGAGGATGGAAAATATATTAAAGAAAACTCTTATTGGAAAAGTTATAATATTAATACATTAATCGATGAATTAAAAAGTAATGATAAAAATAAATTAACTGTTTCATTTAATGAAATTAAAGAAAAATATATTGACCTATCAAAAAAATATCAATCATCAAAAGAAAAAAGCTCTATACCTTTAAAATAAAATATGAATACAAATCTTAAAATATCAAATGTAACAAAAATTTATCCTGGCTGTATTGCTAATGATAACATTTCTTTGGAATTTGAAAGTGGAAAAATATATGCACTGCTTGGAGAAAATGGAGCTGGAAAATCCACATTGGTAAAAATTTTATCGGGTGTAATTATACCGGACGAAGGTGAAATTTTTTTAAATAAAAATATTTTAAAATTAAACTCTCCAATTGATGCAAAAAAAAATGACATTGGTATGGTTTTTCAGCACTTCAACCTTTTTGAAACTTTATCCGTGTTTGAAAATTTAATTATTGATTCAGAAGAAACTCCAGAAAATCTAAAAGAAAAAATTCAATTAATTATGAAAAAATATAATTTTTCAATTAATCTTGATGTTCCAGTTTTAAATCTATCGGCAGGACAAAAGCAAAAGGTTGAAATAATTAGATGTTTAATAAGAAATCCCAAAGTGCTTATTATGGACGAGCCTACATCGGTGTTAACTGAACAGGAAACAAGTGAATTATTTTTATCTTTAAAAAAATTTTCTGAAGAAAAAATTTTAATAATTTACATAACTCATAAACTTAAGGAAGTAATGAAACTTTGTGATGAAGTTGCAGTCATGAGAAGAGGAAAGCTTGTTTCTGTTAGCAAAATAAAAGATGAAAATATTGAATCACTTGCTACTAAAATGGTAGGTCAAAATTTAAAAACAATTAAGAAAAAAAAATCATCTATATCTTCTTCAGAACAATTAATCAAAGTTACCGATCTAAATTTCACTAGTGAAGACCCTTTTGAAACCAATTTAGAAAATATTAATTTTTCTGTTAATAGAGGTGAATGCCTGGGCATAGCTGGAATATCTGGAAATGGTCAAAGCGAACTATTTCAAATTTTAAGTGGAGAAATAATTTCAGACAAGAATTCAATAAAATTTAGTAATAATTTTATTGGAGATCTTAATCCACAAGAAAGAAGAGAATATTTAATGGCATTTTCTCCAGAAGATAGACTTGAGCAAGCAGCAATTCCACAAATGAAAATTTTTGAAAATGTTGCTTTAAATAATTTTAAATCATCAAATTTTTTTAATAATGGCTTGATTAATGAGAATAGAATTAAAGAGCACTCAAAAAAAATTATTTCTGACTTTAATGTTAATACAGATAATATTGAACTTAAGAGTCAATTTCTATCAGGGGGAAATCTACAGAAACTGATTATTGGAAGGGAACTAATAACATCACCTGATCTATTGATTTGTTTTAATCCCACATGGGGACTTGATGTTGGAGCGATAAATTATATCCATGAAACTCTAATTAAAATAAATGATCAAAATAAATCGATAATATTAATTTCTACAGACACTGATGAGTTATTAAAATTAAGTGACAAAATTTCAGTAATACATAAAGGAAAATTATCTAAAATAATGAGCGCTGATGAGGTTACCTCAGAGAAACTTGGAATACTAATGGGAGGAGGAGAAATTGATTAAGATTGTAAAAAGAGATCAGCCTTCAAGAGCCATTTTTTTTCTCACACCTGTTTTAGCAATTTTTCTTACATTGGTTGCCGGAGGTTTAATTTTTTATATTTTAGGATTTAAACCTTTTGAAGCTCTAAAGTTTTTTTTCATAGTTCCAATTGCAGATAAATATGGTTTCAGTGAATTACTCTTAAAAGCTACACCACTTTGCCTGATAGCAATTGGTTTATCATTTTGTTTTAAAAGTAATAATTGGAATATTGGAGCTGAAGGTCAATTAACTTTTGGAGCTATAGTTTCGGGAGGAGTTGCTTTATTATTTTACGATCAAGAGGGATTTTATATTCTTCCAATAGTAATATTAGCTGGTGCAATAGGTGGTATGCTTTATGCATCAATTCCTGCAATCTTAAAAACTTATTTTAATACAAACGAAATATTAGTTAGTCTTATGTTGGTATATGTTTCAAAATTAATTTTAGACTATCTTGTTGTTGGACCTTGGAGTAATCCAGAGGGATTTAATTTTCCAGAAACTAGACAATTTAGTGAATCTGCAAGGCTTCCTTTGTTGTTTGAGGGTTTAAGAATCCATGCTGGAATATTTTTAGCTTTAGCTGCAGTAGTTATAAGTTGGTTTATTTTTTATAAAACATATTTAGGATTTCAAATGAAAGTTTCGGGTTTCAGTTTGAAAACAGCAAAATATGCTGGATACAAAGGTAAAAAAATGATTATCCTAGTTTTTTTAATAAGTGGTGCTTGCGCAGGTCTTGCGGGTGTTGGGGAAATAACTGGACCTATAGGGCAACTTCATAGAGAAATATCTCCAGATTATGGATTTACTGCAATAATTGTAGCATTTTTAGGTCGTCTAAATCCTGTTGGAATAATTTTTGCATCATTAGTCGTTGCAATAACTTATTTAGGTGCAGAAACAGCTCAAATATTTATGCAAATACCAAAATATACAGGTCAAGTTTTTCAAGGGATGATTTTATTTTTTCTTCTTGCATCTGACTATTTATTATTTTTCAAAATTAAATTTATAGGTTCAAAAAAATGATCGTAGATATAAATTTTATTGGACTAATAATTACATCCATAATGGCATCTGCAGTGCCTTTAATTTTAGCTTCTTGTGGAGAACTTATTACAGAAAGATCAGGAGTCCTAAATCTTGGTGTTGAAGGAATGATGATCATTGGAGCTATTTCGGGCTTCGCACTAATGATTGTTACTGGAAGTTTGGTTATAGCAGTCTTTGGTGCAATGTTAGCAGGGGTTTTAATTTCCACAATTTTTGCATTTCTTACACAAACATTAATTACAAATCACGTAGCTACCGGTTTAGCACTTACTATATTTGGGATTGGAATATCTGCGATGATTGGAAAAAACTTTGTTGGTATTCCTGGAAAAGATTTTCCTATTTTATTTGAAAGCTTTAAGGATGCTATACCTTTTTTAAGCCCGATATTATTTGGACATTCAATTGTATTTTATTTTGCTTTTGCTTTGCCTTTTTTAACAAACTATTTTTTAAAAAAAACAAAAATAGGATTGATTGTAAGAGCTGTTGGGGACTCGCCTGACTCAGCGTCAAACCAAGGAATAAATGTTAGATTGGTTCGTTACTTATGTATTCTTTATGGAGGTGCAATGTGTGGTCTTGCCGGTGCATATTTATCAATGATATATACACCACAATGGATTGAAAATATGACTGGTGGAAGAGGTTGGATTGCATTAGCCCTAGTAGTATTCTCCACATGGAACCCAATAAAAATTTTAGTTGGTGCAATGATATTTGGGGGTTTAACAATAATTCAATTCCACATGCAAGCAGTTGGCGTAAGAATACCGGTACAATTTTTAACAGCACTTCCTTATATTGTTACAATAATAGTATTAGTTGTAATTTCTCGTGACAGTAGAAAAATAAGACTAAGCACTCCCAGTTCCTTAGGTAAATCATTTTATAAAGACAATTAATTAAAAAATAATTATTTTTTTTTAAATAATTTACTTTAGATTTGATTTTTAAAATAATTAGAAGGGAATATAAATTTATGCATAAAATATTTATTCGTTCTTTGGTCTCTTCTTTAGTTTTCTTGTTTACATTAACTGTGTCTGCTGTTGCAAAAGATGTAAAAGCAGCATTTGTTTACATTGGTCCAACTGGTGACCATGGATGGACATATCAGCATGATGTAGGAAGAAAAGCTGTTGAAGATGCCGGATTTAAAACAACCTATGTAGAAGGTGTTCCAGAAAGTGCTGATGCTGAAAGAGTTCTTAGACAATTAGCAAATTCTGGTCATGACATTATTTTTACAACTAGCTTTGGATATATGAATCCAACAAACAAAGTTGCAAAAGAGTTTCCTAATGTAAAATTTGAACACGCTACTGGATATAAAAGAGAACATGCAAATGTTTCAACATATGCAGCTAGATTCTACGAAGGTAGAACAATCTTAGGTACGATAGCTGGTTCTATGACAAAGTCTAATGTAATTGGATATGTAGCTTCTTTTCCAATTCCAGAAGTGATTAGAGGTATCAATTCATTTACTTTAGCGGCACAAAAAGTAAATCCAAACATCAAAACAAAAATTGTTTGGGCTTTTACATGGTATGATCCAGGTAAGGAAGCTGAAGCAGCTAAAGCATTAATTGATCAAGGTGCAGATATTATTGCTCAACATACCGATAGTACTGCCATAGTTCAAATTGCTGAAAAAGCAGGAATTTTTGCTTTTGGACAAGCTAGCGATATGGACAAATTTGCTCCTAAAGCTGTATTGACTTCAGTCGAAAACAATTGGGGTCCTTATTATGTTGATCGGGTTAAAGCTGTAGCAAATGGAACATGGGATCAAAAAGATACTTGGCATGGTATAGGTGATGGTATGGTAGTTATTTCAGATCTAGATAATTCTATCCCAGCTGACGTAAGAGCTAAAGTTAATCAACTCGAGAAAGATTTAGCATCAGGTAAAGTTCATTCTTTCACTGGACCAATTTATGACCAACAAGGTAATTTAATGGTAGCTGAAGGTCAAACTGCTGACGATGGAATGTTAGCAGGAATGATGACTTATGTAAAAGGTGTTGAGGGAGATATACCTAAATAATTTTTACAAAATAAATCTAAAATTTAAAAGGCCGGTTTAAAAACTGGCCTTTTTTATTTCTGATGTCTTTTTTTTATTTCTTCAACTCTTAATTCTTCGTAAATTTCAAAAGGCTGGACAATCCAAGGATTATCTGGAAGCCTATTGGCACAAAAGTCTGGCTCAAAAGTTGATTTCTTTTTTTTAAATAAAGTTGCAGTCTTAATTTCTTCTATCTTATCTTTAATTGGTTCATATTTTTTTAACCAGTCTATACTTTTATTAAATGTAATTCCTGTATCTGATAAATCATCACATAAAAGTATTTTTCCTCCCATATTAGGTGCGATTGAGCTCATTTCTCTAGAGAATACAATGTCACCCTGTTCATCTTCTACTCCTTTTCCGCTATAAGATTCAACTGCAAGGTATGCGCATTTTAATTTAAAAATTCTACTTAGGACATCAATCATTGGTGCCGCTCCTCGCATAATGCCAATTAATATTGTGGGCTTATAACCACTATCATGAATTTGAATTGCTAGTTTTTCAACTGTCTTATTATATTCATCCCAGCTGAGAATTAATTTTTCAGACATAATTTTTTTTATTAATTATTTAAATAATAAAACTAAAACTGCAAGAACGATAAGTGCTATTATTGAAGAAATTAAAATATACAACCTATGAATGTTTCTTCCTCTTAAATTAAAATAATGTCTCGCTACCCCAGAAATTACAGCTATTGCACATAATATTAACCAATTATATTGGTGATAAACTAAAAAGCTAGAATGCCCAGAAAGCATTATAAACAATACTAAAAAAGTTGAATAATTATTATGAATTGATCTTTGTTTAGCTGCTAGGGATAGACTCATATCGAATTTTTCACCTCTTTCGCTACTACTAATTATATTCATTTGATTAGGTATAATTATCGTAAAAACATTACCAAACATATTGGTGCCTATAATTAATCCAACACTTAAAATTGCAAATTTTGGTCCAAATAATTTAGTCAGACCAAAAGAAACCAGTGCCAGTAAAATGATTGCTGTGGAAATAAATAATATATTATTTTCAATTAATTTAGATTTACACAAAAGATCATAAACAAACCAAGAAACAATTAATGATAAAAGCGAGATAATAATGGCATAACTAGGAGGTATTAACAAAACGCGTTTATCAACCATTAATACACCAGCGTTATAATAATAAATTACAACTAAGAGCAACATTCCAGTTATAAAAGTTAAGTAACTTTGCCACTTAAAGATTACTAATCTGTTTAAATAATCCTGAGGTGGTGATGTTTTTAACCTTGATAATTTATAAAAAAAACCAGAATGCATCAGATATCCTTCACCATCGATATCTTCGCTTGTTATATTTTTATTTAAATTGTTGTCTAAGTAATTAAATAAAAAGCTATTACCTACCCACAATATTGCAAATAATACATGGCCCCATCTTAAAATAACTTCTAGCCATTTGATTGTATAAGGTAAAAATTCCATTTAATATTTTATTTTGTCTACTTTTTTATCCCAAATCTCAAATGCTTTTAAAGCTTCATCTCTAAGCATTTGTGTCATTTTAATTTTTCTATCATCTATTTTTTTTGGAATCTCTAAATAAATAAATGAGTCATCAAAGTCTATCTTTTTTGCATCTTCTCTAGTATTTGCGTAATATATTTTGTCTAATCTTGACCAATAAATTGCAGAAAGACACATTGGACAAGGTTCACAAGAAGTATAAATCTCACAACCCGATAGATCAAAAGTGTTTAGTTTTTTACAAGCTTCCCGAATTGCTACAATTTCTCCATGAGCAGTTGGATCATTTGAAGAAGTCACTTTATTTGAACCTTCTGCAATAATCTTGCTATCCTTAACTATGACGCTTCCAAAGGGTCCACCAATAGTGTTTGCACTATTTATGGACAGTTCAATGGCTTTTGCCATAAATTTATTTTTATCTTCCATTTTGATTTTTTATTTTATTTTTAATTTTATTAATACTCATTAAAATTCTTTCAGCAGTTGCTGGTGCATTCAGTTCTGGTACAATCTGATAATTTCCAATTGAAGCGACTGCATCTTTAATTGCATAAAAAACACTCATAGCTAGCATTAAAGGAGGTTCACCAGTTGTCTTTGCTTTATTAACAACTTTTTCTTTATTAAATCCTTTCTTAAAAATTTCTACATTAAATTTTTTTGGGATATCGCTTACTGCAGGTATTTTATATGTTGATGGAGAAAAAGTTGTAATTTGCCCATTTGATTTCCAATTAAGTTCCTCAATAGTCAACCAACCTTGTCCTTGTACAAAACCACCTTCTATTTGACCTAATTCAAGTGCTGGATTTATTGGTTTTCCAGCATCATGTAAAATATCTACTCTTTCTAAAACATTTTCGCCAGTCAAAGTATCTACAGTTACTTCTGATACGGCTGCGCCATAACAAAAATAATAAAAGGGTCTTCCTCTAAATTTTTTTTTATCAAAATTAATTTTTGGTGTTGAATAAAAACCTGAAGAAGAAAGTGAAATTCTATTTAAATATGCCTCTTGGATTATACTTTTAAATTCAAATTGCCTATTTCCAAATATTATATGTTGATCTTTATACACTGCTTCTTGGTTGTAGATTTTATATTTTTTCTTGATAAATTTTTCTAAATTTAATTTAATTTTTTTTACTGCGTTTAATGCTGCGGCTCCATTAAGATCTGTAGTTGATGAAGCAGCGCTAGCTGAAGTATTTGGAACTTTAGATGTGTTCGTTGAAGAAATGTGAACTAAATTATAAGGTAATCCAAAAGAATTTGCTACTAATTGGGCTATTTTTGTGTGAGTTCCTTGGCCCATTTCTATACCCCCATGGTTCAAATACACACTTCCGTCTGTGTAAATGTGGACCAAAGCTCCGGCTTGGTTTAAATGAATTGTTGTAAATGAAATACCAAATTTTACTGGTGTAATTGCTATACCTTTTTTTTTAAATTTATTTTTTTCATTAAATTTTCTAATATCTAAATATCTTTTCTTATAATTAGATTTATTTTCTAAATTTTTAAATATTTCATTAATAACATTATCCTCAATAGTCATCCCATAATGGGTTACGTTTTTTTTTTCTTTTTGATAAAAATTATTTTTTCTAATCTCCATTGGATCTTTTTTTAAGTACCTTGAAATGTTATCTATAATATTTTCAATAGCCATCATTCCTTGATTTCCTCCAAATCCTCTAAATGCGGTTGAAGTTGGAATATTTGTCCTACATAGATTGTTTATTACTTCAATATCTGAAATATAATATGCGTTATCTATATGAAGCAAAGCTCTTTCATTTATTGCTGCTGATAAATCTGGTGACATTCCACAATTTGAAGATAGGTTTATTTTTAATCCTTCAATAATTCCATCGTCATTAAATCCAACTTCATACTGAGATAAAAATTCATGCCTTTTACCAGTTAGTATTATATCATCATCTCTATCTAATCTTAATTTGACAGGCTTACCTGATTTTTTGGCTAAGAGCGCACAAATACAAGCTGTCATAAAATTTGTTTCTTTTCCTCCAAACCCGCCTCCAATTCTTCTTACCTCAACACTAATTGAATTACTTTTTTGACCAAACATTTTAGCAATTAATTGTTGTGTCTCTGAAGGATGTTGAGTTGAGCTATAAACCAAAAAATTATCATCCTCTTTAGGAATAACAAAAGCTGCCTGACCCTCTAAATAAAAGTGCTCTTGGCTTCCTGTTGTAAAATTTCCTTTTATATAATTTTTTGAATTTTTTATTTTTTTTGAGGGGTTTCCTTTTTTAATTTTTCTAGGTTTAAACAAAAACTGTTTTTTATTTAAAGCATCTTTTATTGTAATCACCGGTTTTAAATCTTTATAAGTGACTTTAGCTTTTAAAACTGCTTTTCTAGCAAGTTCAGTAGTTGTAGCGGCTACAGCAAATAATGGTTGGCCGTAAAATTCAACTTTTTTTTTTGGAAATATAGGGTCGCCATCAAAGACTGGGCCTACATCATTCCTACCAGGGATGTCACTTTGAGTAACTATTGATATAACACCTTCGCTTTTTTGGACTTCAGTTAAGTCTATTTTTTTAATTATTGCATGGGCTTTTTTGCTTAAACCAATAGCTCCATGGATTGTATTTTTAGGCTCATTTATATCATCAGTATACTCTGCATATCCACTTACATGTTTGTAAGCACTATCGTGGGGTCTTATTTCCTCAACATATGTCTCTTTACTCATTTAATTAACTCTTGTTAACTTATTTGAATTTATTTCTATAAAACACTTCATCAATAAGTTTTTTGCTATCTCTAACCTGTACTCTTTACTTGCTCTCATATCCCCAATAGGACTTAGATCTTTCTCTAGATAATTTTTGGCTTTATCAAAAGTATTGATTGTAAGGGGCTTATTTTTAAGAATTTTCTCACAGGCTTTAGCTCTTTTTGGCACAGCCGCCATCCCACCAAAAGCAATAAATGCCTCTTTAATTTTATTTTTATTAATTTCAAAATTAAAAGATCCACAAACAGACGAGATATCATCATCAAACCTTTTTGATACCTTAAATGCTTTAAAAATATTTTTTTTAAATAATGGTATTTTTATTGAACGTATAAATTCATTCTTTTTTAACTTAGTTTTTCTATAATCAATAAAAAAATTGTTTATTGGTAGAACTTTTTTTTGATTAAAGCTCTCAATTAAAACTTCTGCATTTAAAGATAATAAGATTGGTAATGTATCACCTATGGGTGATGCAGTTGCAATATTGCCACCTATAGTCCCTACATTTCTAATCTGAACAGAACCATATCTCTTAAGAACTGAATAAAAATCTGGATAGTATTTTTTAATCTCATCTTCAAATTTTATTAATGGAGTGGCAGCTCCAATCTCCATATAGTTTTTATTTACCTTTATAAAATCTAATTCTTTTATTTCTTTTAAGTCAATTATTGATAGAATATCTTTTCTTTCTTTTGTGACCTTTAAAGATAAGTCTGTACCACCAGCAAGAAAATTGAATTTTGAATTATTTTTAATTATATTTTTTAAGTCTTTTATATTTTTAGGTGAAAAGTAAACTTTATCATCTTTTTTAATGTAAATATTTTTTGATTTTATTTTTTTTAATAATTTTATAATTTTATTTTCATTTTTACTAAATTCATCTTTCCTATTTATCTTATTTAAACTTTTTGCAGCATCAATAATAGGTCTATACCCTGTGCAACGACATAAGTTTCCAGATATTGATTCTGTTATTAATTCATTATTAAAAGATTTGTTGTTTTTAAACATTGAAAATAAAGACATCACAAATCCTGGTGTACAAAAACCACATTGTGAACCATGAAATCTTACCATCGCATCTTGAACTGGATGAAGCTTTCCATCTTTAGAAACCAAATCCTCTACAATCAAAAGTTGTTTTCCATTCAAAGATGGTACAAAAGAAATACAGGAGTTAATTGAATTATATTTAATTTTATTATTAATCAATTCACCCAATACAATAGTACATGCACCACATCCACCTTCTGAGCAGCCCTCTTTAGTTCCAGTTTTTTTTAATTCAGTTCTTATATAATTTAGAATTGTTTGATTTGGATCTGGGTTTTTAATTTCTAAAATCTTATCATTTAATAAAAATTTTACTGAATTTGATATCACTTAACTTCCTCTATAAGTAGAATAACTCCATGGAGAAACTAATAAAGGTACATGATAGTGCTGCGTGGGATCTGAAATACCAAATCTTATAATTACATCATCTAAGAATGGTACATCACTAGCTGATGATATATTTTTAAAATAATCGCCAATATAAAAAATTAATTCATATTTGCCCTTAACAAACTTCTCTCCCTCTATTAATGGTGAGTTTGCTCTTCCATCATCATTAAGTTTTATTGAATTTATTTTTTTTCTTTCAGAATTATTTATATGAAATAATTCAACTAAAATACCCTTGCCAGGTTTACCAGAATATACATCTAAAACATGAGTTGTGAGCTTTGTCATAAAATTATAGTATCATTTAAATTTCAAACTTAAATTATTTAAAGTTATATGAGAACAATAGATAACATTAACGGTCTAAACAAGTCTGAATTTTTGTCAATATTCGGCAATGTTTTTGAAAAAACCGAGTCTGTAGCTTTAAAAGTTTTTGAATTAAAACCATTCAAGGACTCGGATGATATTGTCTCAAAAATGCTAAAAATATATGAAGAATATGATAGAGATAAAATATTACAAATTTTGAACTCTCATCCTGAGTTAGCTATAGAAAAAAAATTGACCAGTGAATCTAAATTAGAGCAAACTTCTGCTAATTTAAATGAATGTTCTGAAGAAGAGTTTGAAGAATTTAAAAAATTAAATCTTGAATATAAAACTAAGTTTGGTTTTCCATTTATTATTGCAGTTAAAGGAAAAAATAAAAATGAAATTTTAGTAAATTTTAGAGAAAGAATACAAAATGATTTAAATAAAGAATTTTTAGAAGCAAAAAATCAAGTTAAAAAAATTGCTTCTTTTAGATTAAAAGATATTTTATCATTTTAAGTTAATTATTTTAAGATAAGTTATTTATTACTCAGTAGCTTTATATACATAGTGGGAAACAGCATTTATTTCCTCCTCTGATAACATTCCATCAAAAGCAGGCATAACACCAATTCCATTTTTAACAGCCATTATTATTCGATTTAAGTCTGGTCTTATTTCATCCAAATTAGGACCAATATTTGCTTCTGAACCTGCATCACTAAGAGCATGACAAGAAGCACATGTTCCTTGTTCTAAAAAAATTTCTTTTCCTTTTTGAAAAATCTCATCAGCTAATAATTTTTGAGTATTTATTGTTAAAACGAACAAAAATATTAAATTTATAAAAAATATAAATTGTAATTTTTTTTTCATAAAATTTGGTATCATAAATAGAAAAAATTAAAAAGGAGATTTTATAATGAAAGGTTATTGGGTAAGTCTTTATACAAAGATAGAAAATCAAGATAATTTAAAAAAATATGCCGAAACAGTAACTCCTATAATAAAAAGTTATGGTGGGGTTCCTTTAGTTAGAGGTGGAAAAAATATAGCTTTTGAGGGTGAAGGTTTTTTACGAACAGTAATTTGGGAATTTCCTAGCTATGAAAAAGCTTTAGAGTGTCACAATTCTAGTGAGTACAAGTCTGGTTGGGATTTGGCAAAAAAAACAACTAAGAGGCATATGCAAGTTATAGAGGGATTTAGTATTGAATAGGTTCATTATCAATTGATCTCCATAAATACCAAGTTGCAACTGAACAATAAGGAGAAAACTTTTTATTAAGTTTGTTTACGAAATTTTTAGGAGGAAAATATTTTTTTTTATAGTTATTAGAAATTGCCCTTAATAATCCAATATCCTGAACTGGCCAGATATTTGGTCTATTATAAGTAAACAATAATATCATTTCAGCAGACCATCTTCCTATTTGGCGTAATTCTGATAAATACTGTATAGCTTCTTCATCATTCATTTTGTCTATTAATTTTGGGTTAAATTTTTTATTAACATATTTTTTTGCCAATTCTTTTATTCCCCTAATTTTTTGTCTGCTAAGACCACATTTTTTTAATTTTGATGATGGAATTGAATTAACTACTTTTGGATTTATTTTATTCTTACAAACTAAATTAAATTTTAAAAAGACTGAATTAGCGGCGGCAACACTTATTTGTTGACCAATAATGCTCTTGCAAAGAGAATAAAATACATCCTTTCTAGTTGTTAAATTGTTATCTGAATATTTATTAATTAGTTTTTTCATTATTTTATCTTTTTTTTTTAGATAAAGTTTTGCGCTATTCCAGTATTTGGGACTTTTACTCATGGCGAGGTGTTGACACTAAACGTTTAAGATAAATTTCTCTTCTAAAAATAATAATTGATGAAATAATTACTAATGCTGCTCCAAATAGTGTTTTGATTGTTGGAATTTCATCCCAAAATATATAGCCAAAAATTATTGCAAAAACTAATGCTAGGTACTTTAGTGGCGTAACTAGTGAAACTTCCGAGTATTTATAAGATTGTGTTAGCCATAAATTAGCCAAACCTCCTAAAATTCCAACCATTGATAACAAAAATAAGTCTTTTAAATTTGGAGATACCCATCCTTGTATTGCAAAACTAAAAATACTTATAATTAAGATTGAAATTGAAAAGAATAGTCCAATTAGCCATACTGGCTCTGTCGTTGATAATTGTCTTATTGTAATTGCAACATAAGAAAGTCCTAAACAAAATATAATTGGATATATATAAAATAAATTCAAAGAACTGTATCCTGGCTCAGAAATTATAATTATTCCAATAAAGCCAACTAAAACTGCCATCCATCGATAAATCCCAACTATTTCCTTTAAAAAAAATATTGAAAAGATTGTTGTAAATATTGGGGCTGCAAATGTAATGCTGACTACGGTTGCTAATGGAAGATTTCTCAAAGCAATAAAAATTGAAACTATTGCAATCAATCCAGCAAAACATCTTTTAAAATGAAGAAATGGTCTTTCAGTCTTATAAAAATTTAAATATCTATCTTTAGGAATTAGAAAAAGAATTGGTATAATTCCACATAAACCTCTAAAAAATAAAACTTGGCCGACTGGATAAGAATCTGACCATTTGACAATTAGATCCATTATAGAAAATGCACAAATAGAGATAAACATGTACAAAAAGCCTAATTGATTTTTGGAAAGCATAATATAACTTTAAATTAATTAAATTATTATTCAATGGAAATAGCAGTCTTAGGCTTGGGATGTTTCTGGGGACCAGAAATTAAATTTAGTAAAATAGATGGAATAATCAGAACAGAAGTTGGATACTGTGGAGGAAACACTACACAAACTAGCTACAGAGAAGTTTGTACTGGTAACACTAACCATGCAGAAGTAGTAAAATTAGAATTTGATCCAAAAATAATTTCTTATAATAAAGTTTTAGAATTTTTTTTTGAATTTCACGATCCAACAACGTTGAATTCTCAAGGACCAGATTTTGGTACACAATATAGAAGTGAAATTTTTTATTTAAATGAAAAACAAAAAAATATTGCTGAGGAAATTATTGAAAAAGAAAATAAAAAACTTTCTGGGAAAGTTGTAACAAAATTATCATTATTAAAGAATTATTGTCCCGCAGAGGAATATCATCAAAGATATCTAGAAAAAAGATAAAATGTCTTTGGTCAGCACAGTTTGGTTAGAAAATAATATTAATAAAGTTAAATTAATAGATTGTTCTTGGCATATGCCAAACGTTAAAAGAAATGCTTACGAGGAATATTTAAAAGAACATATCCCAGGTGCTATTTTTTTTGATTTAGATAAATACTCAGCAACAAATACTGATCTACCTCACATGTTGCCTAGTTTAAACAATTGGGAAAAAATTGTATCTAACCTAGGGATAACTAATAATGATAAAATAATTATTTACGACAACTCTGATGTATTAAGTGCTTGTAGATGTTGGTATAATTTTATTTATTTTGGGCATGATCCACAACTTATAAGTGTTCTAGATGGAGGATTAAAAAAATGGAAGGCAGAAAATAAAGAAGTAAACAATAATATTTCAAAAATTAATAAGTCTAACTATGTAGGTAAAGAAGATAAAAAATTAGTTAAAAATATAAATCAAATTAATTCTAACATTAAACTAAATGAATTTTTTCTTATAGATGCAAGAAGTAAAGAAAGATTTGATGGAATAGTTCCAGACCCAAGAAAAAATGTTAGGAGTGGTTCAATTCCTAACTCGTTGTGCTTACCTTTTAAAGAAATTATTAATGAAGATAACTCATTTAAAAAAAAAGATGAAATTTCAAAAATATTTAATCAAATTGTTGATCTTAAACATAGCAATATAGTATTTTCTTGTGGTTCAGGGGTTACTGCGTGTGTTTTAGCTCTTGCATATTCTCTAGTAAATAATACATATTCTCCTACAATTTATGATGGATCTTGGGCTGAGTATGGAAAGATATAAATTATGAAAAGATCAACAAAAGTTACAACTGTTATAATTTTATTTTTCATAATAATCACTGTAGTGGTTGTTGGAAGAACAATGATAGGGAATCATTTTAAGAAAAAATTTAGTAAAAGACCTCCTCCTGGAATAATAGTAAAAACAGTAGAACAAAGAGAATTCCAAAATAAAATTGAAACCTTTGGAACAGCAATTCCAATTAAAGTTCAGTCCTATAATATAGAAAAATATGAAATTTTAGAACCTATTCAATTTAATAAAAAAGTTGAAGCAGGTGATGTAATTGTAAAATTAAAAAATAGAAATATTATTGCACCTTTTGAAGGAGTAATTGGGAAAAGAAATTTTTCAGATGACATAAAAGTTTCAGAAAGTTCTCTGGTAATAAATCTAGAAGATGCGTCTACATTGTTTGTAGATGTAGATATACCTGAAGTGTTTTCATCTAATGTAAATAAAGGATTAAGAGTCGATATAAAATTTTCAGGAAATAAGGATAAAAGTTTTGAAGGGATAGTCGAGTCTCTTGCTAGCAGAATAAATACAGACACAAGATCTCTTGCTGCAAGAATTAAGTTGGATAACTCAAATTTAGAGATATTGCCTGGAGCACTTCTTGAGGTAACTATAAAATATAATGAAAGAAATTCTTTGGGTATTCCAGATACAAGCGTCATATTAGAAGGTAATAAAGTTTATATATATAGAGTGGATGATAAAAATATTGCGAATAAAACAGAAATTCAAATTGGTAACAGGAGCCAAGGTTACCTTGAAGTTAAGTCTGGTTTAAAACAAGGTGATGTAGTTGTTGCAGAAGGTTTAAAAAAAGTAAGACCATTCGGTAAAATTAAACCCCTTAAAGATGGGGTAAAACAAAACAAAGGCGATTGGAAAAAAAAAGCTAAATCTAATAACACTGAAACAAAAAAAAGTAAGTTTGACTGGATAAAAAAATTGAACATTTTTAAAAAGTCTGAGTCTCAAAAAAAAGAAGAAAAAAATAAATAATTAAATGTACTTAACTGATCTTAGCATTAGAAGACCAGCTTTTTCTTGGGTTTTATCATTAATACTAGTTGTGTTTGGTGCTTTCGTATTCTGGAAATTGCCAGTAAGAGAACTTCCATCCGGTTTGCAGCCACCTGTAGTTCAGGTTCAAGTAGAATATGCTTCTGCGTCTGCTCCTATTGTTGACGAGTCAGTGACTCAAGTACTTGAGGATGTGATTGGAGGAGCAGAGGGAATTAAAAACATAGACTCAAAATCTGAAAATGGAAAAAGCACTATAAATATTGAATTTGATACTAAAATTGATCTAGATGATGCAGCAAATGATATCAGGGAGAGAGTTGCTAGAGTAGTAAGCCGACTTCCTTCTGAGTCCGATCCACCAAGAATTCTTAAACAATCAGCAGGTTTTTCAACAACAATGTGGATAGCTTTAACTTCTGCCACATGGAGTGACTTAGAGCTCGGAGATTATGCTGAAAGATATTTAGTTGATAAATTTTCAAGCATAAGAAACGTTGGTAGAATTAGAACTGGAGGTTTAAGAGAGTTAAGTATTAGAGTTTGGATTGATCCAATTAAGCTTGCTGCCAATAACATAACTGTTCAAGAAGTGGAATCTGCACTTCGAGATGAAAATGTTCGTTTACCCGCAGGAACACTTGAAGCAAACAATATTGATTTGACTATAAATATTGACAAATCATATAATGATTTAGACAAACTCAAGCAATTACCTATTAAAAAAGGAAAAGACAATTTAGTTAGACTTTCTGATGTAGCAGAATTAGAGTTTGGACCAGTAACTTCAAAAGTTCTATTTAGTGCTCAAAGTAAAAAAGCTTTGAATTTAAAAACTGTTGGAATTGGGATTTATGCTAGAAGTGGTGCATCTACAGTAGAACTATCTAAAGATATAAAAAAGAAAATTGAAGAGGTTAATAAGAACCTTCCTGGTGATTTAAATCTAGAGATAGCTTTTAACAGAGCTACTTATATCTCAGAAGCAATTAATGAAGTTTATAAAACGTTACTAATAGCATTTATTTTGGTTGTAATAATTATCTATCTATTTTTAGGAAATCTTAAAGCTGTGATTGTTCCAGCAATTGCTCTACCGGTAAGTCTTGTTGCAACTTTCTTAGGAATATATTTGTTTGATTTATCAATTAATATTTTTGTTCTTCTCAGTTTTATTTTGGCAATAGGAATTATTACGGATGACTCGGTTATTATGACCGACGCAATTTATAGACGAATAGAAAATGGAGAAACTCCACTAGTTGCTGCATATAAAGGATCTAAACAAATTACATTTGCTATAGTTGCCACAACACTAATTTTAGTAGCTGTATTTTTGCCTCTCATATTCATTGAAGGTATAGCGGGAACTCTATTTAGAGAGACAGCTATTGCGCTTTCTTTTGCTATAGTTGTATCATCATTTGTTGCACTGACTCTATCACCAATGTTGGGAAGTAAATTTTTAGATAAACAAAAAAAATCAAATTTTCTAGTCAGATGGTTCGGCAAGTTCTTTAATGGTTTTTCAAATTTTTATTCTGAAACATTAAGTTTTTGGCTAAACAAAAAGAAAACGATAATAACTTTTATAATCATAATGATTGTAGGTTCAGGAGCTCTATATAATTATACAAAAAAAGAACTTCTTCCTATGGAGGATAGAGGTGCATATTTAGTTATCGGATTTACCGATGAAGGTAGTTCTTTCGAATATACAAAAAATAGAGCTATTGATGTTGAACAAAGACTAATTCCTTTATTAAAGTCTGATGATAGCCCTTACAATAGATTTTTAATGATAGTTCCTGGTTTTGGATCAGATAATAGTTTTTTAATTATTGCCTTACTAGATAATTGGAAAAATAGAGATCAAAATTCACAAACTGTTATGAGACAGGCTATAGGGAAAATAGTAACTGTTCCTCAAGCTTTGGCTTTTCCAATTTCTCCACAATCAATAAGAGTATCAAGTTATAATAAGCCTGTTCAAATGGTTATTTATGGAAATACGTATGAAGAACTAAAGGATATACAATCTAAAGTTATCAGAAATTTAAGAAAAAATAGAAATTTATCTAGAATAGAATCTGATTACAGCACTAATAAACCTGAGGTTAAATTAGAAATAAATAAAAATAAGGCTAAAGATTTAGGTATATCTGCTCAAGCAATTGGTCAGACTTTAGAAACATTATATGGCGGTAAAACTGTTACAAAATTTAATAAACTTGGAAAAGAATACCCTATAATTCTGCAACAATATCTAGAAGATAGAAAAGATAAGGAAAGTTTAAGTAAAATTTTTGTTAGATCTCAAAAATCTGGAAGCTTAATTTCTCTTTCAAATTTAGTTGATTTTAAAGAGGAAGGTTCAGCAAGTAAACTATCAAGATATAACAGACAGAGAGCAGTTACAATTTCAGCAAATATAAGTGAAAACTACACATTAACTGAAGCAATTAAATATTTAGAAAATACAATGGCTGAAGTTGCCCCTGATAAGCAAATTACTTGGAAGGGAAAGTCTGAAGAATTGAAAGAGACAAGCAATGAATTATACATAATATTTGCTTTGGCTTTACTAACGGCTTACTTGGTAATGTCTGCAACATTTAATTCATTTATTCATCCATTTATAATTATATTAACTGTACCGCTTGCGGTATTTGGTGGAATAGTCTTTATATTATTTTTAAATTCTTCAATTAATATTTTTTCTCAAATTGCACTAGTAATACTAATTGGTATCTCCACTAAAAATAGTATTCTTATAGTTGATTATGCCAATCAATTAAGAACAACTGGGAAAAAAATTGAAGTAGCAGTTAGAGAAGCATGCAATTTAAGATTTAGACCAATTATTATGACATCTTTAAGTACTATGATAGCGATGATACCTTTGGTTGTTGGAAATATTGGACCAGGAGCTGGTGAAGGTTCTAGACTTGCTGTAGGCGCAACCATATTAGGCGGAATGATTATATCTACATTTTTTACATTATATGTAACTCCAACGATGTATTTAACTTTAGCAAAAAATACAAAAAGAATTGATGCTGTAGATATTGAGTTAAAAAAACAATTAAATTAAAAAATAATATATTTTCTGGTTGTTAAAGATTTACTACATTTAGCAAGTTGACTTTTATATTTGTTAGATTGATTTTCAACTTTTTTTGCAAGCAACATAATTTTTTGATTTTTTTTATAATTTTTATAATTTCCCCAACCTTCATGGTAAGCAATGTATTGTTTAAAGGCATCTTTTTTAGAAATTTTAAGAATTTTCTCAGTTTTATTTGTATACCAACCAATAAAATCGACACTATCTTTAAATCTTGTTCTAGTAGCATATTTATTTCCAGTTTCTTCTTTATATTGTTTCCATGTTCCTTTTACTGCCTGAGAATAACCAAAAGAACTTGATGGCCTCTTATATGGAACAATTTTAAATAATTTTTGTCTTGGAGGTTTTGCTAGCCAATCAAAATCGGATTCCATTTTTATAATCGCTAATTGGAGATAAATTGGGGTTCCCCATTTTTTTTCTGTTTTTACTGCATGTTTATACCAAAGATATCTTTCAGAAAATATTGAACAACCATCTGCAGTATTTTGAGGAATAGATGAGCAGGCAGTAATTAAAAACAAAATAAGTAATAACAATTTTTTCATTTATTTTTTCTAATTTTTTCTTTCCATTTCCATGGGTATTCAAACTTCATTTTCCAAAAACCTAATTTGTTAATCTTTGCATGTTCTTGATTTTTAGCAAATTTACC
This sequence comes from Pelagibacteraceae bacterium AG-404-N13, assembly GCA_003216255.1. Classification (GTDB taxonomy): domain Bacteria; phylum Pseudomonadota; class Alphaproteobacteria; order Pelagibacterales; family Pelagibacteraceae; genus Pelagibacter. Next base: position 51,360 of record QCJD01000005.1, read on the forward strand.
TTTTGAATAGCGAGGCCAATCAAAAGCGTAACCATTTCTAACCATAAAAACAGATAGACTTTCATCTTTTATAAAACACTCACCAATTAACCTTTTATATTTATCCTTATTTTTTTCAATTTTACAGTTTAAAGAATTACTACCAATTTTTTTTATCAATTTATTTTTAGAGATTTGTCCACAAAAAACTTCTTTATTGTCTTCAATACAAGTTTGTTTTTTACCTTTGAAATAGCTTTCTGGAGCATCTATTCCACCAAAACGAATTTTATTTCCATTAATCTTTATAGTATCTCCATCAACGACAATGGCATTTCCTTTGATGATATTCTTTTCATCACTATAAGAAAAAGAGAAAGAAAATAAAATTACTAAAGCAAGACTACTTAAAGTCAGACTTAGCTTTTTCATTAAGCTCGTCCATTTTTTTTCGAATGTCTTCATCTGATATATTATGATCTTTTAAGTCTTCTTTAACCTTTCTAAAAACATCATCATCTCCTGCTTCAGCAAAATCTGCTTTGATTACTGATTGTATATATTCTTTTTCCTGATCTGGGTTATAACCTAAAATTTTTGAAGCCCACTTGCCAATGTATTTATTTCTACGAGCACTGACTTTAAATTGCAATTCCTCATCATGAGCGAATTTTTTTTCAAAACCTTTTTCTCTTTCATCGAATGAACTCATTTTGATCTCCTAAAAGTAAATAATTTATATAAAATTAAAGATAATATTACCCCTAATGCATTTCCAAGTAAATCTGCTACTTCGAAACTTCTATTTGGAATAATAATGTGCATTAATTCTAAGAATATTGATACTAAAAATAAATAGTATGAAATTTTTTTTAAATCTTTTTTGAAAGAGAAAATACCTAATAGTGAGAAAATTAAAAAAGCATACAAATGATTTGAAGAAAAAATTATAAAATCCCTGGTCAATTGTGGTTGGATAGTACAATCATTATATAAAAAGCAGCCCAAAATACTTCCTGGATAAAGATAAAAAATAAATAAAAATAAATTTGAAATATAAAATGATATCTTTAAGAATCTCATAATTACTCTATATTAAAAAAAAAATCATGAGTCACTTAATACTAGTTAGACACGGTCAAAGCGAATGGAATTTAGAAAATAGATTTACAGGCTGGGTAGATGTAGATTTGGCTCCAAAAGGAAAGCTAGAAGCTTGTAAAGCTGGTGAGTTAATAAAAGAACTCAATTTAGAAATTAATCATTTTTTCTCATCCTATCAAAAAAGAGCAATCGAAACTTTAAAATTAATGTTGGTCACAATGAGAATTAAGAATGATAAAGTAATTAAAGCCTGGGAACTAAATGAACGACACTATGGTTCTTTAACTGGTTTAAATAAAGATGAAATGAAAAAAAAACTAGGAGAAGATAAAATTCATATTTTTAGAAGATCTTGGGATAAACCACCTGAACCATTAAATAAAAATAACCCTTATCATCCTTTAAATATTGAAATTTATAAAGATATACCAAAAGATAAAATACCTGATACTGAATCTTTGAAAGATACTTATGATAGAGTAATTCCATATTTTAAAAAAAATATAGAAAAAAAAATAAGTGAAAATGTAATGATTTCTGCTCATGGAAATTCTATCAGATCTCTTTGTAAATATTTATTTGATATTAGTAATGATGAAATTTCAAAATTGGAAATTCCTACAGGAAATCCTTTAATTTTGGAATTTGATAGTAATATTAAGTTGCTTAACGCAAAGTATTTAGATAAAGAAAGAGCTAAAGACTTACTTAAGTTTGGTTAATTTAATTTATTAAAAATCTCAATATCTGTTAAATGAATAAATTCATTAAAACTTTCATATCCATATAATTCTTTATTATCAATTAAATCATTCCAAATTTCAGAAATTGAAAAAATATTACTATTTATATTTTGAAATACTTTTTTGTTTAATATTTGACAGCCTGTGTAAATAAAATCATTATCAACCTCTTTGGTTAATTTATTTTTGTTAAGACTAAAATCACCTTTAAATCTAGTATCAAAACTTTTATCTTTGTTAACTACCATTAATAAATTTTTTACTTTATATTTAAAATAATATTTTTCCATTTCATTAAATGTATTTTCATAGTTTGAATTCCATAAAGTATCTGGATTTAAAATTAAAAAATCTTCATCTTCAGAATTCTTCATTAAATTAAATATTCCACCTCCAGTATCTAATATTTTTTCACCATCACTTAATACTTCAATATTTAAAGGATAGTTTTTATTTTCAATAAAATTTCTTATTTTTTCACCTAAATAAAATGTATTAATTTTAATATTATTTATTCCAATGGACTTAACAAAATTCAAAGTATTATCTAACAAATTAATATTTTTTATTTTTAGCAAAGATTTAGGGGTATCATTTGTTATTGGTTGTAATCTTTTTCCATAACCTGCACAAAGTATTAAAGCTGATTTAACTTTCATTTTTTTCTAATCTTTTTTGGAAAATTTTTATCTACAATGTTTTTTAAATGATTAAACTTAATATTATTATTAATTCTACCTTCTATCAATTTCCAAGCATAAGGGATAAGTTTTAAATATCTATGTTTTTTATCTCTTTTAGAAAGTCTAGAAAATATACCAATTATTTTAAAATTTCTTAACACTGACAATATTTCAAAATCATTTTGAAATTTATTTCTATCTAAAGATTTATTTTTTTTGATAAATTGATTAAAAATTTTATCTTTAAATTTTTTATCAGTTTTAAAACGAACATCATCAATTAATGATGCAAGATCATAAGCTATATTACCAAAAACTGCATCCTGACTGTCAATTAATCCAAGTCCTTGTTTAGTAATCATCATATTTGATATGTGAAAGTCGCGGTGAATAAATATTTTTTTTTTATAGATCAGTCTATTTAATAAATCCTTAAAAATTTTTGAAATTTTTTTTTTTTCAGAATTTTTTGTCCTTCCTTTTACATACTTTGGAAAATACCATTTTAAAAATAAATTTGCCTCATTAAATAGTTTTGCTTTAGAATAATTTGGAATTCTATATTCAGTATTTTTAAATGTTTTTACTTTTTTTGTTTTTATTTTTTGAATTTTATTAAGTAATAAAATAATTTTTTTATAATAAAATAATCTTTTTTTTTTATTTTTTTTTAATAGTTGCAAAACTGTTTGATTTCCAAAGTCTTGAATTTCAATATAATTTTTATAGTAGTTATTCTCTATCATTTTCGGAGCTAACAACTTTTTTTTATTTAAAAGATTATTTATAGCTTCATAATTGATTAAATTACTTTTTTTTTGTTTTTTACAAAATACTAAGATTGAAGTTTGTTTATTATTTTTTTTTCTATAAAAAGATCTAAAGGAAGCGTCCCCTGATAACTTTTTAAGATTATTTAATTTCATCTAAAAAACTAACTTTCTTCTTTGAAGAAATGGTAAGAAATCTCTTTTTGTATTCATCGCCATATTCAAAATTTAGATCTAGTATATTATTAGTTTTATATTTTTTCATTTTTTCTGGCCATTCAATTAATGTTATTTCATCAGGATTGTCTTCATAAATTCCAATATTGGCTAATTCTTTTTCATCATTTATTCTATATAAGTCGTAATGCTTGATGACCATAGATCCTAATTGATATTCATGAACCAAATTAAAAGTTGGGCTTGATATCTCTGTTATTGATTGATTGTTTTGTCTTTGTAAAAAATTTATTAGATACCTGATAAAAGTTGTTTTACCAACTCCCAGCTCTCCTCTTAAAAAAATAGCATCTCCAACCTTAATATTTTTAGAAAATATTTCTGCTATAGATTTAGTTTTAATTTCTTCTGAAATATTTATTCTGCTACTTTTAGTAGCGGTAAGCATCTGGTTTATAAGGTCCTTCCGTTGTAACACTAATATAATCAGCTTGTTCTTTTGATAATTTAGTTAATTTTGCTCCAACTTTTTCTAAATGTAACCTTGCAACTTTCTCATCAAGATGTTTTGGTAATACATATACCTTATTTTCATACTTATCAGAATTATTCCATAATTCTATTTGCGCTGTAACTTGATTAGTAAATGATGCACTCATAACAAAACTTGGATGACCAGTTGCACACCCTAAATTTACAAGTCTTCCTTCCGCTAATAAAATAAGTCTTTTATTATCTGGAAAAGTAATTTCGTGAACTTGGGGTTTAATTTCATCCCACTTATAATTTTTTAACGCTTCTACTTGTATTTCGTTATCAAAGTGTCCAATATTACATAAGATTGATCTATCTTTCATAGCTCTCATATGATCTGCGGTAACTATATCTTTATTTCCAGTAGCAGTAACAACAATATCTGCCTGTCCAATCATCTCATCCATCAAAACAACTTCGTAACCTTCCATCGCTGCTTGAAGTGCACATATTGGATCTGTTTCGGTAACCATTACTCTAGCACCGCTTTGACGTAATGAAGCAGCACTCCCTTTTCCAACATCACCAAAACCAGCAACTATTGCAACTTTACCTGACATCATAACATCAGTTGCTCTTTTAATTCCATCTACTAAACTTTCTCTGCAACCATATAAATTATCAAATTTAGATTTTGTTACTGAGTCGTTTACGTTAATTGCAGGAACTAATAATGTTCCCTGCTCTTCCATTTTTTTCAAAGCCAAAACTCCAGTTGTTGTTTCTTCGCTTAAGCCTTTTATATCTTTTAATAAATCTTTATAATCTTTATGCATAAGAGCAGTCAAATCGCCACCATCGTCTAAAATCATATTTGGCTTCCAATCTTTTTTACCCTCTATTGTTTGTCTTACACACCACCAATATTCTTCTTCGGTCTCTCCCTTCCATGCAAACACAGGTATACCTGCTTTTGCTATTGCTGCTGCAGCATGATCTTGAGTAGAAAATATATTACATGAAGACCACCTTACCTCTGCACCAAGGTCGACTAGTGTTTCAATTAAAACTGCTGTTTGAATTGTCATGTGCAAACAACCTAAAATTCTTGCTCCTTTAAGAGGATGTTTTCCCTTATATTCTTTTCTTAAAGCCATTAATCCTGGCATTTCAGTCTCTGCTAAAGAGATTTCTTTTCTTCCAAATTCTGCTTCATTTATATCTTTTACTTTATAATCACTCATTTTTGATAATCCTTTCAAATAAAGCCGGGTTTCTAACAATAATATAAAAAATAATCAACTTATCATTAAATCGCGGGGAGAATTATTTCAACTTTTGCTCCCTTATTTATATTATTAGTCGCTATTATTTCACCATTGTGAAGCTCAACTAGGTTTTTAACTATATTTAAACCTAAACCAGAATGTTCTCCAAATTTTTCAGGTCTATTACTATAAAATCTATTAAAAATTTTGTCAGTATTTTTTTCACTAAATCCAATTCCCTCATCAATTACAATCAATGACAATTTACCATTCTCTTTTTTTGATATCTCAACAATTATTTCTTTATTGTTTTCACTAAAAGAAATTGAATTTTCTAAAAGATTAGCAATAATTTGCTCTATTCTATTTTCAATACCAAGAATATTAAATTGATTATTATTATCAATTTTTAGTTTAATTCTAATTGATCTTTTTGATTCATAAATACTATTAAAATCATCTACTACAGATTTAGCAATATGACTTAAATTAATTTTTTTCATTCTTTCTGATGAAATAGCAGCCTCATCTTTAAGCATCTGAGAATAATCTGTGATTAATCTTTCAATTCTTTCTACATCATGAGAGACAATTCCAACTAATTTGCTTCTAAGTTCTTTGTTCTCTGTTTCTGAGATTATATCTGAAGCACTCTTTAATGATGCTAAAGGATTTCTAATTTCATGAAGCAAATCTGTAGAGTAGTTTTCTGCAGTTGCTATTCTTTTATTTAGCTCATTTGTCATTTCATCAAGTGAATTAGAAAGCACACCCAGTTCATCATGTCTTTTTTTTATATTTTCTATATTCGTTTTTTCATCACTTTTATCTTTTATTATTTTTGTATAAGCAACAAGGTTTCTTATTGGTTTCAAAAAATATCTATTTAAAACAAAAGAGAATATTAGAATAACTATGACTACTAAAATTGCAGTTCTAATAATAAAATTTTTTCTTTCGGCAATTGCAACTTTTACATCATTGGCATTCTCGATAATTGCCAAGTAGCCCACATTATTATTATCAATTAACACATTTTTAATAGTTATTAAGAGAAACTGATCGTAAGTTTCTTCAGTAAAAGAATAAGCTTTTCCAAAATTGCTGGATTTTGAATAATTTTTTAATTCAAAATCAATAAATGAGTTTTTTTTACTAGTTGTATCATTTTTTTCTGTTTTTTTTTGAATTTGACCCTCATTAAGATTGTTCATTTCAATTACTTCGAGCTTTTGGGAAAATGATCGAGGATCTAAGTCTAAAGTATCAGTATCTCCGATCAATTCAAAATTGTTATCAAAAATTTGAACTCTATCTAAATTCTGAAAAAGAAATCGAGTTGAAAATAAAAATTTTTTTATATCGTTTTGATTAAATTTTATTCCTAATCTGTTTAAATTTTCAATTGTATTATTTAATACATTAACATGATTGGAGGTTTTGTTTTTTATAATTGTAGGTTTAATACTGTTTAAATAAAAAATAGTTAAAATTCCAATAACTAAAAAAACAAGAAAATTGATAAATAGAAATTTTTTTAAAATAGATAAATTTTTTAAAAAGTGACTTAACATTATTTAACATTCCAACGATACCCACTTCCATATCTTGTTTCGATCGCTGAAAAGTCATTATCTACTTTTTTAAATTTTTTTCTAATCCTTTTTACATGACTATCTATAGTCCTATCTTCAATATCCGTGTCTTCTCTGTAGGCAACGTCCATCAATTGTGATCTTTCTTTGATATTTCCAGGTCTTTTAGCTAATTCTTGAACTATTAAAAACTCAGTAGTAGTTAATTTATCTGGAAGAGGTTTTCCATCCCATTCACATTCTAATTGGGTTGGATCTAATCTAAGTTTGCCATGATTAATAATATTTTTATTATCTTCAAGATTTGAATCTTTTTTACGCAACTGTACTTTAATTCTTTCTATCAAAACTTTCGTTGAGAAGCCTCCAGATTTTTTTACAAAATCATCTGCACCCAATTTAAGACCTAATAATTCATCAACCTCTTCGTCTTTAGATGTTAAAAATATTACTGGCAAAGAAGTTTTCTTTCTTAGTTTTGTCAATAATTCTGTTCCTTCCATTCTTGGCATTTTAATATCTACTACAGCTAGATCAGGTGGTGTCCTTGATAAACCAATTAGCGCACTCTCACCATCAAGGTATGTTTGTATATTAAATCCTTCTTTTTCGAGAGCTATGCTCAAACTTGTGAGAATATTTCTATCATCGTCTATAAGTGCAATTGTATGTTTCATTGATATTTATAAAAATACTAAATTGTTTAAATTTGGGCAATTTAAAATTTTAATGAAGTTCTCCCCAATTTTTACCTGAATTAACATCTACTAATAAAGGTATTGAAAAAGAATGTTGTTCACTATTCTTAACACTCATCATAATATCACTAATTAACTTTGATGATTTTTTAAGATCATTAATATTTGTCTCAAAAATCAATTCATCATGAATTTGAAGTAACATTTTTAAATTTTCATTTTTTGGTAAATTCAATTCACCATTCAACCTTATCATTGCTAATCTCATTATTTCTGATGCTGAACCTTGAATTGGAGCGTTGATTGCAGCTCTTTCTTGAAAATTTCTTACATTAAAATTTTTATCATTTATTCCAATGATATGAGTTTTTCTTCCAAATATATTTTTTACATATCCACTTTTTCTACAAAATTTAATAGTTGAATTCATATATTCTTTTATTTCAGGAAATTTTTGAAAATAAGAATTTAAAAATTCTTCTGCTTCAATATTAGAAACCCCAATTTGCTTTGCCAATCCGTATTGTGATATTCCATAAATTATTCCAAAGTTAATAGCTTTTGCTTTTCTTCTCATTTCTGAATTAACTTTTTTTATCTCAACACCAAATACTTGGCTGGCTGTCAAAGAATGAATATCCTCACTATTTAAAAATGCTTTTTTTAGAGCTTTTACATCTGCTAAATCTGCTAAAATTCTCATTTCTATTTGATTATAATCTGCAGATATTAATTTCTTATCTTTTTCAGAAATAAATGCTTTTCTGATATCTCTACCATCTTCTGATTTTATAGGAATATTTTGCAAATTTGGGTCACTTGAAGCCAGTCTTCCAGTAGTAGTTGCTGCTAATAAAAAAGAAGTGTGAACGCGATTTGTCTTAAAATTTAGATGTTCGGGTAAGGAATCAGAATATGTATTTTTAAGTTTACTAGTTTGTCGCCAATCTAAAACTAATTTGGGTAATTCATGTCCTTTGAATGCTAGATCTTCTAATACTGAAGCGTTTGTTGCAAAACTACCTTTTTTTGTTTTTTTTAGTGAAGAAATTTTAAGATCATTGTACATTATTTCACCAAGTTGCTTAGTAGAAGCAATATTAAACTTTTTATTTGAAATTTTATAAATTTTTTTTTCAAATTGTTCAATTTTATTTGAGAATTTAGAAGATAGTTTTTTTAGAAAACCTTTATCTAATCCAATTCCATTTATTTCCATCATTGCTAAAATTTTTATTAATGGTTTTTCAAAAATTTCGTAAATATTAATTAAATTTTCTGATTTTAAAGATTTTAAAAATATCTTATATAATCGATAAGTAATATCAGCATCTTCAGAAGCATAATTTTTAGCAACTTCCAAATCTACTTCGCTGAAGTTTATCTGTTTCTTTCCTGTTCCAACTATATCCTTAAATTTTATTGTCTTGTGATCTAAATGAATTTCAGACAAAGTATCCATATTATGACGATTTTTTCCTGCATCTAAGACATATGACATAAGCATTGTATCCTCCATAGAATTAATATCAATTCCTCGATGGTAAAATATTATGTAATCAAACTTAATATTTTGACCGATTTTTTTAATACTTTTATCTTCTAAATAAGGTTTAAAAATTGATAAAATTTTTTTTTCATCAAAATTTTTTGTATTTAAGTGATTTAAAGGAATGTAAAAGGCATAACCAATGCTACTTGATATTGAAATTCCTACTAAGCTGGCCTGATGTGGATCAAGCGAGTTGGTCTCGGTATCAATTGAAAATTCACCAATTTCTTCAGCATTTTTTAAAAATTTTCTTAGCTCATCTTCATTTTTGATAATTTCATAATTTTTTTTTGTAATCTCTAAAGAATATTTTTCTTTTATATTAGGCTCATTATTTTCAAATTCTGACTCCCCATATTTAGATATAGCTGAACTTAAAAGTCTATTAAATTCCATTTCTCTTAGAAAATTATATAACTTTTTTTTATCAATTTGCTTTAGTTCAAATTCACTAATCGAATTTTTTACTGGCACATCATTTTTTAATTCAACAAGCTTTTTACTAATTATTGCTTTATCACTGTTTTGAATTAATGTTTCTCTTCTCTTATTTTGTCTAATTTTTTTAGCATTTTTTAATAAATTCTCTAAATTTCCATATTCGTTAATTAATTCAGCTGCAGTTTTTACCCCAATGCCAGGAACTCCTGGAACATTATCTGTAGTGTCTCCTGCCAATGCTTGAACATCAACTACTTTTTCTGGTTTAACTCCAAATTTATTATTTACATCTTCTTCATTAATAAATTTATTTTTCATTGGATCATAAATTCTTACGTTTTTTCTATACAGTTGCATTAGATCTTTATCGGAAGAAACTATAGTAGCCTTGGCACCTTTTGATAAAATTTGTTCTACATAAGTTGCGATTAAATCATCAGCTTCATAATTAATTAATTCAATGGATGGTAAATTGAATGCTAAAACAGATTTTCTTATAAATTCAAATTGAGGTATAAGATCATCTGGAGCGTCTGATCTATTACCTTTGTATTCAGAATAAATATCATTTCTAAAATTTTTTCTCGCAGAATCAAAAATCACTGCAAAATGAGTTGGTTTTTCAGAATTTTCATTAGATTTTGAGTCTTCAAGCAATTTGAAAAGCATATTGCAAAATCCACTAACTGCACCAACTGGTAATCCGTCACTTTTTCTTGTTAGCGGTGGCAAGGCATAGTACGCTCTAAAAATATATCCTGATCCATCGACTAAGTAAAAATGATCAGATTTTTTTATTTTATTCATATAATAATGTTATCTTATTTCTCTTAATGTTATAAATGTATAACCATATATGGAAAAAAAAAACGTTGTAGATGTTAAAAACTTAAAAAAAACTTATTCAAAAAAAGGCGCAAACCTAGTTGAAGCCTTAAAAAGTTTAAACTTAGAAGTGAAAGAAGGAGAAATTTTTGGATTACTTGGACCAAATGGTGCTGGAAAAAGTACATTTATTAACATACTTGGAGGATCTGTTATAAAAAGTGAAGGCACAGTAAATGTTTGGGGTTTTGATTTAGATAAGAATCCTAGACAAGTTAGAGCATCTATTGGGATAGTTCCTCAAGAAGTAAATATAGACCCATTTTTTAGTCCTAAAAACTTACTAGAATTACAGGCTGGATTATATGGAGTCAAAAAAAAAGATAGGATAACTGATACAATTTTGAAATTAGTATCTTTAGAAAATCAAGCAAATAGTTATTCAAGAAGTTTATCTGGTGGAATGAAAAGAAGGTTAATGGTAGCAAAAGCTATGGTTCATCAACCGCCTATTGTAATTTTGGATGAACCAACAGCAGGGGTTGACGTCGAACTAAGAAAAAAAATGTGGGATAATGTAAAATCATTAAATGAAAAAGGTGTAACTATTATACTTACAACTCATTATTTAGAAGAAGCTGAAAAAATGTGTGATAGAATTGGAATTTTAAGCCATGGTGAATTAGTAGCTTTAGATACAACAAAAAATCTTTTAGATAAAATTCAAACAAAGATTGTCAATTTTATTACAGATAAAAAAGCAAATATTGATGAAAATCAGTTAGAATCTTTAAAGGTTATTTCTAATGAAAACGGTAAATTAAGTATTTCTTATGAAAAAAGCAAAATTAATATTGACCAAATTATTAAATATTTATCTGCCCAAAATATAAAAATATTTGACATTTCAACTGATGATGGTGATCTAGAAGATGTATTTTTAAGGTTAACAAAAAACTAGATTAATTATTTTTAAAGATGTAAAATAATCGTATGGAACTTGTAAAAACTATATCAAACAACAAAATAATTAAAATTTTTTTGATTTCTCTTTTAGGATCAATTTTATTAACGATTTCTGCAAAAATTAAAATTCCTTTTTATCCAGTACCTATGACTATGCAAACTTTTGTAGTAATATTCTTAGGTATTTCTTTTGGTTATAAAGTTGGGGTAACAACAATTTTATTATATTTACTTGAAGGTATTGCTGGTTTGCCAGTTTTTTCTAATTCACCAGAAAAAGGAATAGGTATTACTTACTTTGTTGGACCTACAATGGGCTATTTAATAGGATTCGTTTTCGCATGTTTCATTGCAGGTTACTTTAAATATAATTCAAACTATTTGAATAATTTTTTAAAAATATTATTGTCAACGTCAATAATATATTTATTTGGAGTAATATGGTTAGGTACTTTAATAGGTTGGGATAAACCAATTTTACAATTAGGTGTTTATCCATTTTTATTAGCAGAACTATTTAAAATTTTACTCTTAACTATACTGGCAAAAAAAGTTGGAAAATTTAGAAAATTTATCTAGGAGATCTTTTAGATAATATTCTTTGTAAAGTTCTTCTATGCATTTTCAATCTTCTTGCAGTTTCTGAAACATTCCTATTGCACAGCTCAAACACTCTATGAATATGCTCCCACTTAACTCTGTCTGCTGACATAGGGTTTTCTGGGGGTGAAGCTTTTGATTGTGGATCGGCTAAAAGAGCTTTTTCCACGTCATCTGCATCAGCAGGTTTTGCAAGATAGTCAATTGCTCCCTCTTTGATAGCGGCAACTGCTGTTGGTATATTTCCGTAACCAGTTAACATAATTATTCTGCTACTAGGATTATTAACCTGAATTTCTTTTACAACCTCAAGTCCATTTCCATCGTTCAGTCTTAAATCGACAACTGCAAAAGCTGGTTTTTTTGATTTTACAGACTCTATCCCAAGTTTTACACTCTCTGCTTGTGAGACTTGAAAACCTTTTTTCTCCATTGCCCTAGATAATCTCTCTCTAAATGGATTATCATCATCAACGATCAGCAATGAATTATCTTTAAATTCGCTTATTTTTTTTAAGTTTTGTACATTTTTCATTAGTTCACATATGGAAACGATTTTCTATATTTCAATGATATTATTTACTTTACATTGCTTAACATATCCCATAAATGCTGGATTTATATAGAAATTGCATAGCAGATATGCGGTTTTTTTTGTTAAATTTTTTTTGAGGTAATAAATGGAAAAATTTAAATCAGTTGATGAACTAGTAAAACAACTGAGACCTACAGAGCCAGTTTATTGTATTAGAAGAAAATCAATACAATTATCTTCCAAATACTTTCAAAATAAATTTCCTGGAAAAATTCTTTACGCAGTTAAAACTAATCCAAATCCAGTTGTACTAAAAACAATTTTGGAAAGTGGAATTAATAATTTTGACATAGCCTCAATTAAAGAAATCGAAGCAATTAAAAAAATAAACCCAAAAGCTATTTGTTCTTACATGCATACTGTTAAAAGTAGAGAAAGTATAAATGAAGCTTATTTTAAATATGGAATAAAGGCATACTCATTGGATACAAAAGATGAATTAATTAAAATTATTGAAAGCACAAATAATGCTAAAGATTTAGAATTATTTATAAGAGTTGCAGTTTCTAATGAACACGCGGAAATAGACTTGTCAAAAAAATTTGGAGCAATTAATTCAGAAGCATCTGCATTGTTAAGATTGGCAAAACAATACGCAAAAAAAATAGGATTGAGTTTTCATGTTGGTTCTCAATGTATGCATCCTATATCTTATACCAAAGGTATTGGTGAAATAGGAAATATAATAAAAAAAACAAAAATTATTCCAGATGTAATTAATATAGGAGGAGGTTTCCCAACTATATATCCTGATTTAATCCCACAATCACTTGATAATTATTTTAAAGAAATTAATGAAGCGTTATCAAATTTAAAATTAAAAAAACTTCCAGAAGTTATTTGTGAACCAGGAAGAGCTATTGTTGCCGAAAGTGGCTCAACAATAGTAAGAGTTAATTTACGTAAAAAACAAAAATTATATATTAATGATGGGACATACGGAACTCTTTTTGATGCAGGTGTGCCAAATATAGTTTATCCTTCAAGAATTATTAAAAATGGTAAACTAATTTCTAAAAAGTTAACCGCATTTGATTTTTATGGACCAACTTGTGATAGCATGGATTATATGAAAGGTCCTTTCATTTTACCAAACAACATAAAAGAAAATGACTATATTGAATTAGGACAATTAGGTGCATATGGCTTAACATTTAGAACTGAATTTAATGGTTTTTTTTCAGACAATATATATGAAGTAGAAGACGATCCCATAATGACGATGTACGGCAAAGAAACTAACAAAGAGTTTCTTGTTGCTTAATGTCAGACAAAAAAAATTTATTCCATAATAAAAAAAAAGATTTCTTGAGCAAGGAAGTTGAGCATATAGATATAACTTCCTTTGACGCAAGATCTATAATCTCATCAATGGAAAAAATGTCTTTTGTTTCAAGAGAAACTGCAAATGCAGCAAATATCTATAACGAAATGATTAAAGATAAGGATTGTACTATTTTTTTAACTTTAGCAGGTTCAACTTCTGCTGCTGGATGCATGCATATTTATAGAGATATGGTTAAATATAATATGATTGATGCAATTGTGGCTACAGGCGCATCTATAATTGATATGGACTTTTTTGAAGCCCTAGGTTTCAAACATTATCAAGGGTCTCAATTTCAAAATGATTCTGAGTTAAGAGAAAACTATATAGATAGAATTTACGATACTTATATTGACGAAAACGAATTACAGATGTGTGATAAAATAATTGGTGAAATTGCAGATAGTTTAGTGCCAAAAAGCTATACCTCTAGAGAATTTATTAAAGAGATAGGAAAATATTTAAAATCAAATGCTAAAAAGAAAGGGTCATTAATTGAAATGGCATATGATAATAATGTACCAATATTTTGTCCAGCTTTTACTGACTCTAGTGCTGGGTTTGGATTAGTATTACATCAAGAAAGAAATCCAAAAAAACATATTACTATAGACTCGATTAGAGAATTTCGTGAACTAACTGAAATAAAAATAAAGTCTAAGGGATCAGGATTATTTATGATCGGAGGTGGTGTTCCAAAAAATTTTATTCAAGACACTGTTATCTGCGCAGAGTTGTTGGGGAAAGAAGTAGATATGCATAAGTATGCTATACAAATAACGGTTGCCGATTCAAGAGATGGGGCATGTAGTAGCTCAACCTTAAAAGAAGCAAGTTCTTGGGGAAAAGTTGATATTACAAAAGAGCAGATGGTTTTTGCTGAAGCAACAAGCGTTCTTCCATTAATTATAAGTGATGCTTATCATAGAGCTGAATGGAAAAATAGAGAAAGAAAAAACTTTTCAAATATATTTAAATAATAAGTGCAATAATTATTGATAATGAAAATACCACTATATCAAGTTGATGCATTTACCTCCAAAATTTTTAATGGAAACCCTGCAGCTGTGTGTCCTTTGGAAGATTGGATTGATGATGATATAATGCAAAAAATTGCTCAAGAAAATAATTTATCAGAAACAGCATTTTTCGTAAAAAATAAAAGTGAATTTGAAATTCGTTGGTTTACACCATTATCTGAATTAGATTTAGCTGGGCATCCAACCCTTGCTACAGCCCATGTAATTTTACAAGAACTTAAATGTGATATTAATGAAGTAATTTTTCATACAAAAATAAAAGATATACTTAAGGTGACCTATAAAGAAAATTTATATATAATGGACTTTCCTTCTAGAAACCCTAAAATTGAAAATAATTTGGAAAAAGTTACAGATGCTCTTGGAAAAAGACCAAAAGAACTTTATCGGCATAGAGATGCTGTTGCAGTTTTTGAAAATGAAGAGGATATAAAATTTATGTCTCCAAATATGGAAAAAATTAAAAAATTAGATTATCCGGCAGTAATTATTACAGCGCCTGGAAAAAAAGTTGATTTTGTATCAAGAAATTTTGCACCAAAATTAGGTATACCTGAAGACCCTGTCACTGGATCCGCACATTGTGAACTCATTCCTTATTGGTCAAAAAAATTAAAAAAAAAAGATCTTTTAGCTCGTCAAATTTCAGAGAGGGGTGGAGATCTTTATTGTACTGATAATGATGATAGGGTTACAATTGGAGGTAAAGCAGTTACATTTTTAAGAGGTGAAATTGAAATATAATATGGATGGTAATTTAAAATTTTTATCAAATAAGAATGGATTTTTAGGAATTGATAATAAATTTAGCTTCAAAGAAAAAGCTATTGTAATACCTTTTGGACTTGAAAAAACCGTTAGTTACGGTGGAGGAACTAAAAATGGACCAAAAGAAATTATTAAAGCTTCGCATCAAGTTGAGCTTTACGACGAAGAATTGAATTGTGAACCGTTTAAGAAAATTGGTATTAAAACTCTTAAACCATTTAAGATTGATAAGAATATCAATAAAGCCTTGGGAAAAGTATCTAAAATCAATGAGAATATTTTAAAAAAAAATATATTTCCATTAACTTTAGGAGGAGAGCATTCAATTACACCAGGATGTATTTATCCATTTACAAAAAAATATAAAAATCTTTGCATTTTACATTTTGATGCTCACGCTGATCTAAGAGATAGTTATAAAGGAGAAAAGTACTCACATGCTTCGGCTATAAGAAGATGTTTAGATTATAAAAATGTATCATTGATATCTTTTGGAATAAGAAACATATCTAAGGGCGAGATACCATTTTTAAAGAAAAATTCATCTAGAATTAAAATTTTTTGGGCAAAAGATAAAGAAAAATGGAATTTAACAATGTTTAAAAAATTTATAAAAAATAAAACTGTTTATCTAACATTTGATGTTGATGCTTTTGATAGTGGTATAATGCCCGCAACAGGAACACCTGAACCAGGAGGTTTACTTTGGGATGAGACTTTAAAAATTATAAAAATTGCAATGAAAAATTCGAAAGTTGTTGGCGCTGATGTAAATGAACTTGCTCCAATAAAAGGATTTAATTCATATAATTTTTTAGTAGCAAAATTAGTTTATAAAATTTTATCCTATAAATTTTTTTATTGAGTCGCAGGCTTAAAAGTACTCAATAATAATCTAAAAGGAATTAACATTATCAACGCTACGAAAAGTTTAACCCCTAAGTCTCCTAAAGATAATGTTACCCAAGGAATTCCAGTACCTGCAAAAGATATTGAAAAGAACAAAAAAGTATCAACTACAGAACCAAAAATAGATGATGCTAGGGGAGCAACAAACCATTTATTTCTTCTTAATCTATCAAATATTTGAATATCTAGTAATTGAGCTATTAAAAAAGCTGTTCCTGAACCTACGGCAATTCTTAATGAAATCAAATCTGAGTAATTTGTTGAAAAAAATAATGTAAATGAAATACCTATAATAAAACCTAAATAAACAATTTTACGAGCTGCTATTTTTCCATATGATCTATTAGCTAAATCAGTAATTAAAAAAGCTATTGGATAGCTAAATGCTCCATAAGTTAAGATCTCATTTAAGCCATAATAATTTATAGGAAATTGAACCAAAAAATTTGAAGATAGAACAACTGCTCCCATAAAAAATGAGAGTATTAAAAATGATTTATTCATTAAGCTGATTTGCTAATTAACGATTTTTTAAGTTTTTTTAACCTTGAAGATAAGTCTCTAGATTTTACTGATTTTAGAAATTCATCAAAACTACCCTTTTTATCCACAGACCTAACACCAGCATTTGAAACAGTGAGCTTTAAACTTTTTTTTAAAATATCACTTTTAAATTTTATTTTTTTAAGGTTTGGTAAAAATCTTCTTTTGGTTTTGTTGTTAGCATGACTAACGTTATGACCTTTTAAAGGAATTTTTCCGGTAAGTTCGCATTTTTTAGACATTAAATTATGAGACTGTATAAGATCTATGATCTAGCTCGTCAAGATCAATTTTTTGATCCTATTATTTCTGAGATATTTTTTATTCCCTGATTTTTTAAAATATCATTTAATTCATTGCTAATTTTAGATGCTATATTAGGTCCATTATAAACCATTCCAGTATAAAGTTGAATTAAGCTAGCTCCATTCAATAATTTTTCTAAAACACCTTTTCCAGAGTCAACGCCCCCTACTCCGATAATTTTAATATTTTTTCCAAGTAATTTATAAAAAATTCTTATTAGATGATTAGATATATTTTCTATAGGTCTTCCTGATAAACCTCCTTTTTCTAATTTGTTTATATTATTTAAACTACCTCTGTTCATATCAGAAGTATTTGAAATGATAGCAATATCTACTAAATATTTATTTAATATTTCAGCCACACTTTCAATTTTATTATTTTCAATATCTGGTGAAATCTTAACTGCTATTGGAATATTAGATTTTACTTTAATTTTTTCTTTATGAATAGCATCCAATAATTCTTCTAGTTCATTTTTATTATGAAAATCTCTTAGATTTTCTGTATTTGGAGATGAAATATTTATTGTTATATAATCTCCAAGATTATAAAATTTTCTAAAACATTTTAAATAATCTTCTACTCTATTTTTTGTATCTTTGTTTGGTCCAATATTTATTCCTAATAAGCCATGAGCTGAATTTTTTTTTATTCTAGCACTAATTTCGTCCGATCCAGAGTTATTAAAACCTAATCTATTTATTAATGCTTTATCTTCTTCTAATCTGAAAACTCTTGGTTTTGGGTTTCCATATTGCGGATTAGGAGTAATTGTTCCAACTTCTACAAAACCAAATCCTAAATTAAACAAAGGATTATAAACTTCTGCATTTTTATCAAATCCAGCAGCTACACCTATTGGATTTTTGATATTTTTACCAAATAGCTTAGTTTTCAAAATTTCAGAATCAATAGCTTTACTTGAAGATATTAAATTTAATTTTAATGTTTTGATCGCTAAAGAGTGAGCAACTTCTGGGCTAAATTTAAATATAAAAGGTCTTATTTTTTTAAACATTATTTAATTTATTTTTTATAAGTTCTTTAGTTTCATTAACTCCAAAAAAACTAATAAAAAAACCCATTCTAGGCCCATTTTCTTCTCCAAATACAACTTCATAGATTAATTTAAACCATTCTCTCAAGTTTTCCTTATAACCATTTTCTTTTCCAACAGTATATATATTTGTCTGAATATCTTCTGGTTGCATGTTGTCGTTACAATTATCTAGAACTTTAATTAGCGCTTCCAGAGCATTTTTTTCTTCATTATTTGGTTTTTTGTATATTTTTTTTAGTTTTATAACATCATTAAAATATTTAATTGCATATTCAATTAAGTTATCAAATATAGGATAATCTTTTTCAGAAATATTTTTTTTATATTTTCTTACAAATTTCCATAACAGTTCCTTTGTGTCTGCATTGCTTGTCTCAACAAGATTTAATAACATAGAAAAAGGCATAACAGACTTTTCATTAGGCATTTTTCCATTATGAACGTGCCAAACTGGATTTAATAATAATTGTAATTCATTTTGGTTTTTTCCTTTTTCGATAAGGTCAAGATATTCATCCACTGCTTTTGGCACTATTTCCTTATAAAGTTTTTTCGCTCGTTTAGGGTTTTGATACATAAAAAGTGATAAGCTTTCTGGCGAAGCATATTCTAACCACTCATCAATTGTTATACCATTTCCCTTAGATTTAGAAATTTTTTCACCTTTTTCATCTAGAAATAATTCATAAGCGAAACCTGAAGGATTTGATTTACCTAATAGTTTTATTATCTTTGTTGATAATATAGCACTTTCAATTAGATCTTTACCATACATTTCAAAATCAACATCAAGAGCATACCATCTCATAGCCCAATCAACTTTCCACTGTAATTTACAATTTCCATCTAATATACTTTTTTCAAGTTCACTTCCCTTATTATCAAAAATAATTTTAGAATTTTTTTCATCTATATTTAAAATAGGTATTTCTAAGACAGTTCCCGTTTTTGGACAGATTGGTAAAAAAGGAGAATATGTCTTTTGCCTTTCTTTTCCAAGTGTTGGAAGAATTATATCCATTATACCCTGATAATTTTTTAATATGAGTTTTAAAGTAGAATTAAAATACCCAGAACTATAAAGATCTGTTGAGCTTTTAAAAATATATTTAAAATAAAATTTATTTAAAAATTTTTTTAACATTTCATTATTATGTTCTCCAAAACTATTATATTTTTCAAATGGATCTGGCACCTTGGTCAAGGGCTTGTGCAAGTTCTTTTCTAACTTTTCTTGATTTGGAACGTTTCCAGGAACTTTTCTTAATCCATCCATATCATCAGAAAAAGTTATAATTTCTTTTGGAAGATCAGTAAGTTGATTAAGAGCATTAACAATCATTGATGTTCTTGCAACTTCACCAAAGGTTCCTATATGAGGTAAACCGCTTGGTCCATATCCAGTCTGAAGTGTTATTTTGCCTTT
This sequence comes from Pelagibacteraceae bacterium AG-404-N13, assembly GCA_003216255.1. Taxonomy (GTDB): domain Bacteria; phylum Pseudomonadota; class Alphaproteobacteria; order Pelagibacterales; family Pelagibacteraceae; genus Pelagibacter. Next base: position 71,212 of record QCJD01000005.1, read on the forward strand.
AGATTCAATATATTTTTTTCTCTCTTTGAGAATTTTTTTTGCTTCTACAAAAGGCCAGGCATTTGTTTTTTCTATATTAGATTTATCTATCACAACAATGTAAACAACTTATATATTAACGTTTTTTATAATTCTTATAGAGTTGAAATTTATTTACCATAAAATAATGTTCTTTTAAAATGTCCAATTATAAAACTGTTTTTTTTACATTAGGGGTTTTGCAAATTATTTTAGGTCTATCAATGATAGTACCTATTTTGGCTCAATTTTTTTATGACCAAATGGACTCTGGTTTTGTAAGTTCTGGAGTGATTACAATAATATTTGGTGTACTATTTTTTTTATCTAATCTCGATCATAATAAAAAACTGAGTTTGCCCCAAGCTTTTCTTCTCACGGCATTATCTTGGCTAAGTATTGCAATATTTGGATCTCTTCCTTTTGTATTTTCTAATATTGAATTAAGTCTCACTGACGCATTTTTTGAAAGTATGTCAGGTATAACTACAACTGGATCAACAATATTAACTAATTTAAACGAAACCCCAAAAGCCATCTTGTTATGGCGTGCTATGCTTCAGTGGTTAGGTGGAATAGGAATAATCGTAATGGCTATAACTTTAATGCCAATTATGAATATAGGTGGAATGCAATTATTTGTAATTTCTACAAGCAACACTCCAGAAAAAATACTACCAAAGTCTAAAGAAGTTTCTGTAAGACTAATTTTAGTTTACATAGCACTTACCATTGCATGTGCAGTGTTTTATAAAATTTTTGGAATGGGTTTTTTTGACAGTATTGTTCATTCTATGACAACCATAGCAACTGGTGGATTTTCAAATTATAACGAGTCAATTGGTTATTTTGATAGTGCATTAATTGAAACTACATCAATGATATTTATTATTATGGGAAGTATACCATTTATTGCATATATTAAGTTTTTAAATGGAGACAAAAAAATATTTTTAAATGACACGCAAATAAAAACTTTTTTTAAAATAATTATATTCTCTGTACTTTTAATGTTTATTTATTTGTCAATAATAAATCAAAGTGTATTACAATTTAATTTTAGAGAAGTTGCTTTTAATGTAATTTCTATTCTAACTGGAACAGGATATGTTACACAAAATTTTAGTGAATGGGGATCATTTCCATTAATGTATTTTTTAATATTAATGTTTATTGGTGGATGTGCAGGATCAACTGCATGTGGAATTAAAATATTTAGAGTTCAAATTTTATATCAATTTTTAACTAATCAATTAAAAAAAATAATTTATCCGAGGGGTATATTTAATATTAAATACGAAAAAAATAATGTTGATGAAAAATTTATGTCTTCAATAATTTCATTTATTTTTTTATATATATTGATTTTTTTTATTGTTACCGCTTTATTGTCAATTAATGGTTTAGACTTTATTACAGCTATATCTGCGGCAGCTACATCAATATCAAACGTTGGTCCAGGTTTGGGTGAAATTATTGGACCAAATGGAAATTTTTCACAATTAACAGATTTTTCTAAGTGGATTTTGAGTATTTCAATGATTTTAGGTAGATTAGAATTGTTTGCTGTATTAGTATTGTTTATACCTTCATTTTGGAGAAAATATTGATAAATAAAAAAACACATAGTTGGGCAGAGTCTTTGTTGGTTTACAAAGATATAAGAATGCTTAGAATTTTGCTTCTTGGTTCAATAAGTGGTTTCCCATGGGTATTAATAGCAAGTAGTTTAAGCTTGTGGTTAAAAGAGGAAGGACTTAGTAGATCAACTATCGGTTGGGCAGGTTTAATTTTTGGAGTTTATGCATTTAATTACTTATGGGCACCAATAATAGATAGAATTCAAATACCATTTTTAACTAAAAAATTAGGTCATAGAAGAGGATGGATTGTTTTAATGCAAATTACAATTCTGTTAAGCCTAGTAGTTTGGAGCTTCATAAACCCAACACAAAACTTAGCACTACTAATTACTGTTGGATTAATTATTGCAATTGCTTCTGCTACACAAGATATAACTGTTGATGCTTTAAGAATTGAACAAATAAATGCAAATGAAGGAAAGTCTATGGCAGCTGGTGCAGCCATGGCTGTAGTTGGCTGGTGGACAGGTTATAAATTAGGAGGTGTAATCGCTTTATTTGTTGCAGAATACTTTGAAAATATTGGTATTTCTGATTATTGGCAAGCTACATTTCTAGTGTTGGGAGTTGTAATAATTCTAATGAATATAGGTTTAATGTTTGTTCATGAACCAATAAAAACAGATAGACAAAAAAGACAACAGGAAACTGATAAACTTATACAAGGAAAACTTGGATCAAAAAATATTTTAACATCTTTCATTGCTTATATTACTGGAACTATTGGTGGACCTATAATTAGTTTTTTCAGAAAAAATGGATTTGCGATTGCTGTTGGTATTTTAGGTTTTGTTTTCTTGTTTAAAATTGGAGAAGCATTCCTTGGACGAATGTCTATTGTTTTTTATAAAGAAATAGGATTTTCAAAAGGTCAGATAGCTATTTACTCTAAGGGACTTGGATGGATTACAACAGTTGTTTTCACCTTATTAGGAGGTGTTATGGCTATGAGGGCGGGAACAATTAAAACAATGTTCTTTGCTGGAGGATTAATGGCTCTAACAAATTTACTGTTTGCTATTTTAGCTTGGACGGGCAAATCTGAATTATTATTCGCAATTGCAGTAATAGCTGATGATATTACGGCAGCTTTTGCAACGGTTGCATTTGTAGCTTTTATATCATTGTTAGTCGATAGAACTTACACAGCTACACAATACGCATTACTTGCTTCAATTGGAACAGCTGGAAGAACAACACTTGCTTCATCTTCCGGTGCATTAGTTGATTGGCTAAATGGAGACTGGGGAACTTTTTTTGTATTAACCACAATCATGGTTATACCGTCTCTAATTTGCTTGTGGTTTATAAGGAATAAAGTAAAAATTGGTGCAAAATAATTTTTTTTGTAATTATCCATATATCAATATATTCGAAAATCCTTCAAACAATTCAAAAATAAGTTCACAAATTATTTATGGTGAAAAATTTAAAGTTTTAAGAAAAGTAAAAAATTTTCTTAAAATAAGAACTTCTTACGATAGATATCAAGGTTTTATAAAAAACAAAAAATTCGAAAAAAAAATAAATGCCACTCATAAAGTAAAAGTTTTAAAAACTAAAATTTTAAAATCAAATAAATTTTTACCTTTCTCAAGTGAAATAGAGATTTTAAAAAAGAAAAAAAATTATGTAATGTTTAAAAAAGATAAATGGATAAAAGCAAAAGATATTAATCCGATTAATCAAAAAGATAATAATATACTTAAAATACTTAGAATATTTTTAAATTGTAAGTATAAATGGGGAGGAAAAACCTATAACGGCATAGACTGCTCTGCATTAATACAATTATTTTACAAATTTAATAATAAGTTTTTTCCAAGAGATACGGTTGATCAAGTAAAATTTAAAAAAGGTATAAAAATAAAAAAATTTAAACTTGGAGATATTATTTATTGGAAAGGACATGTTGCAATTTGTATTAACTCAAATAAATTAATACATGCTTATGGACCAAGAAAAAAAGTTTTGGTTATGGATATTAACAAAACTATTAGGCTTATTAAAAAAACTGCAAATTTAGAAGTAAAAAAAGTCTTTCGAATTTAGTCTTACTCTCTTCCAAAATCTGGTTTTGCGATATCCTGTTTTAAATTGATTATTTGACGTCTTACTTTTTTTGAATTTATAAGTTTTTTTATTAAATTTTTATCTTCTAAATTCTTAATATTTTTTTTGAATGAATTTAAATTTTTAATAAATATGTTAATTGCATCAATCATATTTTTTTTATTATTAAAAAAAATATCTCTCCACATAATCTCATTTGAAGCAGCTATCCTAGAAAAATCTCTTAGCCCGCCAGCACTATATTTAATAATATTTTTTTTTTGTTTTTTTTGAAAATCTTGAGCAGTTTTTATTAAATTGTATGCAATTAAGTGTGGAAGATGGCTAGTTAATGCAAATATCTTATCATGATCTTTTGGATCCATTAAAATTATTTTTGATCCAAGTTTTTTCCAAAACTGTATTATTTTTTTTTGTTTTTTAGAATTTTTGTCTTTAATAATAATACACCATTTATTAATAAATAAGCTCTTTGAACCGTGTTCAGGACCGCTTACCTCTGAACCAGATATAGGATGGCTTAATATCCAGTCTAAAGATTTATTTAATTTTTTATTTTTTAAATTTAATACATTTTGCTTAGTTGAACCAACATCTGTAATTATACTTTTTTTTCCTAAATACTTATTTAAGTTTGGAATAATTTTGTCGTATTGGCTCATTGGAGTTGATATAATAACAATATCAATATCTGATATTTTTTTATCTAATTTTTTTAAAATAGTTATTTTTGAATTTATCTTTTTGATTTTAAAAATATTTTTTTTTGATTTTTCATAAACAAATATTTTTTTTGAAATTTTTTTATTGATACATCCTCTTAAAATAGATGATCCAATTAATCCACACCCTATAATTAATAATTTTTTAAACATGTTTAAAAATAGATTTCATTTTATTTAATAAAAATATATTTTCCTTTTTGCTTCCGATTGTTAGTCTTAAACAATTTTTAATTCCATAAGATTTCATCTCTCTTAATATAATTCCATAGTTTTCAAGTTTTTTTTCAACTTTTTCAGCTGATAACTTGCATTTGCTAAAATTTAATAAAAAGAAATTTGGTCCAATATCGTTGGTACTTATATTATACTTTTCAAATTCTTTTTTAATTCTTTTGCACCAAAAAATGTTGTGATTAACTGATTTTTGTAAAAATTTTCTATCCGTTAACGACTCTTTAGCGCAAATTTGGGCAATCTTATTTACATTGAAAGGTGGTTTTATTCTATATAGTTCTTTAATTATTTTTTTATCTCCATATCCCCAACCCACTCTCAATGCTGCTAATCCATAAATCTTTGAGAAAGTTCTTAATATAAATACATTATTCTTATTTTTAAAGAGATCTAATCCTGATTTATAATCCTTATTTAGCATATATTCAAAGTATGCATCATCTACAACAAGCAAAATATTTTGCCTTAGTTTTTTTCTCAAATCTAATAACTCTTTTTTAGAAATATAAGTTCCTGTCGGATTATTTGGGTTGGCAAGAAAAACAATTTTAGTTTTTTTCGAAACTTTTTTTATAATTTCTTTTATTGAAACTTTGAAATTTAATTCTTTAGAATAAATTACTTTAGCACCAACTATTTTCGCATAAATTCTATACATTAGAAAGCTATATTGGGGCACTATTACTTCATCTCCTTTGTTTAAAAAAAGTTGGCATAACATTTGAATTATTTCATCAGAGCCTGATCCGCAAATTACTTTATTTAAATCACAATTATATTTTTTCGAAATTGTATTTATAAGCTCTTTAAATTTTCCGTCAGGATATTTAGAAATATTCGAATTAAAAGACTTTAATACTTTTTTTGCTTTATCACTTATACCAAGAGCTGATTCATTAGCCGACAATTTTATAATTTTATTATTTTTTTTTGTTATTGATCTTCCTGGCTTATAAGCTTGTAAATTTATTTTTCTAAAAGATGGATTAATCATCACTCTAATTTTTAGTAATAAATAGTCTTATAATTAAATAATACAATCAATTATTTCTTTATAAATTGACATACAGTTATCTATCTTATAAAACGTTTATGCGCTGATTTAAACTGAATTGCGAGCGCTTTAAAAAACCTGCTAAACAAGTTTTTTACCTCACAATTCAACAAAAAAAGTATATGAACGATTTAACTGAGATAAAAAAAATTATAGTAAAAAAACCACTAAAATTAGATTGTGGACAAGAAATTTCAAATTTTCCCTTGGCTTACGAAACCTATGGAAAATTAAACGAAAATAAAGACAATGCAATTCTAGTTTTTCATGCGTTAACTGGTGATCAATTTGCATCGGGCATAAATCCAATTACAAAAAAAGATGGGTGGTGGAAGCATGCTTTAGGTCCAGGTAAAGCATTCGATACCGAAAAATTTTTTGTTATATCTGCAAATGTAATTGGTGGATGTATGGGATCATATGGACCAAGCACAATTAATGAAATTACTAATAAACCTTTAGGAACAGATTTTCCAGTTATTACAATAAATGACATGGTAAATGCTCAATACAACCTTTTAGATTTTTTCAAAATAGAAACTTTATTTGCTGTTGCAGGAGGCTCAATGGGTGGAATGCAAGTTTTACAGTTTGTTTCAAACTTTCCATATAAAGCAAAAGTAGCAGTTCCAATCGCTTGTACATCAAGTCATTCTGCGCAAAACATTGCTTTAAATGAACTTGGAAGACAATCAATTATGGCTGATATAAATTGGCAAAATGGTTCATATAGAGAAAGAGAAAAAAGTCCTGATAAAGGTTTGGCTGTTGCAAGAATGGCAGCACACATTACTTATTTGTCAAAAAAAGGATTACAAGAGAAGTTTGGAAGAAAACTTCAAGAAAGAGATGACTTAAAATTTAGTTTTGATGCTGATTTTCAAATTGAAAGCTATTTAAGACATCAGGGAGCTGCTTTTGTAGATCGATTTGATGCCAACAGCTACCTATATATTACAAGAGCTATGGACTATTTTGATTTAACTAAAAAATTTGATGGAAATTTATCAAAAGCTTTTGCTAACAGTAAAACAAAGTTTTTTGTTATATCGTTTACATCAGACTGGTTATATCCAACTTCTGAAAGTAGAGATATCGTTATCGCATTAAATGCAATTGGTGCTAATGTTGGATTTGTAGAAATAAAGTCAGACAAAGGTCATGATTCTTTTTTATTAGATGTTCCAGATTTTCTTGGAACTTTAAAAAATTATTTAAGTAGCACTTATAAAAAATAAAATGAAAAAAGAATTTAAAGTAATATCTGAATTAATTGAAAATAAATCAAAAGCACTAGATGTTGGATGTGGAGATGGAGAGCTATTGAAATATTTACTTGAAAATAAAACTAAAGATATAAGAGGTTTGGAAATTTCAAAAGAAAGTGTCCAAAATTGTCTATCAAAAGGCTTACCTGTTATCGAAGGTAATGCAGAAAATGATTTAATGCAGTTTCCTAATAAATCTTTTGATTATGTTATTCTAAGTCAAACTCTTCAAGCCTTTTTAAATCCAGATAAAGTAATTAAAGAACTATTAAGGGTAGGAAAAAAAGCAATAGTAACTATACCTAATTTTGGTCATTGGAAAATAAGGATTAAATTATTAGTTAACGGAACAATGCCATTGACAGAGAATTTACCTTACGAATGGCACAGCACTCCAAATCTACATATGTGTACTATTAAAGATTTTTTTGTTTTTTGTGAAGAAAGAGATATCAAAATTTTTAAATCTTTAGCTTTAAATAAAGAAAAAATTTCAGAAATAAATAATAAAAACTTAAATTATAAAAACCTTATGTCAGATTTAGGTATATTTCTAATAGAGAATAAATGAGAATCGAAATAATTAAGTGTTTGAAAGATAATTTTTCATATCTCATTATTGATGAACAAAATAATTATGCTTGCGTTATTGATCCAAGTGAGGCGAGTCCTATAATTGATCATGTTGAAAAATTAAAATTAAACTTAAAGTTTATACTAAATACACATCATCATTTTGATCATATCGGAGGAAATAAAGAGTTAAAAAAAAAATACAATTTAAAAGTAATTGGTTTTGAAAAAGATAAAGAAAGAATACCTGAGATAGATATTACATTAAAAGATAAAGAAATATGGAAGAGTAATAAATTTGAAACAAAAATTTATCATATTCCTGGTCATACCTCTGGACATATTTGTTATCATTTTTTTAATCAAAATATATTATTTACAGGAGATACTTTATTTTCATTAGGATGTGGACGAATTTTTGAAGGAACTTATGAACAAATGTTTTCATCACTACAATTAATTAAATCCTTTCCAGAAGATACTAAAATTTATTGTGGCCATGAGTATACTTTAAAAAATGCAGAATTTTGCATTAAGCATGATAAAGATAATTCCGCTCTTATTGAAAAAATTAAATCAATAAAAAAAAAATTAGATAGTGGTTTTCCAACAATACCAACAACAATTAAGGAAGAATTAGAATGCAATATTTTTTTAAGATCAAAAGATGTAGGCTCATTTTCAAAATTGAGAGATTTAAAGGATAATTTCTAATTTATTCAACTTGACTAAAATAGACCTCTGACTATATTGCTGTTTATAAAATTAAGGAAACAATGTCATTTGCAGTAATAAAAACAGGTGGAAAGCAGTATAAAGTAAAAGCCGGTGAAATAATTAAAGTAGAGAAATTATTAGACTCTAAGGCTGAAAGTAAAGTCGAATTTAAAGAAGTTTTAGCATATGGCGATGATAAGGCTATTGAATTAGGAGAGCCAACAATTTCAGGAGCTAAAGTAGAAGCAGACTTAATAAAAAACTCAAAGAACAGAACAGTTCTAATTTTTAAAAAAAGAAGAAGAAAAAACTCAAGAAGAAAAAATGGCCATAGACAACAATATTCATTAATTAGGATTAACAAAATTTTTTCTAAAGACGGAAAATTAATATCAGAGGCTGAAAAAATAAAAAAAGAAACTAAAGAAATTAAGAAAAAAAAAGAAAGCGCTAAGTAAATTATGGCAACAAAAAAAGCTGGTGGATCATCGCGAAATGGAAGAGATAGTGCGGGCCGAAGACTCGGGGTGAAAAAATATGGTGGTCAAATAGTGTCTCCAGGTAACATAATAGTTAGACAAAGAGGAACAAAAATTTTTCCTGGTGAAAATGTTGGGATGGGAAAAGATCATTCTATATTTTCTGTCGTGAAAGGAAAAGTAGAATTTAAAAAAAGTAGATCTGATAGAACTTACGTTTCAGTAAAGCCCAATTAATAAACACAACTAATTTAAAACAGTTGTATCATGAAATTTCTCGATCAAGTTAAGATATTTGTAAAAGCCGGTGATGGTGGAT
>QCJD01000006.1 GCA_003216255.1 Pelagibacteraceae bacterium AG-404-N13
GTTATTTAGTTGATAATGGACCTGGAACAGAGTCCGCTACTCCGACATCTGGTTTAAAACCTGAATTAGATAATTTTGAATTTACCATGGAACAAAGTGAAGAAGGTTACAAAAACTTTACTGTAATTCAGTGTAAAATTAAAAGCATCGAATGGCTTTATTTAGCAGCAAAAGGACATCGAAGAGCCAGATTTGATCTTGAAAAAAACAAAGAAAATTGGTTGGTTCCATAAATTATGTCAAAAAGATATGAAGCAATGGTTTTATCGTGCATGGATCCAAGATTCCAAAAACCAGTGCATAAATATTTAAAAGAAAAAAAACTTACAGGTAAATACAGCGCATTTACTATTGCTGGAGGTTCAATTGGTGTAACAAATGAAAAATTTAAAAAGTGGCACTCTACTTTTTGGGAAAATTTAGAAACTTCAATAAAATTACATAAAATAAACAAATTAATTGTGCTTAATCACAAGGATTGTGGTGCCGCAAAGATAGTAAATGGTAATAAAAAATTCAATTCTTTAATAGAAAATAAAATTCATAAAAATTCATTTATTAAATTAAAGAAAAATTTAAAAAAAAGATTTCCTAAAATAAAAGTCTCGTTTAAAGTTATGCCTCTAAAAAATGCTATTTAATTTTATCTTTTATTCATCTCTAATAATTTTGGGGATTTTTGTTATGAGATTTGGCATAATTCAAATAAGACAATACAAACAAGGTAAAACAAAAATAAAGAAAAAATTACCTGAACAGATTGCTTTTGGAGTATTTTTCATAATAATTTTAGGATTAATAATTTATTCTATTAACGATTTGTTATTTAATTAAAAATATTTTTATAATTTAAGGTATGAATTTTTCAATGCTTTTTTCCATTTTTCACTATTTTCTATTTCAAAAACTATTTCCTCATTAATTTCTGAAAGCACCCAGCTATCTCTTTCAAATTCTCCTTCAAGCTGTTCTGGTCCCCAGGATGATAGTCCAATAACAATTAAATTTTTTTTTGGACCTTTATTTTCAGCAATTTTCAATAATGTTTCATAATCACTACTTATTGATAAATCTCTGATTTTAATTGTACTTTTATCTGAATATTCGTTTGTATGGAGTATAAAGACCTTATTTTTATTTACAGGACCTCCCCAATAAACAGGAATTTTCTTTTTTAGAAGATTTTTTTGTTTTTCAGAAAAATTCTTTGGAACTTTGACAATCTCATTAATTGGAGTAACTCCTAAAGGTTTATTAACAACTAGCCCTAATGCACCACCTTTATCATGAGCAAACATGACAATTACCGTTTTAGCAAATCTACCTTCATTTAATTTTTCTGAGGCAACTAAAAAATTGTCTCTAAAACTTTCTAAAAACTTACCCTTGTGATAGTTTGTAATAAATTGTTCAGCTTGACTGATTTCGTTTAAATTAATAAAAAAAACTATTAAGATAAATATTTTTTTCAATTATTTCCTTTGAAATGAAATAAATGTTATTAATAACTTTTTCATTATATTATCTTATAGACTTGGAGTATTTTTTCCAGTTATCTTGATAACGAATTGCATTCTTCTCTACTGCTTGAATCTCTTCATCTGTAAGCTTTCTAATAACTTTGCCTGGCGATCCTACAACTAGTGAGTTATCTGGAATAATTTTATTTTCAGTTATTAAAGCCTTTGCGCCAATGATACAGTTCTTACCAATTTTTGCATTATTAAGAATAACAGCTCCGATTCCAATTAAGCTATTGTCTCCAATGATGCATCCATGAAGCATAACCAAATGTCCAATGGTTACATTTTTTCCGACTTTCAAAGGATAGCCTGGATCAGTATGTAAAACGCTACTGTCTTGAACATTTGAACCTTCTCCTATGTGAATATTTTCAATATCCCCTCTTAATGTGGCATTAAACCAAATACTTGAATTTTTTTCTAAGGTTACATCGCCAATCACCACAGCATTAGGTGCAACCCAATTTTCGCCAGAGTTTTTTGGTTTTTTATCTTCCAAATCGTAAAACATAAATTATATATTCTTTTATCATGGCACTAACAAAAACTCCAATATGTGATTTTGGCAAAAAAGCAGATCACTTTGAATTAAAATCTATTGAAGATAAAATTGTTTCATTAAATGATATCAAAGGAGAAAAAGGAACGTTGATTATGTTTATTTGTAATCACTGTCCATATGTAAAAGCTGTAATTAAAGAAATAGTTTCTGACTGTAAAGAATTAGAAAAAGAAGGAGTTAGGTCTGTAGCAATTATGTCTAATGATACAATGAATTACCCTGATGATTCTTTTGATAAAATGATAGATTTTTCAAATGATAACAATTTTAACTTTCCTTATCTGATAGATGAAACTCAATCAATTGCTAAAAAATATGACGCTGTATGTACCCCAGACTTTTTTGGTTATAATAATAATTTAGAACTTCAATACCGTGGAAGAATTAGAGAATTAAAAAATTTAGAACCTGTTCAAGGTGGTGAAAGCGACTTGTTAAAAGCAATGAAAATGATTGCTAAATCTGGACAAGGGCCTAAAGATCAATTGCCAAGCATGGGCTGCAACATAAAATGGTTTAAAAATTAATGTTTATAATTGTTACGAGAACATTCCCTCCTGAAGTTGGTGGAATGCAAAATTTAATGTGGGGTTTGGCAAAATCCCTTGCTAAAATAGATTTAATAAAAGTATTTGCTGACTATAGTGAAAATCATGAGCAGTTTGATAAAAACGTATCATTTTCAATTGAGAGAGTAAAAGGGATTAAATTATTAAGAAAATACAGAAAACCTCATTTGGTCAATGAATATTTGAACCAAAATCCAAAAGTTAAATGTATTATTTCAGATCATTGGAAAAGTTTAGAATTAATTAGATCAAATAAAAAGAAAATCTGCCTTATCCATTCAAAAGAAATAAATTATAAAAAAGGATCGAGGACCAACAAAAAAATTTTAGAAGTATTAAATAATGTAGATCATGTAATTGCGAATTCTAAATTTACTAGAAATTTAGCTATTGAACTTGGAATAGAAGAAAACAGAATAAAAGTAATTAATCCAGGTGTAGACCCAATTTCAGAAATTCCAAAAAGTGATTTAAAAAAAGCAGATGAAATTTTAAAAGGTAAAAACAATAGGCTCATTACTGTTTCAAGATTTGATAAAAGAAAAAATCACGAAAAAGTAATAATGGCCATTAGAAATCTTAAAGAGATTTATCCTGATATTATTTATACATGTATTGGGTATGGTGACGAAGAAGAAAATTTAAAAAAATTAGTTATAGAACTTAATTTAGAAAATCATGTAATCTTTTTAAAAGATATTCCAAATGATTTGAAAAATGCTTTAGTTGCTAAATCGAATATTTTCATAATGCCTTCAATTATTCATAAAAATTCAGTTGAAGGTTTTGGTATTGCTTTTGTTGAAGCAGCACAATATGGAATTCCGTCTATAGGTGGAAAAGATGGAGGCGCATCAGATGCTATTATACATGAAAAGACTGGCCTTATTTGTGACGGAAACAATTTAGAAGATATTTATTCAAATATAGATTTTATTTTAAAAGAAAATAAACATTTAGAATATGGAAAAGCTGCAAAACTAAATTCGCAAAAATTTCATTGGGATAAGATTATTGAAAGCTACAAAAGAATCTTATAAGATTAGTTGATGATCGAAAAATTTAATGGAATATTTTATTTTATAGTTTTCCTTGCTCATTTTATTGGTATAGCTGTTTATTGCTTCCAAACAATTGTCGGAACCAAAAAATTTATGGATAAATTTGACATAGATCATAGTGCAGCAATCATAGTTAGATTTGTTGGAGCACTAATGATTGGTTGGGTTATAATGGCACTTTATATAATGTTTGTAAGACCTAATGGTGTTGAGGGAACTTGGGCGTTCTTTAATCTACTGGTAATTATACATGCATGTGTATTTTTAACAAATTTTTACTCAATTAAAATCGATAAGACTGGAACAAATGAAAAAACTACAAATGAAGGGATAATTGCTCCGATAGTTTTCTTAGTATTAAGTTCAGTTCTTGTATATGGATTGTCTGATAAAATATATTTATCTTAAATTTTTATTTATCTTTAAATTCTAAACTTCCTCTTGAATTTACATTTTTTTTTACTTTTTGGTAATAGCTAGTGCTATTAATTAATTTAATTAAATCAATTCCTTTATTTTCATACCTTCTTTTAATAGTCATTCTTGGGATCATTACAAAGTTCATATTATCAATAAAATTAGTAGTCCATTCTTTTTCTATTTTATCTTCAATTAATTTTTTTAAAAAAACTCTAAATTCAGTGCAGCTCATTAGCTTTAAATTTTCATTAAATAATGACATTTAATATTTTCCTATTTGCTTTGAACCACTATAAAATATTTTAGACAATTCTTCATTCGCTTTTTTTCTAGTAATTATATCATTTTCGTTCATTAATTCTGTGGGTCTCTTAACGTGTTCATGAAACTTAAAAGTATCATTTCCTCTTGCTTGTTGAACATATATTTTGCCTAAAACTTGATCTACATTGGTTCCAATATAACTTTGAATAGCAAAACCTATTCTTCTTTCTTTACTCTTATTCAGACCAGATCCATGAATAATTGTGGGATGGTGAAGAGATAATTGACCAGCCTTTAATATGACAGGTGTTGTTTCATTGATTGGAACATTTTCAATTGTTTGACCTCTAGTTAAAAGATTATTTTCATCAAACTTTTGATCATGAAATTTTAAATCTTTTTTATGAGAACCTTTTAGCATTCTCATGCATCCATTTTCTTCATTTGCATCAGTTACAGCCAACCAACCTGTAACCCAATTATGTGGTTCTAGACCAATATATTTTGCATCTTGATGAAAACTAACAAAACCTTTTTTATCTGGATTTTTAATAAATAAGGTAGTTCCACAAACAAGTATATCTTTACCAATTATACTTTCGACAGCATCTAGAATCTTTGAATTATGAGAAACCTTGTCTAAGACTGGAGAAATAAGATGAACATAATTTCTTCCCAACCCTTCAATTTCGTTTGGCCATTTTTTCTCAATATATTCTATCTCTTTCTTAACTTCTTCAGCTTCATCTTTTGTTAAAACATCTATAGGAGCAATATACCCATCTTCTTTATATTGATTAATTTGCTCATTTGATAAATTGGGCATCAATAGTTAATTATCAAATTTTTTATTAATCTCTTGTTTGCAATATTCTTCTGCTTCTGCCCTAGTCATGTCTTTTGATTTATTTTTTTGAGCTATTATACATGCCGAAATAGATTTATTTTTTCCATAATCTCCATAGTTAACTCTCGTAAGATATAGTGCAATTATAGCTAGAATTATAAATAATATAAATTTAATATTTTTTTTCATTAAATTAAAATAAAGTTTTTTAATTGCTAGTTAGTAGATATGTAATGGTAATAAATTTCAATATAAAAAATAGTTTTAATTTTTTATAATTTCTTAATAGAATATATTTATAAATTTATAAGAAGGAAAAAACTTAATGACAAAAGTAGCTATCATTGGAACAGGGCCTTGTGGGCTTTCGATATTAAGAGCTTTTGAACATGCTGAAAAGAAAGGTGAAAAAGTACCTGAGATAGTATGTTTTGAAAAACAAGAAGACTGGGGAGGTCTTTGGAATTACAGTTGGCGTACTGGTTCTGATCAATATGGCGATCCAGTTCATAACAGCATGTATAGATATCTATGGTCAAATGGACCAAAAGAATGCTTGGAATTTGCTGATTACTCTTTTGATGAACATTTTGGCAAACCAATTCCTTCATTTCCTCCACGTGAAGTTTTATATGATTACATCATTGGTAGAGTTAAAAAAGGTAACATTAAAGATAAAGTAAAATTTAATACTAGAGTAACTCAAGTTACTTATAATTCTGATAAATTTGAAGTTTCTTATCAAGATAAAGATAAAGACAATATTTCAAAAGATACTTTTGATTATGTGGTGGTCGCCACTGGTCATTTTTCAGTTCCATTCATTCCAGAATATGAGGGAATGAAATCATTTCCTGGAAGAATAATGCATTCCCATGATTTTAGAGATGCAGAAGAGTTTAGAGGTAAAAATGTTATAGTTTTAGGTAGCAGTTACTCAGCTGAGGATGTGGCGCTACAATGTAACAAGTATGGAGCTAAAAGTGTAACTATAGGATACAGACATAATCCAATGGGTTTCAAATGGCCAAAAGGAATGAAAGAAGTTTATTATTTAGATAGATTAGAGGGAAAAAAAGCTATTTTTAAAGATGGAACAGAACAAGATGCTGATGTTATAATTTTGTGTACAGGATATCTGCATTATTTTCCATTCTTAGAAGAAAATTTAAGTTTAAAAACTAGAAATAGATTGTATCCACCAAAATTATACAAAGGTGTAGTTTGGCAAAATAATCACAAACTCATGTATCTAGGTATGCAAGATCAATTTCACACTTTTAATATGTTTGATTGTCAAGCTTGGTATGCAAGAGATGTAATAATGAATAAAATAAAAATTCCTAGTGATGATGAAGTGGAAAAAGATATAAAAAAATGGGTTTCTATGGAAGAAAAATTAGAAAACCCAGATCAAATGATTGATTTTCAAACTGAGTATACAAAAGAACTACATGAATTATCAGATTATCCAAAAATTGATTTTGAACTTATTAGAAAACATTTTAAAGAGTGGGAGCATCACAAAGTAGAAGATATTTTGACATATAGAAATAAGTCATTTTCATCTCCTGTCACAGGCTCTGTTGCACCAATTCATCACACTCCTTGGGCATCAGCGATGGACGACTCTATGAAAGATTTTTTGAAACAATAAATATTAAATCTACTTGTTAAACATTTTTTTTAAAGCCTCTTCTGATGCAACACAAATGCCTTTTTCTGTAATTAACCCTGTTACATATTTTGCTGGAGTTATATCAAAAGCTAAATTCTTTGCTTTGCTTTTATTTGGGTAAATTAATATTTTTTTGATATTTCCTTCATCATCTTTGCCTTCAACGTGAGATAATTCTTCCGAATTTCTTTCTTCTATAGGAATGTCTTTATAATTTTTTATATTCCAGTCTATAGTTGTGCTTGGAAGAGCAACATAAAAGGGAATATTGTTATCATAAGCTGCTAAGGCTTTTAAATAAGTTCCAATTTTATTACAAACATCTCCTGTTGATAAAGTTCTATCAGTTCCTACTATGCACATGTCCACCTCTCCTCTTTGCATCAATAATCCCCCGGTATTATCAGTTATTATTGTGTTTGGGACTTCTTCTTCATTTAGTTCATAGGAAGTTAAATTAGCACCTTGATTTCTTGGTCTAGTTTCATCAACCCAAACATGCAGTGGGATACCTTTTTTATGTGCGTGATATATTGGAGATGTTGCTGTACCCCAATTAATTGTTGCAAGCCAGCCTGCATTACAATGTGTTAATATATTTACAGTATCTTTTTTTTTATTGTAAATTTCTTCAATTATTTTAAGTCCATTAATTCCAATATTTTCACAAAAACCTACATCTTCATCGCAGATTTCTTTAGCTTCTTTTAAAGCAACGTCAAAAAGATCGCTACTATTAATCATTGATAATTTATTATTCATTCTATGGACGGCCCATTGTAAATTAATTGCTGTGGGCCTGGACTGAACCAATTCTTCAGAACTTTTTTTTATAAAATCAAGATCCTTGTTTTCTAAGATTGCTAAAACTATTCCGTATGCAGCGGTTCCTCCTATAAGAGGGGCGCCTCTAACTTCCATGGTTTTAATAGCATTAATTGCATCTTTTACTGTTTTTAGATCTTTAATTATAAATTGATGTGGCAGTTTTGTCTGATCAATAATCTTTACTGTATTATTTTTTTCATCTAACCAGATTGTACGATACTCTTTTCCTTCTATTTTCATTTAATTTCTCCAAACAACTGGGAACCAATCTTCTCTCATCTTGGATCCATTATTTAAATCTATGCCTTTAAATGGAGGTGATGTCTCTCCACCTCTATCAATATATTTTACATCATCTCCTATAAAACGCATTGAAAAAGCTCTTCTAGGAATTTTTTCTGTATTACCAGATGATGAGTGAAGAACTTTAAAATTAAAAAGAATTGCATCCCCTAAATTCATTTCTGGGTTTAAAATATTTTTTTCCATATTTGAGATATCGGGTATATCCATAAAATTGCTATCATTGCTATACCAAGGTTGATTATTTGACCATTTTGTAGGTCTTATTAACTTTGGAAGTTTGTGAGACCCTAATAGGATTTTTAAAGAATTATTTTTTGTGATTGGGTCAAGTGGTATCCAAAAACTACCGGTATCATTTCCATCAACACAATAATAAGGCATATCTTGATGCCATGGGGTTTCTTTAGTAGTCCCAGGATCTTTAACAAAAATATGCTCATGAAATAGTTGTATAGTTTTTGATCCAGTTGCTTCAGCAACTATCTGTGCTGCAGGAGAATCTTCAGCAAACTTTTTAAATTCAGATATTCTTTCCCAATTACAATAGTCTTCAAAAAATCTTCCTTCTTCATTTTTTACATTTTCTCTTGCATGAGGACCTGGTTCTAATAATACTTTCTCGAAACCTGCTCTAAGTAAATCAATCCAAGGATTAAAGATATTTTTAATTAAAATTGCTCCTTGATTTTGATAGGAGTCAATTTCTAAATCTGAAAGGTGCTTTTTCACTTATTTAAAACTCGACCTGCAACAGTATTTAGCTTTTCTATTGTTTTTTTTGATCTTTTTTCAGGCGCAGTTATTATTGCTACATCTAAACAATTATTAGTGGGGTCATTAGGATCAATATGGTTTTCAAAATTATTAATTAAATTTTTAATCATATTTTTTGCTTTTGCAGCATTATCTAAAAGAACTTTAATAACTTGTTGTACATCAACATTTTCATGATCTGGATGCCAACAATCATAATCTGTAACCATAGACACAGAAGCATATCTAATTTCTGCTTCTCTAGCTAATTTAGCTTCTGGCATATTGGTCATTCCAATAACATCTGCTTTCCATGATCTATATAAATTTGATTCTGCTAAAGTTGAAAATTGAGGTCCTTCCATAACAACATAAGTACCTCCTCTTTGATAAGGAATTTTTTCATTATTTATTGCCTCTTCACATGCATTCATTAAAGCTTTTGATGTTGGATGCGCCATAGATACATGGGCGACTATATCTTCGTCAAAAAATGTTTTTTTTCTAGCAAAAGTTCTATCAATAAATTGATCAACTAAAACAAACTTTCCTGGAGGTAAATTTTCTTTTAATGAACCAACTGCAGAAACTGAAACAATATCTGTTACGCCTAGTTGTTTTAAAGCATCTATATTTGCTCTAAAATTTATATTAGATGGGGAAATAAAATGCCCCTTACCATGTCTTGGTAAAAAATAAACTTCTTTACCATTATATTTAGTTTTTAATATCTGGTCAGAAGGAGACCCCCAAGGCGTACTAATTTTTAATAGTTCTCTATCTTTGAATTCCTCAACATCATATAAGCCACTTCCACCAATTATCGCCAATTTATCATTTGCCATAAATGAAAAATAATTTATTTATTACTATAATTCAAAAGAATTATGGATTTAAAAGAACACATAAGATCAATACCTGATTATCCTAAAAAAGGTATACTTTTTAGGGATATAACTACATTGATTAAAAATGAAAAAGCTTTTTCTGAATGTATTGATCAAATAGTAGAAAGATCAAAAAAATTTAAATTCAATAAATTGGCTGCAATAGAATCTAGAGGTTTTGTATTCGCATCAGCAGTTTCTTATATTTTAAAAAAACCTTTTATACTTTTAAGAAAAAAAAATAAATTACCTGCAGAAGTTCATTCTATCGATTTTGAATTGGAATATGGAAAAGCCACAATGGAAGTTCATAAAGATGCTTTTGATCAAGATGACTCGGTACTATTAATTGATGATTTAATTGCTACTGGCGGCACAGCTGAAGCAGCTGCAAAATTGATAGAAATTTCTAAAGGTAAAGTTGCAGGATATATTTTTGTAATAAATCTTTTTGATTTAGGCGGATGTGATAATTTAATTAAAAATGGCTATAAAGTTGAAAATTTAATTGAATTCCCAGGACACTAAATTATTCAAATTTAAAATCTTTAATATTAGTAGTTTCATATTTTTCGAAAGGCATATGTATCCAAGGAGAGTCTTCTAAATAATCTACGGCATAATCTGGTTTAAATTTTGAAGTCGATTTATGCCATATCACTGCAGTTTTAATTTTTTCTTCAAGATAAAATCCATAAAAATGTTCAAGCCATTTAATACTTTTTATTAACGTTTTTCCTGAGTCAGCTAGATCATCTACTAACAAAATATGAGATCCAAGATTTGGAGTAGTCTTTGCTAAATCTCTAGAAAATGTAAATTGACCTTGTTGGTTTTTAATATCATCGCTACTTCCATGGTATGACTCTACCGATAGGATAGCTAGAGGAACATTAAACAAACGACTAAAAACGTCTCCAACTCTTAAACCACCTTTTGCTATACAAATGACTTGATTAAATTTCCAATTATCCTCATAAACTTTCTTTGCTAATTGTTCGATCTTCTTATGATAATCTTCCCAAGTTATATAAATATCTTTCATAAATTTTTTGGTAGCGGGAAGTGGGATCGAACCACTGACCTCGGGCTTATGAGTCCCGCGCTCTAACCAACTGAGCTACCCCGCCATTAAATTCGTATTGATATATACTACTTTTATTTTTTAGTTCAAACAAGTTTTGCTTTAAATCCGTTAATTTGTAATTTTTCGGATCTTCAAACTAGTCATTGCTTTATTTTTACAAAATTTGTAATCATTATCTGCTAATTTATTTCCACTTGTATCAAACAATTTCCAATTATATTTAACGCAGTCTGTTGGTTTTTTTCCTAGTTTTAATATTTTTAATTCTACAGTTCTTGAACCACGATCTGTAACTGAGAAAGTTCTAGTCTCTCCTTTTTTCCAAAAACCTAAAGGAAACTTGCATCCATTTTTAATATATTTGGTTCCGGATTTTCTTTGATCATACACTCTACCGATACATTGGCCATCATTTGTAACGGTAAATAATTGTGTTTTTTTTATTTTTCCTTGTTTGTTTTTCTGCGTTCTTTTATAAACTTTTATTATTTCATCAGTACCTGGGTATTTCCATTCTATAGGGCCCACTATTTTTTTTCTACGTTTTTCACCAAAAATTTTATCTGCTGGAGTAAATCTAATTTCTATGTCATCCCTAATTTCTCCACCAGTGAAGAGCTCTAAAGGAATAAATCTTTCATCAGCTGATACTGGAATAATCCATAACAAATACAGAACCACGATCCCTAAAAGTTTTTTCATTTTTTTAAATTGTTAAATATTCTATTGCAAAAAATATAGTACCTATTGATGCAAATGTAGAGATAAAAATTGCTTTTATTATATTTTGAGGATTTACATTATAAGCTGAGCATAACACTATGGAAGTGGCTCCGCATGGCGCTACACTTACAAAGAAAGCTCCAGGGATTTCTTTAGGAAGACCAGCGTCAAAAAATATATATCCTATTAACAATAAAACTAATGGAGAAATTATTAATTTTAAAATTGAAATAGATGTAGTTAGTTTATTAACAACATTATCTGTGTGAAAAGATAGTATAATACCTATTGCAAAAAGTCCTACAGGAGAAACGCATTTTGCAAGAGTTGATAAAGTGTATTCAACAGGAGTATTGTCAATTTTAAAATTGAACACAAATAAAAAAACACCAATTAGAATAGATAATATCATTGGATTAAGAATGATATTTTTAACAAATACGAAAAATTGAACATTTCTTTTAGTTGCAAGTTCTAAAAAAAAGGCGATTAAGGATAATAAAATTACTCCATCCATTAATATAATACTTGCAACTTGAGTGACAACTTCTTCACTAAAATAAATCTGAGTTATTGGCAAAAGTAAAGTTACATGGTTTGATAAAGCAACAGTTAAAGCCCATATAATTGACTCCGTAATAGGTCTATTGAAAAATTTAGATGCAATTATAAAAGTAAAAATTCCACATATTGATTGCATTAGAAAGTAAGAAATTATTTGCTTTGTATCAATTTGACCAATTTCACTTTGAGCAACAAATTTAATAATTAAAGCTGGAACTGCTACATAATATAAAAATAAATTCAAAATTTTAGCGTGACTTAAATCAAAAACTTTGAATCTTCCAAATAAAAAACCTAGTAAGGTTATAAATATAAAAGGAGTTAATCCTAAAAAAATTGTAATCATAAGAAATTAGTTTCAATGCTATACATTATTCCATTCACTTTAAATGAGGTGGCTTGATGCAGCTAAGAATAATTTCAAACATATTTGTTAAAGAAATTTTTTAAATGCTTGATAGTTTCCTTTGGATTTTGTTCTGGTATAAAATGACCTGACTTAATGCCTGCTCCATATACTTTGTTTTTTGTATATTTTTTCCAAATTTTTAAAGAATTAAATTGTTTAGCTACTACTCCTTCTTTGCCCCATAAAACTTGTATTGGAATATTAATTAATTTTTTTCTATCTTTTTTATCATGTTCTAAATCTATACTTGCTGAAGCTCTATAATCTTCACAAGTTGCGTGTATTCTTTTTTTTTGTTTAAAAGCTTTAAGATAAATTTGTTCTGTTCTTCCAAATTTATTATTTCCAGACCATTTATCTAAACAATTTTTCATCCATTTTCTTGGATCGCTCTCAATCATTTTTTCAGGAAGCCATTTGGGTTGAATTAAAAAAAACCAATGAAAATAAGCTTTAGCAAAATTCTTTTCGGTCATTTCGTACATATCTAGGGTAGGACAAATATCTAGCACACTCATTGCAATAACTTTATTTCTGTAATCTCTAGCTAGTCTGTGAGCTACTCTTCCACCTCGATCGTGACCAGCAATAAAAAATTTTTTAAATCCTAATTTATACATCATCTGGACCATATCTTTGGCCATTTCTCTTTTTGAATAGTTAATGTGTTTGTTATCACTTTTTAAAACAAAGCTAGATCCATAACCTCTAAGGTCTGCTGCTATTATAGTAAATGTTTTAGAAAGTTCGTTTGCTGTTTTGTGCCACATTATATGTGTTTGAGGATAACCGTGGAGTAATAACAGAGGAGGTCCTTTGCCACCTATTCTACAAAATATTTTTCCTTTTTTTACTTTTACAAATTTTTTTTTAAAACCTTTAAACATTCTAAATTTTATTCTCAGTATATTATTAGTTGCAAATCCTTGATTATCCTAGTGTATATCATAAAGATTTAATTTGAATTTAATAAGAAGCGCTGTATAAATTCGAATTTGTGAGAATTGAAGAAGAGCTAAAGCTGGATTATTCAGACGTACTTTTCAGACCAAAAAGAAGTACTCTATCAAGTCGTAAAGACGTAAATCTTAAAAGAACTTACAAATTTAAATATAGTAATAATGAGTGGTCAGGAATACCTATCATGGCTGCAAATATGGATGGTGTAGGCGAATTAGGAGTTGCCGAAAAATTATCTGAATATGGGATGATTACATGCTTAACTAAACAGCATGATGTAAAAAAGATAAAACAATTTAAAAAAATTAAATCAATATATCAAAATATTGCATTGAGTATTGGGATTAAAAAAGAAGATTTTGAAAATTTAGATAAAGTTTTAAAAGAATTTAGTTTTATTAAATTTCTTTGTATAGATGTTGCAAATGGTTACTCTGAACGTTTTAGCGCATTCTTAAAATCTGTAAGAGATAAGTATCCAACTAAAACTATTATTGCAGGTAATGTTGTTACTGCTGATATGACGCAAGAGTTAATACTTAGTGGTGCAGATATTGTAAAAGTAGGTATTGGTCCTGGAAGTGTATGTACAACTAGAATTCAAACAGGTGTTGGCTATCCTCAACTTAGTGCAGTTATTGAATGTGCTGATGCAGCACACGGTTTAGGAGCTCATATGATTGCGGATGGCGGATGCACATGTCCTGGTGATGTAGCAAAAGGTTTTGGTGGTGGAGCTGATTTTGTTATGCTTGGTGGAATGTTTGCAGGTCATGATGAAGGTAAAGGTAAAATTGTTAAATCAAATGGTTCAAAATATATTGAGTTTTATGGTTCAAGCTCTGATACAGCAAACAATAAACATTATGGTGGTTTATCCTCTTACAGAAGTAGTGAGGGAAGAACCGTAAGAGTAAAATATAGAGGAAAAATCAAAGATACAATTCAAAATATACTTGGTGGAATTAGAAGTAGCTGCACTTATGTTGGTGCGCCTTCTTTAAAGCAACTAAGCAAATGCACTACTTTTGTAAGAGTTGCAAAACAATTTAACGATACTTTCGTTAAATAAACTTATTTCTTATAATTTTTTTGATTTAATGGTTTTTCTAAAAGATCAACTGGATATTTTTGCTTTTCAACTTCAATAAAAATATTTTTATCTTTAAGAGTTTCATAAGTATTTCCTGAATTAACATATCCAAAGGATAGATTTTTTTCAAAACAAAAAGAATAATTTCCTGAGGTAGTTCGTCCAATTATTTTATCATCTAAATAAATAGGTTCATCATGTAAAAGTAAAGGTTCACCAGGTTTACTATGTTTTAAAGTAAACATCATTAATCTTTTATCTAATTTTTCATCTTTAATTTTTAAAAGAGCTTCTTTTCCTATAAAATCTACATTTTTCTTAAAACTGATCGCGAATTTTAAACCTGCTTGGTATTGATTTTCTTCTGGCGAAATATCATGACCCCAATGAATAAAGCCACTTTCCATTCTCATAATATCCATGGCATGCATACCACAATTGCTTAATTTATATTTTTTTCCTTTTTCAATAATTAAATTATAAATATCTCTTGCTTTATTGGTTTCTATGTAAAGTTCAAAACCAAGTTCACCTACATAAGATAACCTTTGTGCCCATATTTTATTTTGATTAATTGTGACATACTTAGCTGTTCCAAATTTGAAATTTTCACTTGAATAATCATCGTTGCTTAAATCTTTCATTAAATCTATACTTTTTGGACCAAATACACCGAGTACACACAAATCATCCGTAACATCTTTTAATTTAACGTTTTCTGATAAATATTTTTCTATGTGAAATTTATCATGCTCTTTGTTAGCTGCTGCAGTTATAATCCTAAAAGAATTTTCTCCAATATTAACAACTGTTAAATCTGTTTCTATACCACCATCTTTATTTAACATTTGAGTATAAGTACATTTTCCAATTTCATTTTTAATATTTGCTGTGCATATTTTTTGAAGTTCGTCATGAACTGCCTCTCCATATAGTTCATATTTTGAGAAAGGGGTTAATTCAAATAAACCAACATTTTTTCTTGCATTTTTTGTTTCAAATTCTGCTGCAGGATACCAATTTTGATAATTATAAGAATATTCATACTCAGCTTTTTCACCATTTTTTGAAAACCACATTGGTCTTTCATAACCACTTGAAACACCAAAACATGCTCCAGCTTTTTTAAGCTCCTCATGATAAGGAACTAATTTTTGATTTCTTGAGGTTTTGTGTTGTTTAAATGGCCAGTGCATTCCATAAAGGTCTCCTAATGTTTCTGTAATTCTTTCTTTAAGAAAATTTGCATCAGAATGAAAATTTTGAAATCTTTTAATATCATAGATAAATAAATCTTCATTTATATGACCATTCATTAACCATTCTGCTGTAACTTTTCCAACTCCCCCTCCGCTTCCAATTCCAATACTATTTAAACCACAGCAAGCAAATAAATTTTTAACTCCTGGAACTTCTCCTAAAAGAGAGTTTGTATCTGGTGTAAAAGATTCTGGTCCAACAAAAAATTTTCTAATTCCAGCTTTTTCTAAAATTGGAACTCTCTTTAACGCAGCCTCTAAATATGGTTCAAAATGTTCAAAATTTTCTGGGAATTCACCGAATGAAAAATCTTCTGGAACTCTATTAGTTTTTTTAAAGGCTGGGATTGATTTTCTTTCAAATATTCCAATCAACATTTTCCCAGCATCTTCTTTTAAATATAAACAATCATCAAAATCTCTTAAAACTGGTATATTTTTTGGCAATTCACTTAAACCCTCTGTGATTACATAGAAATGTTCTGCGGGATATAACGGAACACTAAAACCAGTATCCTCACCAATTTGTCTAGACCACATTCCTGCTGCTAAAATAATATATTCACACTCTATAGTTTGACCATTAACAATTACTCCTGAAACTCTGCCATTTTTTTTTATGATTTTTTTTACTGGTGATTTTTCAAAAATCTTAACTCCCTCTTTTCTTGCTGCCTTTGCTAATAAATTTGTTACGCCGATTGGGTCAGCTTGACCATCACCTGGCATAAAAATCCCACCCAAAATATCTTTATCATTAATAATTGGATAAATTTTTTTAATTTCATCAATATTTAAAACTTCAACATTTACATCATACAGTTGAGCTGTAGTTGCTTGCCTTTTAAGTTCTTGCCATCTTCCTTTTGTAGTTGCAATTGAAAGTGCTCCATTTAATTTTAATCCACTAGAAAAATCTACTTCTTTTTCTAGTTTTTTATAAAGCTCTAAAGAATATTTTCTTATTTTAGTTATCCCTGCAGATGGGCCTAACTGACTAACAAGACCAGCAGCATGCCATGTGGTGCCAGATGTAAGTTGATCTCTTTCAAGTAATATTACATCCTTCCAACCAAATTTTGCTAAATGGTATGCGCATGAAGTTCCAATTACGCCTCCACCAATAACAACAACTTTTGCACTTTTAGGTAATTCTTTAATCATTTATATAAATATAATATTTAATATATCTATATTCAAAAACAAACAATGTGGTCAATATTGATTGGTCTTTTAATACCAAATTTTTCATCTACCTCATGCTGATGTATGTGATGAGAGTGTACAAATACTGGAATTAATGTTTTGCTATCAGTTCTAAGAGTATAAATAAAATTAGTACCTCTAAACTTTCTATCAACTACTTCTAATTTTAAATTACTTTTATCATCATGTTCTAAATCTTCTGGCTGAAGTAAAAGTTTAACATTAGATCCTTTTGGATAATGTTTTATAAAATTTCCTTTTATAGTACCTAAATCTTTATTTTCTAAACTATCTTCACCTGTAACCTTTGCAGGTATTAAAATTCCTCTATTTAAAAAGTTTACAACCTCGATAGAATTAGGAAAATGATAAACATTATAAGGATCATCATATTGTCTAAGTTGTCCATTTAAAATTATTCCACATTTGCTGCCTAAATAAAAAGCCTCATAAGAGTCGTGAGTTACTATGATTGTGGTAATTTTTGAATTGGTTAATATTTGTTTAAGCTCTACTTGTATTTCTTCTTTAAAACTTTGATCAACATTCGATAATGGCTCATCCAATAATAATAAATCTGGGTGTGAAATTAGTGATCTTGCTAAAGAAGCTCTTTGGGCCTCCCCTGCACTAATCTCATGTGGATATTTATTTAAAATTTTTTTTAAGTTTAAAAACTTAATTGTATCCTTAATAGTAATTTTTCTTTTTTTTCCTAATTTTCTCTCAGCACCTAAATTAATATTTTTTTCAACAGTATAATGTGGGAATAAACTGTTTTCCTGAAATGACAAAGCTATACTTCTATCTTCTGGATCTACGTGATTATCCTTTGATGAGAGAACTTTGTTTTTTAAAGTTATTTTACCGTTTTTTAATTTTTCTAAACCAGCTATTGTTCTAAGTATAGTAGTTTTGCCTATACCAGATGGTCCAAGTAAGCAAACAATATCACCTTCATTTTTAATAGATAAATTAACATTATTTACTTTATTTTTGCCGCCAGCAGCAAAAGAAGCATTTTCAATTTCTAAAAAATTTTTACTCATTGGTATCTTTTAAAATATATTTAGATGTAAATAAAATAAAGAAACTTGCAATAATTATCAAACATAAAGATGGAACAGCTGCAGCTTCCAACAAGTCTTCTGAAGCAGAAATATAAGCAGTAGTAGCAAAAGTCTCAAAATTAAATGGTCTCAAAATAAGTGTAATTGGCAATTCCCTTATTATCTCTAATGAAATTAATATAATGACAAATAAAAGTGAATTTCTTAGATAAGGAATGTGAATATTTAAAAAAGTTTTACTTTTGGAATATCCAAGAAGATAAGCGCTTTCATCTACAGCAATATTTATTTTTTCATATCCTGATTTTATTCCATTAAAAGCTAAAGAGTAAAATCTTATAAAATAAACTAATACTAAACCCAAAACTGAACCAATAAAGATTTTTTTAATTGATAAAAATCCTAATGTCTTAATCACACTTTCATCAAACCATGCAACAAAAGTTATAAAGGCTATAGCAAGAATTACTCCTGGTATTGCGTAACCAGAAATAGACAAAAAAGATAAAATATTTAAAAATTTTTTATTTGAAACTCTATTTCCATAATTAGAAATTAAAGAAAAAAATAATAGAACTAAACTTGATAAAGAAACTAGATACAAAGTATTTAACAAGAGATCTGTTATTTGTAGATCATTTAAATTTTCAGGAAATTTAATTGTCCAGTATAACATTTGGCTTAATGGAAATAAAAAACTTAAAAAAAATAGAGTGAAACAAAAAATAAATGCTAAAAAAGATTTGCTGCCAGTTAGTTTAATCTTTTCTTTTTTTTTAAAACCACCTTTCGTGTCCAAATGATATTTTGCTTTTTTTCTAGATAAATTTTCAGTTAAAAATAATATAAAAATAAATAACAAAAGAAAAAAAGATATTCTGTTTGCAAATGCCAAATCATCAAATGTTATCCAAGCATTATAAATACCTGTTGTTAAAGTATTTACAGAAAAAAAATCAACTGCTCCAAATTCAGCCAATGTTTCCATTGCCACTAATGACAAACCAGCAACTATTGCAGGTCTAGCAGCGGGTAATATTATTGAATAAAAGGATTTAAACTTCGAAAAACCAAGATTTTTTCCTAATTCTATTAAATTTTGTGATTGATATAAAAATGAGGATCTAGCCAATATGTAAACATAGGCATAAAGAGAAAACGAAATTGACAATATTAACCCAAACATTCCACTGAATTTTGGAATATGCTTGTTATATTCCCCTTCCCCAAATAAATATTTTAAAATAGTAAAAGCTGTCCCATAATTTTCAAAAAAAGCGAATAAAGAATAAGCATAAATATAAGGTGGTACTGCAAATGACAGTATTAGAGCCCATTTAAAAAAATTTGCCCCAGGGAACTGATAGAAAGAAACTATATAAGCTGAACCAACTCCAAATATAAAGGTTAAAAATAAAACACCAATCAAAAGAATTAATGAATTAATAATGTATTCAATAAAAAAAGTTTTTTTAAGTAACTCAAAATATTGAGATGTATCTTCAAAAAAACTTGTAAATACTGTTGCTATTGGAATTACTACAATAATAGAAATTAAGAACGAACTTAAATACCAAATATTAAATCTCTTTAGCATTGTTTAATTTGAAAGTTAAAATATTCCGCTTTTTTTTTATAAATTTATTATTCTACAATAATTATTTGGTGTCTATGGTTAAATGAGACTGTGTGTAAAGGAGATTCATCGCCACAGACACCAAATATCAAGAAAACTAAAAATTAAAAACTTTAAGGATATGCGGAAACTCCTTGTCTTCAATTTCTGAAAATTTTCTCTTATTTATTCTTCTATCAATTTTTTTACACTCCTCGGCACATTGCGGACATGACTCGGAAGATTTATTATAATCAATATCAGACATAAATTTTTTCTTGTCTTCTATCACTATTTATTTCCAACCAGCAGCTGTCATTACTTCTAATGCTGCAGCTTGATTTTTTCCATAAGTAGAAACTTTTGTTTTTAGATCTTGTTTAAAATCTAATCCTAAATTGTTTACTACTAATGGACTTGGTGAAACACCGCTTATCATTGGAAACTCAAAAGTATTATTTGTAAAATGCTCTTGAGACTCAGGTGATAATAAGAAATCAACAAGTGCTATTGCGTTTGCTTTGTTAGGAGCACCTTTTACTAGAGCAGCACAACTGATATTCATGTGTGTTCCTCTACCATCTTGATTAGGGAAAAATGCTTTAACTTTTTTTGCAGCTTCTTGTTGTTCAGCTCCTTTTTTTCCAGATAACATTAGAGCTAAGTAATATGTATTAGCAACAGCAATATCAGCTTCGCCAGCGGCTACTGCCATAATTTGTGCTCTGTCATTTCCTTCAGAGTCTCTAGCCATGTTTGCAACAACTCCTTTTGCCCATTCTGCTGTAGCTTTTTTTCCATTATTTGCGATCAATGATGCTACAAGAGACTTATTATAAATATTGCTAGATTTTCTTATTACTAATCTACCTTTCCATTTAGGATCAGCTAAACCTTCATAAGTCATTCCAGATAATTCAGCACCAGTAACTCTTTCAGGTGAGTAATAAATAATTCTTGCTCTTTTTGCTACTCCAACCCAGTGTGATGTTCTAAAGTTCTTTGGGACAGAAGATTTAATTGTTGGTGAAGTTAATCCACCTTGTGTCATACCTTTTGCTTGAAAAGCTCCACATCTTCCAGCATCAGCTGTAATGTAAAGGTCTGCTGAAGAATCAGCACCTTCTTCAATCATTCTTTTTTCTAAGGCTCCTGATTTACCATTAATTAAATTTACTTTAATTCCAGTTGCTGCTGTAAACTTTCCATAAAGTTCAGCATCAGCTTTATAATGTCTTGCGTTAAAAATATTTACTTCGTTAGCAATTGCAAAAGTAGATATAATTAGAGACACTATTAAAGATAAAATTGATGTTTTTCTCATATTTTTTCCTGTGTTTGTTTATTTATATGAGGGTTTTTTATTGCAAATGAGAACTATTATCAATGATAATGATTATCAATATCAATTTGTCGCAACCTAAGGTTTATTATTAATAATATTGGATAATCTAGAATTTCCACTCAGAAATTTTACTAAATAAGAAGTTTCTAAAAGCTTGAACTCTAGCCGTATTTTTAAGCGATTGCGGATAAACAAAGTGAGCTTCTGTAATAGGTCCTTCAACTTTAGGTAATACTTTTATTAGATTTGTTGATTGAAAGACTAAATAATCTGGTAAAGCAGCAAGACCTACCCCACTTTCAACTGCTAAAAGTAATCCCATAACGCTATTTACTTTCATAATTGACTTTCTTTTACCGTTATCTTTCATGCCTATTTTTAAAGCCCAGTCAGGGTTATAAACTGGCGAAGGAGCTCCTTTACCAAATGCTATGAATTTGTGTTTATTTAAATCATTAATTGTCTTAGGAATTCCATATTTTTCCAAATATCTATTAGAACCGTAAATATGATAATTAATATCTATTAATTTTCTCTGTATATAATTAAGTTTTTTTGGTCTTCTCATGAATATCCCAATATCAGCTTGTCTAGTACTTAAATCGAGTTCTTTATCATCAAATATCAATTCTACCTCTATTTCAGGGTTTAATTTCATGAATTCTTGAATTCTTGGGGTCAACCAGTGAGTTCCAAAGCTCCTAACCGTTGTAATTGTAATTTTGCCAGATGGTTTGTTCTTCTGATCTCCCAATGAGGTTTCTACTTCTTTAAGTTTACTTATTACCTCATGAGCAGTTTTATACACATATTCGCCGTTTTCGGTCAAAGTTAAGCCTCTTGCGTGCCTTTCGAATAGCTTAACCTTAAGATCTTCCTCTAAAGATTGTATTTGTCTACTAATTGCAGATTGGCTTAGGTTTAAATTTACAGTTGCACTTGTAAAACTTCCGGCTTCCGCAACTGCATGAAATATTTTTAATTTATCCCAATCCATAGATTACATATTTAAGTTTACAATATATCTTCCTGATGTTTCACCCTTAAGCATTTTTGGATAAACTTCTAAAAGACCCTCTAAATTTATTTCCTTAATTGAATGATCAAGTAAATCAAAATCAACTAATTTTGATGCTTCATCCCATAAAAATTGTCTTCTTTTAATTGAAGTATTAACAGAGTTAATTCCCCAAAGTTTAACTCCTCTTATTATAAAAGGCATTACAGTTGTATTTAATTTTATATCTGCTGCGTTTCCACATGCAGCAACAATTCCAGATTCTTTTGTTTGGGCTAATACATTTGCTAAAACTTGTCCACCTACTGTATCAACTGCGCCATCCCATAAACCCTTGTCTAAAGGTCTAGAATCTTTGTTTAAATCACCTGTATTTATTATGTTTTTTGCACCAATTGACTGTAAATATTCTTTATTACTTTCCTTACCCGTAACTGCAGTTACATTGCAACCAAGTTTGTTTAAAATCATTACAGCAATACTTCCAACTCCTCCTGATGCACCTGTAACAATCACATTTTCAACTTTTTCACCAAGCAAAAGTTCTTCTCTAGTAGTTTTTGCTGTAAAAGCACATTGTAAAGCCGTAAGTCCAGCAGTTCCCATTACCATAGCTTGTTTTGAAGTTAAGTCTTTAGGTTTTTTAACTAAAAAGTCACCATTAACTTTTGCATATTGAGAAAAGCCTCCATAAAAAATTTCACCTACTCTCCAACCAGTTAAAATTATTTCATCACCCGGTTTAAATTTATCATTACTGCTTTCTTCAACTGTTCCTGAAAAATCTATACCTGGAATATGTGGAAATTCTTTTACAAGTCTTGCACCATTTTTTAATATTAAAGAGTCTTTAAAATTTAAACTTGAGTAATCTACTTTTACTAAAACATCTCCATGTTTTAAAAAACTTTTATCAATTGATTTAACTTCTCTATTAAAATTCTCGCCCTCTTGATTGAGTATCAAGGCTTTAAAGCTATCTGGCATGATTAATTATATTATTTATTTTGCAATAAATCTTAAATATCTATTTTGGTAACTTAGATCCTCTTTAAATTGACCTAGATAATAGTTAGTAACAGTAGTTGCTTGTTCTTTTTTAATTCCTCTCATGGTCATACACTGGTGAGTTGAATCAATTGTAACAGCTACGCCTTTTGCATCCAAAGATTCCATTAAAGTTGTAGCTATTTGCATTGTAAGTCTTTCTTGAGTCTGTAATCTTTTAGAAAACACTTCAACCACTCTTGCAAGTTTACTTAAACCAACAACTCTTTCCTTTGGAATATATGCTACATGAGCAATTCCTATAATGGGAGCCATGTGATGTTCGCAATGACTTTGAACAGAAATATTTTTTTGAACCACCATATCGTCATAACCATCTACGTCGCCAAATGTTTTATTTAATATTTCTTTTGGGTCTTCTCTGTAACCTTTAAAATATTCTTTAAAAGCTTTTACAACTCTTTTTGGAGTTTCTAACAACCCTTCTCTGCCTGGATCTTCTCCCATCCATTTTAAAATTTTTACAAAAGCCTCTTGTGCTTCTTTGTCTGAAATGTTCTCTTTATTTAATTCGTTTTCGTTTTTTACTAATTTCATGGTGAGCTTTTATATATATAATTCCTTATTTTTAAAATATTTAATATATTTAGTAATATGTTAGATAATTCCAAGTATATGTTTAAAAAAAGAGAAAATGTCGCTGATATAGAAGAAGGACCTTTATTATCACCAAAATTTGATAATGATGGTTTAATTCCTGTTATTACAACTTGCTCAAAAACTAAAGAAATTTTGATGCATGGCTACATGAATGTAGAAGCTTTGAAACTTACAATCGAATCTAAAGAAGCTCATTATTGGAGTAGATCAAGAAAACAAATTTGGCACAAAGGTAAAACAAGTGGTTTCGTTCAAAAAGTTATTGAAATCAGAATAGACGATGATCAAGATGCTGTTTGGTTAACCGTAGATATTGGAGACGGTGCAAGTTGCCATGTAGGTTATAGATCATGTTTTTATAGATCAATTCCATTAGGTGAAATAAAAAATGGACGTGAAATTGAAATGAAGTTTGAAGAAAAAGAAAAAAAATTCGATCCAGAAAAAGTTTACAAAGGACAACCCAATCCAACAAAAATTTAATGACTAAGCCACAAAAAAATGTTTTAGGTGAAGACCTTGAAGAATGTTCCAATGATCCATTAACAGGTTGGTTTAGAGATGGATGTTGTAATACTGATAAAAATGATCACGGGTTGCATACAGTTTGTGTAAAAGTAAATAAAGAATTTTTAGAATGGTGCAAAGAAGCAGGTAACGATTTAATAACACCTCATCCAGAATTTGGTTTTCCTGGTTTAAAAGATGGAGATAATTGGTGTGTTTGTGCAGGTTGGGTTGCAAGAGCTATTGAAGCTGGCAAAGGATGTTCTGTGTATTTAAAAAAAACTCACGAAAATACACTTAAAGTTGTACCTTTCGAGAAGTTAAAAAAACTTGCTATAGATCTTTCTTAATTACATATTGCCATACTTAGGACCTCCACCACCCTCTGGTGTCACCCAAGTAATATTTTGCGATGGTTCTTTTATATCGCAGGTTTTGCAGTGAATACAGTTTTGAGAATTAATAACAAATTTTTCCTCATCTTGTTCTTTTTGAATTTCATAAACTCCAACCGGACAATATCTTTGCGCAGGTTCATCAAATTTTTCTAGAGTATATTTAATTGGTAAATCTTTATCTTTTAATTGTAAATGAACTGGTTGATTATCTGCATGATTAGTTCCTGTTAAATACACTGAACTAGTTTTATCAAAAGTAATAACATTATCTGGTTTGGGATAATCAATTTTTGGCATTTGGTTTGCAGGCTTCAAAGTTTCATGATCTGCGTGTTTGTGTTTTAATGTAAATGGTAATTTGCCTCTAAAAAGAATTTGATCAATGCCAGTAAAAATTATTCCTAAAATTAAACCCCAGCTAAAACTTGGTTTTACATTTCTTGCTGCATATAGTTCTTCGTATACCCAGCTCTTCTTAAACCTTTCTTCATAAGATGATAAGCTTTTATTTTCTTTTAAATTATCCACAATAGTTTCAGCAGCTATCATTCCACTTTTCATTGCAGTATGAGAACCTTTTATTTTTGGCATATTTAATGTGCCTGCATCACAACCAACTAATAAAGCACCCGGCATATGCATTTGTGGTAAACTTTGTAGACCACCTTCTATAAGAGCTCTAGCTCCATAAGAAATTCTTTTTCCTCC
The DNA here is from genome assembly GCA_003216255.1 of Pelagibacteraceae bacterium AG-404-N13. GTDB lineage: Bacteria > Pseudomonadota > Alphaproteobacteria > Pelagibacterales > Pelagibacteraceae > Pelagibacter. The sequence continues at coordinate 25,329 of QCJD01000006.1, forward strand.
TTCAAGAATTGGTTTGATTGAAGGATGTGTTTTAAATCTTTGAAATTCATCAAATGGCGATAAATGTGGATTTTTATAATCTAAACCAATAACATATCCTAAGAAGACCTGTTTATTTTCAGCATGGTATACAAAACTTCCTCCATAAGTATTTTTATCCATTGGCCATCCTGCAGTATGCATTACTAGCCCTTCTTCGTGTTTTTCTTCCTTAATTTCCCAAATTTCTTTAAATCCAATACCATATTGTTGAGGATCTTTTCCTTTATCTAATTCAAATTTTTTTATTAATTGTTTTCCTAAATGTCCTCTACATCCTTCTGCAAATACTGTGATTTTAGCATGAAGTTCCATTCCAGATTCAAAACTATCTTTTTTATTACCTTCTTTATCTATACCCATATCTTGTGTAGCTATTCCTTTTACTGATCCATCTTCATTATAGAGAACTTCACTTGCTGGAAATCCTGGAAATATTTCCACACCCAATGCTTCAGCTTGCTCAGCCAACCACCTACATAGGTTTGCAAGACTAATAATAAAATTATTATGGTTATGTTGAACTTTAGGTAGCAACCATGTTGGCCAATTTAATGATTTTGATTTTCCTAAAAATAAAAATTTTTCTTTATTAACTTTTGTTTTTACAGGAGCATTTAATTCTTTCCAATTAGAAAACAATTCGTCTAAGGCCCTTGTTTCAAAAACATTGCCTGACAAAATATGAGCACCTATTTCAGATGCTTTTTCTAAAAGGCAGACATTAATATCTGGATTTAACTGCTTTAACTTAATCGCAGTTGAAAGCCCGGATGGTCCGCCACCTACGATTACTACATCGTATTCCATCACTTCTCTGGACATATTATTTTTCTACAGTATTTGTTATTTTTGTATAGTGTTTAATTTGTTCAGTTCTTCTAAGAATTTAGGCAAGGCTTCAAATAAATCAGCTTCCAAACCATAATCTGCGACACTAAAAATAGGAGCCTCTCCATCTTTGTTGATAGCAACAATCACTTTACTTTCCTTCATTCCTGCAAGGTGTTGTATTGCACCAGAAATACCAACAGCAATATAAAGATCTGGAACTACTACTTTACCTGTTTGACCAACTTGATGATCGTTTGTAATATATCCTGCATCGACAGCAGCTCTTGATGCTCCAATAGCAGCATTAAGTTTATCTGCAACAGCTGTGATTAATTTGAAGTTTTCTCCACTTTGCATTCCTCTTCCACCTGATATTACTACTCTTGCTGTACCTAGCTCAGGTCTATCAGATTTAATCTCTTCTCTTTTAATAAATTTTATATTCGAATTTGCTTCTCCTGCATCAACTTTAACAATTTCAGCTGAGCCTCCAGATGTTGGAGCTGGATCAAAAGAAGTTGGTCTAATTGTAATGCATTTCTTCTTATCATTACTTTTTACAGTTGCAAATGCATTACCTGCATAAATAGGTCTTAGGAAAGTGTCTGAAGAAATTACTTTAATTATATCGCTTATTTGAGATGTATCTAATAATGCTGCTATTCTTGGCATTAAATTTTTGCCAAATGTATTTGCTGAACAAACTATATGTGAATAATTTTCTGCATTTTTAATTACTGCTGAAGCAAAATTTTCTGCTAAATAATTTTCATAAATTTCATTATCTATTTGAATTACCTTTTTAACATTAGGTATTTGAGAGATTGATTTAGCAACTTCATCTAAATTATGACCTATGACTAATACATGTAAATCTTCATCAATTTGTGATGCTGCTGTAATCGCATTTAAAGTAAATGGTTTTAATTCTTTGTTATTATGTTCTGCTATCAATAATGCTGACATTATATTACCTTTGCCTCATTTTTTAATTTTTGTACTAATTCTTCTACATTTGCAACTTTAATACCTGCTTTTCTCTTTGGGGGTTCTTCCACTTTAATTACTTCAATTCTCGAATTTGTATCAACGCCTAGATCTGAAGCGTTAATTTGTTCAATCGGTTTCTTTTTTGCTTTCATAATATTAGGTAATGATGCATATCTAGGTTCGTTTAATCTTAAATCACAAGTTACAATTGCTGGTGTATTAACTTCAATGGTTTCTAATCCTTCGTCTACCTCCCTTGTTACCTCTAGTGAGTTTTCTTTAACTTCAATTTTAGAAGCAAATGTTGCTTGAGGCCAATTTAAAAGCGCTCCAAGCATTTGACCAGTTTGATTACAATCATCATCAATGGCTTGTTTACCCATAAAAACTAAATCTGGTTTTTCTTTATCTACAATTTTTTGTAATATTTTTGAGACAGCTAGAGGTTCAATTATTCCATCAATCTTAACATGAATTCCTCTGTCAGCTCCAACTGCTAGTGCTTTTCTAACAGTCTCTTGTGCCTTTTCTTCTCCTACTGTAACTGCAACAATTTCTTTTGCCTTTCCAGACTCTTTTATTTTTACTGCTTCTTCGATCGCGTTATCATCTGGAGGATTTGTTGACATTTTAACGTTATCAGTAACAACACCAGTTCCGTCTTCTTTTACCCTGACTTGAACGTTGTAATCTATAACCCTTTTAACAGCGACTAATATTTTCATTAAGCTCTTAATAATTTATTTTCAGAATCATAAGGACTTTCATCCAAAATTGTAGCGTCGTGCATTTTCCCTAAAATATCAATTTTTAATTTTTGGCCAGTTGTCGCAAGTGCAGGTTTGACCATTCCAAGAGCAATTGATTTACCTAATCTGAAACCAAAATCCCCTCCAGTAGCTCTACCAACAACAGTGCCATTTTCATAAATCGGATTATTTCCTAAAACATCTGCATCAGAAGTATTATGTACTTCGAGTGTTACCAATTTGTTTGCAAAACCTTTTTCTCTCCACTTATTTAATGCTTCTAATCCTATAAAATTTCCTTTGTTTGGATGAATAAATCTATCTAAACCGCTTTCATAAGGAGAATATTCAATGGACAATTCTGTTCCTACTAGTTTATAAGATTTTTCTACCCTTAGACTATTCATTGCTCTTATTCCATAAGGTTTAATTCCTAGATCTTGACCAGCTTCCATTAATTTATCAAAAATGTGATTTTGATATTCAATAGGATGGTGTAATTCCCAACCAAGCTCTCCAACAAAGTTTACCCTCATTGCATTTACTGGTGCAAAACCAACATCAACCATTTTAGAACTTAACCACTTGAAATTTTCGTTAGAAAAATCATCTTTTGATACTCTCTGCATCAAATCTCTCGCTTTAGGTCCTGATACAACTAGAACTCCATTACTGTTTGTAAGGTTTTCAAATTGAACTGATCCATCATTCGGCATCCATTTTAATATCCAATCATGATCTAATCTTTGAAAAGCACCTGCTGAAACAAGATAAAAACTATTTTCTGATTCTCTCATGATTGTAAATTCAGAGTGAACTCCTCCTTTTGTATTAAGAGCATGGCATAAATTAATTCTACCAACTTTTTTTGGTAATTTATTAGCAACTAATTTATCTAAAAATTCCTCAGCACCAGGTCCTTTAATTCTACATTTTGCAAATGCAGTCATATCTAAAAGACCAACATTTTCTTTTACATTTTTGCATTCTTTTTCTACAGCTTTAAACCAATTAGATCTTCTAAAAGACCAATCATCCTCTTGCTTCATTCCATCGGTTGCAAAAAAATTAGGTCTTTCCCAACCAAATTTTTGTCCAAATACAGCTCCAAGATTTTTCATTCTATCATAACAAGGTGCTGTTCTTAATGGTCTAGCAGCTCCTCTCTCTTCGTCTGGGTAATGAATTATAAATACATTTCTATATGCTTCTTCATTTTTTTCTTTCAAATATGCTTTGGAACAATATTCACCGTACCTTCTAGGTTCTACACCAAGCATATCTATTGTTGGTTCTCCATCAACTATCCATTCAGCTAATTGCCATCCTGCACCTCCTGCTGCAGTAATACCAAAACTATGTCCTTCATTAATCCAGAAATTTTTTAATCCCCATGCAGGTCCAACAATTGGATTTCCATCTGGTGTGTAACAAATTGCTCCGTTATAAACTTTTTTAACTCCAACCTCTCCAAAAGCTGGAACTCTATGAATTGCACCTTCAATATGTGGAGCAAGTCTGTCTAGATCTTCTTGAAATAATTCATACTCAGATTCTTTTGATGGTCCATCAACGTAACACGCAGGTGCTCCATCTTCATACGGACCTAAAATTAATCCACCAGCTTCTTCTCTCATATACCATCTACTGTCACTGTCTCTTAAAACTCCCATCTCTGGTAGACCTTCTTTTTTTCTTTTTTGAATTTCAGGATGTGGTTCTGTGACAATGTATTGATGTTCTACTGGAATAACTGGAATATCTAATCCTACCATTTTTCCGGTTTGTCTAGCAAAATTTCCTGAGCAGGAAATGACATGTTCACACTCTATTGCTCCTTTGTCTGTTTCAACAACCCATCCATCTTTTGTCTGTTTCATTCCAACAACAGTTGTGTTTCTATAAATTTCTGCTCCTCTATTTCTTGCACCTGTTGCCAGTGCTTGTGTTAAGTCTGCTGGTTGAATGTAACCATCTTCTGGATGTTGGATTGCACCAACTAAATCAGAAGTATTACATAATGGCCAAATTTCTTTGACTTGGTCTGGTGTTAAAAACTTTACATCAACACCAATTGTTTGTGCAACACCTGCATATTGATGATATTCATCCATTCTATCTTTTGTACTTGCTAATCTAATATTTGAGACAACGCTAAAACCAACATTCTTTCCTGTTTCTTCTTCTAAAGTTTTATATAAATCAACAGCATATTTATGTAGCTGTCCTACAGAGTAACTCATATTGAATAATGGAAGTAATCCTGCAGCGTGCCAAGTAGATCCTGAGGTTAATTCTTTTCTTTCAATAAGTACTACATCGGACCAGCCTTTTTTTGCTAAATGATAAAGAGCACTAACTCCTACTACTCCTCCGCCAACTACAACAACTTTTGCTTTAGATTTCATCTTGCGACTTCTACTAAATTTTTAATACTAACGAAACAAAATTTTTTCATATTAAATTGATGATCCCATTGAAATAGGTTGGGAAACGGCTGTTGTTAGCCAACAATCATTTAGAGCACTTTCTCCTTTATATTTCTCAACCTGCCATTTAAATTTGTAGTATTTTTTTTCCTTATCTAAAACTGTAACTTCAAAAGTGGCAACCTCCTTGGACAAATAAACCTCTTCAATCTCATGACTCGTATGGTTTAAAAGCATAGAATAAGAATCACTTTTCATCATATATTTAAATCTTTCAATAGGTCCTGTTATCTTTTGGTTATTGGGATGCGCAAATTCCCAAGTTTGTTCTATCCCTCCATCTTTATTTGGAAAATCATTTTTCATTAGTGCTGAAAGTTGAATCTTAACTACTTGTGATGGATCAATACTTGAATTTGGTTTTATTATTTCTGCGAAAGTTGGATTTAAAAATATTAAAATAAAAAAAAATATTTTTAAAAAAATTTTAGTTTTCATTAATTTTTTAATAATGGAAATACTGGATTAGATTTTAAAAATAATCTTTGATATTCCTGCTTTATGCATTTATTTGAAATGAAGTTGATATTTGCTTGATCTGCTATTTTTTCTGCCTCATCATGATGAATACCATATTGTAACCACAACACTTTTCCTTTTTTTCTTACAGCTTCTTTTGCAATATCTGGTGCTTCTTTTGAAGGTCTAAATACATCAACGATATCAATTTCTTCTGTAATATTATCAAGGCTACTTATTACTTTTTCACCGTTTATCAATTCTCCTTCAGCAAATGGGTTGATAGGATAAACCTTATATCCAAAATCTTGCATATATTTCATAACTACGTTAGCGGGTTTTCTTTTTAAATTTTTTCGATCTTCTCCTTTTTTTTCAGAACTTACTCCAATCATTGCAATCGTTTTTGAATTTTCAAGAATTTTTTTTATTTGTTTATCATTCATAATTATTTATTTTTCCATTTAGGTTTTCTTTTTTCAAAAAATGCTGAAATCCCTTCTTTTGCATCGTATGACATCATATTTAAAGTCATCATTTTACTTGTGAAATTATATGCTTTTCTTAAAGGCATCTCTAACTGTTTATAAAAAGCTTGTTTTCCAATTTTAATTGTAAGATTTGATTTAGATGCAATTTTTTTTGCCATCTTTAATACTTCTTTGTTTAATTTTGCTTTAGCAAAACAATCATTAATTAATCCAATGTCTTTAGCGTAACTAGCATTTATTGGCTCTCCAGTTAAAAGCATTTTCATCATTATTTTTCTATTAATTTTTCTACTTACAGCAACCATAGGAGTGCTGCAAAACAATCCAATATTAACACCTGGTGTAGCAAATGATGCATCTTTAGTGCTATAAGCGAGATCGCAGCTGGCAGCCAATTGACATCCCGCTGCATAAGCTGCTCCATGAATTTTTGCTATAACTGGTTTTCTTCCCTCAACAATTTGAATCATTAATTTTGAACATAAATTAAATAATTTTAAATGATTGGATCTATTTTTATATCCTCTTACTTCTTTTAAGTTATGACCAGCGCTGAAACCTTTGCCAGCACCTTCTAATATTATAACCTTAGTATTATTGTCTTTATCAAGCTTTTGAAATGCTTTTAGCAAATCATTCAAAGTTTTAAATGATAATGAATTATAAGTTTTAGGATCATTGATAATTATATTTTTAATTCCTTCTCCTAAATTTTTTATAATTACATTCATAATATTAGAGCTAAATTTATTTTAACTTTCCCTCTTCTCTCATTTTTGCTCTTATTTTTGTTGCAGAAATTTTTTGTATTTCATCAGATAAAACTATTTCTTCAATTTTATAACCTACGCCTCTGCCATAACAAATATTTGTTATATTTGGTACCATCATAATTTTAAATCTTCCCTCAAACTCAGGATTTAATTTATCTTCTATGTTTTTTTTTACAGTCTCAAAATCAAATGGATTATCATCAACTCCCTGGACATCTCTAATTTGAATACATACCTGTCCAGTCTTTTTAATTATTTCTTTAAATAAAGTATAGTGACCATCATGAAATGGTTGCCACCTACCTAACATTTGAGCAGTCGGTTTTTTATTATCCCATTTATATGGCATTATTTAATCTCCTTTATTATTTTAGATGTCCAAAGTTTAGCATCTTGGGATGTTACTTTAAAATCATATTTTTCTGGTTTTACAAACATTTGGTTTGTATCATCAAATCTTCCTTCCTTGATTGTATCTACCCAAATAATATAATCTGCTGGAAATAATTTTCTTGCTTCAGGTGTTGGACAAATAAAATCAGCAATAACATAATTTCCTTCTGATTTAAGTTTTAAAGCAAAATCAGCCATTCGTTTAGCTTGTCTTGTTCTTCCCTCTTCAGAAAAATCCCAATCATTTGCTGCTTTTCTTACCTCGTCAGCATTTAATCTTTTTGCATTTAACTTAGGTGCCAACTCGTCTGCTAAAGTTGTTTTACCCGCTCCTGGCAATCCCATTACTAAAATTATTTTCATTAAATATCTTCTAAAGGATGATGGGACATGAGTTCAAGATTATTTTTTCCAACTAAATATTGTTGTTCTAGCTTAACTCCTTCATTACCACCAACTTTTCCAATATAACTTTCTACTGTAATCGTCATATTAGTTTCAAATGTACCGCTTCTTTCGCCACCATCCGTAGGATACCTTATAGCAGGCCACTCATCACATAATCCTATTCCATGAACCATAACTGAATATCTATTTCCATAATATTCTTCAGGTAGAACCCATGATTTTTCTATGAATTCTTTAAAAGACATACCTGGCTTGATAAGTCTTGCATTATGATGAATTTGTTCAACTGCCATTGAATATAATTTTTTTTGCTTGTCGCTAAATTTATTTCCTTCAACATATGTTCTAGATATATCTGCACAATATCCATATGGGCCAACCATATCTGTATCAAAAGATACTATTTCACCTCTTTGGATTATTTTGTTACTACTTTCTTGCATCCAAGGATTAGTTCTTTGTCCAGAAGACAAAATTCTACATTCAATCCACTCACCACCGTATTCGATATTGGTTTTATGTAAAATTGACCATAATTCATCTTCTGTCATACCAGCTTTTAATTCATCTCTCATTTTAGTTACACCGATTTCAGCAACTTCTAATGCTGCTTTCATACATTTTAATTCCTCAGATGATTTAATTACTCTGGCTTGTTCTAAAATTAATTTTGCATCAACTACTTCAATGCCATTATTATTTAAAGCAGTTACAGCAGGTCCATTTATTACATCAATAGCAATTTTTTTGTTTTTAAAATATGAATTTGATAAATCAATTATTTCATTAATCCATTTTTTTAACTGATTGCTTGCTTGATCACCGTTACTAAAGTAATCCCAAGTAATTGATGGTCTTATTTCATCAATTAGATTTAAGTGTTCTGATAGCTTTTCACAATTAAAATACTCATAAAGTATTACAGGACCATCAACTGGTACAAAGCAATATCTTGTTAAATTATGCATGTTATAGACGCTCATATTTACTGTGTCTAAAGCATACCTAATATTTACTGGATCAAATAAAATGCAAGCTTCAAGATTATTTTTTTGTAATTCTTTTTTTACTCTATCGAGTCTATAAGATCTTAGTTTATTAAAGTCTATTTCATCTTCTCTGAGTCTTTTTTTTGTAATAAAGTTTTGATTTGGTTTTGTGTCTGGAAATATTTTTCTTTTAAACTTCATTCAATTAAAGCATCTGAATTCCGACGCCAGTTTTAGGGTATGTATAAAGATTATAATTAGCACATAATTCTTCACCAGCTTTAATGTCCTTTATCGAAACCATAAACATATATTTTGCATCAGATTTTTCTTGCAAATTGTAATACATGTTTTCTCTGTTAGTATCATTTTCATCAAATTTTTTTGCTTTTGCGCTAGTGTCAATTGGATCTCCAAACTTTAAGGTTGGTAAAACATTTGATACCATTCTCATTACCGTTGGCTCATTTGAATGATTATAAAAACCTCCTAAAGGAGTTCTAATATATTTATTTTCAAATTGTTCATCTCTAATATGAGTTACTCCAATAAATGAATTTGCTTTTATCTCTGTTGTTGCAAATAAACCTAATCCTTCAATTGGTGAACTCTTAATTGTTAATCCATCTGGTAAAGGTCTATACATAATTTCCGTACTTTCTATACTAAATTATTTGCTACCCATTTATGAAAATGATGAGTTGGATTATCCATAATCGGAGAAAAATTTCCACCATTATATGATGGTGAGTTTCTACCCTCTTGCATTCCTTCAATTATATTCAAATCCTCAGTTTGTATTTCTTTCCAAAGCTTATAGTTTTGTTTTCTTAATGATTTAAATTTATTTGAATTTGCGGCTTTTTCGCCCACATAATAAATTTCCATATGTTCTTTTGTATATTTGTGATCCACAGGTTCAAGCCAATAAGCATAGAAATGATCTTTGTGAATTCCCAACATTACATTTGGAAAAAGCGCAACATATTCAGCTATATGTTCTTTATTTTTTGGCCAATTAGGAAAGCAAGGAAATTTTTCTTTTCCCTTAAACTTAGGATTATAAACTTTAGTTCCTTGTCCAGCAAACCTATTTGGCAGACCTTGTATATGATAATGATCATCAATTTTTGAATAGGAATTTAAACCAGGGTGAACCCAAGGCAAATGATAACTCTCACAATAATTTTCTATTGCAAATTTCCAATTACATTTAACATTTAAATTAAAGTATCCATAATCATTTGAATAAACCATTAGATCTCTATCTTTAATCGGCCAAAATTTTTCCCATCTATCACTCAAAGGTTTAATATAATCTTCAAATGCTATTTCATTTTCGCTAATATTTACAAAAATCATATCTAACCAAACATAAGATCTAATTTCTTTTAAACCACTTTTTGATTTATCAAATTTTTTTGAACTATGTTTGTTCATTCCACCAAGATGCGGGGTAGCTACTAAATTTCCTGATGTGTCATAAGACCAAGAATGATATGGACATCTAATGACATTTTTAATCTTACAGCTTTCTTGTAAAATTTTATAACCTCTGTGACTACAAACATTATGAAAAACTCTAATTTTATTTTGCTTATCTCTCAAAATCATTATTGGTATACCTAAAAGATCAAAAGGTTTTGCATCACCTTTATTAGGTAAGGCGCTTGCTATTCCAATTACAACCCATTTATCTTCAAATAGTTTTTTTCTTTCTAGCTTTGTGTATTCTTGGCTAGTATAGCATTCATTAGGAAGACCATGTGACTTATCAATTGGCTTGTTTACAATGTCTAATTTTTTCTTCTCTATTATATTGTAAATTTCAGACATTATTTATTTACTTCGTATAAACCAAGCCAAGCATTAACATCTTTGCTTGCAATATAATTTGATTTGAAAAATTCTAATTCTTTCCATTTATTTTCTTTATTTAACTGTTCTATTTTTTTGTCAAATCCATACTCTTCATGAATCCCTTCATTTATTGTAAAACAAATAAGTCCTTTATTTTTAGTAATCCTAATAAATTCATCTAATGCTGGGGGTTTGACATGTCCAAAAGTAAAGGTTCCAACACACATTAATGCATCAAATGAATTATCTTTTTCACTAATTTTATTATTTAAATCAACTTTATCTAGTTTTTGGTATAAGCCTTCTGGAACTAAATCCAATAATTTTTGGGAAAGATCTGCTCCATAAAAATTTGAAAATCCATATTTTTTTAATTCAACTCCTACCAATCCGGTTCCGCATCCTGCATCATAAATTTTAATATCTTTATTTTTTTGATATTTTACAAAAACCTCTGAAGTTTCTTTTGGACCAGTATAATTCCAGTCAACCATATCTTGATCATACTTATTATCTTCACCCCATTCGTCATAATACTTCATGACTTCGTCGGTCTTCTTTAATTTATATATTGGTACTTTATTTCCTACGTCCTTTTGTGCCATTAGCTTCTCATCTTTTGCCCAGAAGGATCATAAAGCGGTTCTGTAATTATTGAACAGTTAAAAAAGTCGCCATTTATTTCAACTTGAATACCTTTTTCAGATTTTAATTCATTCTGATCTAAATAAGAAAAAGCAATACTTTTGTTTACAAAGTGAGCAAAACCTCCTGAAGTTATATATCCAATACTTTTGTCACCTTTTAATACCGCTTCATTATAAGTCACATCAATATCGTTTGTTTCCACTATCAATGGAACCAATTTATTTTTACTTTCATCTTTTTTGGTACTATCTTTTCCAATAAAATCTTTATTCCAGTTTATAAAAGCATCTAATCCAGTTTCTTTTGCAGTAAAATCAGGACGATAATCTAATGTCCAAGCACCCCAATTTTTTTCTAATCTCATTGACATTAAAGCTCTTCCACCAAAAGGTTTGATATTAAATTCTTTTCCTGCTTTTGTTAATTCTTCATATAGTTTTAATTGAAAATGAGGAGCTACATAAATTTCGTATCCAAGCTCTCCTGTAAAAGATATTCTATTTACTATAGCAGGAACTCCCGCAACAAACATTTTTCTAGAGTCTCTAAATTTAAAACTATCGTTAGAGACGTTTTCTCTAACAATTTTTTGGAGTAAATCTCTTGATTTAGGACCCGCTATACTAAGTCCATGAAATTCATCAGATCTATTTTTGTATTTTAAATTATATTTTTCTAAATGACTTTCAAACCACCTTCTATGCATTTCCTGTGCTGCTCCAGATCCAAAAATCATGAATTCATTTTCATCTAAACATGCAACAGTTAAATCACCGTAGAGTTTTCCTCTATATGTAAGCATTGGTGTTAAAGAAATTCTTCCAGGTTTTGGAATTTTCCCTGCCATTATATAATCTAAAAACTTTCTTGCGTCTGGACCTTTGAACTCATGTTTTGAAAAGTTAGCCACTTCTGTTACACCTACATTTTCTCTTACATTTATTACTTCTTTTGAAACATAATTATGAGATCTTGATCTTTTAATTGTTGGTTCTTCGTAAGCATCTTCTTTATTATTAGCGAACCACAAAACATTTTCTAAACCAAAGCTATCTCCCATCACAGCTCCTTGTTCAACAAATCGGTCATATAAAGCTGTTGTTTTTTGTTTTCGTCCTTTTGGTAAAGTCTCGTTTGGAAAAGTCATAATAAATCGTCTTTCGTAATTTTCTGAAGATTTAATAGTCCCATATTGTGGTGACGCATAGTCTCCAAATCTTGCAACATCCATTGCCCAAACATCAATTGATGGTTCTCCATCGATAATCCATTCAGCTATACATTTACCAACTCCACCTCCTTGACAAAATCCAGCCATAACACCTACTGCTACCCAATAATTTTTCATCCCCGGTACAGGTCCTATTAAAGGACTACCATCTGGACCAAATGTAAATGGACCATTAACAATATTTTTAATTCCTGCTTTTTCTAAAGCAGGCATTCTCTCAAATCCTATAGCTAATCTATCTTGGATGTTATCAAGTTTAGGTTCTAAAAGTTCATGTCCAAAATTCATTGGAGTCCCTTCTACTTTCCACGGAGTAGACTTTTGCTCATATGTGCCAAGCAACATTCCTTTACCTTCTTGTCTAAAATAAATGTTACCTTCAAAATCTGTTCCAATTGGAATTCTTTGATCTCCTAATGCTTCAATTTCTGGAATAGGCTCTGTAATTAAATAATGGTGTTCCATTGGTTGAACAGGTAAATTTAATCCAGCTAAATTACCAACTTCTCTTGCCCATAGTCCTCCAGCATTAATTACAATCTCTGCATTAATATTTCCTTTATCTGTTACAACATTCCATGAACCATCTTCTTTTTGTTTAGTGTCTTTAACAACTGTATGAGTATAATATTTTCCTCCATGAACTTTTGCTGCTTTTGCAAAAGCATAAGTAACTCCTGATGGGTCAACTTCTCCATCAATTGGGTCCCATAATGCTAACAAATATCTAGATGGATCAATTAATGGATTTTTCTTTTTTACTTCTTCAAGAGAAATAAATTCTTGATCTAGACCCATATATCTTGCTTTTGATCTTTCTCTTTTTAAATATTCAGCCCAAACATCATTTGATGCAAGATAAAATCCACCACTCGGTTTAAATCCACAAGAATGACCTGACTCTTTTTCTATTTCTTTATAAAGACCAATTGTATAGGCCATCATTCTTGAAATATTAGGATCAGATGATATTACATGTACATTTCCAGCAGCATGCCAAGATGATCCTGAGGTTAATTCATTTCTTTCTAGTAAAATACAATCTTTAAATCCAAATTTGGATAAATGATATAGAATTGAACATCCTACTACACCACCACCTATGATAACTACTTTTGCATGACTTTGCATATTTAGTATTTTATTTCTTTATTTACATCCTTCAATGATTTGTCTGTCCCATGATGAAAATGTTTACTCATATCAGGCATATACTTCATAGAAATTGGTTGTTTACCTACTGCAACTGCCATTTCTCTTACATGGTGAGCTTCTGCACCACAACAAATTCCAATAAAATTTATATTTTGATTTAAACAATCTTTTGCAAATTCCGCCATTTCAAATCTATTGCAAAATAAATTATCTAGAGCTACAGGGAAAGCGTTTCCCCCAGGTATACAGTCACAATCATGGTCTGTTTGATTTAAAAAACCCGGTTCTTCCTCAGTTGTTCTGTATGGAACAGGTAAACCTGCTACATGGCAAGAAACTTTTTTTCTAACTTCTTTAAGTAATTTCATTGTCATTTTTGGACCCCTATAACAATTTAAACCAACAACATCTGCGCCAAGATCTTCGATTATTTTACATGCATCAGCTGCTGTGTATCCATCTCTTGTTAAATCGCCTCTTGGTATTGCATAATTTGCAACTGCTATTAAACCTTCATCCTTAATAGCTTTTAAAGCAATTTTCATTTCATCAACCCAATTAATTGTTTCTGCTACGATAAAATCAACCCCAGCTTCTTTTGCCCATATAACTTGTTCTTCATACATTTTTTGACATTCTTTAAATGTTGATTTGTCATTAGGATCAAAAATATTTGTATTAGCAACATCGCCACATACCATTAAATCTAAATCCTTAAATTCAGCTGCAGCATCTTTTGCAATTTTAAGAGCATTTTTCTGCATTGGCTCAAGTAAATCTTCTTTTCCTATAATTCTCAATTTTTCCCTATGACCATAATAAGTAAATGCTTGAACCACATCAGATCCAGCTCTTATAAATTCTCTATGTAATTGAGTAACAACATCTGGATTTTCTAAAACAACTGTTGGAACAAATCCTCCAGCTGATAAGTATCCTCTTCTTTCCATTGCAAAGAGATAGCCTTCTGCACAAATAACAGGTCCTTCATTAAGTCTTGTAATTAAATCTTTTTTCATAAATACCTTTCAAATTTTTATTTTATTTTTGAAATTTTTTAAAAATTTAAATTTTCTGAAAAGAATTAGAGTGAAAATGATAATAAAATCTATTTAGATATATATGATCAAAACGTGAATAGCCCATAACTAAAAAATATTTTATAAAACTAAAAACTCCTTTAGACATTATAAAATCCTATAATTTTTTAAAATGTATATAAAGACAATTTTACTACAACTATGAGTTGTAACAAATTTGATTTTCTTCCCCCAATATGTTCAGATAACAAATTAAATTAATTTAAAACGGAGAGTTAAATGAAAATTAAAAATATAATACTTTCTGCGATTATTGCTTTAGGTTTAACTTCATTTAGTGGAGTAGCTAATGCAAAATGTGGAAAGCTTGTTATAGCTGAACAAAACTGGGCATCAGCAGAGCTTATGGCTAACGTCGATAAAATGATCCTAGAATTAGGTTATGGCTGTGATGTAGAGCTTGTGCCAGGTGCAACAATGCCTACTTTTACATCAATGAACGACAAAGGTACTCCTGACATGAACCCAGAACAATGGGCAAATGCTGTTTACACTCTTATGTTAAAAGCAGTTGATGAAGGTAGAATGATACAAGGTAATAAAGCACCAATTACTGGACTTGGAGAAGGTTGGTGGATTACACCAGGTACTGTCGAAAAACATCCAGAAATTAAAGGTATGACAGCTCTAGAGATATTAGAACATCCAGAGTGGTTCCCAAGTAAAGAAGATCCTTCAAAAGGAGCTTTTGTTGGTTGCCCTGCAGGATGGGGATGTCAATTAGCAAATGCTAATCTTTTTAAAGCTTTTGATATGGAGAAAAAAGGTTGGGTTTTAATTGATCCAGGTTCTGCTGCAGGTTTAGATGGAACTATTTCAAAAGCATCTGACTCGGGAGATCCATGGTTAGGGTATTATTGGAACCCTACTTCAATGGTTGGTAAATACGGATTGATTCCAGTTGACTTTGGAGTGCCTTTTGCGGGAAGAGATAATTGGGATAACTGTATAATGAAACCTGCTGGAGAATGTGCAGATCCTAAGCAAACTGCTTGGACTAAATCAGAAGTTAATTCTTTGATTACAAGTAGTTTTGCAAAAAAAGGTGGAAACGATGCAGTTACGTATGTTGAAAAACGTACTTATCCTGGTGATGTAATGAACGGAATGCTAGTGTATATGGCTGATAACCAAGCTAAAGGTTCAGATGCAGCTATTGAGTTTTTAAAACAACATGAAGATCTTTGGTCTACATGGGTAACACCAGCAGCAGCTAAAAAAATTAAAGCTGGTCTTTAAAATATAGTATATATAACGAGCCTATTATAATATAGGCTCGTTAACATGTAAGATTATAGATGGAATTTTTTACTAAATTTCCAGTAATGGAAAGATCAGCTCTTGCTGAATTAAGAAAAGGTATTGATTTAGCTTTTAGAAAGTTTTCAAAAGCTTATGGCGACAATATCGAAGCTTTTTTTGATCCACTATTCTTTTTTTTAGTAAAATTAGAAAAATTATTAATCAATTCACCTTGGCCTATAATAATTATTATAATTTGCGGCTTAGCATGGATTGGTTCGAGAAATTGGAAACTGGTTGTTGGAACAGCTGTTGCATTTTTCTTCATTGGTTATTTTGGTATGTGGAAAGATTGTATGGCAACATTAGCGATTATAACTGTTTGTGTAATAATATGCATGGTGGTCGGTATACCTGTGGGAGTATTAATGGCTCGTTCAGATAGAGCTGAAAAAGCAATTTTGCCTATTTTAGATATGATGCAAACAATTCCAAGCTTTGTTTATTTAATACCAATCCTAATGTTGCTTGGAATTGGTAAAGTTCCAGGATTAATTGCTATTTGTATATACGCAGTACCACCAATAATAAGATTGACAAATTTAGGTATTAGAGAAGTAGACAAAGAAACAATAGAAGCTTGTGAAGCTTTTGGGGCTACAAAATTACAAAAATTAAAGACTGTTCAAATTCCATTAGCATTACCAACAGTTTTTGCAGGTGTTAACCAAACTATTATGATGGCTTTAGCAATGGTCGTTATCGCGTCAATGATAGGTGTTAAAGGTTTAGGAGTGCCTATTTTAAGAGCTGTTATGAATCAATATTTAGCTTTAGGTTTGTTTAATGGATTAGCTATCGTTGCTATTGCAATTATATTTGACAGAGTTGCCCAAGAGTATGGTCGTAGAATACAGAGACACAGGGGAATAAAAAAATAGCCTGTTTCAATTTGGTCGCCGATTTTTATAGACAGAATTTTTAAAATAAATAAATATCCCTCAAAATGAACTTTTCTTTAGAAATTGGACCTAAAACTGATCTTGATACTTTACCTGCATTAAAAGATGTTTATGTAACTATGCTACCTGGAGGCGATTACAAGGAAACCGCCGCACAATCTGCAAATTTAGTTAAAAAGGGCTTTAATCCAATACCTCATTTTCCTGCAAGATCCATCGAAAATGATGAGCAGCTAAAAGATTTTGTTAATAGATGTAAAAACGAAGGAGTAAAACAAGCTCTTGTAATAGGCGGTAGCAGGGATCCTATCGGAAAGTTTGACAGCTCTATTCAACTTTTAGAGACAGGTTATTTTGAAAATATGAAGATAGGAATCGCTGGACATCCAGAGGGGAGTCCTGATATATCCGATTCAAAATTAGAAGAAGCTATGAAAGATAAAAAGCCTTATGCGGATTACATTGTGACTCAATGGTTATTAGATCCGCAGTTAATTGTAGACTTTATTTCTAAACAAACAGTACCAGTTCATGTTGGAATTACTGGACCACTAAAAATAACAAGCTTAATTAAATTTGCTAATATTGTTGGTGCTAAAAATTCCATAAATTTTCTTAAATCTAATTTTAGTAAGGCGTTAGATTTACTGAAACCTAAAGACCCAAATGACTTAATTGGGAAAGTTAAATCGCATACTGATTTCTTCCACATTTATACATTCGGCGGCTTGAAGGAAACTAACAAGTGGTTGATGGAGAACAAATATGTCTAATGAATTTGACTATACTAAACTAAAACATGTAACTTCAGTAGATCAATCAGATCGTGAAGTTCCATATAACTTAAGACAAAGTGGACCAACAAAAGTTGAAATGTTAATTTCAACAAGAGTAAGAAAATCTCCTTATTGGCATTTATCAATGCAAGCAGGTTGTTGGAGAGCAACAGTTTACAATCGTATTTACCATCCAAGAGGATATGTAAAACCAGAAGATGGTGGTGCAATGGTAGAATATGATGCAATTGTAAATCATGTAACGATGTGGAATGTTGCAGTAGAAAGACAAATAAGAGTTAAAGGTCCTGATGCAGAAAAATTTACAGATTATGTAATTACAAGAGATGCAACTAAAATTTCACCTATGAGAGCGAGATATGTAATTTTATGTAACGCATATGGTGGTGTTTTAAATGACCCAATTCTATTAAGAATTTCAAAAGATGAATTTTGGTTTTCTTTATCGGACTCTGATATTGGAATGTATTTACAAGGAGTAAATGCTGATGGAAGATTTGATTGTACAATTGAAGAAATAGACGCTTGTCCTGTACAAATTCAAGGACCTAAGTCAAAAGCTTTAATGAAAGATCTTTGTGGAGACCAAGTTGATTTTGATAACATGCCCTTTTATGGTCTTGCTGAAGTAAAAGTTGGTGGAAGAAGTTGTGTTATTTCTCAATCAGGTTTTTCAGGAGAAGCAGGTTATGAAATATATTTAAGAAATGCTACCTTATACGCAGAAGACATGTGGAATGCAGTTCTTGAAGCTGGAAAGAAACATAATTTAATGGTCATAGCTCCTGCTCACCATAGAAGAATTCAAGCTGGAATTTTATCTTGGGGACAAGATATGGATCAACAACATAATCCTTTTCAATGTAATCTTGGTTATCAAGTATCATTATCTGGTAAAGGAGAGTGGAATAAAAAAGCTGATTACGTAGGTAAAGCTGCATTAGAAAAAATGAAAGCTGAGCTTAAAGATGGGAAAAAACCTTATAAACTTCAATTAGTAGGTTTTGAGTTAGGTGGAAAACCTATTGAAGAATATGCTCCTGATTTTTGGTTAGTTTCACCTGAAAATGGTGGAGATCCAGTAGGTTTTATAACGTCTCCTTGGTATCATCCTGAGAAAAAACAAAATATTGCAATGGGATATGTACCTTTTGATGGAACATTAAATCCAAATGGGTTTCCAAAAGGTAAAGTTGGAACAAAATACAAAGTACATCTTCCAGAAAAATACTCAGATACACCTGGTACACCAGTTGATGCTGTAGTAGTAGAGATTCCATTCAAAGAATCTTTCAATGCAAATACTAGGGAAGTTGTTAAAGGATAAAAATTAATAGGGGGAATTTAAACATTCCCCCTTTAAACTAAGTAATTTTTAGATTTTAATTTAATTAATCTAATATTTGATTTAAAAAATTTTACATTTATTGTTCATTTAGAATTAAATATATAAATAATGTTTGCTCAGTTTTTAGATATAATTTTTAAGTCTATTAAATTAGATAAAGATTTATATAAAAATCCAAAATACTTTAGTGAAGCAGCAATTTATTTTGCTGGGTTAATAATGATTTTAGATGGTGTAGCTGGTGCAATTGCAGCAAATACTATGGTTAAAGCTTCAATTGGTGTGTCGGGATTAACTGCTATCTTAACATGGTTTGTTTGGGCAGTTTTTATTTATGTTATTGGAGTAAAAATATTTCCCGATAAAGAAAATAAAATACCATTTAAAAAAGTTTTAATTGCAGTTGGTTATGCCCACTCTCCTGGACTTTTAAGATTTTTTGCTGTAACTCCTGATTTGGTTCTCTTAATTGTATTTCTTACTCAATTTTGGATTTTTGCATCATTAATAATCTCTGTTAAACACACATTGAATATTCAATCTAGTTTTAAAGCCTCTGGTATTGTATTTTTATCTTTTCTAATTATTGCTTTTTTGTCTATTGCTTTCATAATGTCGAGAATGAGCGGACTACCAGTAAGCAATATTAGTTAAATTGGAAATATAGTCTTTGAAACTCTGCAAGATTTACAAATTTTAAATCCTGTGAGTATCAAGTTTTGTTGAACACTTTCGTGTTCTTTTTTACACTCTTCACAAATATTGTTAAACTCGTCTAAATCTTCTATTTTTAAATCTTTAGCTTCATTATCAATCATTATCAGTTAATCCAGCACCTGCTGCTTTTTGCTTTGACTCCTCAGTTTCTTCAACAAATGTGTTTTCGGAAATTTTATACAATTCT
Organism: Pelagibacteraceae bacterium AG-404-N13; assembly: GCA_003216255.1. Classification (GTDB taxonomy): domain Bacteria; phylum Pseudomonadota; class Alphaproteobacteria; order Pelagibacterales; family Pelagibacteraceae; genus Pelagibacter. The sequence continues at coordinate 45,190 of QCJD01000006.1, forward strand.
GACCATTCATTTTCTGAAAATGAATTTTTATTTTCTAAAAATTGTAAATTTATTTTTTCAGATTTTTCAACAATATCTCCACTTAGATAATTTGAATAAATTGATTGATTAAAATTAAATAAAAACTCTTTGTTGTCTATTTTTAAAAAAATTCTTTTTCCTATTATTTCTGATGTTCTGCTTACAAATGGTATAAATAATAAAGGGAAAGCAAGATTGTTTATTTCTATTTGTTTAAATTCTGAAATTGTTGATGATTGATCAAAAAAATTAACTCCTGAAATTATTGGACAGAAAAATTTTTTTGAAAAATTTGCTTTTGCATAAACATTAATGTTTTCAAAGTTTTCATTATTATATATTTTAAAATATTGATTAATGTTTTTGATACCAGGTAAACCAAACATTTCTAATAGTCTAATATTTTTTCCAACTTCTTCTGCTATTCCCCAAGAAAAACCCACTGATCTCGTGGCTCTTTTGACTGTAGTTTCTATCTCGCTAAAACTAATCATTAATTTAAAGAATTGTATATCCAGTGATTATCAAACGATTTTAAATCTATTGGAAGTGGTGCGCCCTGAAACATACAAATTCTTAACCATTTATCAGACCGAGGGTCAAATTTAATTGCCCCAAAAAATGATAGTTTTAATCTCAACATATCAATAGGCATTAATTTAGAACCAATTGTATTGTCCTGAATTTCTGCATATGGAAATTTTTCTGTAATAAAAGCTCTTCTTACTACATGTCTTAAATGATTATTATCTTTTAAAAATTTTCCTACTTTCAAACTATTTTTCAGCGTAAAAATTGTTTCATAAAGTTTTTTTATATCTCTGGCTATTGCTAGTGGTTGCTCTAGATTTGATCCTTCTATTTCATATCTATTTGCCATTCTGGGTTCTTCTTTATTTTTTGAAATGAACCAAAAATTTTGATTGTTTTCTTTTTTTTTAAAATCGATTTTTAAAACTTCAGAGTATTTGTTTTCTAAGATGTTTCTTAATTCCTCAATTGTTCTATTTATTGGAATATTAAAATACTGATCTTCATCTGAGCTCATTTTATTAATTAAAGGTTTTGTTATTTCGTCATAGGGCTCCATCAACATTGAAACAATATATTCTATGCACTCATCATTTAGATTTTCTTCAGCCCAAATATAAATATTATTAAATGGAAATGCTTTTTTGAAACTAAACTCTTCATTTAAAAATTTAATAAATTTTTCTAAGTCCTCATTTAATTGTTTTATTTTTTTATTTTGGAAATCGCTGTCAGTATTCCAGCTTGTCACATTCTTTAAAGATTTCACTAAGCAATTTTTAAAAATACTTATTTCTTCTTTTGATGCTTCCTTAATTTCTCTTATTTTTTTTAATGCTGTCTCTCTTGCTAATATCCAATTATTTAAAAGCATTGGATGATTAACAATAAATGGGGCCATGCCTAAACCTGTAGAATTTCCTATACCAAGATTTCTACAAATATTTTGATCTAATTCGACTGCAGTGTTTGGGTTCTTATATCTCGCTATATGATTTACTTGATCAAATGTAAATTGCCTAACCAAGTATACAAGCATCATTTCCAATCTAAATGGTCCAAAAATTTCTTCTCTATTTTTTATTCTAAAACGATCAGCTAATCCAAATTTACCAGATCCATAAACTGCTGTTGTCCTATACAAATATCCAACTTTTGATAAAAGTTCAGTATCAGGTTGATTTCCTTTAGATAAACTTTCTACTACGTGATTAAACATTCTGATCGATTTATTTGCTCTAGAAAGAGTCAATTCTTTATATGATAATCTTCCTACTTCTTGTTTTGGAACATTATGAGCTAATCTTTCTAAGTCTTCTTTAGTGGGAACTCCATCATGTAATGCGAATGCAGCATCCCATTTAGTTGCTATAACTCTGTCTGATCTTTCTTCATCACTTATTTCATTTGCAAAACAAACTAAAGAATAAGTTCGTTTATTTTTTGAAAATGAATAAACTGCTCTACCGTATCCTTTTTCATTCAATTCAAAAAGATCTCTTTTATATTCCCAGTCTTTAAATTCATTTAAGAAAGATCTTAAAAAAGATAATTTCGATTGATGAAATGATCCAAGTTTTGACAATTTCATTAAATATTTTGGGTCTCTTAGTTCTATTTTCACTAATTAATTCCTTTATAAAAATTAAACCAATTATTACCAAGAATATCATTTACTTCTTCAAGGTTAAATCCAATTTTTTTTAATCCGGTCTCTAATGAATTAAATCCTCTTGCATCAATGAACCAATCAGGCTGTTTTGGAAAGCCTGGTTTGTCTTTGCTTCCCTCGCCATAATTTTTCGCTCTAGTCCAAGTTCCATTTCTCATCCACTCCACAACACTATCTGGTTGATTTAGACATAAATCAGACCCAATTCCAATATTTTTTACACCAATTAAATCAGCTGTCTTTGCTACCATTTCACAAAAACTTTCTAGTTTACAATTTGAACTATCCTTTAAATGATGGGCATACAAAGAAAGGCCAAGCATTCCTCCGCTTTCAGATAAATTTTTTAAAAGTGTGTCTGATTTATTTCTTTTAGCTTTATACCAAAATGATGGATTTGCATGAGTAATAGCTATTGGTTTTTGACTCAACTCTATTGCTTCTAATGTGCTTTTTTCTGCAGAATGTGACATATCGATTACAATGCCTACTCTATTCATTTCTTTAATTACTTCTTTACCAAAATTAGTAACACCACTATCAACATTCTCATAACATCCGGTGGCTAATAATGATTGATTATTATATGTGAGTTGCATAAAACGACATCCTAACTCATGCACTTTTTCTACAAGATTAATATCATCTTCAATCGGAGAACAGTTTTGAAAGCCAAAAAAAATTGCCGTTTTATTTTCTAACTTTGCTTTTTCAATATCTCTAATATCTTTTCCTAAAAAAATTAAATCTGAATTGTTTTTAAATAATTCATTCCATTCTGAAATTCTTGTTAAAAATTCGTCATAATCTTCATGATAAACAACAGTTACATGAACTGCATCTAATCCAGCTTCTCGGTTAATTTCGAAAATTTCTCTAGACCAATTGCAGTATTGAAGATTGTCTATTCGGTAATTCATAAAATTATTAAAATATAATTATTACAATATTTGTCGATAACTTAATATGTCTCTAAATTAAATGTTTATATATAAAATTGGGTATTATCATTAATTATATTGAAATTTAGTACCATTTTGTAATAAATATTAAAATATTAACTCTTCAAAAATAGTTAAATGAGAAATAATAAAAATATAAGCAAAGTATCAATTATTATGGGTAGTCAATCTGACTACTCGACAATGAAATTTTGTGAAAAAGTACTAAAAATTTTAAAAATCAGTTTTGAAAAAAAAATTATATCTGCCCATAGAACTCCTAAAAGAATGTTTGAATATGCTAGAAATGCTGAGAAAAATAATATCTCTGTCATAATAGCTGGAGCTGGTGGATCAGCACATCTGCCTGGAATGGTTGCGGCAATTACCAGAATACCGGTAATTGGTGTTCCAATAGAAAGTAAAAGATTAAAGGGACTTGATAGTTTATTATCAATTGCACAAATGCCAAAAGGTATCCCAGTTGGAACAGTTGCCATTGGTAAGGACGGTGCGATAAATGCAGGGCTATTTGCAGCATCAATAATTTCCACCTTTGATAAAAAAATTAAAAAAAATTTAGAAAACTGGAGATCTAAACAAACAAAATCTGTAAAAAAAAAACCAAAATAAATGTCTAACCCAAAACTTGGTATAATTGGCGGAGGTCAATTAGGAAGCTTACTAACAGAAGCAGCAAAATACTTGAATGTTGAAACTGTAATACTTACTGATGATATAAATGCTCCAGCAAAAAATTTTACTGAAAATTTTATTTGTGGAAACTATGAAGATGAAAATTTAATAAATGAGTTCATCAGCAAGGTTGATTTAGTTACATTTGAATTTGAAAATATTCCTTACAAAATATTAAAAAATATTAATACTTATAAGCCTGTATTACCAAACCCAGAAATAAATAAATTAATTCAAAATAGATATTCAGAAAAAGATTTTTTAAATCAAATAGATATTAGAACTACAAAATACAAATTAATAAAAAATAAAGATGAAATTAAGTTAAATGAAAATTTAATTCCAGGAATATTGAAAACGTGTACTCTCGGTTATGATGGCAAAGGTCAATTTAAAATTAATTCAATAAAAGAATTAGACGAGAATATTGATTTTAATAATGAATATATTTTAGAAAAACTAATCAATTTAAAAAAAGAAATATCAATAATTATTTCTAGATTTGGCCATCAAAAATATGAGCTTTATGAACCAATAGAAAATGTTCATGAAGATCAAATATTAAAACATTCAAAAATTCCTGCAGATATTTCTGAAACTCTAAAAGAAAAATCTATAGATTGGGCAAAAAAAATTGTGGAAGACTTAGATTATATTGGAACTTTGTGTGTAGAATATTTTATAGATAAAAATGATAACTTGTATGTTAATGAAATTGCTCCAAGAGTTCATAATTCAGGACACTTAACAATAAACACACATAACATTAGTCAATTTGAAAATCATGTTAGAGCTGTTTGTGGACTTGAAAAAATTGAAACAAAAAAAATATCTAATGGAAAAATGATCAACCTAATTGGAAGTGATATATCTGAATATAGAGGTAAAACTTTTGCAGATAATGAGTTTTTTTATGATTATTTAAAAACTGAAATTCGCGATAAAAGAAAAATGGGACATCTAACAATTATAGAAAATAAATCATAATTGCTGAATTAATGAAATACTATTATTAGTTGGCTTGTTTACTTCTTTAGATATTTCATAGAAACAAAGTTTTGTTTTATTACATTCATTTAAAAAGTTAGATCCAGATAGTTCCAAATTTAAATATCTATTTACATCCACTTCATTCAAAATTACTGGTTGCCTATGATGTATGGCGCTTATATTTTCACTTGCGTTTTCTGTGATTAAACAAAATTCATCATTTTCATATATTCCTGCCATATACATATTTTTTTTATCCTCTCTTAAAAAATAATATGGGGTTTTAACTTTTTCCTCCCTTTTCCATTCATAAAAGCCATCGGCAACTGCTACACATCGATGAAGTTTGATTAATTTTTTAAATGATATTTTTTCATCTATTGTTTCCAATCTCGCATTTATAAGAGGTTTAAAATCCTTCTTTTTGGACCAACTTGGTACTATCCCCCACTTTAAATTTTCAAGTGTATTTCCATTTTTATATTTCTTAATAACTGGAAGTTTTTGATATGGGTGAGCATTATAATTTTCTATATCCTCAACTTGTATAGCAGATTTAACTATTTTATTAGTCTTGGAAACAGGGTTGGTAACTACGTATCTTCCACACATATATTAATTACTTGTTGGCTAAATTTAATTTTAGATTATATGTTTTTAATATTTATGAAATCAATAGAAAATAACTTTGATGAACCGCAAGTTAATGAACTTTTAACTAAGCACTTTATAGAGTTAAGATCAGTATCGCCTGAAGGTAGTACTCATGTTTTAGATATTCCTGGTTTAAAAGATCCGACTATAAGATTTTGGAGTTTATGGGATGGAAAAGAACTGGTCGGTTGTGGGGCTTTGAAATTATTAGAAAAAAATCATGGAGAATTTAAATCAATTAGAGTCGCTGATAAATTTAGAAAAAATGGTATGGGTGAGAAAATAATATCTCATCTAGTTGATCAAGCTAAGCAAATAGGTATAAAAAAACTTAGTACTGAAACTGGTGCAGGAGAATTTTTTGCTCCTGCTAGAAAATTATTTAAAAAATTTGGATTTAAAAAATGCAAACCTTTTGCACATTATAAAGAAGACCCAAATTCTTGTTATTATAATTTAAACATTTAGATAAATTTGTGAAGAAAGATAAAACAAGACCATTTGTGCTTTATGTAGCTGAAGAAATTTATCTAAAAGTATCTGAAATAAAAAAAAAAAATCCAGAAATTACAAATATCGAAGCTATAGAGAGGTTTATTGGTACAGATTTATTTAAAGAAATTAGTAGTGGTAAATTTCATGATAAATGGTTTGAAGAATTAAAAAAAAATAATTTTATCGATAAAAATTCTGGAAAAAAAATTCCATCAGAAACCATTAGACTTTTATTAGTTCAAAAAGATACGATGATGCGTCAATTGATAGGTTACCCTAGCTTGTATTATACAAAAAGTTTTTATCCTCTTGAGCTTTCTCAAAGAGCTTTTAATCACTTGTGGAGAATTTGTGAAAATTATGAGCTATGGTGTAAAGAAATTGGAAATAAAAATAAAATTTCTCTTAATTTGATTAATTAAAATGCTTTAAAACCAAATTCTAAAGATGCATCTGTTATTGAATGATATAAAGATTCTCCAAAACTTCTAAGAGCAAATAATCTTATTTTATTTGGGTTATCATCAAGCATATCTGCGGTAAATGCTATACCATTATATGTTGAGTTTACTGAATTATTTTTTTGTAAAATATTAAAATTAAATGGACATCCTTTTTTTAAAACTTCTTTAGCTTCAGTGCCTTCTAGTTCAATTATAGCTCGCGAGTGTGATAAATCGGTTACTGCAAAATCTGTTTCTTTAAAAACTTCAGAAATATTTTTAAGTAAATCTTTTTTTGTTGATACTAAAAGCCAATTTTTTGGACCATTCCACAATATTCTTGTATTAGAGTTATGGGCAACACTTAAAGGTTCATTCGTTAATTTTAAACTATCAATATCAATATTTTCAAATTGAATGGTTGAATTTTTATACTGAACTATTTGTACAATAAGTAAATTTTTAATTTCTGTAACTTTTAATAAATTCTCTTCATTTTTATTTTCATAATTTCCAAAAAGACCAGTTTTATGAACATAATTTAAAGCTGAAATTGATGTCATGATCTTACTCTTTCTCCTTTAGGGTCAACATAATGTGATGATACTATTTCAACAGGAATTGTTTTATTTTTTAAAGGCGACATTGCAAAAAGTTTTTGACCAATCATATTTTTTCCATCTTTAATTATAGCAAGCGAAAATGGGTTGTCATACTCAACACTCCAACATGAAGCTGATACATGACCTAATTTTGGATTTGGAAGTTTTGCTTTTGCATCTTTAACTATATATGATCCTTCTGGGATGCTTGTTTTTTTATCTAATGGAACAACTCCAACTACTTTTTGTCTGTCGGGTTCTACATATGCTTTTTTGCTTAAAGATCTTTTTCCAATAAAATCTTTTTTCTTACTAACTAGACCTTCTAGTGAGTTGTCATAAGGGATTGTTCGTCCATCTAACTCTGATCCTGCAACATGACCCATTTCTATTCTTAATGTTGATAATGCTTCTGTTCCATAAGGTTGGATATTAAACTCTTTTCCAATTTCTATAATTTTTTCCCACATATAGTTACCATTATCAGATTCAACATTTACTTCGTATGCAAGTTCACCAGAAAATGAAATTCTGAAAATTTTCGCATTAACACCAAATAAATTTCCCTCCATATATCCCATGAAAGGTAAGCCTTCATTTGAAACATCTAAATCTGGAAATAATTTTTGCAATACATCTCTAGATTTTGGTCCAGCTATAGCTGCACCTGCCCACTGTTCTGTGCTTGAAACCACATTTACATTCAACTCAGGCCATACCAATTGCAAATAATATTCTAAATGAGATAAAACGTTAGGAGCTTGAGCAGTAGTCGTAGTCATATGATAATGGTTTTCTGAAATTCTTGTTGTTGTCCCATCATCCATTACAATTCCATCTTCTCTTAGCATTACACCATATCTTGCTTTGCCAACTGGTAGTTTAAGCCAAGCATTTGTATAAACTCTATTTAAAAATTCAGCTGAGTCTGGTCCTTTAATATCAATTTTACCTAGAGTAGTTACATCGCATACTCCAACATTTTGTCTTACATTTTTTGCTTCTCTTTTAGAAGCTTCAAATAAATTTTCATTACCCTGCTTATAGTATCTTGGACGTAACCAAACTCCTGCATCAACAAATACTGCATTATTTTTTTCGTGCCAATAATGCATTGGAGATTTTCTTGTTGGTTTAGAATGTTTTCCAACTTCTCTGCCAACGATTGCTCCTATAGTAACTGGTGTATAAGGTGGTCTAAAAGTTGTATGACCTACTTGAGGGACCACTTTATTTTCAACTTCTGACACCAATTGCAATCCATTTAGATTACTTGTTTTGCCTTGGTCTGTAGCCATACCTAACGTAGTATATCTTTTAACATGTTCTATTGATCTATAACCTTCTCTTAGAGCAAGTTGGATGTCAGAAACAGCAACATCATTTTGGAAATCTAAAAATCTTTTATAATTTTTACCTTCAGGTAATGGCACACACCAAAATTTATCATGTTTAGATGATTTTTTTTCTACAACAGTTGGAATTGAAATTTGATTTTCTTTATTAGTTATTTGTTTTGATAATTCAGTTCCTTTTTCAAAAGAAGTTTTCAAAGTTTCTTCTAAGGTAAAAATTCCATTTGCAGAACCTAAAGTTGTTTCTTTTTGTTTAGAATGGCTTGGAACAAAAGCATCTATTTCCTCTTTAAATTTAGTTTTATTTCCTGATTGTGAAGCAAGATGAATTGTTGGTGTCCAAAATCCTGATACGCAGATACAATCACATTTTATATTTTCATTATTGCTAAGAACCTTTTTATCATCAGAAATTTTCGCAATATCAGCAGATTTGACTTTTTTATATCCTTTGGCTGCCACTACAACATAAGAAAATTTAATATTTATATTTAATTCTTTTGCTTCTTTTATAATCTCTGAATTAGGATCTTTTCTTGTGTCTAATACAATTGGATCTACTCCAATTTTTTTAAATTCTATAGCTGTTTCATATCCGCTATCATTATTTGTAAATATAATTGGTTTTTTACCAACCAAAACTCCATAAATTTTTAAATATTCTTTTGCAGCAGAAGAAAGCATAACTCCAGGTGCATCATTATTTCCAAATACCAAAGGTCTTTCAATTGATCCTGAGGAAATAACAACTTCTTCTGCACGAATATACCAAAGTCTTTGTTTAGGAGTGTATTTATCTGTTTTTGGTAAGTGGTCACTCACTCTTTCTGACATAACAAGCATGTTATGATCATAATAACCAAAAACTTGAGATCTATTTTTTACAATTACATTTGGCATTGACTTTAGTTCGGAAATTATTTGTTCTGCCCATTCTTGTCCGCTCTGGTTTCCTATAGTTACTTCGCTAGTTAAAAGACTTCCTCCGTATCTTGATTTATCCTCTGCTAGAATTACTTTTGCTCCATTTTTTGCAGCTGCATAAGCACTTGCTAAACCAGAAGGTCCAGTTCCTGCAATTAAAAGATCACAATATTCGTATTTGTGCTCGTATCTCTCTTTATCGTGTTTTATCGATGCTGATCCAAAACCTGCGGCTTTTCTTATTATTGGCTCATAAATTTTATACCAAAAGCTTTTTGGCCACATGAATGTTTTATAATAAAAGCCTGCAGGAAAAAACTTGTTTAAAAAATTATTGATTGCACCAATATCAAAATTAACATTTGGCCAACAATTTACACTTTTTGCATCTAGTCCCTCAAATAACTCTTGTTCTGTAGCTCTTACATTAGGGTCGACTTCATTATTTCTATTCATTTGAACTATAGCATATGGCTCATCAACTCCTGCTCCAAAAAAACCTCTTGGTCTGTGATATTTAAAACTTCTACCAACTAAATGAACACCATTTGCAAGTAATGCCGAAGCCAAAGTATCACCTTCGTAACCAAAATATTTTTTTCCATTAAATGTAAATGAAATTTTTTTATTTCTATTTATTAATCCACCTTGATCTAACCTAAAATTCTCTGGCATTTTTATGTATTTTCACTTGCTTTATATGTTGTAAATATTTCATGAGTTAAAGTATCTCTTTCAACTTTAATCCATTGTCTACATCCAGAAATATGCTGCCATAATTCTAAATGTTTTCCTCTTGGGCTTTTTCTCAAATAAACAAAGTTATCCCAATCTTGATCAGAAATTTCCTTATTTAACTCTGGTCTTTTAACTGTTGCGTCTCCACCATATGAAAATTCGGTTTGCGGTCTTAATCCACAATGGGGACATAGTATATACAACATTTAAGAAATCCAAGTTTTTGTTCCAAGACCTTTTTCATCAATTAAATGTCCAGTACTAAATCTATTTAAACTATAACCTTCATTTAATTTATGAGGTTTATCTTGAGCTATTGTGTGTGCAAAAGTCCAGCCAGATGCAGGGGTTGCTTTAAATCCTCCATAACACCATCCACAATTTAAATATAAACCTTCAATATGAGTCTTATCTATAATAGGTGATCCATCCATGGACATATCCATAATTCCTCCCCATGTTCTAAGCATTTTTAATTTACTTAGAAATGGAAACATTGCGATACCTTCAGTCAAAACATGTTGCAACGTTGGTAAATTTCCTCTTTGAGCATAGCTGTTATATCCATCAAGATCTCCACCCATAACCATTTCTCCTTTATCAGATTGGCTACAATAAAAATGTCCCGCACCAAATGTAACTACATTATCTAATATTGGTTTAATTGGTTCTGATACGCATGCTTGTAAAAGGTGAGTTTCAATTGGTAATGTCATATTTAACTTTTCGGCTAAAACATTTGTGCTTCCAGCAACACATAAACCAATTTTTTTCGCTTTGATTTCTCCCTTGGAAGTTCTTATTCCTAAAATTTTTCCATTAGAAACATCAAATCCTGTAACTTCACAATTTTGTATAATATCAACACCCATGGAATCTGCTTGACGTGCATAACCCCAAGCAACAGCATCATGCCTAGCCGTACCAGCACTAGGTTGCATCAATCCACCAAATATTGGAAATCTCACATTCTCAGAAAAATCTGCCATAGGAATAATTTTTTTAACTTCTTCTCTATTTAATAGAACTGCATCTATTCCATTTAAACGCATAGAATTTCCTCTTCTTGAATATGCATTCATTTGCGCATCAGAATGTGCAAGATTAATAATTCCTCTTGGAGAAAACATTACATTGAAGTTTAAATCCAAACTCATATTTCTCCATAAATCCATTCCAAACTCACTGAATAGACCATTTTCATCATGCATATAATTTGATCTAATAATTGTAGTATTTCTTCCGACATTACCTCCACCTATCCATCCTTTTTCTATGATGGCAACTTTTGTAATGTTGTGTTCCTTCGCTAAATAATATGCGGTGGCTAAACCATGGCCTCCACCACCAATAATTATAACATCATACTCTGCTTTAGGAGTTGGGTCTTTCCAGGCAACTTCCCAATCTTTATGGCCTTTGAAGGCATTTTTTATTAGACTAAATACTGAATATTTTTGCATAGCCATTATTTTTTACAGCATTAAAGATTATTTTTTATTGTTTTTTTTATATATATTTTTTAGATGTTTAAAAACTAAGCAAAAAAGTATAGATATTTCCCTCAATAACTAAACTTATTTAAAAACTTATGGCTAAAACAGATATTGAAATAGCAAGAGAAGCAAAAATGAAACCTATCAAAGAAATTTTGGATAGCATCAATGTTCCAGATAAAGCCGAGGTTTACAGCCCGATAGGAAGGCATATAGCAAAAATTAAAACAGAGTATTTAGAAACTCTAAAAGATAAAAAAGATGGAAAATTAATTTTGGTCACTGCCATAACGCCAACTCCAGCTGGAGAAGGAAAAACAACAACATCAGTGGGTCTTTCTGATGGTTTAAATAAAATTGGGAAGAAATCTATTGTTTGTTTAAGAGAACCAAGTTTAGGACCATCATTTGGAATGAAGGGTGGTGCAGCTGGCGGTGGTTATGCTCAGGTAGTTCCAATGGAACAAATAAATTTACATTTTACAGGAGATTTCCATGCAATAACTTCTGCACACAATTTACTTTCTTCATTAATTGATAATCATATTTATTGGGGTAATAAATTAAATATAGATGTTAGAAGGATTGTTTGGAAGAGAGTTATGGATATGAACGATAGATCTTTAAGATCTATTGTGGTTGATTTAGGTGGAATTGCAAATGGATATCCTAGGCAGGATGGATTTGATATTACGGTAGCTTCAGAAATAATGGCTATCTTTTGCTTAGCAAAAGATTTGAAAGATTTAGAAAATAGAATTGGAAATATTACAATTGGATATACAAGAGATAAAAATCCAATTTTCGCAAAAGATTTAAATGCTCAAGGACCAATGACAGTTCTTTTGAAAGATGCAATTAGACCAAATGTAACTCAAACATTAGAAAATAATCCTGCAATAATACATGGTGGCCCTTTTGCTAATATTGCTCATGGATGCAATTCGGTTATTGCAACCAAAACAGCTTTAAAACTTTCTGAATATGTAATAACTGAAGCAGGTTTTGGTGCAGACCTAGGAGCAGAAAAATTTATAAATATAAAATGCAGAAAATCAAATTTGAAACCTGATTGTGTAGTAATTGTTGCAACAATAAGAGCTTTAAAAATGCATGGTGGTGTTGGTAAAGATGAACTTACTAATGAAAATGTAGAAGCATTAAAAAAAGGTGTTGTAAACTTAGAAAGACACATAAATAATGTTAGAAAATTTGGCTTACCTGTAGCTGTAGCAGTAAATCACTTTGTTACTGACACAGAAAAAGAAGTAAATTTTTTGATGAATTTCTGTAAAAATCTTGGTGTAGACATTTCATTATGTACACATTGGTCTAACGGTGGAGAAGGAACAAAAGATTTAGCAAACACTATTGTAAATATATGTGAAAAAAGTGAGAGCACGTTTAAATTCTTGTATGAAGATAAAATTTCATTATTTAAAAAAATTGAAACAATTGCTCAAGAGATCTACCATGCTAGCGAAGTAGTTGCAGATACAAAAATAAGAACCCAATTAAAAGATTTTGAAAGTAAGGGATATGCTGATCTTCCTATTTGTGTTGCAAAAACTCAGTATAGTTTTTCTACTGATCCTAGTTTAAAAGGAGCGCCAACTGGACATGTCTTGCCAGTAAGAGAAGTAAAACTCTCATCTGGAGCTGAGTTCATTGTAGTTATTTGTGGAGAAATAATGACTATGCCTGGTCTACCCAGAGTACCAGCTGCAGACTCGATAAAAATAAATAAAAAAGGTGAAACAGAAGGTTTATTTTAATTTTTTAACTTCATCCCAATAATTTTTTGCCAAGTTAATCCCAGTTAAATTTTTATATTGAGGTAATCCAGTTGGAGATGTTACGTTTATATCTCCGATTAAATAATTTGAAATTAGATCTATACCTGCAAAAAAAATATTATTTTTTTTCAATTTTTTTGCAATAACTTTAGAAATATACAATTCTTTTTTGTTTAATTTTGTTTTTAATGCCGATCCTCCTTGAGAAATATTAGACAAAATAGAACCTTTAGATGGAACTCTTCTAATGGCCCCTTTAACTTTACCATTTAAAATAAAAACTCTCTTATCTCCATGCTTAACTAAGGGAAGAAATTTTTGAACCATAACATGACCTATTTTTTTGATGTATCTTTTAATGATATTTTTATTAAAGTTCCTATCTATAAATAATATATCTTTACCAGCGTAACCATGAATAGGCTTAATAACTATTTTACTATTTTCTTTGTAAAATTTTTTAATTAACTCTAAGTCTTTGGTAAATATTGTTGGAGGCATAAATTTTAAAAAATTAATTGAATAAAATTTTTCTGAAATATTTCTTACTGAAATAGGACTATTCAGTATTTTAACTTTTTTAGGTATATTTTCTAAATATAATGTAGAGGTTATATAATCCATATTAAACGGTGGATTTTGTCTAATTAAAATATAATTTGCTTTAGAAAGGTCCAAATTTACATGTTTTAAAATATTAAAATATTTTTTTCTGTTCTCAAAAAAAATAACTTTTTTTGCTTTGGCATATACTTTACCCTTTAATAAACTTAAATCTTTTGTTTCATACCAATAAATTTGATAAGATCTTTTTTGTGCTTCAAGAGCGAGCTGCAAAGTTGTATCAGTTTCAATATTTATTAACTCTACAGAATTTGCTTGTATTGCAATAATTTTTTGCATTTAATTTTTCATTTTTTCTATTGTTAATTCTGCTTTAGTTTTGTTTTCTTTTAAAATTTTTTCTACACTGCTTAGAAAAATAGTTTCATTCATTTTTTTTTTATTTATTATATTTCTTTTGATTAAACCTTTTTTAGATAATTTTAAAAAAACATTACCCCAATAATTAATTGATTTATTATTTATTTGAGTTTTTAAACCCTTTTTTGGAGCTTCTATATAGGCATTTAAAATATCATTAGTTTTCCATTTTTTAATTATATCGAGAGACTCCTCTAAACTTGAATAAATTAAACCAGTAAAAAATGCTGGTCCCGCACAATGACAATCCCATTCACAAGCATCTAATGATCTAATTTCTATATATTTTTTTAATCTTAATTCTGTAAATATTGTACTCAAATGAACTTCTAGATCTTTTTTTTTTGGTTTTTGGTTTCTAATTTCTCTTATGTTTCCCTTCATATAATCTTGAAATGTTTTTCCTTTACCAGCTATTACCTTTTTTCCATTGTTAATAAAAAGAAGAGGTTTGTTTAATATAAAGTCCGCATATTTTTCAAAATCTAAATTTTCTAAAAAAATTTTAGGCAACCCTCCTCTAGAAGTACTTTGCCAAACTTTTGATCTATATGATAAATATCTTGATAATTTTTTTTCTTTAACAGGAGAATTGGCAAAAATTCCTATTGAAAGAGGTGTCAAACTGGCAGCTAACTTAAATTTCTTTATAAAATCATTTTCTGATAAGTAATCTAAATTTATTTGTGTGCCTGCTGTTTGATACATCATATTCAAACTTAACTTACCACCTTTTGGCATTTCTTTAGTCATAATTTTATATCTTGCTTTTGGATTATTTGGTGCCTTGTTTAGTTTGGTGTAGGGATCGTAACCTATGGCAATTGACTCAAGTCCAACTTTTTCACATACATCGTTAAGCTGATTTTGAAACAGATTTCCTTCAAAGCATACTTCATGTATGCTTTTTAACTTATCTCCAGCTAATTCAATTTGATTCCCAGGTTCTAAACTTATCGATTTTCCTCTGTAGCTAAGTCCAATTAAATTATTTTTTTCTTTTATAGGTTTCCAGTTAAACTTTGATTTTAATAAACTTAATACTTTTTTAACTTCAGTATAACTAGCTCTTTTATTAGATTTCTTTGAAAATAAAAATTTTTCATTTTCAACGCCTATGAGTAATTTTTTTTTTATACCTGAATTGAAATAGTTTATAATTTTTTCTTTGGTATTAATGAACATCTATATAATTTAGCCAGTTCTCTAGTTCCCTCATTCTTGCATCTTTTTTTGTTATTTTGTCTTCATTTTCAATAATTTTTACATGCTCATTTATATCTGTCTCATCCTTAAAAGCCTTATTATTTAAAAGTCGATCTTTCCTAAAATGAATCAAGCTGACCATTTTTTTGTAAGTAATTTCAGGATGATATTGAATACCCCAAATTTCACAATCTCCTACCTTAAAATTTATAGCCATAACTTTATTAATTGAATTTGAAGACAGTAAAGTTGAGTTTTGTGGCAAAGTTACAACTTCATCAAAATTAAATGCTGGAGTATTAAATATTTTGTCTTTATTTTTATATAAAGGATGTTTGAGCCCTTCGTTATTTATTTTTATATTATGCGCAATACCTCTGTGAGATCCTGTTTTACATCTTTTGACTTCTCCACCTGCAACTGTTACAGCTACCTGCATTCCCCAGCAAATCGCTAACATTTTTTTAATTTTCTTTTGACATTCTCTCATAAATTCAAGCTGTCTTCTAATCTCAATAGTATCGTTATAAATATTAAGACTGCTACCACCCCAAATAAGAGCATCATATTTGTTTAAATCCTTAACAGTTTCAAAAATATTTTCATCTGATGATGGATTGGCTACATCAATATCTAAATTTTCTGTAAAGTGGCTTATGCTATCCTTTAGACTCTCCGTGTGAGTTTTAATTCCTCCATCAATAAAACCTTGATTTTCTTCCCTTAAATTTCCTTCAACAACTAGAATTCTTTTCATTAAAATAATTCTCCTGAAATACTATGTTCATATAATAACTTCATATCTTCCAGAAATAATTTTTTTGGATTGGTTCCTGTTGATGGATCATCCAAAGCCATTTGTGATAACTTATTTAAATCAATTTTATTATTTTCAACGACATCTGCAAGTTTATGTGGGATCTCTAAATCTTTTCTTAATTCTAAAATCCAATCTAAAAAACTTTTAAAGCTTTTGTCTAAATTTAGATAGTCGCATATAGAAATAATTCTTTCTTCAATTGCATCTTTATTAAATGTTAAAACATATGGCATAAAAATTGCATTTGACAATCCGTGATGAATATTGAATTGAGCATTAACGGGGTGGCTTAATGAGTGAATTGCACCTAAACCTTTTTGAAAAGCAGTTGAACCCATGCTAGCTGCGGCTAATAAATCTGCCCTAGCACTTAAATCTTTCCCATTGTTCACAGCATTTAAAAGTGAATTTCTTATTAATTTCATTCCTTCAATAGCAATACCATCTGCCATTGGATGAAAGCCAGGGGCACAGAACGCCTCTAGATTATGTGCAAGAGCATCCATTCCAGTTGCGGCAGTAAGTCTTGGAGATAAATCAATTGTTAAGGTTGGGTCTAAAATAACTATAGAAGGTAAAAATTTTGGGTGAAATATAATTTTCTTTACTCCTGTTTGTTTGTTAATTATTGCTGATGCCCTTCCTGTTTCTGAACCTGTGCCAGCTGTAGTTGGTACAGCTATTATTGGAGCAATATTTTTTTCATCTGCTCTTTTCCAATAATCTCCAATATCTTCAAAATCCCATATAGGTCTTGTTTGACCAGCCATAAAGGCAATTGCTTTACCTACATCTAATCCACTTCCTCCACCAAAAGCTATAACTCCATCGCATTTATTATTTTTATAAATTTTAACTCCTTCATCAACATTTTCACCTATCGGGTTTCCTGAAAAATCAGAAAAGGTTTTTATCTCTTTAAAATGTTTATTTAAATCTGAGATAACTTCTTTGACAAACGGTAAGCCTATAAGATCTTTATCAGTTATAAATAAAGGATTTTTAATATTTAAAATATTACATGCTAAGTGCAAATCTTTTACTCTATTCTCTCCTACCCACATGGTTGTAGGATAATTCCAATTATACGTCATAATTAATTACTTTCATAAATCAAATCCAAATAAAGAGCTGAACTCCATGAAAAATTGTTGGCGCCCAGTGTTTCTGCGTTTTTGCAGCTATAATATTCAAAAAAATTTTTTTCTTCAATAAGTTTAATTGTCTTATCTTTAATTTTTTTTGCATATACTTTATCTTTGTTTTTCAGACTTTGATAAATGATCCAATTTGTATTTATCCAAACTGGTCCTCGCCAATATCTTTTTTCCTCAAAAGATTTGTGATCTGGCTTTATTGAAGAAAAAATATATTTTTCTTTTTGGTTGTATTTTTTTAGACTTTCAATAATTTTTTTATTTACTTTTTTATCATTCAAATCAGCAAATAAAATAAAATAGTTTGAAATAGAAGGTATATTGATAAAAAATTTATTTTTTAAATCATATGAATAAAAAATATTTTTTTTTTTATTGTACATTTTTAATAAACTACTTTCAGTTTTAAATATTTTTTTATTCAAATCTTTCAAATTTAAATTATATAATTTTGCAATTTCTAATAAATCTTTTGAAGCTTTTAAAAAAATTGAATTGAAACCAATATCAACAACATTGAACATTGAATTAGAATATAGTTTATTAGGGTTATAATTTAATTTTTTAAATTGATTTAAAAGAGTTATGTAACAGTCATAATCACTATTTAAAGGTCTGGCTTTTGAATTTGAAACTTCTAAATCTCTTCTTTTATAAGATAATTTTTTATCGATTTTTATTTTTTTTAAAGATGAATCCCAAAGTGGTGAGTTATCTAAACCACTTTCCCATGGATGAATTATAGAAACTAAACCCGTATTTTTCGGATCACGATATTTATAAAACCAATCGTGATATTTTTTTAATTTTTTGATCAATAAAATAACTCTTTTTTTTTGATTTTTATTTAACTTATTTCTAGTAATAATTAATTTTAATGCCGTAGCTACTATTGGTGGTTGAGTTATCCCTGAAGAAGAAACAGAATTACCACATTTCCATGTTTTATGATTAGGAAAATAGCTATCGTCCTTTTCATGAAATAAGATATGTGGAATCATTCCATTTTTCCACTGTCCTTTTATCAATGTTTCTAATTCTTTAATTGCATATTCTAAATTAAAATAAGAGTAACCTATTGAAATAAATGCTGAATCCCAGTTCCATTGTGCTGGATATAGCTTATTATTTGTTGGAAGCGTGTATCCTTTTCTTCTATTGGTTTTAAGAATTTTTTTTGCTGTTTTGCTTAAATTCTTCATTAACCTTTTACACTTCCGGCTGTAAGCCCACTTACCAAATATTTTTCAAAATAAACAAATATTAACAATACTGGTAATGTAACTATAACTGAGCCTGCCATTAAATATTGTCTTGGAGTTTCGGCATCTCCACTCAAGTACTGGATTGCCCTTGATAAAGTAAATGAATTAGGATTGTCTAAAAACATTAAAGAAAATAAAAATTCATTCCATGCAATCATAAACACATAAAGTGCAACAGACGATATAGCAGGTACACTAAGTGGTATAATAATTTTAAAAATTATACCGAACCAATTTTGTCTATCTAATATAGCTGCTTCTTCTAACTCCTTTGGAATACTTTTAAAATATCCCTGCAACATATAGATCGCAACTGGAAGAGTCGTGGCAGTATAGACTATAAGCAATCCTTCAATAGAATTTCTGAGTCCTAACTGACTAAAGACTGTATACAATGGAATTACTAATACTATAGCTGGAAACATATAAATTATTAATATTGAAGTAGATAAAAACGTTTTCCCGAAAAAATTTAATCTTGCAACTGCGTATGCTGCAGGAATTGCAAAAATTAAAGTTATAATTACTGTTCCAATTGATACTATGCTGCTAGTCAGGATAAATTTGCCAAACTTATAAGTTTTAAATATAACAAAATAAGATTTGAAAAGTTCTTTTATATCTTGTTTAAAATTTATACTAAAATCTAAAGGATTAACTAATAATGCTATCTGAGTTTTAAAACTAGTTACTAGCATCATGTAAAATGGAAAAAGTATAACAAATGAAAATAAAACTATTCCAAATAAGGTTAAAAAATCAAAAAGTACAATTTGTGAAGAATATTCCTGATCTAAATATTCTTTACTATATTTTTGTATTTTGCTAGTAAAAAAATATACTATTAGAAATAAACCAATACTATACCACAATGGTAAAGATTGTATTAAATAGCTATCCAAAAAAGTAAAGGCTAAAGAAAAAAATATTGATTTAATTCTATTATTAATCTTATTGCCTAAAATTAAATAGCTTAATGAAATTATTAAACCAAAAAAGAAAATTAAATTAAAGTTAAAATTTTTTACATCTAGTCCCTGCAAGGTAGCCAAGATTTTCCATATCGAAACTAAGCAAAATAAAAAAAATGAAGAAACTATAGAATAAATCAATATATTTTTAATTTTCATTAGCTTTTTTTCCTATGAGTTGAAAATAAAAATACATAAATATTAAAAGTAATATTACAATTACTATTGATACGGCAGATCCCATTCCTATATCTGAAATGGCAAAACCTTGTTGATAAACATTTATAGGCAATGTTCTAGTACCAGAAGCGCCTCCAGTAAGTAAAAAAACATCTTCGAATTTATTAAAGTTCCATATAAATCTAATCATAAATAATATTGATATAACTGCTGTAATTTGTGGAAGTGTAATATTAGTAAACTTTTGGATAGGTCCAGCTCCATCTACGTCTGCAGACTCATAAAGTTCTTTTGGAACTGCTTGAAGACGTGCAAGAATAAATAAAAAAGCTAATGGAAAATATCTCCAAATTTCAAAAAAAATAACTGTAGTAAGTGCAAGACGTAATTTTAAATCAAATCCAAAAAAGTTAAAAGCAATATACTTTTGACCAAGTAAGTTTATTGGGTTCTCAATTATTTGAAAATTTATTAATAAACTATTTAAAGTACCACTATTTGGATCAAGTAAAAGTTCCCAGGTATATGCTAATGCTACAACAGGTCCAACATAAGGAAAAAGTAATATACTTCTCATAAATGTCCTTCCAAAAAATTTCTGATTAACCATCTGAGCAGCAAGTACACCAAAAATTATTGAACCTACTGTTCCAAAAAATGTGTAATAAAAAGTAGTTGATAATAAATCAAAAAATTCATTTTCAAATAAAACTTTTTTAAAATTTTTTAATGTAAAGCTAGTACTTAGTAATATATTGTCAGATTTTCCTCTCAATTTTGGTTTAAAGGATTTTACTTCTTTTTTTTCTATTTTTTTTCCATCAGTACTTTTAAGAATTATTTCAAAATTTTCTCTGTACTTAGCTTGCCAATTTCCAAAATTACACTTTATTTTATTTACTTTAAAAATACATCTTTCGTCTAGATCGATGGGTTTCGTATTTTTAGGAAACTTATCTTCAAAATTAATATTTCTAATCTCTTGAATTAAAGAACTATTTCTTAATTTATATATTATTTTAATTTTTACAGGTTCTTCTGAAATAGATTTAACAATCTTTTTTGCCCTTGGCTCTGGTATTCTAATATCCTTTAATCCAACTTCTTTAAAACTTATCCATACATTTGCAAATATTGGAAATAAAATTATAGCAAATACAAGACATACTGCTGGAAGAGTTAAAATATAAGCAGTTCTTTTTTCTATTTTTGAAAGTTTATTACTCATAAAAAAAGCGGATAAATTGATATTACCCGCTTTTTTATAAATTTAAATTATTAGAATTTAGCTAATTCGGCATTAATTTTATTAACAGCTTCATCAACAGAGATTTGGTCGTCTATAAATTCTCTTGTGATTCTGTTTAAAAATTGAGCGTTAATAATTTTAGATGCTCTAGACAATTCTCCCTCTTTTACTCCCCATCTGTTAGCTGTATCTAATCCTGCAACTATATTATTAATTACATCTGCTGAATAAAGATCAGTCAAAGGAGCTTTTCTATCAACTCCTACTGGAAGTTTACTCCATGCTTTTGTAAATGCATTAGGATCGCTTGCATTACCTCTTCTCACTGGAAATTTTCCTTCCGGTGCAATAGATAATGTACTAGTGTACCCTTCTTCCATTGAATACATGATAAACTTCTTAGCTTCGTCTGTATCAGCATCTGCAGTAACACCAAAGTATCTTATATCAGCCCATGCAGCTCCACTTTTATTATCAGGACCACTAAAGTTAGTAATAAATCCTGTTTTTTGAGCCAATTCATTTGAAGTTGGGTCAACATTAAAAGTTGGAGGAGCAGAGTCTCTTAATCCTGCTAATTCATCCATGATAAATGGTGACCAAATTATCATAGGTGTACGTCCAGCAAAATATAAAGCTCTGGATTGTTTCCAATATAATTCTCCTGGAGGACTTGCTTTAGCTAGAACTTTATAAAATTCTAATGCATTTTTTAATTCTTTGCCTTGTTTTTGAGTTCCACCTCTTTTAACAAAATTTACACCATTTGCTAAAAGAACGTGTTCTAAAACTTGACTCATAAAGTTTTCATCTGTCTTAGTAGCTGCAACGAATCCATACATATTACTTCCAGAAAGTTTTTTAATTGCCTTAGTAATATTTGCATAATTAGTTGGAGGCTTTAATCCAGCACTTTCAAACAGATCTTTTCTATAAACCACCATTTGTGTCCAACCATCAACTGGTACAGCGGCAACTTTTGCTCCTTTTTTCGCCATTTCTATGGCGCCTGGTGCAAATGTTGATCTACCTAGTTGATTTACAATGTCATTATTTGCATCCACATCAAGTATTCCAGCCTCAGACCATGGGAGAACGTATTGCAAAGTATGATAGATTACATCTGGTAGATTTCCAGCAGCAGAAGCTGCTGTAGCTCTTGTTCCTAAATCTTTTTCTTCTACAGGAATAACTTCAACTTTAATACCAGTCTTGGCTTCGAAAGCTTTAGCCATTTCTTCTTGTTTAGCCATTCTAGCTGGTTGTACTTCTGTAGTCCAAAAAGTAATATCTGCAAATGCAACGCTTGATATTAAAAATGTTGCAAATGAGATAATTGATATTATTTTTTTAAACATATTTCCCCTCTTGTTTATTAATGTTATAAGTTTATCAACGTAATAAAAGCTTAACAATATTTAATGAATGTATATGAATACGTGTAATTAAATATGCCTTTAAAATAAGTATTAATGATTTATTTACATACCTATAATGAAAATAATGCATAATCTAATTAAAAAAAAAATTAAAAATTAGAATATGTCTAAAATAGAATTTAGAAATATAAATAAATCCTTTGGAGAAAATAAAGTAATTAATAATTTTAGTATTAATATTGATTCAGGTGAATTTGTTGTTTTGGTTGGACCATCAGGATGTGGAAAGTCAACTCTTTTAAGAATGGTATCAGGATTAGAAACAATTGATCAAGGACAAATTTTATTAAATGACAAAATATTAAATGATTTAATCCCATCGAAACGAGAGATAGCAATGGTGTTTCAGTCTTATGCTCTTTATCCTCATATGAATGTTTATGAAAATATGTCATTTGGTTTAAAAATGGAAAATAAAAATAAAAACTATATTGATGAAAAAGTTAAAGAAGCTGCTAAAATGCTTCAAATTGAAGACTTGTTAGAAAGAAAACCAAAAGAGTTATCGGGTGGGCAAAAACAAAGAGTTGCTATTGGAAGAGCAATCACAAGGAACCCAAAAATTTTTTTATTCGATGAACCTCTATCAAATTTAGATGCAGCCCTAAGATCTGAAATGAGAGTAGAAATATCAAAATTGCACAAAAAAATTAATACTAATATGATTTATGTAACTCACGATCAAGTAGAAGCAATGACTCTTGCTGATAGAATTGTAATTCTTAACAAGGGTAATATAGAGCAATTTTCAACTCCGAATGAAGTTTACTCTGATCCAAATAATATTTTTGTAGCAGAGTTTATAGGGACCCCTAAAATGAATATTATAAAATTGGAAAAAAAATATATAAAATCAAATATAATCAATTTTTTTGAAAATCAAATACGTTTGGATGGTTATAATTTTAAAGATGAAGTATTTTTAGGAATAAGACCAGAACATATAGATGTAAATAATAATAATAATATTAAATTAGATATAAAAGTTGATTTAATAGAAAATTTAGGATCTGAAAAAATAATCTATGCCTCTATAAAAAATCAAGAAATAAGAATAAAAACTGCAGAAAAATTAGTTAAAAATTTAAACAAAATATCATTTTCTCAGGATAATATTTATTTTTTCGACAAAAATGGAAATCGATTAAGAAAAACAACTTAATTCTATTTCCGCTATCTTTACAGAATAATTATAATTTGTAGAATTAAAATTATTTATTGAGAATTTTTAATATGGTAAATGAAATTAATCTAGTCTAATCTTAAGTTTTTTATGATCCAAACTATCACACCAATAGATAATACAATTTATGTTGAAAGAGATTACTCTTCAAATAAAATTGAAGATACTTTATCAAATTCCGTTATCGCACAAAATGAATGGGGAGAACTATCTGTAAAAGAAAGAGTTAAATTGATAGAAAATTTTGTAAGTGATTTTTTATCGAAGGAAAATCAAATTATTGAAGAAATTACCAGACAAATGGGAAGACCAATTTCTCAAGCTATTAGTGAACTTAAAGGATTTAAAGAGAGAGCAGATTATATGCTTTCAATTGCTGAAGATAAATTACAAAATATTTATTTACCAGAGAAAGAGAATTTTAAAAATTATATAAAAAGAATTCCTATGGGTGTTTCCTTTGTTATTGCTCCTTGGAATTATCCATACTTAACATCTGTTAATTCAATTATACCTTCTCTTGCTTCTGGAAATACAGTAATTCTAAAACATTCTGCTCAAACTCCTCTTTGTGCAGAACAATTATATGAGTCTGCAAAAAAAACTTTTCCAAAAAATGTATTTAGTTTTTTGCATTTAAGCCATGAAGATAGTTTAAAAATAGTTTCTGATAAGAGAACTGCTTTTGTTTCTTTTACTGGCTCCGTTAATGCAGGTTATGCAGTTCAAAAAGCTACTACGAATAAATTTATAAGTATTGCTTTAGAACTTGGTGGTAAAGATCCAGCTTATGTGAGGCATGATGCTGATTTAGAAAAAACTGTAGAAAATCTTGTTGATGGTTCTTTTTTTAACTCAGGTCAATCATGTTGTGGAATAGAAAGAATTTACGTAGATAATAAAATATATAATAAATTCCTAGAATCTTTTATTGAAAAAACATACGAATATAAGCTTGGCGATCCTTTGAATAAAGATACAAATCTTGGACCTGTAGTTAAATTATCTTCTGCAAATTTTATTAAAGAACAAATGAGCTTAGCAGTAAAACAAGGGGCGAAGATGATGATAGATGAAACTAAATTTGATTATCCTAAAGAACATAAAAATTATATGCCGCCACAAGTTTTAACTAATGTAAATCATGAAATGAAATTTATGATGGAAGAAACATTTGGACCTTGTGTAGGAATTATGCCAGTAGAAAATGACAAAGAAGGAATAGATTTAATGAATGATAGTCCATATGGTTTAACTGCATCTATTTGGACGAAAGATATTGAAGCTGCTCAGCAACTTGGAGACAAGGTTAATACTGGAACTTTATTTATGAATAGATGTGATTATTTAGATCCTGGTTTATCTTGGACAGGTGTAAAAGAAACTGGCAAAGGATGTTCTTTATCTGAAATTGCTTATGAACACTTAACAAAACCAAAAAGTTTTCATTTAAGAAAAGAATTAAAATAGTAATGAAGCTTACCTTTAAAGGAAAATTTGCAATTGTTACAGGAGCCTGTGGAGGAATGGGTTTAGAGGTTTGTAAAAATTTATCAAATAATAATATTTTGGTGCTCATGATTGATATAAAAGAACCACCAAAGTCTTTCTTGATGAGACACAAAAATTGTTCATACAAGAAAGTTGATGTTACTAATTTTAACAAACTAAAGAATATTGTAGAAAAATTTTACAAGAAAAATAAAAAGATTGATTATTTAATTAATACAACCGGTGTATTGTGGTTTAATAAAGATGTTTCTTCCACTGATATAAACACAAAAGTTTGGGATAAAGTTTACGAAATTAACTTAAAATCTATGGTTTATTTATCTAAAATTATTATTCCTATAATGAAGAAAAATAAATTCGGGTCTATGGTTCACATTTCCACAATAGACGCATTATCAGGTGATGACAAACCTCAAGATGCATATGGATCCTCAAAAGCTGCAATGATAAGATTATCAAAATCTTTAGCAATTCAATTTGCCTCAGATAATATTAGATCTAACTGTATACTTCCTGGAGCAGTTGATACTTCAATGCAAAAAAGATGGAAAAAAAACGTTTCAGCAAAAAAAAAATTAGAAAAAATTATACCTTTGCTTAGAGTTGGTAAGCCAACCGATATTTCAAATACTATAATGTTTTTACTTAGTGA
Source organism: Pelagibacteraceae bacterium AG-404-N13 (assembly GCA_003216255.1). Lineage (GTDB taxonomy): Bacteria > Pseudomonadota > Alphaproteobacteria > Pelagibacterales > Pelagibacteraceae > Pelagibacter. Next base: position 71,162 of record QCJD01000006.1, read on the forward strand.
TCAATCAAGCTATATTACTGGAACTGAAATAATTGTTGATGGCGGCTTTACCGCAAAACCATAAAATTTAGGTTTAGGCGCTTCCAAATCAAGAAGCGCCTAAAAATTTAAATTATCTATAAGGATATCCTGCTTTTTCCATTGTTTGTGCATATAATTTAAATGCATCAACAACTTTTTTAGCACGTGGACTTATATTAGATGTTTCGTCCCAGAACTCTTTTGAGTCTTCTACTACTTTGCTCCACTCATTTGCTGGAAGACTTGTAAGTTCCATTTTTTTACCATTAACTCGTAGATTAGCTTCTCCACCCCAATACCAAACTTGTCTGTAGTAGTGAGAGTCATTAATCGACATACGATATAATGCTTGAAGTTTAGGACTTAATTTTTCCCAACTTTTTGAGTTAGCAAAATATGAACCAAACCATGCTCCTGTTACTGCATTAGTTAATGCATATTTACAAATATCAGCCCATCCAACTTCATAGGCTTCTGTAAATCCACACCAACAAACACCGTCAAGTTCTCCAGTTTGCATAGCTGTTTCAACATCATCCCATGGAACAATCACAGGAATTAAACCATATCTAGCTAAGAATTTTCCAGCTGTTGGAACTCCAAATACTCTAAGTCCTTTCATATCTGCTAGTGAAGTAACTTTTTTCTTAACTGTAAATAGATGGCAAGGATCCCATGCACTAGTACTTAACCATTTTACACCTTTAACTTCTTTGTAAGCTTCGTCCCAAATTTCATTTAATCCATAATACTTAAATAATGATGGAACATCTAAACTATACCTTGTTGCAAATGGGAAATATCCACCGAATACTTGAATATCTACAGGTGAACCCATAGTAGCATCATCACTTTGTACAGCGTCTATTGTCCCTGCTTGCATTGCTCTAAACAATTCGTCAGTAGGAACTAATTGATCTGCATAATAAAGCTCAATTTCCATTTCGCCGTGAGCAGCTTTGTTAAAAGCTTCAATTTGTGGCTTAATTACATGAGCTCCTAGAGGTGCCCCAGAATAAGTTTGGAGCCTCCATTTTATAGGGTTTGAGGCTGAATAAGCATATGGAGCTTTTATAGCAGTAGCTCCCGCAGCACCCAAAGTCAACAAACCAGCTTTCTTAATAAACGAACGCCTTTTGTTTGTTATGATCTTTTTGTCTTTTTTCATATAACCTTCCTCTCTAAATTTATTCAGAAAAGGTTATTATAAAATTTAGAATGATTATAGTGTTTATTTAAAAAAAATAAAACTTTCAGTTGTATTAATTTACCTTGATAGGTATTTTTCAGGTAAGTAAGTTGCTATTTCTGGAAAGGCCATAACTATAGCCAAGCCTATTACCATAACTATAACAAATGGAATAATAGATCGATAGATGTCAAACAAAGTAATTTCTTTTGGCGCCATTGCTCTCATCAAAAATAGATTATAACCAAAAGGAGGGGTCATATAAGCTATTTGACAAGTTATCGTATAAAGTACTCCATACCAAATCGGGTCAAATCCTAAAGAAATAATCAATGGTACATAAAGTGGAGCAACAATTACCAACATTGCGGTATCATCAAGAAACATCCCCATAATAATGTAGGAAAGTTGCATCATAATAAGCACTCCCCAAGGAGATAAATTCCATCTTTCGATAAATAATTTTTCAATTGCTTTACCAGCTCCCAAACCATCAAAAACTGCTCCAAAACACAACGCTGCTAAAATTATCCACATAAACATGCATGAAACACCGAGTGTTTTTTTCAAAGTAGTTTCTAAAACTTGTTTATTAAATCTTCTTTTATAAATAGCAGCTATTGTAGCTAGTAATGCTCCAACCGCTGAACATTCAACTAAACTAGCTATCCCCATTAAAAATAAACCTGTCATTAAAAAAAATATAACAAAAGGAATAATTCCAGCTTTTAATAACTTTAATTTTTCTGGTAACGGCATATCTCTTTCTTTTTTATCTAAAGCTGGTCCTAATTCAGGTTGAAGACGACATCTAACATAAATATAAATAATAAATAATGAAGCCATTAATATTCCAGGCAATAATCCTGCTAGCCAAAGCTTGCTAACAGGTTGTCTAGCAATCATTCCATATAAAACCATAACTACGCTTGGAGGTATTAATATGCCTAACGAGCTACCTGCTTGGACTACTCCTGTAATCATTCGTTTGTCATAATTTCTTTTTAACATTTCTGGAAGAGCAATTGTTGCTCCTATGGCCATTCCAGCTACACTCAAACCATTCATCGCAGAAATCGCAACCATCATGAGCATAGTTCCAATTGCCAACCCTCCTTTTAATCCTCCAAAATAAACATGAAACATTTTATAAAGATCATTTGCAATTCCAGACTCTGAAATCATGAAACCCATATAAATAAAAAGTGGTAGTGTGAGCATTGGATACCATTTAAATAATTTCCACGTAGCCGTATAAGGCATCTCCATAGACCCTTCTCCCCAAATCAATAATGCTGAAGCTGCAGCTACAAAACCTATTGCACCAAATACTCTCTGGCCTGTAAACATCATTGTCAACATTGTTATAAACATGAACAATGCAATAAATTCGTAACTTAAATATTGCGCTAACATTAATATATTTTTTTATTTTGAATTTTTGCTAAGTCTTTAAAAAACATTGCGAAAGCTTGAAGCAACATTAATAATATTCCTATTAACATTAATGATTTAATTGGCCAAACATATGGAGCCCAGGCAGTAAAAAGTTTTTGTTTTGTTTGTATAGTATATTGTAAACTAGTTATAGAACCGTAAAATAATATTACTAAATAAAAAATTAAAAATATGCTTGTGAAAGCATCCATCTTGGCTTTTCCTTTTTCTGAAAGTCTTCCATAAAACAAATCCATTCTGACATGATCATCAGTTATCATTGAGTAGCCACCACCTAACAGATAATAAGCTGTAATAGTAAATTGAGCCATTTCAATAATCCACATCAAAGGATAATTAATTATGTTTCTTGTAAAGAAAGAAAGAATAAGCAAAAACATCATAAAAAAAACTCCATACATGACCACTCTTCCAACTTTTATACAAATTAGATCTATAAATTTTACATATGATGAAATAAATTTAGGCATAAAGTTATTTTTAATTGGGTAATTAAAATTAAAATTTTAATTTTTGCAAGAATTAAATAATTAGTTTTTTATTTTTTAATATTGCATTAATCATTTTAATCATTAGAGGAATTCTTTTTTTATTAATTTTTTTTAATATAAATGGCGCTATCTCTCTGATTAATTGTTCACCTTCAACAGTATCATTAGGCATGAATTTTCTTTTAGCTTGTCTAAACGTAAATCCTTTTCCTAAGTAGCTACCCATTTTACTATTTCTTCCTCCGGCAGCACTTACGTATAAATCACCGATGCCAGCTAAACCTAAAGTGGTTTCCTCTTTACCTCTAAAATATTTAGTTAAATATTGCATTTCAACAATCGATTTTTGAAATAAACTAGAGGACATATTTAAGCTATTGCCCGATCCAATTATCATAGAATAAATATTTTTAATTGAGGAACATACTTCAACGCCAATTATATCTTTAGAAAAATCAACTAAGTAATAGTTTGTAGAAATCTTTTTACCAATCTGTTTAGCAATTTTAATATTTTTGTTCGCTATAATCACACTAGTTTGATTTTTTCTAGCTAATTCTTTTGCTAAGCAAGGGCCTTTCAAAACTGAAATATTCATTGCTTTATAATTTTTTTTTAGTTGCTCTGAAATTGTAAGAATTTTATTATTTTTTTTTTCATATTTTAAACCTTTAGTAAGTACAAGTATTGGTGTTTTTATTTTTAACTTTTGTAATTTTTCTCCAATGAAATTTATTCCTGAAAGACTTAGAGCAATTACTATTAAATCAAATTTTTGTTGTAAAAGTTCTATTGAAAAATCTCTGAATTTAAGTTTTTTTGAAAGATTAATTTTTAAGCTAGAATGAAATTTATTTTTTGAGCGTAAATTTTTAATAAATTTCTTACTGTAAGGTTCTGTAATAGTAACTTTATTATTATTGTCTATACATGGTATCGTGAATGCTGAACCCATTGCACCACCACCAATGATTAAAATTTTATTCATTTATGTTTCAGACCTAGCTTTAAATCTTTCATAAGCTAATCTAGTATATATTCCAAGATTTAAAAATGGTTGTGGAGGCAACCAATTAGGTTTTTTTCTTTCTTCTATTGTAGAAATATGATCTGATTGTTGATTAGATGCCATAAAAGCTATTTGCTCACCAAAAAAGGTGCCGACACCTATTCCTGAACCATTATAACATCCTGCTGCATAAACATTCTTTTCTAATTTTTCAAAAATTTGAGATCCATTTCCACTTCTACAAACAACACCTGACCAACTGTTTTCAATAATGTTGTCTGGTAAAGTTGGAAATCTTTTTTTGATACCATAAGAGTGTAACTTAACTCTTTGCTTTAAATCTTGATATTTCATTGAATATTTTTTTTTTGCTTCTGCTGTATTTCTTATTAATATTCGTTTATCTTTTGTTAATCTTACAGTTGCTCCCATAGGTCTTATTGGTAAAACGCCCCACTCTTTTGGAGAGCCAATAGATTTAAATTCTTTATCACTTAATGGTCTTGTCATGCTTGCTGTCAAAGTAATTGGAAAGTTATAATTTTTTTTAATATTTAAAGATCTAAAAAATCCATTGGTACAAAAAATTATTTTATTAGTTGATATTTTGTGTTTTGAAAAATGACATTCAATATTATTATTTACCTTTTTCCATTTTAATAATTGAGAATTTTCGTAAAGATCAACATTGTCTGGTAAAGTATCAATCATGGATTTTACCAATTTCGCAGGGTTAATAAGTATTCCCCCGTTCGTATAAATTCCAATATTATAGAAAGAAGTTCCTAATCTTTTGGTTAATTCTTCTTTATATAAAATTTTATTCTTAAAATTTAAACTTGTTAATAAATTACTAAATAATTTTGTTTTATTTTCATCTTCAATTTTGGATGATGCAAAATATTTTCCACTGTCATTCCATTCACAATCTACTTGATATTCTTTAACATATCTTTTGACTGTTTCTATCCCTAGGTTATAAATTTGTACTTTTTTTTTATAATCTTCAAGATTTTTGTTTGAAGTAAATCCATCGTTTAAAGTAGTATCAACTAAGTATCCTGAATTTCTGCTACTACCACCTTCTCCAGCTAATTGAG